>NZ_JALHBK010000002.1:0-656177 GCF_031570565.1 Nonomuraea sp. 3-1Str
CAACCGGCTCAAACAGTTCAGAGGCATCGCCACCCGCTACGACAAGCTCGCCGTTCACTACCAGGCAGGTGTCACCATCGCCTGCCTGCTGCTATGGCTCTTATGAGATCCACAAAACAGGCCCTAGCGTGTCCGCCACGTGCCAACAGGCGGTCATCTCGCCATGGACCCGGGACCGGAGCGATTACGTGGGCGTCTTCTTCGAGTACTACCGTGCCGCGGACCGTGCCGCGGCGATCGTTCAACCTGAGCATCCCCGCGAGACCGCCGATGCCTCGTGTGGACTGCCGGAGTTCGATGTGGTGGTGACCAAATGGATCGACCCCGGAGTGGTCCTGGGCCAGCTCGTCGCGTTCGCCGGCCAGGTCGACTATTCCGTGCGGCTGGTCGAGGTGGTCGTGCTGTATCCACCTCCGGAGGGTGCGCCACGCAGCGACGAGGAGTGGGATGCCCTGCCAGAAGACTCCCCGTACCTGGAAGGGTCCTGCATCATGGAGCTGTCGGCTGAGGCTCGCGACATGCTCGCCGGCGTGGACGACGCCCGCCTGCCGATGCTGGCGGAGCAGTGGGCAGCCATCGAGGAGTTCTCCCGCTTCACCGACGATGACGACGGTTACATGCTGTCGCTCACCAAGGAGCTTGTCGGTCTCGCACGGCGGGCGAGAGAAGACGATCAGCTGCTCTACTGCTGGGTCGCCTTTTGAGGTGCCTGGCGGCCGTACCCGCTGCGTGCCCCTGTCAGGAGTCTGATGCGCTTCGGCTCCACCTCACAGAAGGCGGCGCAACTGATCATGGGCGGGCTTGTGCCTTGCGCTCTTCCCGCATGCGACTGAAGGCCGGCTTGGCGCTGTTCGCTGTCTACGCTGTAACGGCGGTGCCTGTGTGCCTGCCAGGTGGATGGCGAGTGATCGTGCAACCAGCGGCAGATGACGCGGTGGAGGTGTACTACGCACTGGGGTCGCCGGCGCCCCGGTCGGACGTGGGCATAGGGCCTTTCCATCAGGCCGTACAAGCCGCTCAGCGGCGGGCCGAGAGCTACCCGCACGATCTCGCCCCGCCCTACCTCCTGTACGCGCCATACCGGCTCGTCGCCCCCTACGCCACACCCCGAGGACAACAGCTGGCTTCCCCGCCGATCTCAGGAGTGGACACGGCATACGGGAAACCCCTTCCGTACCGGATCGTGCCCCAGGTCCGACCGGTGCGGAACAGCCAAACGGCGCTGACCACCTTGACGGAGGACAGAGAACACGGCAGGCCGATCGACGAACCTGAGGTCTCGGGGATGCACATCGAACCTGAGCTCAACCGGGTCGTCGTCGAAACGAACGCGTTCAGCCAAGACCTACGCCGCAGACTGGCCAAGCGTTATGGCGGACTCGTCACCATGGATTGGGACCCCTGGAGACGACCGATGCACCTGCGCTGAGAGGGGCTGGAGCGTTCTAGTCGCAAGACCGCACCGTTCGGAGCGTCCGATCTTGGCCAGCGAGGCCGCACGGTCGGGTTGAACTGATCGGAACGAGGATCCGAGCGATCGCCTCCTATGGTGTCCCGCCGACGGTCACTGCTCCGCGACCTGCCCGAGATGATCCACCTGACGGCCAGGCTCGGCCGCCACCCCGAGCCGCGCGCGGCCGTCGACCTGCTGGGCAACGAGGTTCCCGCCGTTTCACCACGCTGACCGGCCGGCCGCCACTGACCTACCTGACCTGGCGGCCGGCCTCCTGCGCGCATCCGACGCCCCGTTCAGCGAGGTGGCCACCCACGTCGGCTACATCACCTCCGGGTGGACCAACGTCTTCAAGCGCCAGTACGGCATCGCCCCTGGCAAGTACCGCCACCAGGGCCACTCATAGATATTTGACACGACATACATGTCGTGTAATGTAATGCCCATGAGAGACGAGATGGCCAACATGATGAGTCCGATCAAGCACGTCTCGGTGGTCAGCACCGGGACGGTGGCGATCCACCCGGAGCACGTGGCCGCCACCCGCAAGCCGATGTACTGGTGGCTGTTCACCTCGCGCCGGTGGACCCCTCCCCTGCCGATCAACGTCTACGTGATCGAGCATGAGGACGGGCTGGTGCTCTTCGACGCCGGCCAGGACCGGGCGTCGGTGACCGACCCCGGCTACTTCCCCGGTGGCATCACGGGCGTGATGTACGACCGGCTGGCCCGTTTCGACATCGGCCCGGCCGACACCCTCACCGCCCGGCTGGCCGCCGGCGGTTACGACATAGCGGACGTACACACGGTGGTGATCTCCCACCTGCATCAGGACCACATCGGCGGGCTGCGGGAGCTGACCGGCGCCGAGATCGTGGTCAGCGGCAAGGAGTGGCAGACGCTCGACGGAGCCCTGCCGGAGCTGCGGGGGCTGCTGCGCTCCCACATCGACCTGCCTGGGCTGCGCTGGCGGCGCATCGAGTTCGGCGACGTCCAGGATCCCGGGCTCGCGCCCTTCACGACCGGCCACGACCTGTTCGGCGACGGCAGCCTCGTGCTGCTGCCCACCCCCGGCCACACTCCCGGGTCACTGTCGCTCCTGGTCCGCGGCCCCGGGCACCCGCCGCTGCTGATGGTCGGCGACCTGACGTACGACGCCCATCTGCTGCAGGAGGGCCACACGCCGGGAGTGGGCGAAAGGCGGCAACTGGCCGACACCACCAAGGCGATCAACTCGCTGCGGGAGCACAACCCGGGCCTGGTGATCCTGCCGGCCCACGATCCGGGAGCGGCCGCCCGGCTGGCGCCCGTGACCACGGCTCTCGCCGGGAGGCGGCAGGCGGTCGCACATGCGAGCCGCTGAAGAACTCCGCTACCTGATCCTGGCCGCGCAGCGGGAGGGCAACCGGCTGCTCGGCCAGGCGCTCAAGCCGCTCGGGATCACGCCCTCCCAGGCCGAGGTCCTCCGCATCCTGGCCGACCACCGGCCCCTCACCCTCTCCGGGCTCGGCGAGCTGCTGGTCTGCGAGAGCGGCAACAGCCCCAGCCGCCTGGTCGACCGGCTCGCCACGGTGGGCCTCGTCGACCGTAAGGTGTCGGCACACGACCGCCGCCACATCGAGCTGTCCCTCACCGAGGAGGGTATGCGCCTGGCCGGGCAGATCACCGACATCGAGCACGATCTCTACCGATCCATCGACGCCGCGGCCGAAGGGCGCGACGTCGATCAGATCACCGGATTCCTCCGGGCGTTCGTCGCCGACCTGCCGGCGGGGCAGGCACTCGCTCGCCGAATCGCCGTCGAGAAGGAGCCCGCCCATGACCGCGCACAAAGAGACGTGCAAGGCTAGTTCACGCGGGTGACGCGGCCCAGCCTCGGGACCGGCAGCGGGCTATGGGGCCCGTCGAGGACTCGAAGGCATCGATGTCGCGTACCTTATCCACCCGGTCGATGCCCTCGGTCAGCACGAAGTAGCCGCCGTCGGCGATGAAGGAGTTGGCGGTCAGGCGGTACTGCGCGGCCACGTCGGACACCCACGGGTGGATGCTGAAGAGAGGCAGGGGTACAGCGTGGTGATCGTGCAGCGGATCGTGGTCCGGTGGACCAAGCACGTGCGTGGCGCCGCGGAGGCCACGCGGCGACGTGAGATCCCCTCAACGTTCGAGCTGCCGCCAATGCCCGACGCTCCACTCGTCGTCCATGATCTGCTTGCCGAGGAGCGGACTGGATATACGCCGACCGCTGTCATCGGCGACCACACCCTTCCGGCGCAGCTCAAGGGGCTGCGATTCAAGCTGTCCGGAGCAGCGGTTGAAGTAGTGCGGACCCCTGTGTGGGCCGCATATCCGACCAACCGCTTCCCTGGTCTGGTGTTCCTGCTTCAGCCCGGCGAGCATGCCCGTTACCAGGCCAATTTCCGTTTCAGCGGCTACAGCACCGCGTGGTACTACGAGCAATGGACCGTCAACATCGCCCATGAGCCGTGGCGAAGCGACGTGTTTCTGACCGAGGAGATCGACCACGACAAGGACGAACGGGTGTCCTTGTACGGCGGGCCCCGCTGACCTACAAGCGACATCGATCTTCAGTCCCCAGGTGCGGGGAGACCCGAAGTTGCTCCTGAACTTACCGGGGGCTCAGTGGGCGGCACGCTCCACCCGCCCACGCGTTCGGCACGCGCGAACCACGAACGCATTCCGCGGACATGGATGACCACCGACGGATGGGGATCGCCGACGCCTCCGTGCCGGCGGGGTACGGCGAGCGGGACGGGACGGCCGCTCGCACTCTTGGGAGGTTCAGCAGGACGGCGGCCGGCGGGACCTCCGCTGCGCGACAGCCACGCCACTCACCTGGCGACGCCGACGTCCCGCTCCAGCTCACCAGGGGCAGGATCCGCCACAAGGATTCCCGCCCCCATGACGTACCCGCTGACCACCCGCTTCTCCCGGAGGAAAGGGGACGCTGCCCTTTCCTCCGGACGCGGTCCACGTCCCCCTTCGGGGGTTGCGGGTCACAGGCTGCGGGCGGTGATGTCGCCGTTCGAGGTGGTGGCGTGGATGTCGAGCTCGGTCGTGCCGTCGTTCTTGAGGGCGTTGGTGATGCGGCCGTGGCTGGTGCCGGCGTCCAGGGAGGCCGAGACGCCGGGGGCGGCGGCGATCGAGATGTCGCCGGACTGGGTGTGGAGCACGACCTTGCCGCTCACGGCCTCGGCGATCCGGATGTCGCCGCGTGCGGTGGTGATCTCCGCGGGGCCGGTCAGCCGGCCGACCTCGACGTCTCCGTCGACTGCGGTGAGGTTGAGGCTCGCGGCCTCGTCGATCTTGATCTGACGGTACGCGCCTTCGAAGGTGACGTCGCCGAGGCGGCCGACGCCGCGGAGCTCGGTGCTGGCCGCCTTGGCCTCGACCCGCGAACCGGCGGGCAGCTGGACCGTCACCTCGACGGCTCCGGAGGGGCCGAAGTACTGGTTCTTCTCCGCGGCGGTCTCGATCCGCAGGACACCGTCGGCGTATTCGACCGTGGCCTGCTCCGCCGCCTTCACGTCGCGGCTCTTCGAGGCGTCCGCGGGGCGGACCTCGACGGTGGTGTCGGCCCGGTCGGCGGCGATGAACTGGACGCGCCCCGCGGGGATGTCCAGGACGGCGGTGATCGGGGCGGAGGTGTCGAACTTCTGCATCATGTGCTCCTTGTGCGCCATGCTGTTTCTGACGTCGCAAACGCTACGTTGCATTCCAAAGCTCTGCAACACCCATGTTGCGAAGAATCGACACAACTGCAGGTAGACATGACAAAATTGTTGCAACGGTCATCGCGGTTAACGCAATGACAGCCGTCTGATCATTGCAATGTGTTGAAGCTGAACGCTATGCTTCAAGTGTCGGGGAACGCCGAGCAGCGCCATGGAGCACCCATGGGGCATGAAGGAGGACGGGATGCCGGGAGGCAGGCTCACCCAGCAGGAGCGCCAGCAGATCGCGGTGGGGCTGGCCGACGGCCTGGCCTACGCCGAGATCGCCCGCCGCCTCGACCGTCCCACCTCCACGATCACGCGTGAGGTGTCGCGGAACGGCGGCCCCACCGGTTACCGCGCCGAGTTGGCCCACCGCGCCACCCAGCAGCGCACCCAGCGGCGCCGGCAGGCCGCCCCCCGAGGGCCGCAGGCGCCCCCGCAGCCGTACGGACGCGACGCCGAGGCCGTACGCGAGTACGAGGAGATGTGGACCACCGTCCTCATGCAAGGGGGCACGCCCAAGATGATGGCCCGGGTGCTGGCCTGCCTCTACACCACCGACACGGGCAGCCTCACCGCCGCCGAACTCGTCCAGCGCCTCCAGGTCAGCCCGGCCTCCATCTCCAAGGCGATCACCTACCTGGAGAGCCAGGACCTCGTCCGCCGCGAACGCGACGAGCGCCGGCGCGAACGCTATGTCGTCGACGACGACCTCTGGCACCAGTCGACGATCGCCAGCGGCCGATCGCTCGCGCAGGTCGTCGACCTCGCCCGGCAGGGCGTCGGCGTCCTCGGCCGCGGCACCCCGGCCGCCACCCGCCTGGAGAGCGTCGCCCGCTACCTCGACTTCGTCGGCGAGAGCCTCATCCGTGCCGCCGAACAGGCCCGCGAAATCCTCTACACCAGCACCGAAGCGGTTTCGGACGGCGCCGCCGAGGAGACAGCCGTCCCGACGGCCGCAGCATCGCCTCAGTGAATACTGCCGTTTTCCTTCATGAACGCGCTGTAGATCAGCTTGTCGTCCGCGGAGAACGCCTCTTTGTCGAAGAACTGGAATCCGAACTCGCGGCGGACGATGTTCGTTCTGTTGTACAGCTCGTTGTCGGAATTGGACCAGGCCCCGATGAGCTGCTTGTTGTCGGCATTCTGCATCTGGAACGTGTCACCGTCGAAGACGCCGCTCTGCACCCAGGTCTGCGCGGTCATCTTGTCGTAACTGTCGTACAGTTTGCAGGCCCCCGTCGTGTTCCGCCAGTTGAAGAAGAAGGTGGCCCCGCCGATCGTCGCGTTGATCACGAGGTTGCCGACGGAGTCCTTGTACAGCGTCCAGCGCACGGCCCCGTCCGTGGTGCTCTTGGCCGCGAAGAGCCACTTGTCGTCGCCGTCCGCGGACACGTAGCAGCTGAACCCGGTGTTGTACAGGAAGCCGACGAAGGCCGTGCCGGTGGCGAACAGGGAGGAGGTCAGCCATTTGAGCGGAAGCGTCGGGTGGAGGGCGGCCAGATCCCGGTCGAGCTTCTCCCCGTTGTCCTGCGGCTTGACCTGTGATCCCCGGAGTTCGTGCACTCGCGCGAGCACTTCGCCGCGCCGCTGCATCAGTTTTTCCATGACCGGTCCTTTCGGATGGTTCGACGACGAGGAGGAACTCCAGGAGTGGGACCATGCCGACAAGGAAAAGTGACATGCTCATGAATTCCCGGCCATTCCGGCCGCGGCTAGAAATACCCGGGGCTTAGAATCACATAACCTGGGCCGAGGTAGATACAGTTTCTCCTTCCGCGCCGTATCGACCGATCTTGGAGCGAAAAGGGCCACCACCGCCGCCGCCGGTTCGCGCACGAGGGTCCCTGATCGTGGAAGCTTTCGCTATGAACACCTCCGCCGACGACGGCTCATCGGGACGGGCAGGCTACCGGCGATCGGCAGGGTCGCCGCGTGGCGAGGCCAGGCGTCGGGAACTGCTCGATCGGATCACTGACGACATCGCGGTCAACGGGCTCGTGGACTTCTCGCTGCGGCGTGCCGCGCGGGCGGCCGGCACCACGCACAAGGTGCTGCTCTACCACTTCGACGGCGCCGACGACCTGCTCAAGCAGGCGATACTCGCGCTGCGCGAGAAGCGGACCGTCAACGCGATGGCCGCCGCCACCGTAGGAGGCCGGACGCTGGCGGATCGGGTGCGCGCCATGTGGCCCATGATCGGCGGGGACGATCCCGGCCTGCGGGTGCTCGACCAGGCCATCGGTCTGGCGATGTACGACCCCGGCCGCTACGCGTGGCTCGGGCGGGAGGCGTCGCGGCTCTATCTGCCGTCGTTGGTGTCGCTCTGCCCGGCGGGCTGGTCGGACCGGCGCAAGTTCGAGGTCGCCGAGATGGTCCTGGGAGCGCTCCGGGGGTTCCTGGTGGAGTGGCGGACCAGCGGGGACTCCGAGGGGATCGCCGCGGGGTTCGCGGCCCTGGTCCGGGCGTTGGAACGCGAGGAGGCCGCCGGCGAGTAGCGCCGGCGCGGCGTCGGGCATGGACACGATGCGAACCACATGGTTCACTTACCGCATGGAACACATGCCTGCGAAGCGTGCCAAGGTGCGCTTCGCCAGCGGCGACACCGAGTGCGCCGCCTGGCACTATCCGGGGACCAACGGCGCCTGCGTGATCATGGCCGGCGGCTTCGCGGTGCCCAAGGAGCCGGCCACCGACCTGTTCGCGCGGCGATTCCACGAGGCCGGCTTCAGCGTCCTCGCCTTCGACTACCGGGGTCTCGGCGAGAGCGGTGGCCGCTCGCGCCTCGTCCTCCCCGTCAGGAGCCAGCTGGCCGACTGGGATGCCGCGATCGCGTTCGCCGCGACCCTGCCGGGGGTCGATCCGGCCAGGCTCGCCCTGTGGGGCTTCTCCGCGTCCGGCGGTCACGTCATCCGCGTCGCGGCGCGCAACCCGCGGCTCGCCGCGGTGATCGCCCAGACCCCGAACGTCGGCGGCCCGGCCGCCATGCGCAGCGTGTCGAGCTTCCAGAAGCCCCTCGGGATGCTGCGCTTCACCGGCCGGGGCATCGCCGACGCCCTCGGCGCGCTCGCCGGCCGCCCGCCCTTGCTGGTGCCGCTCGCCGGCGAGCCGGGCGCCGTCGCGATGCTCACGACACCGGACGTCGGGGACGGCCCCAAGGCGCTCGATCCCGACAACAGGCACACGCACTGGGAGCAGCGGGTCGCGGCCCGCTCCGCGCTCCGCCTCGCGTTCTACCAGCCCGGCCGCGACACGCCCCGCGTACGGTGCCCGCTGCTCGTCCTCACCTGCGACCAGGATCAGACCGCTCCCCCGGGACCCGCCATCGAGGCGGCTCGGCGAGCGCCGCTCGCCGAGCTGGCCCGCATGCCCGGCCGGCACTACGCGCCGTTCATGGAGATGCACGAGCGGGCCGTGGACGTCGAGCTGTCATTCCTGCGCCGGCACCTGCTCGATCACGCGCCCGCGGAGCCGGGCACCGACTCCGCGCGGCACCGAGGCGGGCGGACATGAAGGACATCTCCGCGAGCTCACCCGAGCCGTCCGCCACGCCCTGGCCGTCACGCCACCAGGCCCTGCTCGGCCAGCTCGGCCAGCTTCACCGTGTAGAGGCCGCCGCGCTCGGTCTTCACCTCGGTCACCTTGAGCTGCGTGCCGGGGGCGAGGATGAACTCCTCCTCGCCGGTGAAGGCGGAGAAGCTGCGGATGCCCACGGCCCGCGCCGGAAGCACCTCGAACAGCGTCCGCTTGCCACGGCGGCCGAGGAACGCCTGTGCCACGCTCAGCTTCGACGTGCACGAGGACACGCCCCACCACGTCACGGTCCGGCCGAGCGGGTACTGCGCCCGCAGGTCGAGCGACACCCCGCGCCACAGCGGCTCCTTGCGGGCGGGCAGACGCGAGACGGCCGAGAACAGCAGCCGTAGATACGGGAGATAGGGGACGACCTGGGTGCGGTCGGGGTTGCGCAGGGTCGCGTTGATCTGCCGGTAGAACGCCGACTCGCAGGTGTAGAGGTACAGGGCCGCGACCTCGTCGGCGGACAGGCCGGCCTCCGCTTCCCCCGCCTGCTTCTCGCCGAACCGGTGCGACTGCTCCACGTGCCAGTCGAGGCCCGGCAGCAGCTCGGCCGCCGGGGTGATGGCCTCGCGGAAGTCCATGAGCGGGGTGTCGAACACGCCGGTGATCGCGGGCAGGACCAGCCCCTCGTCCTTGACCCCGGCGAGCCGTTCCAGGTAGAGCTTGTGCAGCTCCATCGTGGAGGTGATGAACGCCCCCATCCGGTCGGCCGTGTCCGCGTCCGCCCCGCCGGCCCGCGCCGTGAGCGTGTTCCAGCCCTTGCTGGGCAGCCAGTCGATCTCGCCGGTGCCGAGCTCCCTGAGCGCCGTGTTCACCGCGGCGAAGTGGTCGCCGTCGCAGAAGATGTCGCCCTGTGCCGCGGGGTTGGGGTGGTCGATGTGCCGGACGTCCACCTCGGGGTACTTCTGCTGGAGCCGGAGGACGACCGCCTTCAGGCTGCGGGCATGGACTCCCCACCACGCGAACACCACCCCCCTGTCCTCCTCGTCGGCGTTCTGCTTGGCCTTGAGGATCTCCTCGACCAGCTTCTCGACGACCGGTCGCCAGAACGCGGTGTGCTGGTCGGTGCCCATCGCCCCGTCGCCGCTGGCGGTGAGCGCGGCGTTCAGCAGCAGCACGCCCTGCGTGAGCATCGCCTGGAACCACTCGGGCGGCTGCACGGTGTCGTGCTTCTTCAGGAGGGCACGGATGTCGGCGATCGGCGTCTTCTTGGGGATGCCGTGCTTCCACATCGCCGCCGCCTTGATGATGCAGCGGATGGTGATGACCTTGCCGAACTGGCTGTCGGCCCAGTCGTGGAAGGTGTTGTCGAACATGGCGATGCCGGTGGCGCTCTCCGCCCGCGGATACGGGTTCTGGCCGAAGACGACGACCTTCCACTTGTGCGGCGGGTTGGGCTTGAGCGCCTGGAAGGTCAGCTCGCGGACGGGTACGACGTTCGGGCTGCGGCCCGGGCCGATGAACGTGGCCGCGGCCGGCCGCGCCTCGATGACCGGCTTCAGGAGCGGCAGCCACGGCTCGCCGCCGCCCTTGAACAGCTCGGCGAGGGCCAGCGGGTCATCCGGGCCGGGCGGGGTCGGCTGGGCGGAGGCGTCGGTGTCGCGCATGGGGGCTCCTGGCTGGGCGGGCGTGCCGGCGGCGGCACGGATGGTCGAGGTGGGGGGAATTGTGCCGGGTGAAGATCCCGTATGCGAGATCGTCCGGCAAGATCTCGTTCGCCTCCGAGGGGCGATATCTTCGCAGGTGCCGCAGACATCCTTCCCCCGCGACCGGAGTGAGCCATGACCGTCCAGCCCATGAAGCCGCCGCTCGAAGTAGTGCTGGCGGACGTCAACGCGGAGGTGGTGGAGACGTGGCGCTCGGCCTTCGCCGACACCCCTGAGATCGAGATCCTCCAGGCATCGATCCTCGACCAGCGCGTCGACGCCTGGGTCAGCCCGACGAACTCCCGCGGGCGGATGGACGGCGGGGTCGACGCGGTCATCAAGAAATATCTCGGGGCGGGGATCCAGCTGCGCGTTCAGCGGGCGATCCGCGACCGGTTCGGGGGGTCCCTGCCGGTCGGCAGCGCCGTCTGCGTGCCGTCGGGGGCGGTCAACCCCAAGTTCCTGATCTCGACGCCGACCATGGAGCAGTCGTCGCAGGACGTGAGTGAGACGCTGAACGTGGCTCTGGCGTGCGCCGCCGCGTTCCAGGCCATCCACATGCAGAACGAGAAGGAGCCGGGCAGCATCGCGTCGGTGGCGCTGGTCGGCATGGGCGCGGCGACGGGCCGGGTGCCGGCGAGGGTGTGCGCCAACCTGATGTGGACGGGCTACACCCTGTTCAACGACTATTCCTTCCAGGACTTCGACGACCTGCGGAAGACGATCCGCGAGCAGCTCGACGACATCGAGAGCCGCCCCGAGGAGGAGCGGGTGCGGATCGAGCCGCCCCGATCCCGCGGCTGACGCTGTGCGGCCGAGCGGTCCGACCGCCCGGCCGTCCTGAGGCGCGGCCCCCTCGGCACGGCCCCGTCCGTGAATCCGAATGCGGGCTTCGGCGGAGTAAGGGTGTACGCCGTCGAAGGGACACCCGCCGCATGACCGCCCCACCGGAACCTCCCACCCCGCCATTCCGTGCCCGTCGAACGGCTCCGCCTCCTGCCGGAGCGGCCACCGGGCAGCCGGATCGGGCGGGGAGGCCGGGTTGCGCGTCCATCTAGTGCTCGCGGCCAAGCGCGCGGGCGTCCCGGTGCCGTCCGTGGCTCTCGAAGCGGCGCGGGAGGCGATCACGCGTGCCTTCCCGGTGCCGGCCGAGACTGTCAGGTCGGCCGGATGGCGGTCGGCCGCCGGTGACACGGCGTTGCTGTCCTGGTCCAACGAGCCGGAGGGACACGGGCTGCCGCTCGTGTGCTCGGGCGGCGGCCGGCTGATGGGCCTCACCGGGCATCTGGCCGAACCCGCCGAGGTGGAGCGGTTGCTGGCCGCTCCCCGGCTGGGGGAGGCGGCGGTCCGTACCGGCGGTGTCTTCTCGGTCTTCCGGGCCGGCGAGGGGGAGGTGGGCGCGGCCACGGGGCTCACCCGGGCGTGCCCCGTCTTCTACGCCGAGACCTCGGACGTCCATGTCGTCGGCAGCCGGGCACTGCTCGTCCACCTGGTGGCCAGGGCGGCCGAGACGGCGTCGCGCCGGCCGGAGATCGCCTGGGATCTGCCGGCGATGGAGTCGATGGTCCGCGCCGGGTACTTCCTGTCCGACGAGACGCCGTTCCACGGGGTCGGCGCGCTGCCGCCCGCCGCCGAGATCAGGATCACCGCCGGTCGCCGTGCCGTCACCGAGGCGCCGCTCCCCGAGGCACGCCCGGCCCCCGCCTCCAGGCGGGCGACGCGCGCCCAGGTCGACGAGCTCGCCGACGCGCTGCTCGCCGCCGTGCGGCCGCTGCGGAGCACCACCGAGCCGGTACGTCTGTCGCTCACCGGAGGCCGCGACAGCCGTCTCCTCGCCGCGCTGCTGCACAAGGCGGACATCCCGTTCGTGACGTCGACCTCGGGGCACGACGACCACCCCGATGTGGTGATCGCCGGGCACGTCGCGGAGGTGCTCGGCGTCCAGCACCGCGTCACCCGCCCGAAACGGTCCGAGGGCGGCACCGAGCTGATCGTCCCGCATCCCCGCGTTCGCACGCACAACGCGCTGTTCGCCTGCGAGGGCATGATCTCGGCGTACGAGAACATCCCCGGCGGCACGCGGTTCGACCCCACGCCCCGGATGTCCGGCCACGGCGGGGAGATCCTGCGGGGCGGCTTCCTGCAGAACCAGGCCGACCTTGACGCCAAGGCCGTCAGGCGCAGGGTGGACGGCCTCTTCGGCAGGAACGCCGACCTGCTGACCAGGGAGGCAAGGGAGCACGGCCGCGCCCTGGCGTCCCCGTGGCTGGACCGCTGCCGGGAGGACGGCGCGAGCGTGCTGGACCGGCTGTACCTGACGTACCGCGTGGGCCGGTGGCACGCCGCGTCCCGCGCGTCGTTGCTGCGCGGCCAGAACCCCGTCCCGCCGTTCCTCGACAACCTGGTCGTACGGACCGCGCTGAGCATGGATCCGCTGTGGCGGCGTTCCGAGGCGCTCATCCACGGGGTGATCGGCGCCTTCGCGCCCCGGTTACGGGACGTCCCCGTGGAGGGCAGGCCGTGGCGGTTCACGGCCGAGGAGCCGCCGCGCCGCGGCCTGATGGACCGGCTCCGGCCACCGAGGGCCCAGGCCGTGCCGGCCGGCGGTCCTGCCCCGGCCGGCAAGCCCTGGAACTGGCGGACGAAGCCCTCTCAGGAGCTGGTCGACCTGATGTCCGCGGGCATCATCGACGCGCGTGGAGCGCTGAAGGGCGACGGGCTCGCGAGCGTCGTCGACGAGGACGCCGTGGCGCGGCTGCCGGAGTCCCGGATGGACGTCCTGTGGCATCTGTACACGGTCTCGGTGATGCTGACGGACGCCTTCTCCACGCCCGCCCCTCCCGATCTTCCCCCTGTGCACGTTCCCGTGCCGGGCTCCCCGCCCGAGCGTCACCGGTCGTGACGGCCGGGACGTGCCCCCACCAGGCCCGGACGTGCCCGCACCAGCCCCGGACGTGCCCGCACCAGGACGACGCCGACCGCGAGCGCCGTGGCCAGGCAGACAGGGGTGTAGAGGAACAGGTTCAGCCGGTAGAACGCGCTCGCGGTGTCCGTGCCGAGGCCGAAGGCCCATGCCAGCCCGAGCTCCCCGCGCACCAGCGCACCGGCGCCCACGGCCAGCGTCACCGCCCTGGCCACCCACCCGCCCCGGCCGCCGGAGGCCGCCGCCACCGACAGGGCCGCCAAGCTCAGCAGGAGGACGAGCGGCACCAGCACCCGGGCGGTGAAGGGCACCTCGACGTCGAGGACGGCCAGCGACAGCGCGCGGGGGTCGGCGACGGGCCGGATCAGCCAGAACAGGTGGACCAGTGCGTCGAGAAGCAGGACGGCGGCCGCGAACGCGCCGGGACGTGAGATGTTCATGCCCTCCAGGAGGCGGCGAACTTCCCGATGGTTCCATGGAACCTTCTGCCCCCGCGCCGCCTCTGGAAGGACATGAACTGGCCTGTTGCCGACCTGGACCCGGTGCGCCGGCTGCGCGTGCTCGCCGCCGGCGTCCCCGGCGCGCATGTCGCCGAGCGGATGCTTCCCGCCCCCTTCGAGCTGGTCTGGGAGGTGGTGAGCGACCTGGAACGGGAGTTCGGCACCTTCGAGCCTGACATGCGGCGGCTGCGGATCGTCGCGGACGACGGAGGCGGGCGGCTGGTGGCCGAGGCCCGCAGCAGGTACGGCATGCGTGCCCGCTTCGACGTGGACCTGCGGCCCGGCTGGTGCTGGATGCAGAGCAGGTTCCTGCTCGTCGGCCTGGCCGCGACCGCCGTTCCGGGAGGCACGCTGGTGGCGCAGACCGGCGGCGTCCGCGTGCCGGGACGTGCCGCGCTGGTGCCCCTGGGCGTCAGGACGGCCGGGGAGAAGGCCCTCGCCCGGCTGGCCGCGCGGATCGCCGAGCGTGCCCGATGACCGCGGCGCTCGTCCTGGCCGCTCAGCGCGGGGACACGATGGCGATGAACGACCTGCTCAGCGAGCTGACGCCGTACCTCGGCCGGATCTGCGGCCCGATCGCGCTGGACGGCGGGCAGGACGCGGTGCAGGAGGCGTTGATCGCCGTCTTCCGCAACCTGCGCGCGCTGCGCGAGCCCGACGCGCTGTACGGCTGGGCGCGGGCGATAGCCGTGAGAGAGGCCGTCAGGATCGCCAGGCGCGACAACCGGATCGGCCCCGCGGAGCCGGGCGACCTGCCGTCGCGCCAGGACGTGGAGCATGCGGTGGACATCCGCGACGTCCTGGAACGGCTCACGCCCGAGCACCGCGCCGTGCTGGTGCTCCGCGATGTGGAAGGGCTCGACGAGGCCACCGCGGCCAGGCTGCTGGAGGTGCCGGTGGGCACGGTCAAGTCCCGGCTGGCGCGGGCCCGGCTGAGCTTCCGCAGGGCCTGGCAGTCGTGAGGGAACCTCGGCGGGTCCGCCGCCCTCTTCCGATCGGACATCCACCGATTGGAGGGCACCGATGCGAACCCGCACCCTCGTGGTCCTGGCCACGACTCTCACGCTGCTCGTCTGCGCGGCCCTGTACGGCGCCTACGGCTACCGCCCGGCGCGGCAGAGCGGATACCGGCCCGCCTACCCCGAGCACGCGCAATTCCTGGAGACGCCGCTGGCCCGGTTCCACTACGTCAAGCAGGGCACCGGATCGCCGGTGGTGCTGCTGTCCCCCGGGGCCTCCTGGGTGTACGGCTGGCGCCGGCAACTGCCCGAGCTGGCCCGCGAGCACACCGTCTACGTGGTGGACCTGCCGGGCCAGGGCTTCACCACCCTGAAGGACCGCGGCTTCACCTGGGACCTGGACGGGATGACCGAGGCGATCGGCGCCTTCCTCGACGCGGCGGGCATCGAGCGCCCGGCGCTGGGCGGTCTGTCGTGGAGCGGCGGGTGGGCGCTGGCCTACGCGCAGCGGCATCCCGGGCGCGTGGCCGGCCTGCTCCTGCTGGCGCCCTCGGGCGCGGCCACCCGCGACACCTGGGTCTACGAGATCATGAAATATCCCGTCATCGGGGAGCTGTGGAACAACTGGTTCTACGCGGACAGGTCGAGCTCGCTGGAAGCGCTCAAGCGCATCCACGTCCACCAGGACCAGGTGACGGAGGAGGACGTGGACGCCTTCTGGGCGCCCGGCACCCTGGACGACAACCTGGAGAGCCAGTACCTGCTCGAACGCGGCCTTGACTGGCGCGAGACCATCGCCGCCATGCCCCGCACGACCACGCCCGCCCTGGTGGTCTGGGGCCGGCAGGACACGGTCAACCCCGTCGGCCAGGCGCGCGAGTTCCGCCGGCTCATGCCCGGCGCCCGGGTCCACGAGCTGGACGGTTGCGGACACGCCCTCACCACCGACTGCCCCCGGCAGGTCAACCGGCTCCTGGCGGACTTCCTGACCTCCGTGTGAGGGCGTTCGAGGGGCGGCGACCCGGTTCTCCGTCGGAACACACCGGGCGGATGGGACAGAATCGGTGCCGTGCAGTTCGGAATCCTCGGGTCGCTTGAGGTGCGGACGGCCACCGGTGAGGCGGTCGCCGTGGGTGGGCCGCGCCCTCGGGCGCTGCTCGCGTTGCTGCTGCTCGACGCCGGGCGGCTGGTCGGCGTGGAGCGGCTCATCGACGGCCAGTACGGCGACGACCCGCCCGCCGGGGCGGCCAACGCCATCCAGGCCCACGTCTCCCGGCTGCGCCGGAACCTGCCGGCCGGACTGGTGGAGTTCCACGGCGCCGGGTACCGGCTGGCGGTGGAGCCGGAGGACGTCGACGCGCACCGGTTCGAGCGGCTGGCCCGGGACGGGCGGAGGCTGCTGGCCGCGGGGCAGCACGAGCCGGCCGCCCGGGTGCTGAAGGAGGCGCTGGCCCTGTGGCGCGGGCCCGCGCTGGCCGACGTGGCCGACGCGCCGTTCGCCCCGCCGCAGGCGGCGCGGCTGGAGGAGGCGCGGCTGGCGGCCAGGGAGGACCTGGCGGAGGCCGAGCTGGCCCTGCCCGGCGGGACCTCGGTCGCCGAGCTGCGCGAGCTGGTGGCGGCCCACCCGCTGCGCGAGCGGCTGCGCGGCCAGCTCATGCGGGCGCTGCACGCGTCCGGGCAGCAGGCCGCCGCGCTGGCGGTCTACGACGAGGTACGCCGGCTGCTGGCCGACGAGCTGGGGACCGACCCGGCGCCGGAGCTGGCGGCGCTGCACCTGGCGATCCTGCGCGGTGAGGGGCGGAAGGCGCAGGCTCCCCGGCGGCGAGTGCCCGCCCCGCTCAACCGGCTCATCGGCCGGGAGGAGGAGCTGGCCAGGATCGCCGCGCTCGGCGATGCCCGGCTGGTCACCGTCGTCGGGCCCGGCGGCACGGGCAAGACGCGGCTCGCCGTCGAGGCCGTCCACCGGGCGGCTCCGGGCCGGGAGGCGGTATTCGCCGATCTGTCGTCGGTCGACGACGGGCTGCAGGTGGCCCCGGCCGTGCTGGGCGCGCTCGGGCTGCGCGAGGCCGGGTTGCAGGCGCCCGCACTGGACCGTCCGGACCCGGCGGACCGCCTCGTCGCCGCCCTCGCCGACCAGTCGCTGCTGCTCGTGCTCGACAACTGCGAGCACGTGGTGGCCGCCGCCGCCGAGCTGGTCCGGCGGCTGCTGGACGCCTGCCCCGGCGTCGCGGTCATGGCGACCAGCCGGGAGCCGCTCGGCCTCACCGGCGAGATGCTGGTCCCCCTCGCGCCGCTCGCCGTGCCGCCGCCGGGCACCGATCCCGCCGACGCCCTCCCCTCCCCGGCCGTACGGCTGTTCGCCGAGCGGGCCGCCGCCGTCCGGCCCGGGTTCGCGGCCGGCCCCGACGTCGCCGCTGCCTGCGCCGAGATCTGCGCCACCCTGGACGGCCTGCCGCTGGCCATCGAGCTGGCGGCGGCGCGGTTGCGCACGTTCACCCCGGCGGAGATCGCCGCCCGGCTGAACGAGCACGGCCGCTTCACACTGCTCTCCCGCGGCGACCGGACGGCGGCGGCCAGGCACCGCACCCTGCACGCCGTGGTCGAGTGGAGCTGGAGCCTGCTCACCCCGGAGGAGCAGGAGGTGGCGAGGCGGTTCTCGGTGTTCGCGGGGGGCGCGTCACTGGAGGCGGCCGAGTCCGTCTGCGGTGACGGCGACGTGCTGGCCGACCTGGTCGACAAGTCGCTCGTCGAGGCCGACGGCGGACGGTACCGGATGTTCGACACCATCCGCCTGTTCTGCGCCGAGCAGCTGGCCGAGGCGGGTGAGCAGCGGCGGACCCGTGACGCGCACGCCGCCTGGTTCCTCGCCCTGGCCCGGGAGGCCGACCCGTGGCTGCGGCGGGCCGAGCAGCTCGACTGGCTGGCCAGGCTCTCCGCGGAGTACGACAACCTGCGGACCGCGCTCCGGCACACCGTCGAGGACGATCCGGAGACGGCGTCGCGGCTGGTCGCGGCCCTGGCGGCGTACTCGTGGCTGAGCGGGCGGCGCGGGCAGATCACCTCGTCCGCGGCGCGGCTGCTCGGCCGGATCGGCGACGAGCCCGTCGCTGGGCTGGAGGAGGAGTACGTCCTGTGCGTGCTGCAGGCCGTGCCGGACGTGTCCCCCGAGCAGTGGGCGCGGGCCACGGACATCATGACGACGGTGGACGGCGAGCTGCGCCACCCGTTCCTGGCCGCGCTCTGGGGCATGACGGCGGGCCCGGCCGAGACGGAGACCACCCGGCGGCGCGGACGGCTGCTCGGCTCCGACCCGTGGAGCCAGGCCGTGTCCATGCTGGGAGAGGCGCTGATCCTCCTGCTCGGCGGCCGGGTGGCCGAGAGCGAGCACCTGCTGGAGGAGACGCTGGCCCGCTTCCGCGCCGCCGGTGAGCGCTGGGGAATGGCGCAGGCCCTCGAATGGCTGGCGCTGATCGTGAGCCGGCGCGGCGACTGGGCGGGCGCCAGGCGGCTCTGGGGTCAGGCCGTCGACCTGCACGAGCAGCTCGGCGCGGCGGAGGAGCTGGTGGACGTGCTCTGCCGCAGGTCGGCGGGGCTGATGCGGGAGGGCGACCTGGACGGGGCCCGCGCCGACCTCGAACGCGCCACCGAGCTGGCCCGCCGGACGGGGACGTCGCGCGCGGTGCCGGCGCTGGACCTGGCGTGGGGCGACCTGGCCCGGTTCTCGGGTGAGCACGACGAGGCGCGGGCCCGCTACACCGCCGTGCTGGAGGCCGCCGTTCCCGGTTCGTACGTGACCGAGGGCCTCAGGCCGTTCGCGTGCACCGCGCTCGGCCGGCTGGCCGAGGTCGAGGAAGACCGCGCCGAGGCCAGGCGCAGGCACGGCGAGGCGCTGGAGCTGGCGCGCATGGTGGTGCCGTCGGACGCGGCCGAGATCGCCGAGGGCAACGCCGGGCTGGCGCTGCTCGAAGGTGCGGCCGAGCGGGCGGCGTACCTGCTGGGTGTGGGTGCGGCGCTGCGCGGAACGACCGTCACGGGCGATCGGGACGTCGCCAGGGTCGCCGCGGGGGCGACCGAGCGGCTGGGCGCGGACGCGTTCGCCGCGCACTTCGCCAAGGGCGCCGCGCTGAGCGGCGAGGAGGCGCTGTCAGCCCTCGTGGGCTGAGGGGTCGTACTGTCAGCCGGTTGTCCCCGGGGTGTCAGCGCGCTCCGCGAGAGTCGTGGACATGCAGAACACGAACGTCCTCATCTCCGGTGCCAGCATCGGCGGCCCCGCCCTCGGCTACTGGCTCGCCCGCTACGGCTTCCGCGTCACGATCGTCGAGAAGGCCCCCGTCCTGCGCCCCGGCGGCCAGGCCGTCGACTTCAAGGGCGACGTCCACCTGACGGTCCTGCGCCGCATGGGCATCCTGGACGACGTGCGCCGCCTGCAGACCGGCGGCACCGACCAGACGTTCGTCGACACGCGCGGCCGGGCGCTCGGGGTGATGCCCGGCGAGTTCAGCGGCGGCGAGCTGGAGATCGCCCGCGGCGACCTGGCTCGCCTGGTCTACGACAGGAGCGTCGAGGCCGGCTGCGCGTACGTCTTCGGCGACTCGATCACCTCGCTCACCGAGACCCCCGGCGGGGTGCACGTCACGTTCGAGCGCTCGGCTCCGCGCACGTTCGACCTGGTGATCGGGGCCGACGGCATCCACTCGAACGTCCGGCGCCTGGTCTTCGGCCCCGAGTCGGACTACGTCGAGTTCCTCGGCCACTACTACGCCCTGGCCGAGGTGCCCGAGCGGTTCGGCGCGGAGGCGCAGATCTACAACGAGCCGGGCAGGATGGTCGCCGCCGGCGGCCCCAAGGCGTCGGCCTTCTTCGTCTTCTCCTCCCCGCGCCTCGACTACGACCGCTACGACACCGAGGCGATGAAGCGGATCGTCCTCGACGCCTACGCCGGGATGGGCTGGCGGACGCCCGAGGTCCTGGACGCGGTGCGCCGCACCGGCGACTTCTACCTCGACTCGATCAGCCGGGTGAAGATCGACCGGTACTCCCAGGGGCGGGTGGCGTTGCTGGGCGACGCGGCCTACGCCAACACGCTGGGCGGGTTCGGGTCGGGGCTGGCGCTGGTGGGGGCGTATGTGCTGGCGGGCGAGCTGGCGGTGGCCGGCGGCGACCATCGGGTGGCGTTCCGGCGCTACGAGGAGGGCTTCCGCGAGTACGCCAAGGTCTCCGAGAAGGGCAACGCCGGTCCGTGGCTGGCGCCCCCGTCGAACGCCCGCATCCGGATGCGCAACTGGACGTTCAAGGTGGGCTTCATGCTCAAGCTCATGATGAAGATGACGGACGACTTCGCCGGGAACATCACCCTGAAGGACTACTCGTCGCTGCTCAGCGACGTGACCGGGTGACCGGTGCCGCGAGGGCGGTGAATGGTGATTTTCCGATCTTTGGGCTCCCGCCATTCCCTGCGGGGAATTGCCCGATGTCATGGCTCGCCCGGACGATCACCACGTAGCCGAAGCTTGCGGAAGGACGTGCCATGAGGAGCTATCACCTGCGGCCGGGACGCGGTCTCGCCGGGCTGACCGTCGAGGAGCGGGACGAGCCCGCGCCGGGACGCGGGCAGGTCGTGGTCAGGATCCGCGCGAACGGGCTGGGCTTCCGCGACCTGTTGGTGCTGGCGAACGACTACCCGCTGCCGATCACCCCCGGCGTCGTGCCCGGTTGCGAGGGCGTGGGCGACGTCGTGGCCGTCGGCGAGGACGTGACCCGGGTCAGGCCGGGCGACCGGGTGGCGGCCACCGTGTTCCCGCGCTGGCTGGACGGGCCGTTCCAGATGGAGAACGCCGCCCAGCTCGGCACCATGACCGACGGAGTGCTGACCGAGTACGCGGTGCTGGGCGAGGACGGCGTGGTGCCCGTCCCCGAGCACCTGTCGTACGAGGAGGCGGCGGCGCTGCCGCTGGCGGCCGTGACCGCGTGGAACGCGCTGACCTCCGGCGGCGCCCCGCGGCCGGGCCAGACCGTGCTGACGCTCGGCTCGGGCGGGGTGTCGCTGTTCACGCTGATGTTCGCCAAGCTGGCCGGCGCCCGGGTGATCGTGACGACGTCCGGCCCGGACAAGGCGGAGCGGCTGCGGAAGCTCGGCGCCGACGAGGTGATCGACTACCGGGCGAACCCCTCGTGGTCGGAGGAGGTCCGCGCGCTCACCGGCGGCCTGGGCGTCGACCGCGTCGTGGACCCGGCGGGGCCGCTGGAGCAGTCGTTGAAGTCGGTGGCGTTCGGCGGCGAGGTGGCGTTCGTCGGCTACCGGCTGTCCGGCGCCGAGGGGGCCAGGCCGGTCGACCCGGCGCTGCTGTTCGGGGCGGGCGCGGTGCTGCGCGGGGTGGCGACGGGCAGCCGGGCCCACTTCCTCCAGGTCGGTCGCGCGGTCGCCACGCACCGGCTGCGTCCCGTGATCGACCGGGTGTTCCCGTTCGAGGACGTCCACGAGGCGTACCGCTACTGCGAGGCGGGCGGCGGCTTCGGCAAGGTCGTCATCAGCCACGGCTGAGAGCCACCCAGGCTCCCAGCCGTGAGCTCGTCAGCGGATGCGCTCGTCAGCAGGTGGAGCGGTCCGTGGCCGTGCCCGTCTCGCAGGCGGAGCGCTGGACGCGGCCGCGGAGCCGGGCCAGCGGCGAGTCGCCGGCGGACCTGAGCTGCGGGGCGGCGCCCGTGGCCGTGGACTGCGGCGTGGCCCCCGTCGAGCTGGGCCGGCCGGAGGGCGAGGCACCCGTGCTCGTGGGCGTGGGCGACGTGGACGTCGGCGTGGACGTGGGCGTGGGTTGCGCGGTCTGCTCGCCGCCGTCCCCGAGGAGCTGGGCGGCGCGGTTCTCGTCCGTGAGCGGGGCGACCAGCGCCGCGCCCGGCTTCTCCTCGATGAACACACCCTGCCCGATCGGGATGTGCACGGACGCCTGGTACGCCTGCGCCTGCGGCGACGCGGCGCGGCGCTTGGCCCGGGACAGGGCGCTGTCCACGTAGAACAGCCCGCGGCCGGCCGTGCCGATCGACTGGCGGAGGCCGTCGAGCGTGGTGCCGGTGGGCTGCTCGACCCG
Source organism: Nonomuraea sp. 3-1Str (assembly GCF_031570565.1). Taxonomy (NCBI): domain Bacteria; kingdom Bacillati; phylum Actinomycetota; class Actinomycetes; order Streptosporangiales; family Streptosporangiaceae; genus Nonomuraea; species Nonomuraea sp. 3-1Str. The sequence continues at coordinate 21,880 of NZ_JALHBK010000002.1, forward strand.
CAGCCGGATCTGCCCGCCGGTGTAGCCGCGGCCGAGCTTGCCGGCGAGGACCTTGTCGACCTTGACCACGACGCTGGCCCAGCGGATCGCCGCCTCCGCGCTCTCGTACGGCACGACCCGAGGCGTCGGCGAGTCGTCGCCCGAGGCGTACGCGATGCCGGGCTCGACGCCGACGACCGTGCCCTCCACCAGCGCGGCGGCCGGGCGGAACGTGCCGGACGGCCGGGCGCCGGGCGTGATGTCGTCGAGCGAGTCGAACAGGTACTGACCCGTCCCGCCGGCGTCGGTGTGGAGCTGGGACCAGAAGGACCGCTCGGGCTGCCGCTGGGCGGCGCTCTGCTGGGCCGCGCATCCGGCGGTGGAGGCGACGGCGACGGCGGCGACGGTTGTGAGGAGCTTGAGGTTTCGCATCCCGGTCTCCTAGTAGCGGCCGTTGATGTGGGCGACGTCGTGCGCGCTGTACTTGAGGATCTTGTGCGCGCCGGTCTTCAGGCAGGACGTCGACTCGGTGGAGTGGTCGAGGCCGACCGTGTGCCCGATCTCGTGGCACGCCAGGGCCTGCCGCTGGGTCGCGGTCATCCAGTCGATGTCACGCAGGTCGTAGCGGACCTCGTACTGGTCGCAGCGCCACGGCTGGCCGCTGGTGGCCGGGGCGATGGTCTTGACGCACTTCGAGTACGCGAACAGGTTGTAGCCCGTGCTGGAGCCGTCCCAGTCGAGGTCCCAGGCGTCGACGTAGTACTGGTCGAACGACTCGACGTCGGTGCTCGGGTCGGGCGTGGTGTCGGCCGCCACGGTCATGTCGGTCTGGGCGTCCAGGTTCAGCAGGGCGGCCTTCACCGCGGTGCGGGTGCGGGTCTCCAGGGACGCGTAGTTGTACCAGTGCTTGCCGTTGTCGGCGAAGGGACAGCAGCCGTTGGCGGAGCCGAAGCCGTTCGCGCTGGCCGGGGACGCGGCGACGGTGGTGACCGCGGCCGCGAGGATGATCGCTGGGAGGAGCTTTCGGTATGACATGTGATCCAGAAATTGGAGGAGAAGGGTGTCCGCTATCTTGCCGGGTGCATAAGAGGGGATCAAACCGGTGTATCCCCCTTTGTCGGCCCTAGGCTGTGCGCTGTGACATCCGGGCGTACGGTCATCGACGGCCGCTTCGAGCTGGTCGGGCGGTTGGGCAGCGGCGGCATGGGCACGGTGTGGCGTGCCTACGACCTGGCCCTGCAACGCGAGGTCGCGCTCAAGGAGGTCCGCCCGTCCGACTCCCCCGACCCGGACTCCAGCCGGGCCCGCATGATGCGCGAACGGGTGCTGCGCGAGGCTCGGGCCCTGGCCCGGCTCGACCATCCGAACGTGGTGACCATCCACCACATCGTGGACACGCCGGCCCTGGCGCACCCGTGGATCGTCATGGAGCTGGTACGCGGCCGGTCACTGGCCGACCGGCTGGCCCAGGGGCCGATGACGGCCGCCGAGGCCGCGTGGCTGGGGCGCGGGATCCTGGCCGCGTTACGCACCGCCCACGAGGCGGGGATCCGCCATCGCGACGTGAAGCCGGCGAACGTCCTGCTGCGTCCCGACGGCAGCCCGGTGCTGACCGACTTCGGCATCGCGGCCATGCTCGACTCCCCTGGGCTCACGGCCAGCGGCGACGTCGTGGGCTCCCCCGAGTACATCGCGCCGGAACGGCTGCGCGGCCACGAGGGCGATCCCGCCTCGGATCTGTGGTCGCTGGGCATGCTGCTGTACGTGGCGGTGGAGGGCCGCCACCCGCTGCGCCGCGACACCCCGATCGCCACGCTGGCGGCCGTCATGAACGCCCAGGTGCCGCCGGCGCTCCGGGCGGGGCCGCTGGAGAACGTGCTGCGGGCCCTGCTGACACCCGACCCGGCCGCGCGCCCACCGGTGGCGGAGCTCGACCGGATGCTGGCCCAGGCGGCGGAGCAGGCGGCCGGCCGCCCCGCGAACGCGGGGCCGGCCACGCCGCAGGCTCCCCGCCCCGCGTTCCCGACCGGCCCGCAGCACCCCTACGCGAGCCTGCCCACGGGTCCGGTGGGCAAGCGCTCCGCCGGGCGCCGGGCGGTGACGATCGCCGGCGTGGCCGCCGTCGGCGGCATCATCACCGCCGGTCTGATCGTCGTCCCCCGGCTGCAGGGCGACGCCTCCCTCACGGTCTCGCGGGCGACATCCCCGACCGGGATCACCACCGAGGAGGACCAGCCCCTCGACCCTGCCGAGACGGAGCCCGCCGAGGAGGAGAAGGCGGCGAACCTGACGACGCCCGCCGGCGTCCGCACCGCCATCGCGGCCCTGGAGAAGGCGTCGGGCGGCACCGGTTTCTTCCGGCTCGTCCTGTACGAGGGTTACGCGATCGCCGATGCCCCGGTACGCACCAGGAAGGGCGTGTACGACCGCTTCACCTACCGGGACGGCCAGGTGAGCCGGACCGCCGGAGGCACGATCACCCCGGGCCAGAAGGCGGCCACCCTCAGGTCGTTCGACTGGGCCGTCCTCCCGAGCCTGCGCCGCACGGCCGACCGGCGGCTCGGCATCGCGAAGCCGACCATGCGGTACGTGATCGCCGAAGGAGCCTCGCCGTTCGCGGGCAACCAGCCGGCCCTCATGTACTACGTCGTCGACGACTACGGCGCCGGGTACCTGTTGGCGAACGCGAAGGGCAAGATCCTCAAGCTGATGCCGCAGAGCGGCGGCTGACCAGGGGTGGTCGCCGGCCGTGGCCGGCGACGGGGTCAGCGGCCGAACCTCCAGCCCGGGGGGAAGATGAGGGCCCGCAGGCCGTGGCCCTCTACCTTGCTCGCCCACTCCTCCGGCGTCGTCATGATGTCGCCGTCGCCGTCCACGGCGCTCTTGACCGGCGTGTAGCCGAACCCCGAGCCGAACAGCCGCGCCACCAGCTCGCCGCCCCGTGTGGCGGGACCGGGCAGGCCCAGCTTGGCCAGGTCGTAGCCGAGGACGTAGCCGGTGTTCCCGGCGACGATCCCCCCGAACTCGTGGGCGTTCTCACCCGCCGACCTCGTCGGCCGGCCGTGGGCGGCGTCGCTCATCGCGTCCAGCGTGAGCGCTCCGGCGGCGTAGGCGGGGCCGTCGATGGCGGCGTAGTTGAGCGTGGTCAGCACGTACTTCGGCAGGCAGATCTGCAGGATGCGGCCGACGTTCATCCCGAAGACGGCCTTGGCGGTCTGGGCCAGCTTCACCAGCCGCGCCATCTGGGCGGCGGCCATCGCCTGCGCCACGCCGTACAGCATGGTCGTGAACGGCTGGAAGCAGACCAGCCACAGGAGCTGCACGATGGCCTTGTCCAGCTCGGCGAGCTGCTTGCGCACGGCCTCCACCAGGTCGGCGTACGCGTCGCAGCCGGCGGCGATCACCCGGCAGTCCTTGGCGAAGGCGGCCGGGAAGCCCATGATCCGCAAGATGTAGAGCCGGGCGAAGGCGTCCACCCCCTCGCCGCCGTTGTTGTTCCACACCGAGGCGGCGGCGCGGTCCGCCATGCCGGCGGCTCCGCCGGTGTCGCCGTTCGCGGGAGGCGGCTCGGGGCCGTTCAGGTCGTCGGCCAGCGCGCGGAAGGCGGCGGCGGCCTTGCGCAGCTCCGCCGGGTCGATCTCCGGCGCGGTGACGCCCGCGTAGATGCGCAGGGCGACCATCGTCCCGGCGGAGGCCAGGAGCAGGGTCGTCATCAGCGGGACGGGCGACAGGACCCTGGCCCCGTTCAGGGCCGTCGGCGACAGCATCGGCCTGACGGGGATCACGGCCTGTCCTCCGGCCACGTGTAGACCGGCACGTCGGCGAGCTTGATGTCGTCGGCGACGCCCCAGTCGACGACGGCCACGTTGCGGCCCATGGTCACGATGCCGTCGGCGATGTCCGCGTACACGGTCGCGAAGTCCTCGATCATGCGGAGCATCTCGTCGCGCTTCGGCTTGTACCAGTCGACGAACGCCTTGTCGGCCGGCTCGTCCACCGGCCAGCCGCCCAGCGCCCCCAGCGCGTCGGCGGCCTTGCGCACGGCCTGCAGCACGGCCGCGGAGGCGTCGTCGAAGGCGGGCGCGGCACGCTGCCTGAGCTGGTCGTGGTCGATGTCGAGGGCGGGCCGCGACGGCCCGTCAGAAGGAGGCTCTGCCATCGCTCACCACTGGTCGAACGGACGGGATCGTCATGCGGCCATGCTCACTATGTGAGATGTCCGGCGCGTCTCCCTCTCGTTACGATCACATCTACGCTTTCCGACACCCGGCGTTCACCGGCTGTTCGCCCCAGGGCCGCGGGCCGGCCCCTCCCCGAGCCGGCCCGCGGACGGGGCCCGGTCACCTGCCGGACGGGTGGTGGTCGCGGTTGCGGTCGTCGTCGCGCGTCACGGTGAACTCGGCCGTCGTCACCCGGCCGGCGACCGTCACGCCCACCCTGTAGCGGCCCGGCTTGGTGGTGCGCGGGACGGTTAGCGTCTTGGTCGCCCTGCCGTCCTTCAGCGTCACCGTGTACGTGGTGCCCTGCGGGCTCTTCACGGTGGCCGTGGTGTCCCGCCGGGCGCCCGCGGCGAGGATCGTGACCCGGTAGGAGTCGCCGGCGGCGACCTCGCCGGGGGTGATTTCGGCCTTGACCGAGAGCCGGGAGTCGTCCTTGACGAGGCTCACCGACCGGTCCTCGGGGCGAGTGGTCGGATGGGTCGTCGTGGTGGTGCGGGCCGGGTCCTTGACCGGGCTCGTGGCGGCGAGCGAGACGCCCGCGAACGGCACGGCGAGCAGAGCGGCGGCGGCGACACCGACGGCGAACGGCTTCATGAGACGCATGGAATGGATCCCCGATCTCCGGCGGCTCGTGGAGTCCGGTTGACTCCGCCCCTGGAGCCGCCTTCGGGAAGAAACCTAGAAGCGCTGTCTTGGCCTGCCCTGAGGCCCGCATTCCTTTACGTTGAGATGAACGTGAGGATTGTCTGAGTCCGCCGGTCCCGCCTCCCCGAAACAACCTTGTAGCCCCAAAACGGTGGTGAAACACTGAAAGGTGACGAAGGGGGACGTCATGATCGAAGTCAAGAGCATCGACAAGCCCGACGAGCGCCGCGACTTCCCGATGGGGCACCTGGAGGTCTGCAACCTGAGCGGCCTGACCTTCGGCGTGGCCACGTTCGAGCCGGGGTGGCGCTGGTCGGCGTCCGTGAAGCCGATCGCCGGCACCGAGTCGTGCGAGGTCCATCACAACGGCTTCGTCGCCAAGGGCAGGCTCCGCATCCGCATGGACGACGGCACCGAGGCCGAGATCGGCCCCGGTGAGGTCTTCGTGGCACCGCCGGGGCACGACGCGTGGGTGGTCGGCGACGAGGCGACCATCGTGTTCGACTTCGCGGGCGGGGCCGCGGAGTACGCCAAGGCCAAGGACGCCTAGCCGGCCGAAGGTTGATCGCCGGGGGCCGCGTCGCCGGCCTCCGGCGTCGTCAGGTCCCCCAGGCATGCCTCGAACGCGGCGGTCAGGCGGGCGAGGTCGGCCGGGGTCGGCTCCTCCGGCCCGAGGTTGCGGCGCACCGCCCCCACCCCCAGGAACACCGCCGTCGCCAGCCGGGCGCGGGCCACCGCGTCGGGCCCGTCGAGGCGCGCGGCCAGCGGCTCGACCAGGGCCGTGCGCACTCGCTCGCCGACGAGCTGCCGGATCTCGGGGTCGCCGGCCGAGCGTTCGAGCGAGCGCAGGATGCGGCTCTCGGGGTCGGCGTGCATGCGCAGCGCGGCGTACTCGGCCAGCCGCGCGGGCAGGCCGGCCCGGTCGCCGTCGAGGACGTGAGTGAGAGTCGGCTCCCCGGCGAGCACTTCGCGGAACAGCCCTGCCTTCGACCCGAAGTAGCGGCCGACCAGGGAGAGGTTGGCCCCGGCCGCGGCGGCGATCATGCGTACGGTGACGTGCTCGTAGCCGTGCTCGGCGAACAGCGAGCGGGCGGCGGCGAGCAGGCGGCCGCGCGTCGCCTCGCGATCCCTCGGCCGCGCCTCCACCTGGACATGGTCCACCCCGCAAACTCTAGCGCCTGGGACCCCACTTGCCGCACGGCTAGTAAACGTACGTATACTAGCCAGATCTGCGCTCATTTCCGGCTTACCCGGCCGGCCCCCACCAGTCTGGAAAAGGAGGCATGACGCCCTGATGACTCAGACGCGGCATTACACCCACCGCGAGATTCTGAAGGTGATGTCGGGGCTCATGCTCGCCATGCTGACCTCGATGATCTCGACATCGGTGGTCGGCACGGCCCTGCCGACGATCGTCGGCGAGCTCGGCGGCCAGGACCAGTACTCCTGGGTGGCCTCCGCCACCATGCTCACGATGACCGTGTCCACGCCGCTGTGGGGCAAGCTGTCCGACATCTTCGGCCGCAAGCTGCTCTTCCAGATCGCCCTCGGCCTGTTCGTCGCCGCCTCCCTCGTGGCCGGCCTGTCCCAGGACATGGGCCAGCTCATCGCGGCACGGGCCGTGCAGGGCGTCGGCGTCGGCGGCCTGTCCGCCCTCGCGCAGGTGATCCTCGGCGACATCGTGTCGCCCCGCGAGCGCGGCCGATACTCCGGCTACATGGGAGCCGTCTTCGGCATCTCCACCGTCGCCGGGCCGCTGCTCGGCGGGTTCATCGTGGACGCCGACTGGCTCGGCTGGCGCTGGTGCTTCTACGTCGTGGTGCCGTTCGCGGTGGTCGCCTTCGTGGTGATCCAGCGGGTGCTGAAGCTGCCCAGGATCAAGCGGGACACCACGATCGACATCTGGGGCGCCACCACGATCACCGGCAGCGCCACGGCCCTCATGCTGCTGCTCACGCTCGGCGGGCAGGAGTTCGAGTGGAACTCCCCGTGGACGTACCTGCTCGGCGCCGCCAGCGTGCTCATGCTGGCCCTGGCCGTCCTGGCCGAGCGCACCGCCCGCACTCCCATCCTGCCGCCCCGGCTGTTCCGCAACCGCACGTTCGTGCTGACCAGCGCCGCCTCCCTGTTCGTCGGCATGGCGATGTTCGGCGCGATGATCTACCTGCCGCAGTACCTCCAGATCGTCAAGGGCCTCAGCCCGGCCAACTCCGGCCTGATGACCCTGCCCATGGTCTTCTCGCTGTTCGTCTCCGGCATCGTCTCCGGCCGCATCGTCACCCGTACCGGCAAGTGGAAGATCTTCCCCGTGGTCGGGCTGCTGATCGTCGCCGTGGGCCAGTTCCTGCTGTCGCGGCTGCACGTCGACTCCAGCCGGTGGCTGATCGGGATAGACGTGGCCGTGCTGGGCCTCGGGCTCGGCCTGTCCATGCAGATGCTCATCCTGGCCGCGCAGAACGGCTCCGAGCCGCGCGACATGGCCTCCACCACGTCCGGCGTCTCGTTCTTCCGCTCGCTCGGCGGCGCCGTCGGCGTGGCCGCGTTCGGCGCGATCCTGCTGAACCGGCTCAAGGACGAGATGACCGGCCTGCTCGCCGCCCGGCACGTCAAGGTCCCGGGCGGGGCCTCGATGTCCCTGGGCAGCCCCAGCGAGATCCAGCACCTCCCCGAGCCGATCAGGGGCATCGTGCTGGAGTCGTTCACCCGGGGGCTGGAGACGGTGTTCCTCGTGGGGGTGCCGATCACGCTGCTCGGCTTCGTCGCCGTGGTCTTCCTCAAGGAGCTGCCGCTGCGCGGCGTCTCCTCGGCACCGGCCGCCCCGCAGCCCCCCGCCGAGCCGGCGTCGGCGCCGCTCAGCAAGGACGACCTCGTGCTCGCCGGTCTGCTGCTGGAGCTGGTGGCGCAGCGGGTGGAGCTGGTGAACGGCCGGCGGTCCGCGCTGCTCAGCGCCGTCGCCAGGATGGCGCCGGCCGACGACCACCGCACCGAGTCCGAGCGCGCCCGCTCGGTCGCCCGCACGGTGCTGCGGCCCACCTCGCGCGCCCTGATCGCCCACGCCGCCACGCCACAACCTCCTGGCGCCCCGCCGTCCCCCGCGTCCGCACACCCCGGGACGCCACGGCCGGGCAGAACGTACGCAGACCTCGTCTCCGGAAGGACCACACGATGATCCGCAAGTTCGCGGGGGCGGTCGCGGCCACCCTGGCGTTCCTGGCCGGGCTCTGGCTCATGCTCGCCCCCTTCGCCCTGGGCACGCAGCCCTCCGGCGACGACTGGACCGACGCGACGACGACCGAGTTCTTCACCGGCCTCGGCGTGGCCGTCGTCGGGCTCGCGGGCGCCGCCCTCTTCGCCTCCGCCATCCGGGAGACGCTCGTGGAGCGTGGCCTGGTCACCGTACGGCAGCGGCCCGAACCCGAGCCGCAGCCCGAGCCCGAGCCCGTCCCCGCGCCGCCCGTCGCCTCCGGCGTGCCGCAGCCGTCGTCGGCCGAGCTCGCCGCGCTGCTCGCCCCGCTCGTCGAGGCACTGCGCGCCGACCTGAACGCCGACCTGGCCACCACCGAGCGCCCCATCACCGAACGCCCCGCCCCGCGCCTGGACCCGCGCCAGGCCGGCGACCAGCACCCGAACCTGTTCACCCCCGGCCACACCGGCCGGCACGAGCCCGAGCCGACCCACCCGAACGGCTTCGTCGGAGCGGAGGACCACCGTTGAACAAGGCCAAGGCGGGCGTCGTCGCCCTCGCCCTGCTGCTCCTGGCCGGCCTCTGGCTGGTCGCCGCCCCGTTCGTCGTCGGCTACCAGCCGCGCGGCGCCGACTTCTCCGACGCCACGGTCAACGACCTGTGGGTGGGCGGCCTGCTGGCCGGCCTGTCGTTCGCGACGCTCGTCGGGTACACCGGCGCGGCGCTGCGTGCCGTCGCCCGGCGTGGTCGGCACACGGGGGAACACACGGCCTGACCTGGTGAAACGGAGCTTCGCATAGGGTGGTCAGATGAAAGGTGCCGCCACCTTGGCGTTCGTGGTGCTCGCGTCCGTCTCCTGCGGCGGGCAGGCCCCGGCCGCCTCGTCCACGCAGAGCCCGCCACCCGCCTCCGCCCCGGTCTCCACCCCTGAGACGAGCGGGGCCGGCATCACCCCGGCCCCCTCCTCCCCGTCCCCCGCGAGCCCGTCCCCCACGAGCTCCGCGAAGCCCACGAAGGCCGGCCCGCCGCCGTTCACGGCCAAGGTCACCCGCATCGCCCGTGACCGCCTGCCGTACTCGTGGCGGCCGGGCTGCCCCGTCTCCTACCGGGACCTGCGCCTGGTCACGATGACGTACTGGGGCTGGGACGACCGCGCCCACACCGGCGAGCTGGTCGTGCGCAAGACCGTCACCGGCGACATCGTGACGGCCTTCAGGAAGCTGTACGCCATGCGCTACCCCATCAGGCAGATGCGGCTCGTGGACGTCTACAAGGGCGACGACTTCGACTCCATCGACGCGGACAACACCTCGGCCTTCAACTGCCGCCCCGCCACGGGATCGAGCAACTGGTCCAACCACGCCTACGGGGAGGCGGTGGACGTCAACCCGCGCGAGAACCCGTACGTGACGGCCTCGGGCGGCACGGCGCACGCCAACGCCAAGAAGTACGACCACCGCCCGATGCGCGGCAAGGGCGTCATCAACCCGGGCGACCGCGTGGTCCGCACGTTCGCCGCGGTCGGCTGGGGCTGGGGCGGCGCCTGGTCCGGCACCAAGGACTTCCAGCACTTCAGCCGGAACGGCCGCTGAGACCGACGCCTTCGCCGAGCAGCAGTGCGGCGACCGCTTCCGGGGCCTCATGCATGGCGTCGTGGCCGGTCGGCAGGTCGTGGACCTGCCAGCCGGGATCGGCTCGGAGCCGGGTGCGGAGATCGGCGAACGGCGTCCTGTCCTCCCATCCCGAGCAGTAGACGAACTCCCGGCGGGGGACCTGGGCGTGCCTGCCCGCGAGCCGGATCGCCTGCAGGAACGAGGCGAGGGGATGGGGACGGCGGCGGGGATCGCCGCCGTCCGGCGGTCGGACGGCGTAGCCGGTGGTCGCGGCCCCGGCAGCGAACACCTCCCGGTAGCGCTCGGTCGTCGACGACCAGCACGACTCGCCGTCGCGCGGTACGTAGGCGTCGAGATGCACCAGTCGTGCGATCCGGCCCTCGGCGCGATCGGCGGCGGCGGCGATCACCATCCCGCCGTAGCTGTGGCCGACCAACGTCGCGCTGGTGATGTGGGCGCGATCGAGGAGCCGCAACACGTCGTCGGCGTGCGTGTCGAGGTTGGCGGTCGCGACCGTCGCGTTGTCGTCGTCCGGCCGCAGACCGGTCAGGGTCAGGGCGTGAACGGCATGACCCGCACGCTCCAGCAGCGGGACCACCGCCTCGAACGACCAGGAGCCGTGCCAGCCGCCGGGCACCAGAACGAACGTCGCCATGCGTTTCTGCCTTCTCTCTCAAGCCGCGGCATCGAGGCACGCCGCCTCGATGCCATGTGATCCGGTCGGGCGCTCCGCGCGATCGAGGAGCGCTCCGCATGAAGGCAGTTTCACCAGGGCAAGGTGTGGCTTGCCACCGATAGGATGCCAACTTATGCCCGTTCGCCGCCAACCTCGCCGGGACGCCGGTGTGACGTCACACCTGTGGCCGTCCGGCGGGCGCCACCTCTGGCCGTCCGGCGAGACGAGCGCAGTGCAGTCGCACGCACGGGGACACCTGGTATATGCGGCCAGCGGCGTCCTGGCGGTTCACACCGAGCGCGGCACGTCGATCGTGCCCGCCAACCGGGTCGCCTGGACCCCAGCGGGGTTCACGCACCACCATCGCGCCCACGGCGACACCGACATGCGGATCGTCTTTCTCGCGCCGGCCCTCGCCCGGCTCATCCCAGACCATCCCGCCGTGTTCCTGGCCTCCGACCTCGCCCGCGAGGTCCTGCTCGCCCTGACCGGCCCCCGCAACTACGACGACGCCGCGCCTGCCTACAGCCGCTCCGCGCGCTCTCGCCTCCTTCGGGTCCTCGTCGACGAACTCCGCGAAGCCCACGAACAGCCGCTGCACCTGCCGCAGCCACGGGACGACCGACTGCGGGCCATCGCCCGGATGCTGTACGAGTCGCCGGGAGACAACGCCACGCTGGCCGAGCTCGGGAAGACGGTCGGAGCCGGCACCCGCACCCTCAGCCGGCTGTTCCGCGACGAACTCGGCATGACCTTCTACGAGTGGCGCACGCAGCTGCGCATCCACCACGCGCTCGTACTCCTCGCCGACGGCCACGACACCATCCGAACCGCCGCCGCCTGCGGATGGGCCAACCCCAGCAGCTTCATCGCGGCGTTCACCAGCATCATCGGAACGACCCCGGGCCGCTACCGGATCAGTCGCCGGACCGCCGCCCGCGCATCGCGGCTCCCCGAACCGCCTGGCCCCTCACCCGGGTGAAGCTGGCACGGTAGGCCGTGGGAGTGAGCCCGACCCGGCCGGCCAGGTGCTTGCGAAGGGAGTCCGCGCTGCCCAGACCGCTCTGCTCGGCCACCTGGTCCATGGGCAGCTCGGTGGTCTCCAGCAGCTCCCTGGCCCGGTCGACGCGCCGGTGCAGCAGCCACTGGAGCGGGCTGAGCCCCGTCTCCGCGTGGAAGCGCCTGGTCAGGGTCCGTACGCTCATCCCGGCGTGACGGGCCAGGTCCGCGAGGGTGAGCGGGCGATCGAGGTGTTCGAGCGCCCAGGCCCGGGTGGGGGCGAGTGACGTGCCGCGGTCGTCGGGCAGCGGGGTCTCGATGAACTGCGCCTGGCCCCCCGGCCGTACGGGAGGGACGACCGCGAGCCGCGCGGCCGTGTTGGCGACCGCCGCGCCGTAGTCGAGCCTGACCAGATGCAGGCACAGGTCGATGGCGGCCGCGGCGCCCGCCGAGGTGAAGATGCCGCCGTCCTCGACGAAGAGCAGGCCGGGCTGGACGTCGACCGAGGGGAAGCGGGCGGCGAGGTCGTCGGCCAGTCCCCAGTGGGTGGTGGCGCGGCACCCGTCCAGCAGGCCGGCCTGGGCCAGGACGAACGCGCCCGTGCAGAGCGAGGCGATGCGCGCGCCGCCGGCCGCGGCCTTCCGCAGGGCGTCGAGGACCTCCGCGGGAGCCTGCTCGCCGCCGCTGCCGACGGCGAGCACCGTGTCGGCGCCCTCCATCACGTCCAGGCCGTCCGTCACCACGATGTCGGGACCCCCCACGGTCGGCACCGTGCCCGGCCGCGCCGTACAGACGCGCACGTCATAGTCGGGGACGTTGTTGAACACCATGAGCGGGATCGAGACGTCGAAGCTGAGCACGGGGGGCACGATTACCGCGGCGACGAGGTGCATGGCCAGATCTTCCGGATAGTTGGCATTCCAGCCACTATGTCATGGGGCCGCGGATCGGCACTGTTGTCCCCATGAAATCTCATGTGATCGTGGGTCGCGGGGCTGCCGCGTCGAAGGCCGCTCTGCTGCTGGCCGAGGACGGCGAACGGGTGCGGATGATCAGCCGCACGGGTGGCGGGCCCGACCACCCGCTCGTCGACAAGGTCGCCGCGGACGTGACCGACACCGATCGGCTCACCGAGCTGACCGAGGGGGCGGACACGCTGTTCTCCACCGCCGCGCCGCCGTACCACGCCTGGCCCGAGCAGTTCCCCGCCCTGGCCGGATCCCTGCTCACCGCGGTGAAGCGGACCGGCGTCGCCTACGTCATGCTCGGCAACCTCTACGCCTACGGGCCGGTGGACGGGCCGATCACGCCGGACTTCCCGCTCACCGCGACCGGGCGCAAGGGCCTGGTCAGGGCGCGCATCTGGGAGGAGGCCGCAGCCTCGGGAGTGAAGGTCACCGAGGTGCGGGCCGCCCAGTTCTACGGCGCCGGCGCCTTCTCGGTGTTCAGCCTCATGGTGCAGCGGCAGGTGCTGGAGGGCAGGCCCGTCCTGGTGCCGCAGGAGCTCGACGTGCCGCACAGTTACTCGGCGATCGGCGACACCGCACGCACGCTGGTCGCCGCGAGCCGCCACGAGCAGGCGTACGGCCGGGCCTGGCACGCGCCCACCTCGACGCTGTCGGTACGGGAGCTGGCCGGGCGACTCGCCGACCTCTCGGGAGCGCCCGAGCCGCGGATGGAGGAGATGACCGAACGCGACCTGACCCTGCTCGCGTTCACCGAGCCGTTCTGGGCGGAGCTGCACGAAGTGCTCACCAAGCCCGGCCACCCGTTCGTCATCGACTACTCCGAGACCGAGAAGATCCTCGGCGTGAGCGCCACACCGGTCGACGACGTGCTCCGAGAAGTGCTCTAGCTCCGTCACGGCCATGGTGTCCACCGTCAGGGGATCACTGGGCGAAACCGGGCAAGGTCAAGCCCTCGTGGCGGCCCGGGTAGCGGGACAGGAGCCGGGCCTTCCCCGTGGTGACGTCCACCCCGTACGTGCTCGTGTCCCCCTTGGCCCCGTAGGCGATCGTGACCTCGTGGCCGTTCAGCCAGGGACCCGCGCCCATGGCCTGGCCCCCGCCCTTCGGCATGCCGCGCATGGTCACCTTGCGGAGGATCCGGCCGGTCCTGGCGTCGAGCACGGTCAGCCTGTTCCGGGCGAGGTCGTCCGTGTCGGGGGCGGCGCCGTCCCTGCCGAAGGCGACGACCGTGCGGCCGTCAGGGGCGGTCTCGCTGAACATGATGAACACGCCGTCGAAGCGCACCGGCCTGCCTCCGCCGGCGACGGGCATCAGCCACAGGTCCGTCTTGATGTACCGGACCAGCTCGGCGACGCCGCCCTTGATGGCGACCGGCTCGTACTTCCCGTTGATCGGCACCGTCCTACCCGTGCGCGTGTCGATCAGCGAGCCGGGCTGCTTGCTGCCCTCGCGCGGGTCGAAGGCCAGGTAACGGCCGTCGTCGGAGACCACGAGCATGGAGCCGACGCCGATCCGGTCCTCCTTCACGGTGGCGGCGGAGATCGTCTTCGCGCCGGTGACCAGGTCGCGCACCACGTGCGCCTGCGCCTGGCGGCTGTAGTACGCGAGCAGGCGCCCGTCCCTGCTGATCGCGACCGGCGTGGTGTCCATTCTCGTGGTCTGGGCCAGCGCCTGCGGCACGCGGTACGTGGTGCCGGCGGCGGTGACCACCCGCCACTCGACGGCGCTGCAGTCCAGATGCCGCTCCGCGTCCACTTCGCAGGAGGTCCGGTACGCGTGGCTGAGCGGTCCCACTCGGCCCTCGGGCAGGTCGTGGACCGTGTCCAGGCGCTGGGGCGTGGCAGGCTGGTTCGCGCCCTGGCCCGGCAGCGTCACCACGGCCGTCGTCACGCCCAGGACCACGGCCGTGGCGAGCGCGGCCAGCGCCGTGCCGATGCGGCGCCTGCGACGGTGACCCGCGATGGCCAGGTCGGCCAGGTCCACCAGAGGGGCGTCGTCGGCGATGCCGTTCAGTGCCTCGCGCAGCCGCGTCATGGGGCCACCTCCGCGATCTCGGAGTCGGACAGCAGGTGCGCCAGCTCGGGCGCGTGTTCGCGCAGGCGGGCCAGCGCGTGGTGGGTCTGGCTCTTGACGGTGCCGACGGCACAGCCGAGCACCTCGGCCGTCTGCGCCTCGGTGAGGTCCTCGCGGAAGCGCAGCACGATCACCGCGCGCTGCTTGGGCGTCAGCCTCGCCAGGGCCTGGCGCAGCACCATGCGGTCGAGCGCGGCGTCGTCGTAGGAGACGCCGCGCTCGGGCGGGTCGCCGCTGGGCAGTTCGAGACGCCGCCGACGCTGCCAGGAGATGTACTGGTTGACCAGCGCCTTGCGGGTGTACGCCTCGGGGTTGCCGCCCCGTGACAGCTTGTGCCACTGGCCCACGACGTTGGTCAGGACACTCTGCAGCAGGTCCTCGGCGAGGTGGGCGTCGCCCGTCAGCAGGTACGCGGTGCGCATGAGCGCCTGCTGGCGGGCGAGCACGAACTCGCGGAAGCCGTCGTGACGATCCAAGGTGGGACTCCTCTCGCCCGTTGCCAACGCGATCGGCGGGGCGAAAGGTTGCAGGACTTCTTACCTTTCGAGATCGACGGTGAAGGCGTCGAAGGCGGCGTGTCCCGCCGGGGCGTCCCCGTGGGAGGCGGCGAACAGCCCGAGCACCGCACCCACCCACCGGCCCTGCGTGGCGTGGAACGGCTCGCCGATCTCACGCAGGCCGTCCCCGGTGTCGGCCAGGAACGTGACCACCGCGCCCTGCCCGACGCGCGCGCCCAGGGTGACGGCCGCGCCCTCGGGCACGGGCACCGGCGCGGAGCCCGCGCACACCACGGCGGGCCCGTCCTGCGTCGACTCGACCGCCACGTACGCGGAGGTGCGGCCGACGACGGCCAGGCCCGCCCGGCCCTCGCCGTGCAGGGTGACCTGGGTGACGACCGTGCAGGGTTCGCCGGGGAGCCGCTGGGTGAGGACTGCCGGGCGTTCCCACAGGTCCGCGGGGCCCGGCACGCAGGTGAGCCGGAGCGTCCCGTCGCGCAGCTCCCACCAGGACGGGTCGGGGTTGGCCTGCCAGCTCCACTGCGGGCCGAGGCCGGGCCCGGCGAAGTCGTCGGACGTGGCCGGCGCGGCCGGCTCGCCGCCCGGCACGGGCACGGGCCCGCCCGGCACCGGGACGCCGTCCGCGCCCATGACCGGCCAGCCCCCCCGCCACTCCATGGGCTGCAGGTGCACGACCCGGCCGTACGGGCCGCGGTCCTGGAAGTGCATGAACCAGTGCTCACCGGACGGGGTGTCCACCCAGCCGCCCTGGTGCGGGCCGTTGACGTCGGTGCCGCCCTGCTCCAGCACGATCCGGTCCTCGTACGGTCCGAAGATCGACCGGGACCGGAACACCGACTGCCAGCCCGTCGCCACGCCGCCGGCCGGGGCGAAGATCCAGTAGTGGCCGTCGTGCCGGTACAGCTTCGGGCCCTCCAGCGTGCGGTAGCCGGGCAGCAGGTCGGCGTCGATGACGATCGTGCCCTCGTCGAGCACCCGGCTCGCGTCGGGCGCCATGCGGTGCAGCGTGAGCCGGTTGCTGATCCCCGCCCGGCTCTTCGCCCAGGCGTGCACCAGGTACGCCTGGCCGTCCTCGTCCCACAGCGGGCACGGGTCGATGAGGCCGAGACCCGGCTTGACCAGGTGCGGCTCGCTCCACGGACCCCGCGGGTCCTCGGCGTTGACCTGGTGGATCCCCACGTCGGGGTCCCCGTAGAAGATCCAGAAGCGGCCGTCGTGGTGGCGCAGCGAGGGCGCCCACACGCCGCAGCCGGGACGCACCTCGTCGTGGCCGGCGGTCACGGCGTGCCCGATGATCTTCCAGTTGACCAGGTCGCGCGAGTGCAGGATCGGCAGGCCCGGGACCTTGGTGAAGGTGGAGGCGGTCAGGTAGAAGTCGTCGCCCACGCGGATCACGTCGGGGTCGGACCAGTCGGCGTTGAGCACGGGGTTGCGGTAGGTGTCGGCGGGGTCCAGGGGCACGGTGGATCTCTCCTGGTCGATCAGCATGTTGTCTCAGGGACTCTACCTGCAACCGGTTGCAGAAACCATCCTCCAATGTCCGGGTCAGGACGGCCGAAAGGACGCCGTCACCGGTGCCCGACCCGCCAGTCTTCGCCCGAGCGGACGGCCTGACCCTCGCAACCGTTTCCAAAGCCCCTCCCGGCCGGAGCGGCCCTAGGCTGGATGTCCTTGGGGCCCGGACACGGAGCCCCGGACAGGGGAGACTCGGACAGGGAGACACGAGAGCATGGCGGCTGGCGACGGCGACGGTTGGGCGGAGTGCGGACGAGGCCACCGGCACTGGGGACTGCACGGCGCCTCCGGGCTGCTCGCCGTCCACCATGACCAGGCCGGCGTGCCGTACGTGCTCATGCAGAAGCGCTCGTGGTGGAGCCACCACGGCGGCACGTGGGGCCTGCCGGGAGGCGCGCTCGACAGCCACGAGGACGCCGTCGCCGGCGCGCTCCGCGAGGCCCACGAGGAGGCCGCGCTCCCGGCCGACGCGCTGCGGATCAAGGGCGTGTACATGGACGACCACGGCGGATGGGCGTTCGAGACGGTGATCGCCGAGTCGGCCGAGCTGCTGCCCGCCGTCCCCACCAACGGGGAGAGCGACGAGCTGCGCTGGGTGCGCCTGCCGGAGATCACCGAGCTGCGGCTGCACCCCGGGTTCGCGGAGACCTGGCAGGAGGTGCGGCAGGAGCTGCGGCCCGAGACGCTCGTCCTCGACGTGGCGAACATCGTGGGCGCCCGGGCCGAGCACGGCTGGTGGAACGACCGGCTCGGCGCCGCCACCCGGCTGCTCGGCGAGGTGTCACGCCTGGCGCCGGCCCACCCCGTGCTGGAGCGGTGGTACCCGCGGATCGTGGCCGTCGTGGAGGGGGCCGCCCGCGAGGTTCCGGACGTGGCGGGCATCCAGGTGGTGGCCGCCACCGGCAGCGGCGACGACGCCGTCGTGGAGGTCGCACGGCGGGCACGGCCGTGGGAGCGGGTGCTCGTCGTGACCGCCGACCGGGGCCTGAAGGAGCGCGTCACCGAGCTCGGCGCCACCACCCAGGGCCCCAGGTGGCTGCTGTCGCAGCTCACCGGTTAGGAGCCCGCCGGTCCGGTACCCCGGCGCCACGGCAGCCGCTAAGGTGGTGTGCGCACTGGAGGGTTCGCATAGTGGACGAGTGCAGCCGCCTTGAAAGCGGCCAGGTCAGCGATGGCCTCGTGGGTTCGAATCCCACACCCTCCGCTCGGCTCCGGCTCCCCCGGGCGGCCTAGTCCCGCGCCCCCGGGGCCGCCGCCGACTCCCGCATCCCCGCGAAGCCGTCGCCCACGTACGCCGCGAGCTGCAGGAAAGCGTCGCGCGTGCCCTCCTGCAACCGGTCCAGGTCGATCTCCGCGCCCTCCTCCAGATGCGGGTCGTACGGCACCCGGATCACGGCGCGGCACCGGGCGGCGAAGTGGGCCTCCAGCTTGTTGAGGTCGACGGCCGACTTCGTCCGCGGCCGGACGCTGCACAGCACCACGGTGGCGTCCCGTACCAGGTCGCCGTAGTGGTGCGCCTCCAGCCAGTCGAGCGTGGCCGAAGCCGCCCGCGCGCCGTCCACCGACGGCGAGCTGACCAGCACGATCTGGTCGGCCAGGCCGAGCACGCCGCCCATGGCGGAGTGCAGGAGGCCGGTGCCGCAGTCGGTGATGCAGATGGAGTAGAAGTTCTCCAGCACCTGCGAGACGGACTGGTAGTCCGCGCCGCTGAACGCCTCCGACACCGACGGGTCCCGGTCGGAGGCCAGCACCTCAAGCCGCGACGGCGCCTGCGAGGTGAAGGCCCTGATGTCCACGTACCTCTTGACCTGGTCACGCTCGTTGAGCAGGTCGCGGACCGTCGCCGAGGTCTCCAGCACCAGCTTGTCGGACAGCGTGCCGCGGTCGGGGTTGGCGTCCACGGCGATGACGCGGTCGCCGCGCGTCTGGGCGAGCGTCGCGCCGAGGCCGACCGTGGTCGTGGTCTTGCCGACGCCGCCCTTCAGGCTGAGCACGGCCACGCGGTGGTGGCCCGTGGCGACCGGGGTGCGGGCCCTGGCCAGCAGCTCGCGACGTCGGCGCACCTCCGGCGGCTCACCCGGCTTGATCCAGCCGCCCGACGCCTTGTACACCAGGCGCCGCCAGCCCTTGGAGGGGGCGTTGCGGCGGCCGCGGAGCAGCGTCTCGGGGTCGAGGCTCTCGGCGGTCGGCTTGCCGGTGACGGGCGGGCGCGGGGAGGCGGTGAAGACGGGGATGGGCGCGGGGCGGCTCGGCCTGCGCACCGGCGGCGCGGGCTCCGGCGCCGGGGCCGGCGGGGCTGCGGGGGCCACGGGCGGCTGGGCCTGAGAGGCGCGCTGCCGTGCGGGCGGCTCGGGGAACTCCGGCGGCTCCGGACGGTCAAGCCCTCTGCCGTGGGCACCGCCGGCCAGGGGGTGCGGGACCGTGTCGTACGTGCGCCGGCTCGTGTCGTGCCGGCCCGTGTCATGCCTGCCCGTGTCATGCCGGCCCGCGTCGTGCGGGCGGGGGTCTGGCGTGGCCCGGAGGGCTTCCTGGGCGCCGAACGCGGGCGGGTGGGTGAGTGGCCTGCTCTCGGCGGGCGCGGCGGACCGCTGGTCGTCGTGCGCCACAGCCTCCCCGAAGAGCGGCTCGGCGTCCCCGAAGGGCGGCTCGGCGTCCTCGGGCCGGTCCGTCGCTCCGCCGGAGCCCGCGTGGTCGAGGCGGGCGTCGCCGGTGCGGGTGTCCTCGGGCCGGGTCTCGTCCTCACCGGGCGCGGTCTCCGCGACCCGCGCCTCCTCGGACTGCCGGGTCTCGGACTGCCGCGTCTCGGGCTGCCTCGCATCGGGCTGCCTCGCATCGGGCTGCCGGGTCTCGGACTGCTGCGCATCGGACGGCCACACGACGGGCGGCCGTACGTCCGGCGAGGTCGTGTCCGGGGAGCTCAGGTCCTCCCGTACCTCCGAGGGCTGCGAGTCGAAGGCGTTGAAGCGCTCAGGCGGGAGCGGCCACTCCAGCGGCTCCGACCAGGCCGTGCGCTCGTCGGCCGCGCGTCCCGCCGTGGCCGCCGGGTCGTCGCCGTCCCGCACCGGCCGCAGCTGGGGCAGCGAGGGGTACGTCTCGCCGTCGTCGGCCCGGGGCAGCGGCTTGAGCGGCTCCAGGAACGCCTCGTCCGGCCTCCCGGCCCCGGCAGCCGCCGGGTTGTCACGTTCGTCCCGTTCGTCCCCCCGCTCCGCGTCGAACGGCGCCGCGGGCGTCTCGAACGCCGACGGCTCACCGAACGCGCCTGTCCGCCTCGGCTGGTCGTACGCGGACGGCTGAGCGGGCGCGGGCGACTGGTCGAACGAGGACGGCTGGTCGAACGGCGACGGCGGCTGGAGCCACTGGGTCGAGGCGTCATCCTCCCGCCCGGCCTCATCCTCCCCGGCCCCGGAGTCCACCGCGTCCGGGTTCGAGCTGTACATCGACCCGGCGGCGGCCCGGAACAGCGGCTGCGGCGGTACGTCCGGCGGCGTCACCGACCGCCAGGGGTCCTGAGGGTACGGCGAAGCGGACGGCTCGTCGGCGGAGCCGGTGGAGCCGGCCGGTACGGACGCCTCCTCCGACTCCTTGATCGCGTCGAGCCAGGCAAGCTGCTCCTCGAGCGATTCCTCGCGGTCGTGTCTCGCCACCGTGGTCCCCCTCGGGTGGGTGTAAAGGGGCAGCAAATCTTCTGAAGATTAACGCCAGGTGTTCCCATGGTCGCAGCCAACCCACAACTTCTTTGCCCGGTTACGGTGGTGACATGCGAGCCATCGAGATCGCCCGGCAGGGCGGCCCAGAGGTCCTGGAGTGGCGCGAGGTGCCTGATCCGCGTCCCGAGCAGGGTCAGGTCGTCATCGAGGTGACCGCCGCCGGGGTCAACAGAGCGGACGTTCTCCAGCGAAACGGTTTCTACGACCCGCCGCCGGGCGCCCCGCCGTACCCGGGCCTGGAGGTCTCCGGCGTGGTGGCGGAGGTCGGCGCGGGCGTCCCGGGGTTCGAGGCCGGCGACCGGGTGTGCGCGCTGCTGGCCGGCGGCGGCTACGCCGAGCGGGTGGCCGTGCCGTGGGAGCAGGTGATGCCGGCGCCCGAGGGCCTGCCCCTGGACGAGGCGGCGGCGCTGCCGGAGGTCGCCTGCACGGTGTGGTCCAACGTGTTCATGCTGGCGCGGCTGCGCAAGGGCGAGACGCTGCTGGTCCACGGCGGGGCCAGCGGGATCGGGACGTTCGCCGTCCAGCTCGCCAAGGCGCTCGGCTCGCGGGTGGCGACCACGGCCGGCACCGACGCCAAGCTGGCGCGGCTGCGGGAGCTTGGCGCCGACGAGACCGTCAACTACCGCGAGCAGGACTTCTCCGACCTCGTGCGGGCCGACGTGATCCTCGACATCATCGGCGCCCGCTACCTGGCCGGCAACCTCCGGGCGCTCAACACCGGAGGACGTCTGGTGATCATCGCCCTCCAGGGCGGCGCCAAGGCCGAGATCGACCTCGGGCTCCTCCTCACCAAGCGGGCGGCCGTCCACGGCACCACGCTGCGCTCCCGCCCCGCCGAGGAGAAGGGCGTCATCGTGCGCAGCGTCGTGGACAACGTCTGGCCGCTGGTCGCCGCCGGGGCCGTGCGTCCCGTGGTGCACGCGCGGGTGCCGATGAGCGACGCGGCCGAGGCACACCGCATCCTGGATTCCGGGGAACACATCGGCAAGATCCTGCTAGTACGGTGAAACCTATGAGTGCTGAGGACAACAACACCTCTCGCATCGTGGTGGTCGGGCCCGACTTCCAGGGGCAGAGCGACAGTGGGGAAGAGGAGCGCTCGGTCACCAACCTGGTCGAGCAGCCCGCCAAGGTCATGCGCATCGGCAGCATGATCAGGCAGCTCCTGGAGGAGGTCCGCGCGGCGCCGCTGGACGACGCCAGCCGCAAGCGGCTGAAGGACATCCACCAGTCCTCGATCAAGGAGTTGGAGGACGGCCTGGCGCCCGAGCTGGTGGACGAGCTGGAGCGGCTGTCCCTGCCGTTCACCGACGACAACGGCACGCCGCCGAGCGACGCGGAGCTCCGCATCGCCCACGCGCAGCTCGTCGGCTGGCTGGAGGGGCTGTTCCACGGGATCCAGACCACGCTGTTCGCGCAGCAGATGGCCGCTCGGGCCCAGCTGGAGCAGATGCGCAGGGCGCTGCCCGGTGTACCGCACGGCGAGGACCACCGCCCGCCGGGCGGCTCCGGCCCCTACCTGTAGTCGCGGGAGGGCGGCCCGTAGAGCTCCTCGAGCACGCGGGCCACGCCGTGGTCGTCGTTGGCCGCGGTCACGTGGTCGACCGCGGCCAGGACGGCCGGATGCGCGTTGGCGACGGCGTACGAGGTGCCTGCCCAGCTCAGCATGGGCAGGTCATTCGGCATGTCGCCGAACGCCACGACCTCCGAGGGTTTGATCTCGTGCCGCTCCGCCAGCACGGCCAGCGCCGTGGCCTTGGTCACACCGTGAGCGCTCATCTCGACGAGGCTGCGGCCGCTGGAGTGCGTGGCGGTCACCAGGTGCCCCACGAGCCCGTGGACGGTCTCGTGGAGCGCGTCGGGGTCCATGTGGGGGTGCAGGGCCAGCAGCTTGGCACAGGGCTGCGAGGTCAGCGTGCGGATGCCGACGCGCAGTCCGGCGACGGCCTTGCTGTCCCAGCCGCCGAGTGGAAATTCGGACTCATGCGCAAATCCCCCCTCATACTCGACCGAAAATGCGAGTTCGGGCACGTTCGCTCTTAGCTGAGCGACGACTTGTTCCAGCACATCGGCCGCGATCAGGTGAGATTCGACTATGCGTTCCGTATGCAGGTCGTAGATCAGGGCGCCGTTCGCACAGATTGCCAGCCCGCGGTGACGGAGCGCACCCGCCACTCCGCTCATCCACCGGGGCGGCCGCCCGGTGACGAACACGAGCATGGCGCCCGCCTCTTCGACCCTCGCGAAGGCCGCAGCCGTCCGGGGAGAGACGGTTCCGTCAGCGCGCAGGGCGGTGCCGTCGAGGTCAGTGGCCACAAGACGCGGCGCGGGGAGACTCTGCATAACACGTTCCAGTTTGCCGGGTGATGCCGCCGGCGAGAAATCTTCCCAGAGACGGGAACACCAACGCGCCAGAATGGTGTTAGATGTGGTGGCGTTGTATTAGCTGATCCCGTAGTGAAAACCAGCATGACTTTGTCTGAGCCACCCCGGGGTGCTTGCTGTACGACACACCGGGACTCGCGAGGTGCGGGTCCCATAGATTCACATCCTGAGGGAGAGCTTTTATGGCTCAGGGAACCGTCAAGTGGTTCAACGCCGAGAAGGGCTTCGGCTTCATCGCCCCGGACGGCGGTGCGCCGGACGTGTTCGTGCACTTCTCTGAGATCGTCGGCAACGGCTACCGCAGCCTTGAAGACGGCCAGCGGGTCGAGTTCGAGATCACGCAGGGACAGAAGGGGCCGCAGGCCTCCCAGGTCCGTGCCATCTGACCTGTAGCAGCGAGTCAGGCCGGGGTCCGCGTCCAGCGGGCTTCCGGCCTTTCGCGTTCCAGAGGCCCGTACGGGCCTCGTACGGCCGCTGAGAAGGACAAGGGCCCGGCGACCCCCGCAAGGGGTCTCCGGGCCCTCTCAAGGCCGCGTACGGCCTACTTCTCGGCGGCTCAGGACCGGCCTACTTCTTGGCGGGCTCCAGGACGTCGAGGCCGACGTATGGGCGCAGGGCCTCCGGCACCACGACCGAGCCGTCGGCCTGCTGGTGGTTCTCCAGGATGGCGACGATCCAGCGCGTGGTGGCCAGGGTGCCGTTGAGCGTGGCCACGTGCTGCGGCTTGCCGTCCTTGTCGCGGAAGCGCACCCCCAGCCGGCGGGCCTGGAACTCCGTGCAGTTGGAGGTCGAGGTCAGCTCCCGGTAGCGGCCCTGGGTGGGGATCCACGCCTCGCAGTCGAACTTGCGCGCCGCCGACATGCCCAGGTCGCCCGCCGCCGTGTCGATGATCCGGTAGGGCACCTCCACCGCGTCGAGCATCTCCTTCTCCCAGGCCAGCAGCCGCTGGTGCTCCTCGTGCGCCTCCTCCGGCCGCACGTAGGAGAACATCTCCACCTTGTCGAACTGGTGGACGCGGATGATGCCCCGCGTGTCCTTGCCGTACGAGCCGGCCTCGCGGCGGAAGCAGGACGACCAGCCCGCGTAGCGCAGCGGCAGCTCGTCCCCGCCGAGGATCTCCTGGGCGTGGTAGCCCGCCAGCGCCACCTCGGAGGTGCCGACCAGGTAGAGGTCGTCCTCGGGAAGGCGGTAGATCTCCTTGTCGTGGGCCACGTGGAAGCCGGTGCCCTGCATGGTCTCCGGCTTGACCAGCACCGGAGTGATCATGGGCGTGAAGCCGGCGGCGATGGCCTGCTGCATCGCCATGTTGAGCAGGCCGAGCTGGAGCCGGGCGCCGACGCCCTTGAGGAAGAAGAACCGCGAGCCGGACACCTTGGCGCCCCGCTCCATGTCGATCGCGTCGAGCAGCTCGCCGATCTCCAGGTGGTCCTTCGGCTCGAAGTCGAACCGGCGCGGCTCGCCGTGGGTCTCCAGCACGACGTAGTCGTCCTCGCCGCCGTGCGGCGCGCCCTCCTCGACGAGGTTGGGCACCGTCTGCATGAGCTCGTCGAGCTCGCCGCCCAGCCGCTCGGCCTCCGACTCGGCGGCCTTGACCGCGCTCGCCAGCTCCTTGGCCCGGGTCAGCAGCGCGGCCTTCTCCTCGCCCTGCGCCTTCGACACCGACTTGCCGAAACTCTTCTGCTCGGCGCGCAGCGACTCGAAACCGGTCAGCGCGGAGCGCCGGCGCTCATCGAGGTCGAGCAGCGTGTCGACGACGGTGTCGTCCTCACCGCGGGCACGCTGCGACGCCCGGAGCCGGTCGGGGTCCTCACGAAGGGTACGCAGGTCAATCACAAGGAAAGGCTACCGGCGCGGGACGTCTCCTCGCCCCTCGATTCCCGGACGTCGCCCCTGCGGCCCGTCAGACCTCGCCGGAGCGGATCCGGGCCAGCCAGCCGCCCGCCTCGGCGAACTCCTCGTCGGCCGTGCCCCGCTTGACCCGGGGCACGACGCCGTCGGCCCGCGGATAGCTGCCGAGGAAGCGCACCTCGTCGCAGATCCGATGGAGCCCCGAGATGGCCTCGCCGACCCGGGCGTCGGCGACATGGCCCTCGAAGTCGAAGTGGAAGAAGTAGCGGCCGATGCCGTCGCCGGTGGGCCGCGACTCGATACGGGTCAGGTTGACGCCGCGCACGGAGAACTCGGTCAGCATCTCCAGCAGCGCGCCCGGGTGGTCGTCGGCGAGGAAGACGACGAGCGTGGTGCGGTCGGACCCGGTCGGCCCGGGCAGCGGACCGCCGGGACGGGCCACCTTGACGAACCTCGTCACCGTGTCGGTGCGGTCCCCGATGTCACCGGCCAGCTCCACCAGGTTGTAGTGCTCGCCCGCGATGCGCGCCGCGATCGCCGCGTCGTACGGCGAGCTGGGCAGCGACACCTCCTGGGCCGCGGCGGCCGTCGAGGGCGCCGCCACCACCACCGCGTCGGGCAGCTCCCGGGAGAGGAACGCGCGGCACTGGGTGATGGCCGCGGGATGGGTGTAGACGCGCTTGATGCGCGGGATCTCCGTACCGGGCCGGGCCAGCAGCGAGAAGCGCACCGGCAGCAGCAGCTCGGCGTTGATCAGGAGAGGCTCGCCCCAGGCGAACTCGTCCAGCGTCGTGGTGATCGCCCCCTCGACGGAGTTCTCCAGCGGCACGACGGCGCCGTCGGCCTCGCCGCTGCGCGCGGCGGCCAGCGCGGCGCTCACGGTCGGGCAGGGCAGACGCTCGGCGCCGGGATCCAGGAGCCGCAGGGCTTCCTCGGTGAAGGTTCCCTCGGGCCCGAGATAGGCGAGTCTGGGCATGGCTACAGGGTATCCGCAGCTTGTCGAGGTGCGCGCGGCTTCGCCGCGACTGATCCCAGCCCGAGCCTGGCCGCCCGCACCGCCTGCTCCTCCTCCGGCGACAGCGGCTGCTCGCCCCTGCCGCCCACCACGCGGCGCACGTACGTGCGGCTGTCGGAGCAGCCGTTGATGGAGGTCAGCACGATGCCGTCGCCCAGACCGTTGATCATCGCGACCGAGAACGACAGCTCGCCCGCCATCTTCTCCAGGGCGTCGTACCGGCACACGGCCACGTCGCGGATGGCCATCAGGTCCCCTCGGGCGGCCGACGCCTGCCGTACGAGCATGCGGCGGCAGTCCTCGATCTCCTCCCGAGCCCGCCGGAGAGCCAGGTAGCCCATGACCACGCCGCCCGTCGCGGCGGCGGCGCACATCCCCACGGCAATCAGCACGCTACCGAGGGTAATGGGCGGCCAAGGCGCCTGGCGAGGGCTCGGCCGCCCTCCGCTTCGGCAGCCAGGCCGCCAGCAGCCAGACCAGGGCCAGCGCGCCCAGTCCGTACCCGTTCTGCACGATCTTCCCCAGGACGGGGCTCAGCACCGGGATCTCGGCCGCCTTCAGCGACACGCCCCACCAGGGGATCGGCAGCACGTAGTACAGCCACACCCCGGCCGCCACGCGCAGCCGTACCGGATCGCGGCCGTCGCCCACGAGCGCGCCCAGCACCACGACCACCCAGGCCAGATGGTGGATCCACGCGACGGGCGACAGCAGCACCGCCATCAGCCCCACCAGCGCCACGGCGGTGACGTGGTCGTCCGCCCGGTACGCCTCACGGGCGGCGCGGAAGCCGTACCAGGCGACCACGGCCACGACCGCCACCCACAGGACCGACGTCAGCGTGTCGTTCAGATACAGGCGGATCAGCATGCCGCGGACGGACTGGTTGGTGGTGCCGGCGTTCGAGCCGAGACGCTCGGGGTCGAGGAGCGCCGAGAACCAGAAGCCGGCCGCGTCCCGGGGGATCACCGCGAACGGCAGCAACGTGAGCAGCCCCGTCACGAACGACGCCATGAACAGCGTCCGCCACTGCCTCGTGACCAGCAGGTACACCAGGAAGACGCCGGGGGTGAGCTTGACCGCGGTCGCCACCCCGATCAGGAACCCGCGCGGCCACCACGGCCGCCGCGCCACGCAGTCGGCCAGGCACAGCGCCACCAGCATGATGTCCACCTGCCCGAACCGGACCTGGTCGCGGATCGGCATCACATACGTGCACGCCACCATCAGGAACGCGAACACCCACGGGCCGTGCTTCCCGAGCGCTCCGACAAGCGCCTTACGGAACGAGTACCCGACGGTCACGGCCAGCGCCACGAAGATCCCGGCGGTCCACACCCACTGGGCCGTCCCCCACGACATCTCTGCCAGCGCCACGGCCAGCATCGCCGCGACGGGCGGATAGGTGAACGGGAGCAGCTGGGGGGCGGGGGTGGAGAAGTCGTACACGGCGCGGCCGTCCAGGAGCATCTGTCCGCCGGTACGGTAAACATCGAGGTCGACGAGGCGCTGGTCGTCGGGGTTCGTCAGCCAGTGCAGCACCAGGGGAGCCACGGCCCACGCCACGACGACCGCCGCCACGGCCCACGCCCACCACTGCCGCCGGAGCACCGGCGTCTCGCCACCTGTCACGGTGTGGGAGGTTACCGTGGCTGTTGCCGATCGAGGGTCAGACACCGGGGGTCCCGTACATGCCGCACGCCAGCTTCCGCGCGCCCTCACACCCCCGCACGCCCCTGGCCCCTCTCCTGCCCCGGCGGTCGCCTTCCCTGCCTGACCGCTCGGCCGCGTCGTCGTCTCCCACCCCCATGTCTCCTTCCCGCTCGCTGACGGCTGGTTCCCCCTCGCTCACGCCCCCTTCCCCCTCGCTCATGTCTCCTTCGTCCGCGCTCACGCCTCCTTCGTCCGCGACTCTGCGGATGGTCCTCGCGCGGCTCGCCGGTCGGTCGGTGACCCGCGCACTCGCCCTCGTCGCGAGCGCCGTCCTCGCCACTTCCGCCACGACGACCCCCGCAGCCGCGACCACCGTCGCAGCCTCCGCGACCACGAGCGCACCATCACCGTTGCACGCCCTCCAGCCCACCGCCCACACCCCGACCGGCCGAGCCGACCAACTGACCGGCAGGGTGGCCCTCATCGGCGTCCCCGGCCTGGAGTGGAGCGACCTCGACGCTTCCCGAACCCCCAACCTGTGGAAGCTCGTCGGACGAGCAGGCTCGGCGTCCCTGTCCACGCGCGCCGTCCCGCCCCCGGACCGTGGCGTCACGTGTCCCCTCGCAGGGTGGCTGACCGTCTCGGCGGGCCAGCGAGCCGGTACGGCCGAGCGCGGCTGTCCCGCCCTGCCCACGCCGCAGCGGAACGGCGACGGCGCCACCGTCCCCGGCTGGGCGGCGCTGGCCGCTCTCCAGGCGGACACGGGCTACGACGCGCAGCTCGGCACGCTCGGTCAGCTGGTGACCGACGGAGGGGGCCGGGTCGCGGCCATCGGTCCGGGAGCGGCCCTCGCCGCCGCCAACAAGGCGGGAAATATCGCAACATACGCCGATACCCCGGAAGCCCTGCCGGACCCGTCCTCCTACCACCTGATCGTGCAGGACGTCTCCCCCCTGGCCGAGGCGTGGTCCCGCCAGCCCCTCGACGAGTACGGCGTGCCGTCGCCCATGCCGACAGCCACGAGACGGGCGGCCGTCGCGGAGGCCGACCGGCGCATCGGCACCCTCCTGACCCGGCTGCCGTCCGACACGACGATCCTGGTGGCGGGCATCTCCGACGTCACCCCGAACGCCCACCTCCACGTCGCCCTCGCCACCGGCCCGGCCCCGGCCGACCGACCAGCCGCCACCAACGAGCCGACCGCAACCCCACCGTCCAGCGACCAGCCTTCCGGCGGGGAGCAGTACCGTCACGGTCACCTCACCGCCACCTCCACACGCCAGGACGCCCTGGTCACGATCACCGACCTGACGGCCACGGCGATCGCGACACTCGGGCTCGAACCTCCGCGTCAGGTCGTCGGCCGGGCCTGGCAGAACGACGGCCCCGCCCCGGCCACACCGGCCGAGACGGTCGCGGAGCTGGCGGACGCCGACCTGGCCAGCCAGGTGCTCCGCGATGTGCGTGGACCGTTCTTCGCGGTGTTCGTCTCGGTGCAACTGGCCTTCTACGCCTTCGCCGCGCTCGCCCTCCGCCGCCGCCGCAAGTCCCCCGGCACCCGAGGCCAGGCCCTCACCACCGACGCCGCCCAGCACCCCAACGGACCGGACTCCTCCCCGACCCTCCCCACACCCCTCCAGGCCACCCCGGCGGCGCGGACAGACACCTCCACACGAACGACCCCGTTGACAGGCAGCCCAGCAGAAACGACACCGGCGGCGGACGTCCCGGCGGCGGCTGCACCAACAGACAGCGTCCCGGCAGGGGCCGCACCGGCGGCGGGCGAACCAGCGGAAGGTACGGCGGCGGATGGCGTCCCGGCAGGGGCCACACCAGCGGCGGACGTCCCTGCGGGGGCCGCAGCAGCCGGCGTACCTTCGGAAGCCGGGGCGGCGGGTGGGGGGCCTGGTGGGGGCGCCAGGAGGGATGTCGCAGGGGAGTCGCGGCTGCTGACCACCGTGCAGGTTGTGGCGGTGGTCAGTGGGGCCATCGCCGTCTCCACGTTCCTGGCGCAGCTTGTGCCCTGGTGGAGCCTGCCCACGCCGATGGCGGCCCTGATCCTCACCATTCTCGGCATCGCCCTGTTGATCAGCGGGGTGGCGTTCGCCGGGCCGTGGCGGGGGCATGTGCTCGGGCCGCTCACCGTCGTCGCGGCCGTCACGTCGGTGGCTCTGCTCGCGGACGTGATGACCGGCTCCACGCTGCAGGTGAACGCCGTCACCGGCTACGAGCCCGTCACCGGCGGCCGGTTCTACGGGTTCAGCAACATCGCCTTCGCCGTCTACGCGACCGGAACCATCCTCGGGCTCGCCGGGGTCGCCCAGTGGCTGCTGGGCAAGGGCGCGCCGCGAATTGTGACGCTGCTGGTCTGCGCCGTGTACGGCGGCCTGGCGGTCTTCGCCGACGGGTGGCCCGCATGGGGCGCCGACTTCGGAGGCGTGCCCGCCTTCGTGATCGGACTGGCGGTCTTCCTCATCATGCTCTCCGGTCGCCGGGTCTCCATCGTCAAGCTGCTGGTGGTGGCGCTCGGGGGCGCCGCGCTGATCGGCGCCATCGCGGTCTTCGACTGGCTACGGCCCGCGACGCAGCGAACCCATCTGGGCAACTTCGTCCAGCAGATCATCGACGGCCAGGCATGGACCGTGGTCGGCCGGAAGTTCGGCGCCATGATCGGCGTCACCGTCGGGAACTGGTCGCTGACGCTGCTCTCCGTGGTGGCGCTCGCCTTCCTGTTCCTGGTGCTGGACCGCCCGTCGCGCTGGGGCGCGTCGGCGCTCGGCCAGGCGTACGCGCTCGCGCCCGCCCTCCGCGCCGGTCTGTTCGGGGCGTTGACGTGCGCGTTCATCGGCTTTCTCATCAACGACTCGGGGATCGCCATCCCGGCCATGGCGCTCACGGTGGCGGTACCGCTGTCGCTCGCCGCTTCCGTACGGGCCCTGCGGATCTCCGGGCCCACCACACCAGGGCCACCGTCAGAGCCAGCAGCATCCACGGAACCACCTGCGGCCTCACCACGGCCCTGAGCCAGTCGAGGTCGGCCGGTAGGATGATCACCCGCGCCGGCAGGTAGGCCAGCGACAGCACCAGCAGGTGCACGACGAGGAAACCGTCGAAGGCCGTGGCCGCCACCAACCCGAGCAACGCGAACGCCATCCCGTCGTACCACGGCAGGACGTACGGCGTCGCGAACACGTACGCGGCGACCAGCACGGCGGACACCACCTCGGCCGGCGGCCCGCCGGCTGGGTTGCCGGTCGTCGGCGATCCGGACGGGGTGAGGCGGGGAGACAAGCGGAACAGGGACCAGGCGATGAGGGCGAGGACGAGGAGGGAACCGATCTGGATCTCGCCTCGGTAGGCGCTCCCCTCGCCCACCAGCGTCTGCAGCCAGCCCTGGACGAGCTTCCAGTACGAGGCGTGTGAGATCGCCTTGCTGGTGCGGGTCACCGGGCTGATGGCGTCCATGCCCACGATGGCGTACCCGGCGACCACCACGGCCAGGGCCGCCCCGGCCATCAGCGCCAGTCGTCCGGGGCGGCGCCGCAGCTCCCACGCGGGGCCCAGGGCGACCAGCCCCGCGTTGACCTTGATCGCCACCCCGAGGCCGAGCAGCAACCCTGATCGCACCGGACGGCCGCGCGCCAGGAGGGCTGCGATCATGCAGGCGACGGCCAGCGTGTCCACATGCATGCCGGCGACGAGCTGGTACAGCAGAAGCGGGTTGGCCGTCCACAGGAGGGCTGCCCGCAGCCGTCGGGCGGGGTCGTGCCGGGTGAAACGGTCGATCAGGAGACCTGTCGCGATGAACGCGGCGGAATTGAGCAGGGCCAGGACGAAGATCGTCAGCTTGAGCGAGTCGCCACCGACCCAGCTCGCCAACGCCTGCGCGCCCGTCGCGACCGGGCCGTAGACGCTGGGCTCCTCGCGCCACGGATCCTCCACCGCCTTGGCGAGGGGGTCGGCGGGAAGATCGACCGCGCCGTGGGTGTACGGGTCGACGCCGAGAACCACCATGCGGCCGTACGCGGCGTAGTTGAGATGATCGCCGGAGCCGGAGGGTGGCAGGAAGGCGAGCAGAGCGGCGGCGACGCAACCGATGATGACGAGAAGCCGGGCCGGCGGCAGGCCGTGATCGCCACGTCGGAAAGGGCGCTCTCGCGGGTGTTCAGGCGGTTGGCGCGGTGTTGCCGGATGTGGGCCGGTGCGGGGTGTGGTGGTTCGTGGTGGGCCTGACGGCTCCAGGGTGGTGCCGTCGGGTAGCCGGTGGGGCGGTGAGATGTGGTCAGCGGGCTGGTTGTGGTCGAGCGCGCCGTGGTCCGAGGTGATGCGTCCCACCGCGCTGTGGTCTGAGGCGAGGTGGCCCAGGGTGCTGCGGTGCGACTTTGGGTGATCTGCGGCGTTTCGGGGGGTGGAGGGTGGCTGGGCCGGGTGGTCCTTCGAGTGGGAGGCAGCTCGGCGGGTTGCGGTCAGGCCCGCCAGGAGGCCCAGGCCGCCGAGGAGGACGGCGGCCACGGCCATGGCGATCACGAGATGGGGATCGGGCCGGACGTCCAGGGAGAACGGCGGCGTCCAGGCCGGGCCGCCGAGGGCCGGGACCATGGCGGACGGGCCGAGGACGCCGATGGCGATCGTCAGCAGGATCGACGCGACGATCGCGATCGTGGAAGCCCTCGGAAGCCGGTGGCTCGGCTTCCCGCTCTCGTTCTCCGGAGTCACCCGCAAATTCCAGCACACCGGGCCGAGCACCCAGGTCGTCTGTCCCCAGGCTGTGGATAACTTCGCGTTTCTGGTGGATGAAGGGGTGGGGATTGTGCCGGAGGAGTGGCTGGAAAGGCCCGGATCGGGTTTCGGACGGACAGTGAGGTGAGTTTCGGTCGTATCCGAGCTCGTTCTTGAGCGCCGGGCGAGCTGCGCCGGGTAGACCGCGCGTGCGGTACGTCAGGACATGTCTGGACAGCGAGGCGGCCCGAAATAGGGCCGGTCATTCGGCAGATGCGCTCGTACCTGAGTCCTGGGATCAGCCGTGCGGGCGTGCCGGCGCCGATGGGCGACGGGAGGACGGCGCGGGAGCCTGGGCGCCGCCCGTGACGGTGGGGCCGGACGGGTGCTGGGCCGGCTCCGGGCCGTCTCGGCGTTCGGGACAAGGCGACGGCACACGGGGCGGCCGAAACACACGGGCGGCCGAAAGGTGATTCGTAGGGGAATCCGCGGGGTGTGGAGGGTGGTGAGAGGGATCGACCGGGTTTGCGTGGAGCCGGTCAGCGGTTGGGGCGGAGTTTGTTGAGGTTTTGGGTGATTAGGGGCTCGCGAGTCGCCAGGGCGAGTGCCACGTCGCGGAGTTGACGGGCGCGGTGAAGCTGGGCGCGCCAGTCCGTGCCCGTCGCGCGGTGGCTCATCTCCACCTCGACCTCCGCCACGCGGAACCCCTTGCGCAGCAGGTCGATGGTGAGCCCCGTCTCCACCCCGAACCCGTGGGCCAGTGGCCTGGCCGCCTCGAAGGCGTCGCGGGTGAGGCAGCGCTGGCCGTTGAGGGGCTGGGTGGCCGTGAACCCGGTGGCGCGGCGGATGCCGTCACGCGACAGCCGGACGACCATGCCGTGGCCGCCGAGCTTGACGCGCGCGGCGAAGACCGCGATGGACATGTCGGCCGTGCCCTCGCGGATCGGGGTGATCAGGGCGGCCGCCGCGCGGGCGGTCTCGCCGAGGTCGGCGTCCAGGAACAGTAAGTGGCGCGGGGTGTCGCCGTCGAGCAGGCGTACGGCTTCCGCGCCCGTCTCCATGGCGGCGGCCTTGCCGCGGTTGCGGCTGTGGCGTACCACTCGGGCGCCGGCCGCGCGCGCCGCCTTGCCGGTCTGGTCGGACGATCCGTCGTCGACGACCACGACCAGGTCGACTCCCGGGAGGGCCAGGGAGGCGGTGACGGTGGCGCCGATGCGTCTCGCTTCGTCCTTGGCCGGGATGATGACCGCCGTGTCGCCGCTCACCTCGCCTCACCGACAGAGGTGAGGGCGGGGATGCGGGTCCCCGTCACGCCGGGCGCGGTCATCCGGTGCGGGCCGGGAGCGTGGGTCCGGCCCGCGTCGATCGCGGGAGTCCGTGTCGCGTGCGGCGTGATCGCGGGAGTCCGTGTCGCGTACGGCATGATCGCGGGTTTCCTGATGACGGTGAAGTCTCTGCCGGCCGAAGGGGCCGCGGCCGGCGCGAGATCCGTGGTGGGCGAGGGGATGGGGTGCGGGCGGGTCAAGGGCGATCTCACGACCCCTCGGTGATCAGGAGTTCCTGCGGCACCGCGTCGTACACGGTGAAGACCGAGTCGAGCCCCGTGACCTGCAGGATCTTCCGTACGGCGGGACGAGGGGCGGCCACGTCGAGGGCGCCGCCCCGCTCCTTCATGCGTTTCAGCGCCGAGAGCAGGACGTTCATCCCCGTGGAGTCGCAGAAATCCACGCCGGACATGTCGATGACCACGCGGCTGGGCCCGTCCTGCAGCAGGCGAGTGAACTCGGACTGCAGGTGGGGTGCCGTATAGAGGTCGATTTCGCCGGTGATGGCGACGAGCGCCTGGCCGGCATGTGATCGAGTCGAGACCTTGAGCTCCACAGGGGCAGGCTAGCGGCGCGAAGCCTTCCGGTCACGTTGTCACGCCGAGAGGCGAACAGCAGGTTTTTGTCCTCCGTTTGGGCTTCACAGGAACGCAGAGTACGCGAAGCTTGACGGTGTGACACCGGCACGGCCGGAAGGGGGCGGCCCGGCACCCGCATCCGGAAACCACTCTGATCGCCGCATCGAGAAGGAGGGGCTGGGCGCGACTCACGGGCCCGAGTATCTGATGAACAGCGAAGAACCCGAAGATCCTCAGCGTCAACGGCTCCGCGAGCACCTGGAGACCATCCTCATCCGCACCGAGAAGGCCGCCCCCTGGAACGACGAGGTCGGGCGCCTGCGTGGTCTGGTCAACCACGAGGGGTTCGTCCCTGTACGTACCCGGTTGGCGATCGAGGACCTGGAGTTCCTCGCGGGCGCCCGCCGGGATGTGCTGGCATTCACCGAGTTGACGCTGCGACTGCTCGACCTGCATCAGCCCAGGGACGCCGGGGGCATCACCAGCGACTCGGCCAATCCGATCCTGCGCTGCCGGAGCTGCATGTGGCGCTGGCCGTGCCCGACATTTCGCGCGATGTCAGAGTCGTTCGGCGGGACTCTCGACGGCGACACCCTCCCCGAGCGCGCATAGGACGACGCCGCGCAGTGAGTGGCCGCCGGGACCGCATGGCGAGGCGCGATGAGGCCCGGCGGCCTGACGCGCCTCAGCGCACCAGCGCACCAGCGCACCAGCGCACCAGCGTGAGACGGATCGCGCGTCAGCGCACCAGTGGGAGACGGATCTCGAAGCGGCAGCCCGGGCCGTCGTTGACCACGCCGATCATTCCGTCGTGCGCCTCGACGATCCCCTGGGCGATGGCCAGTCCGAGCCCGGCCCCGCCCCCCTCCCGGGTCGGGGTACGGGCGCTCTCGCCCCGGAAGGCGACGTCGAACACCCTTGGCAGGTCCGCGTCCGGTATGCCCCCGCAGCAGTCCCTCACCGACAGGCAGGCCATGCCCGAGTCCACCTCGGCCCGCAGCACCACGGAGCGGTCCGAGGGGGTGTGCCGGATGGCGTTCACGACGAGGTTGCCGAGCGCCCGTCCCAGCGCTCCCGCGTCGGCCTCCACGGGCACCGCCTCGGCGGCCTCAGCGCTCAGCTTCACGCCCTTCGCCCTGGCCAGCGGCTCGGCCCCGGCGAGGGTGTCGGCCACCAGATCGGCCAGGCCGATCCTGGCCCGGGACAGCCGCAGCGCCCCCGAGTGGATGCGTGACAGCTCGAACAGGTCGTCCACCATCGCCGACAGGCGCTCCACCTCCAGCTTGATCTGCCGGTGGTAGCGCCCGACCGTCGCCTCGTCGGTCACCACCCCGTCCTCCAGCGCCTCGGCCATGGCGCGCATCCCGGCGAGCGGCGTGCGCAGGTCGTGGCTGACCCATGCCACGAGTTCGCGCCGGGCGCCTTCGAGGGTGCGCTCGCGGGCGTACGCCTCCTCCAGCGTGTTGGCGATCGTCTGGAGCTCGGCGGGCAGGCCGGCCGGCGCGGTGAACGGCGGCTCGCGTACGGCGGCGACCAGCCGCCGGCTCTCGCCCACGACCCGCCTGGCCAGCACGTACGCCACTCCGAGCCCCACGAGGCCGCCCACCGCGACGACGCTGAGCACGATGTTCTTGACCTGGCCCTCGATGATCATCTTCAGGGTGATCGCCACGACGCCGGCCAGGGTGGCCGCGATGGAGACGACCATGACCACGGCCAGCATCACGCCGATGGAGCGGCGGCGCAGCGCCCACATGGCCCACACCCCGACGAGCGCCACCAGCAGCCCGAGCCCGGCCGTGACCGCGACGATCATCCCCAGATCGCCCATCGCCGCAGCCCCGGCCGCCACAGGACCGCCAGGGAGCCGAACCACAGGACCGCCCGGGAGCCGGTCCACGAGAGCCGTCGGGAGGCCGGTCAGGAGAGGGGGCGCCGGGCTCATCCCGTGGTCTCCAGAGGCTCGAACCGGTACCCGACCCCCCACACCGTCACAATTCTGCGCGGCTCCGTCGGATCCACCTCGATCTTCTCCCGCAGCCGCCGCACATGCACCGTCACGGTGGACGAGTCGCCGAACGACCACCCCCACACCTGGTCCAGCAGCGCCGACCGGCTGAACGCCTGACGAGGGTTGCGCATGAGGTACGCCAGCAGGTCGAACTCCCGCGCCGTCAGCATCACCTCGGCCCCGCCCAGCCGTACCTCGTGCGCCCCCACGTCCACCATCAGGTCGGCGTCGCGCAGGACCCCCGTGCCGCCCGGCGCGGAAGCGCCGCGCGCCCGCCGCAGCACCGACTGGACCCGCAGCGCCAGCTCGCGCGGGCTGAACGGCTTGGTGACGTAGTCGT
Organism: Nonomuraea sp. 3-1Str; assembly: GCF_031570565.1. Lineage (NCBI taxonomy): Bacteria > Bacillati > Actinomycetota > Actinomycetes > Streptosporangiales > Streptosporangiaceae > Nonomuraea > Nonomuraea sp. 3-1Str. Next base: position 57,851 of record NZ_JALHBK010000002.1, read on the forward strand.
CGGCGCCCGTCTCCAGACCGACGACCCGGTCGATCTCCTCGCCCAGCGCAGTCAGCATGATCACGGGGACCGGCCAGCGCTCCCGGAGCTTGCGGCACACCTGGAGGCCGTCCACCTTGGGCAGCATGAGGTCGAGGACCATCAGGTCGGGCGGCCGGGCGAGGGCGCGCCGCAGCGCCTCGGCGCCGTCGCTCACGCACTCCACCTCGTGGCCGTCGCGCTCCAGGTACCGCGCCACCACCTCGGCCACCGTGGGGTCGTCGTCGACCACCAGGATGCGCGTACTCACGTCTTCACCGTACGGCCGGCGCCCCCTGATGAGACACCCACGTCATCGGTTCGTAAGCCTCGCGGATCTTGGTCGGAGGACGTACGGTGGGCTCATGAGTCGAGTCGTCATGCTCGTGCTGGGAGCCCTGCTGGGGCTCTTCGTGCTGTTCACCTTCGTCCTGCCCATGGTGGTGGGACTCCTGAAGGTCGCGCTGATCATCGGGGTGGTGGCTCTGCTCGTCTTCGTCGCCGTCACCTTGGTCGGCAAGACGTCGTCGCGGTAGTCCCGGTCCGGGACCTGACGTGACCCTGTTCCTGCTGGACCCGTGGCTGGCCGGCGTCACCATGGTGGCGGTCCTGCTCCTGGTGAGCTGGGCCGCCAGGCTGCTGCCCGTCGTGGGCGGCCGCGGGCCGAGCTTCCCCATGGTGTACGCCCGGCGGACGGCGTTCCAGCGTCAGCGTGATCCCGGCGCCGCCGGCCGGCCGCGCCCGAGAGCGCCCTCACCCAGCCCCGCTTCCGTCTAGCGGGGCTCGTCTCGTCGAGCCCTCGTCACCTGCACGTCGAGGAAGGGCTCATGATCGATTCTCTTGTCACGCTTCTCGTCGGCATGTCCGGAGGCCACGCGGCCGTCGCGATCGTGCTGTTCACGCTGGCCGTACGGCTGCTGCTGCTCCCGCTGAGCGTCCGGCAGGCGCGGGCCGCGCGCGTCACCGAACGCCTGGCTCCGAAGGTCCGGGCCCTGCGCAAGCGGTTCGAGCGCAACCCGGAGCGGCTCAGCAAGGAGCTGTCCCGTCTGTACGCGAACGAGGGCAGCTCGCCGCTGGCCGGAATCTTGCCCGGGATGGCCCAACTGCCGTTCATGTGGCTGATGTACCGGGTGGCCACCCATCCGACTGCCTTGGCCGGTCATGACCTTCTGGGCGCCCCGCTGGGCCAGCAGGTTGCCGGAATTGTCACCCATTACGGACTGATCAGTTGGCCCTTTTCGGTCTTCATTGTGGTGATCGCCCTGGTCACGCTGGTGGCGTGGCTCCAGGCGCGCCGGATCAGGGCCACACTCCCCGAGGAGCAGCCGGCGCTGATGCGGAGGATCATGCCGCTGATGCCCTTCGGCTCGGTCCTGGCGGCCCTGGTGATGCCGCTCGCCGCCGCCCTGTACCTGCTGGTGTCCAGCGCATGGACGTACGGTGAACGGACGGTGCTCACGCGCCGGTTCGCCTGACGGAGAGCGGGCGAACGCCCGGACAAAAACCGAGAGGCCGGCTCAGCCGGCCTCTCGCAGTGCTGCGACCTGGCCTTTCATGGTGCCGTTGCCGTCGGGGGCCGGCAGGACGGCCCAGACCGTGGTGGTGTCTCCGTCATGGCGCACACCCCAGCTCTCGGCGACGTACTCCACGATGCCCAGACCCCGGCCGCCGAGGGAGGACAGCGTGGGACGGCCCGCGCGCGGCTCGGTCGCCGCGCCTCCGTCGCTCACCGCGACCTCGATGTGGTCGTCGTTGCGCAGCCAGGTGACCTTGACCATGCCCGACGGCAGCGGATGCGCGTGCCGCAGCGCATTGCTGAGCAACTCGCTCACCACGAGCACCGCATCGTCGATCGCGGCGGAGAAGACGCCGCAATCATGCAGGTCAGTGCTCAGACGCTGGCGGGCAACAGCGACGCTGGACGGCGCGTACGGCAGCAACACCACGCTTGACACACCCACCTCCCCGTCTTCATGTGCCCCCCGCGGGAACACTCCCCGGTACGACCGAAATGCCCCGTTACTCGATCCCAGAAACCGGATCTCGATCACAGCTTGTCCACATCGGACGATAGGTCAGCTCAACCGTGACCACCTCGTTACCACACCGGTGTGTCGGTTCCGATAGGAGCAGCCGCGTTGAGCACCATCCGCATCCGGGTGCCTCCTCCCGGTCGCGCATGGGCGCTCACGTCGCCGCCCTGGGCCCTCGCGAGGCTGCGGACGATGTAGAGCCCGAGCCCCACGCCACCGAACCTCCTCCGGTCACCGCTGTCGACCTGGACGAACCTCTCGAAGATCCGTTCCCGGTCGGACGCGGCGATGCCGACGCCCTCGTCGTCGACGACCACGACCACCCTGTCGTCCTCCGGCCATGCCTGGACCCTGATCAACCCGCCCTTCGGTGAGTACTTGAAGGCGTTCTCCAGCAGCTGGCCGAGCACGATGTCGGTGGCCAGCGCGTCGCCCTTCACCCACGGCAGGCCGCCGGGGATTTCCACCTCGACCCGATGCGTGTCGGACAACTCGGGCAATCCTAGCGTTGCCGCATTAATCCGCTCAGCCAGGTCGAATGCCTCCACCCGTACCTTGAGCTCGTCGGCGCCGGCCCGCGAGCCGAGCAGCAGGTGGTCCATGAGCGTCCCCAGCGACCTGGCCCGCTCGGCGATCGTGTGGACGGCGGAGCGGCGCTCGGGATCGCTGAGCTTGTCCCAGCGGGCGTCGAGGGTGCTGGCGAAGCCCCGCACGATCGTGATGGGGGTGCGCAGCTCGTGGCTGGTCGTCGCCAGGAACAGGTCCTTGGCCTCCTCCAGCTCCTTGGCGCGCGTCACGTCGCGGAAGTCGACCACCATCTCGCCGGTCTCCTCCACGCGCGCGCTCACGACGTCGAGCCAGCGACCCGTGTCGAGCTGAAACGTCAGCTTCTCCCCCGGGCTGGGCAGGGGGAACGGCGGCGGGCCGCCGCGCACGTCGTCGACGGGCAGCCCGGTGAGCTCGGCCGCCGCGGGGTTCCACCGGATGACGCGGCCGGCCCCGTCGAGCACGGCGATGCCGTCGGCGCTGGCGTCGAACACCGCCTGCTCGTGGGCCCGCTGCCGCACCGCCTCCTGGTAGGCCATGGCGTTGCCCACCGCGATGCCGGCGTGCCCGGCCAGCAGCTCCAGCAGCTCCAGCTCCAGGTGGCCGGGCTTGCGCTGGGCGTACAGGGCGTAGAGGGCGCCGTACGGCCGCCCGCCCACGGCGGCCAGCCCCAGCGCGATCGTGTGCAGGCCGGTCAGCTCCGCCCACAGCAGTTCGTCGAGCCCGTGGGACTCCAGCAGGACGGTCTTGCCGGTGCGCAGCAGCTTGTCCACGAGGCTGGTGCGCAGCCCGGCCGTGGCGTCCTTGAGCGTCTCGGGCAGCCGGTGGGTGCTGACCACGCGCAGCCGTTCGCCCTCGATGAGCACGAAGCCACCCGCGTCGGCGCCCGTCAGCTCGGTCAGGCTGCCGGCGATCCGGTCGAGGACGGCGGGCAGCTCCAGCTCGGCGTTGATGTCGCCGACCACGTCGGTCAGCCGGCGTACCAGCCGGACCCGGCGCGCCATGCGCTCGCTCGCCGCCTCCTCGGCCGCCGCGCGGTGGTGGACGCACACGTATCCCACCACCGAGCTGCCCATCACCAGCGGCCCGATGTCGACCGTCACATCGAGCACGCTTCCGTCGCGGCGTAACCGCTTGGTGCGCAGCGTCACCTGGTCGCCGGTACGCGCGCGTTCGAGTACCGCGTTGTGCTCAGCCGTCAGCTCCCCCGGCACGATCGGCGCCCTGCGGCCCAGCATCTCCTCGGCGGTCCAGCCGAAGAGCCGCTCGGCGGCCGGGGTCCACACCAGCACGGTCTGGTCCCGGTCGAGCGCGATCAGCGCGTTGGGCGAGCCGGCGAGCACCGCGCGAGCGATCTCGTCGTCACTGCCGGCCCACTCGTCACCCACACCTCCATAGTGCCCGCGCTGCGCGGCCGCCGTCGGCCGATCCGTCCGATACGCTGCCGATCACGACCTACCAGGTGAGAAGAGGGTGAGCGGATGTCGAGCGGTGATCTCGATGCCCTGCTACGGGTGACCTCCGCCACCTACCGCGGGGAGACCCCGCCCGACGTCGCGTTCGGCACCTATGACGGCGCCGTGGGGCGACTGGTGCTGGCGGTGTCCGGCAAGGGGATCGTGGCGTGCAGCTTCGAGGACGAGCACGCGGTGTACGAGCGGGTGACGCGGCACGTGGGCTCGTTCATCGGGCCCGACCCCGGCCGGCTGGACCCGGTGCGCCGGGAGCTGGACGCGTACTTCTCGGGACGGCTGCGGGCCTTCACCACGCCGGTCGACCTGGCCATCGCCACGTCGTTCGCGCGCACGGTGCTGCAGAAGACCATGGCGGTCCCGTACGGCACGACGGCGACGCTCAGTGAGATCGGCGAGCACATCGGCCGGCCACGCGCGCTGCGGGCGGTCGGCAACGCGCTGATGGCCAACCCGGTGTGCGTCATCGTGCCGTGCCACCGGATCGTGCCCGGCGACGGCGCGCTCGGCGACTACGCCGGGGGCGTGAACGCCAAGCGCCACCTCCTCACCGTCGAGTCCCGCTCCTGATCACGAGCTGTCAGACGCGGTCGGCGTAGGTCCGGCGCCGGACCAGGCCGAGGGCGAGCGTGACCAGGGCGGCCACGAGCGCCGCGCCGAGCGCGCCGTTCATCCACGGCTGACGGGTGAAGCCGATCGCCTCGCGCACCCCCGCCCAGAGGCCGTCCCACGCCCCGACGGTCGGCGTCGAGGTGGTCAGCCAGTACGCGGCGAAGCCGAGCACCCAGGGCACCAGCATGGACCAGCGCGACGGCGCGTCCTCGTCGGTGTTCCACCGGGCGGAGCCGCCGAGCACGAAGTAGTCCACGGCGAGGACCGCGAACATCGGCACGAACACCGCGCCGATGATGCCGAGGAACGCCCCGTAGGAGTTCACGTCCACCACCAGCGCCACGGCCGTGGTGACCACGCCGATGGCGACGCTGAAGACGCGGCGGTCGACGCGGGGCATGAGGTTCTGCAGCGAGAGGGTGGTCGAGTAGACGTTCGCGAACGACTGGTCGGTCTCGCGCAGGACGAGCACGGCGAAGAACAACGCGCCGAGCGGCGCCGCGACGAACGTCCCGAACACCGCGGTGCCGTCCGCCTGGACCGCGGCCGCCCCGGCGATGGCCACCGCGTACACGCCGAGCCCCAGGCAGGCCACCTGGGCCAGCGTGTAGCCGCCGACGACGCCGGTGAACGCGGCGGCGCTCGACCTGGAGTGCCGGGCGAAGTCGGCGGCCATCGGCACCCACGAGACCGACAGCGCGATCACGTAGTCGACGGCCGGCGCGAACGCGTGCCACGAGCCGCCGGCCTGCGGCTGAGCCTGGCCGAGGAAGTCCACGGCGAACCAGGCCAGCGCGATGACCACGGCGACCGTGACGTACCGGCGCAGCAGCCGCACCGAGCCGAGCGGCCAGATCGACAGCGAGGTGGTGAGGACCCCGGCGACGATCACCCAGACCGCGTACGGCACCGCCGGACCGAAGATCGCGCTCGCGCCCATGGAGATCACCCAGAGCTCGAAGGCGCCCCAGCCGACCATCTGGATGATGTTGAGCACCGTCGGCACGTACGACAGCCGTGCCCCGAACAGCCCCCGGAGCAGCACCATCGAGGGCCGTCCGGTCTGCGTGCCGGGGATGGCGGCCAGGCCCACCATGGCGGTGCCGACGAGGCTGCCCACGACCGCGGCGGTGAGGGCCGCGGCCACGCTCAGGGGCGCGCCGCCCAGCGGGTCGAGCAGGAAGAGCGCGCCGGAGAAGCCCAGCAGGCTCACCCCGAGGTTGGCCCAGAGCGCGCCCTGGTCCAGCACCCCGAGCGTCTTCGGCGGGGCCTCGTCGAGAGTCAGCGGGACTTCGTTGACGGCATGCGTCATCACACACTCCCTACGCCGGCATTACCCGGACAGGTTCATGCGGTCGGCAGCAGCGGTAGCTGCCCTCTCAGCCCGGTGGCCCCGAGCTCCCGCGTCGGCTCATGCAGTTAGCGCCCTCATATTGCCTCATGAGAGGACATCTGGCCACAGTGAGCCGGATCTCAGATCGAGCCTGGCCGGCAACCGCCCGCGACCTGGGCGCCGTCGCCCTGCCCTGTCGCCCTCGCTGCGCTTAGTCGACCATCGGGCCGGAACCGAGCAGGGCGGAAACGTAGAGCGCGTCCGGTGACGCGTGCTCAAGCGCCGTCGAGAAATTCGGCGACGACGGGGTTGGCCACCGCTGGGCAGTCCTCGTGGACGTTGTGGCCGCATCCGGGCAGGACCCGGGAGGCGGCCCCGGGGATCCGCTTGGCCATCGCGGCGGCCTGCCACGGCTCGTCGAACCGGTCCTCGCCACCCCACAGCACCAGGGTGGCCGCGGTCACCTTGCCCATGAGGCGCTGGGTGACGGTGTAGTCGATGTTGCGCTGCGAGGCCCATAGAGCCTCGCGGTTGGCCGGCCGGCTCATCGGCGCCCAGTCCTCGGCGACGACCTCGTCGGTGACCCGTTCGGGATTCGCGAACGCCTTGCGCAGGACGCGGGCGGCGTCGCTCTTCCGCATGAGCTTGCCCATCACCTCGCCGACCACGGGGAACTCCAGGGGGCGCCAGTCCCAACCAGAGGGCACGTTCAGGCCGGTGGAGCCCATCAGCACCAGCCGGTCGACGCGCTCCGGATAGCGCTCGGCGAAGTACAGCGACCAACTGCCGCCCCAGGAGTGCCCGACCACGGAGGTGGTGCGCAGGCCCACGGCGTCCATGAAGGTTCCCAGGGCGCCGGCCATGGCGTCCAGGTCGTAGGAGAAGCCGTCCTTCTTGAGGGTGGTGTAGCCCTGACCGGGCAGGTCGACGGCATAGACGGTGTGGTCGGCGGCCAGGGCAGGGACGGTGTCCCGGTAGGAGTAAAGCCACTGCCCGCCGCCCGCGACCAGCACCACCGGCGAGCCATGGCCAGTCTTCGTGTAGTGGAAGCGGGCGAGGAGGGTGTCCGCGTAGCGGGAGTCGATCCGCGCCAGGTAGGGCGAGGCGTAGGCGGTCGCCGACGGCTGCCACGCGTAGGCGATGACCAGCGCCGAGACGCTCAGCACGGCGAGCAGGCCGCCCAGGGCCGCCAGGGCGCGGCGCAGCCACCGGCGCTCGGTCCCTGGGTGGACGTCGGGACCGGGCCCGGATGCGGGTGCAGCGGTGGTCGCCACGTTCATCAGCTCCTACAATCGTAGAAATTTCTTCAACGGTTATAGATCTGGCTCCTACGGATGTCAAACCTCTGGGCATACTGGGGTGCATGACCACTGGGAAGACCGAAACAGGCGGGCGGGGCGGCCGCACCGACACCCGCACGCTGCTGCTGGACACCGCCATGGCGGTCATCGCCGAGCACGGGCTGCGGGGTCTGACCCACCGTGCGCTGCAGGAGGCCGCCGGCGTCAAGCACGGCTCAGTGACGTACTACTTCAAAACCTGGGATCTGCTGGTCCTGGCCGTGGTCGACCGCATGGTCGAGATCGAAAAGGATCGGTCCGCGCCGGTGGTCCACGACCTGGTGCGATCCCTGGCCGTCCGGCCGCAGGGCCAGGATGCCGAGCCGGACTACGACCGGATCGCCGCCCTGCTGCAGCAGTGGTGGACTGCGAGCCGGGGCCTGCTGCTGGCCCGCTTCGAACTCGACCTGGCCGGGGCCAGGGAGCCCGCGGTGAGAGAGGCGATGGCGCGGTGCGGCGCGGAGTTCCGGCGGGCCGCCGAACTGATCACCCTGGCTGCCGGATCGCCCGAACCCGAACTCGATGCCCAGGTCCTGGTCAAGCTCATCGACGGCCTGATGCTCGACTTCGTCACCCGCCCTCCGCAGGACCGGCGCCATCTCGCGCTCGGCCTGCGGCACGCGGTGGAGGCGATTCGGCAGAACCGCACGCCCTGATCCCCGGCCACCCGCCTCACCATCCGTCGGCCACCCGCCACCGTCCGCTCTGGAGTCGTCGTGGACGAGGGCCCGAAGGTCCGCACCGGCCCCTCGGCGACGCTCCTGCCCGCATGGAGCACCTCCTCTGGAGTCGCTTCGCTCCGATCCCCCGCCGCCGCAGCGTTCCTGTCCGTCCTCGGTATCCCGGCAGCGGAATAGGCAGGGACGCCGGACTCGTGACGTCAGGCGTCCGGAGCGTAGGCGTACGGAGTCGTGGTGCCCAGCGGCTCGAACCCGAGGCGCAGCAGGATGGGGCGGCTCTCGTCGGAGGCGTCCACGTGGAGGTAGCGGTAGCCCCGCTCGACGGCCACCCGCGCCCGGTGGGCCAGCAGCGCCCGGTACACGCCGCGCCCGCGCCACCCGACCACCGTGCCGCCGCCGAAGAGCCCGGCGAACTCGGTGTCCGGGTCCAGGTCCACCCGCGCCCCGCTGATCGGCCGGTCACCGGCCATCGCGACGACCGCGGCCATCGACTCGGGCCGCTCGGCCAGCCGGCGGAGCAACTGGTCGCGCAGTCCCGGCGCCGGCATGCCGAACGCCTGCTCGTGCGCCTCCATGAGCAGCTCGATCCCCTCCGGGTCCTCCGCCGGGCGCAGGACGACGCCTTCGGGCAGCCGCGGCTCGGCGGCTATGGCGGCGGCCTCCGCGGCCAGCAGCGTCTCCTCAGGGTCTGCCGCGAAGCCCGCGGCCGACAGCCGCTCCGCCAGGTCGGCGGGGCGGTCGTGGGAGTACAGCTTCCACTCGAACGAGCGCTTCAGCGCGGTGAAGTACGCCACCTGCGCCGCGATCTCGGGGTCGGCCGTGTCCTCGTCGAGGTCCGACCACAGGATGCCGTTCCAGCCGCCCTCGGCCGCCTTGCGCACCACGCGGCCCGCCCGCTCGCCCTGGCTGATTCGCACCTGGCGGTCGTAGGCCGCCAGCATCTCATCACGATTCACCGGCACAGCCCACCAGCACGGACGCGCGCGGGGCAACCGGATTAAGGGACCGGCTCAGGCCACGAACGGCGGCTGACCGGTCTCGCTGACCATCGGACGGCTCGCGCCCTCCCACGACTGCATGCCGCCGCCGACGTTGACCGCCTCGCGCCCCAGGTGGTTCAGCCAGGCCGCCACCTGGTAGGACCGGCCGCCGACCCGGCAGACGACGTAGACCTTGCCGCCGGCGGGGACCTCGTCGACGCGCCCCTGGATCTCGCTCATCGGGATGTGCACGGCCTCGGGGGCGTGGCCCGCCACCCACTCCTCACGCTCGCGCACGTCCAGCAGGAAAGCGTCGTCGGGTACGTCACGTGCCTCTACCTCGGGAACCGTCATGCGTCCATCATCTCGCGCCTTCGGTCGTAGGCCGCACGGGCCTCGGCGATCTCCCGCTGGTGCCGCTCGGTCCAGGTGACCAGCGACTTGATCGTCTCGTGCAGGGTGCGGCCGAGCGGCGTGAGCGCGTAGTCGACGCGGGGCGGCACGACGGGATGGACGGTCCTGGTCACCAGGCCGTCGCGCTCCAGGTGGCGCAGGGTCACGCTGAGCATGCGCTGGCTGACCCCGTCGATCTCGCGGCGCAGCTCGCTGAAGCGCAGGCTCCGGCTGTCGAGCAGGGCGATGACGAGCAGCGACCACTTGTCGGCGACGCGGTCCAGGATCTGCCGGACCTCGCAGTCCTCGCGGGTGTCCCACTGCCGGACGTCGTAGTCGTCGGTGATGTCACAGGAGGCGTGGTCGTCCATGGCATCCATGCTGTCGCAGGCTCCGTACGGTTACAAGAGATAACCGACCCTACTTGAGCAGGCGCGACAGGCGCCGGTCGGCGAGCGGCTTGCCGCCGGTCTGGCAGGTCGGGCAGTACTGGAGCGAGGAGTCGGCGAAGGAGACCTCGCGGATGGTGTCGCCGCAGACGTCGCACGGCTGACCGGCGCGGTTGTGGACGCGCAGGCCGGACTTCTTCTCCGCCTTGAGGTCCTTGGCGGCCAGCCCATGGGCCCGCTCCATGGCCTCGCGCAGCGTCGTGACGATGGCCTCGTGCAGGTCCGCGATCTGCGCGTCGGTCAGCGAGGAAGCGATCTTGAACGGGGACATCCGGGCCGCGTGGAGCACCTCGTCGGAGTAGGCGTTGCCGATGCCCGCGACGACCTTCTGGTCGCGCAGCAGGCCCTTGATCTGCGTGCGGTTGCCGCCCACGATCTTCTTCAGCGTCTCGACCGTGAACGACTCCGCCAGCGGGTCCGGGCCCAGCGCGGCCACGCCGGGCACCTCGGCCGGGTCCCTCGTGACGTACATGGCCAGGCGCTTCTGCGTGCCGGCCTCCGTCAGCTCGAACCCCGGCGCCAGGCCCTCGTCGTCGGGCGCGAACCGCACCCTCGCCGCGAGCGGGCCCTTGCCGGGACGGACCGGCTTGGCGCCCGACAGGTCGTCGCGCCAGCGCAGCCAGCCGGCCCGGGCCAGGTGGATGACGAGGTGGAGCCCGTCGCAGTCGAGGTCGAGGAACTTGCCGTGCCGCGACACCCCGGTCACGGTCAGCCCGCCCAGCGCGGTCACCGGCGGGTCGAAGGTCTTGAGCGCCTGGATCGCCACCACGTCCACGGCCAGCACGGTCCGGCCGACCGCCCGCTCACGCAGGAATCCGGCCAGGGACTCGACTTCGGGAAGTTCCGGCATGCCACCAGAGTACGGTCACTCACCGACAGCTTCCCGGACGCTCGCGGACGCCGCTCCACGCGTCAGGACACGTCCCAGAAGGCCAGCTCATGGGCCATGCCCTCGCGGAAGAGCCGCTCCGCCCGCACCGGGTCGGGAGCCGCCTCGTCGATCATCACGGCGATCCGGGCGGCCAGCGCGGCGAACCCCGGGTCGGCGTAGGTGCCCACCCACGCCCGGTAGCGCGGCTCCGCCGGCGGGTCCTGCGCCAGGATCCGGCCCAGCGTCGAATATCCCCACATGCACGGGTACAGCGCCGCCAGCCCGTCGGCGTACGTGGCCGCCGACTCCAGCAGGAAGGCCGTGTACGCGGCGCACGCCGGCCCCTTCACGGCTCCCTCCAGATCGGCGCCGAACTCGGCCGACATGGTTCGGTGCAGGCTCAGCTCGTCATGGAAGGTGGCGTGCGCCAGGTCCACCAGATCCCCCAGGTGGCCGTCCGGCGCCTGCCAGGCCAGCCGGGCGAAGACCCGCACGTAGTCGAGCAGGAACAGGTAGTCCTGCTCCAGCCAGGACCGGAACACCGCCTCTGGCAGGTCGCCGCGCGCTATCCCGGCGACGGTGGGGTGCGCGAGCTGGGCGTCGAGCAGGGGGCGGCCGGCGGCGTGCAACTTCTCGGAGATGGACATGAGCGCACGTTAGTGTCGAGGGCATGACTGTGACGATCGCCGAGGAACTCCTCCTGCTCGCCTACAGCGAGGACGAGGGCAAGCAGCTTGTCGGCTCCGCCCAGCTCGACCCCGCGTTGAGCGGAGCCCTCCTGGCCGAGCTGGCCGTCAACGGCCGGATCGAGCTGTCGGACAAGACCGTGACCGTCAAGGACCCCACTCCCCTCGGCGACGAGGAGCTGGACGCGGCCCTGGCCCGCATCGCGGCGGAGGGCAAGGAGCGCAAGCCCGTCTGGTGGGTGCAGAGGCTCATGGCCGGCAAGCCCCGCCCGCGGTTGCTGACCCGGCTCGCCGAGACCGGCGTGCTGACCGAGCAGCGCGGCAAGGTCCTGGGGATCTTCCCGACGACGCGCTGGCCGGAGGCCGACGGCTCCGTCGAGGCGAACGTCAGGGAGCGGGTCGCGAGCGCGCTGGGCGGCGCCGACCCCGACCCGCGCACCGCGGTGCTCATCGCGCTGCTGCACGCCGCCAAGATCGACCGCAAGGCGTTCCCGGGCGCGAGCAAGGAGCGCGTCAAGGAGATCGCCGAGGGCGCGTGGACGGCCGACGCCGTGGCCAAGACCATCGCGGCGATCAACGCGGCCATGATGGCCGCGGTCACGTCGGCCGCCATCGCGGCCTCGACCAGCGCCGCCACCAGCTGAGCGCCCCCGGTCCCGCCCTCGCGGGACGGGACCGGGGCGGCCGGTCAGCCGGCGTCCAGGATCTCCTGCGGGACCGGCCTGTCGTTCTTGAGCGCGTCGAACAGCGCCAGTGCGCGGGTCCGGTCCCACTTGATCGCCGAGCCGCCGCCCGCGATCTCGTTGCCGCCGAACGGCACCACGGTCGTCACCGGGCTGTCGCCCATCGCCAGCCCCAGCGAGAGCATGTCGAGCGCGCCCGTGGAGGAGTCGACCGTGACCGCGTCCGTGGCGCTCATGGCCAGCGGGATCGAGGTGAAGGGGTTGAGCAGGACACCGGGACCGGCGGCCTTCTTGACCACCGCGCCGAGGAACTGCCGCTGCCGCTTGGTCCGCTCGAAGTCGGGCAGCGCGCCGCCCTTGCGGGTGCGCACGTAGCCGAGGGCCTGGCTGCCGTTGAGCACCTGCTTGCCCTTCTTCAGCTTGAGCCCGGCCTTGGGGTCGTCCACGGCGGCCCGTACGTCGATCTCCACGCCGCCGATCGCGTCCACGATGCCCACGAACCCGGCGAACCCGATCTCCATGTAGTGGTCGACGTGCACGCCCGTGACGGTCTCGACGGTACGGGCCAGCAGCTTCGGGCCGCCGAACGCGTAGGCGGCGTTGAGCTTGTTGCGGCCCTTGCCGGGGATGGTGACGGCCGAGTCGCGGGGCAGGCTGACCAGCGTCGGCTTGTCGCTGCCCTCGGGGATGTGCAGCAGCATCATCGAGTCGGTGCGCTGCCCGGCCGCGCGGCCGGTGGCGAGCTTGCGGCGCTGCGCCGCCGACAGGCCCTTGCGGCTGTCGGAGCCGACGAGCAGCCAGTTGGTGCCGGGGGTGTCGGCCGGGCGGCCCTCGTAGTCGTCGAGGACCCCGTCGATGCCGGCCAGCCGGGAGTCGATCCAGAAGAACAGCCCCACCGCGACGACCAGCAGCAGGGCCACCACGGCCGCCACGATCTTCGCGATGGTGGACCACGACGGCAGCCGTCTCGGCGAGCGCGACCGCGAGGGACCGGAAGGGCCCGACGGGCCGCCGGGCCCCGGGGGCCCGTCCCGCCGTCCGAGCGGTCTGACGGGCGAGTCGCCCGAGCGCTGCCTGCCGTACACGCGGGCGGCCGACCGGGGAGCGTCGCCGGCGGGCGAGGCGGGCCCGGAGGCGTTGGGGAGCAGGTGCGTGGGCGCCGACTCCGGCCCCGGCGCGGAGGGCCGCTGGTGGGCGGGCGCGCCGCCGGACAGCGGGCCCCCGTCGTTCGCGGGGGGCTTGTCGTTCCTGGAAGGCAGTGGGCGGCCGTCGCCCGGCGAGCGCATGGCCCGCGTCCGGTCGTCCTCAGACACGTCCCCCTACTTCCTTCGGCTGCCATAAACGCTACGTCGTACCTGCACCAGTGAAGCCTCCCCGCCGGGCATTTGCCACGGAAAAGTACGCGGAACCAGGGCCCGTATCAAAGTCCACGGTGGCCGACTCGACTTGACGGGTGGGAGGTCGGCAACGGGTGAGGTCCCCGGTACGAGGGTTGATCGACCAAGATCAACCCTCGTACCGGAGACCTCGTCACCACCTTAGCGGGGACGCGGCGACCCGGCCTGACCGATGCGCACCGGGCGGCGCCGGAACCTCTGCTGGGCGGGCCCGCCCCATCCGCGGGCATCACCAGGGTCGATCAGCTCTGGCGGCGGCTGCGGTAGGCGGCGGTCTTGGCGCGAGCCGTACATGCCGCGCTGCAGTAGCGGCGCGAGGCGTTGCGGGTCAGGTCGATGTAGACCGCGTCGCACTGGTGTGCCGCGCACTGTCCGAAGCGGTCGGATCCGTAGCCATCCACGATGAGGGCCAGCGCCGTGGCGAACTCGCCACCCAGAGCCTCCACCTCGGTGCCGCCCGAACCGTGGAAGTGCAGGTGGAACGGCTGGCCGACATCCTCGACCAGGTACGGCTGCGCGCCGTACCTGCGGATCATGGCGTTGATGCGGGCGGCCTGGTCCGCCGGACGCTCGGCCAGCAGGACCTGCCGCAGCTCGATGGCCAGCTCGGCCAGGTGCCGCCCCGCGTCCGGCATCGCGCGCAGGGCCATGCCCGTGCGCTCGCCGAGCTGGGCGGCGAACGTCGTCGCGAGGTCCTCACCTGCCGGTGGCTGCACCGAGGCGCCGCCCCGCCGGCGCGCCGTGGCCAGGTTGACCAGCTCGGCGATCAGCGGGGCCTGCCGGGTCATGTTACAGGCTATTTCCACTTGACCGGTAACACCTCTCCGTGTGTCATAGGCATAATCCAATTAGATGGTAACGGAGTCACCCATGCTCGCGCCCTATCGCCGCCTGCTCGCCCATCCCGGCGTTCCCCACCTGCTGGTCGCCGGGCTCATCGTCAAACTGGGCACGCCCGTGCTCAGCCTCGCCCTGCTGCTGTCCGCCGTCGACCGGCTCGGCTCCTACGCCACCGCCGGGCTCGTACTCACCGGCCATGCGTTGGCCCTGGCCCTGTGCGCGCCGCTCGGCGGGCGCATCGCCGACCGGTACGGCCCGCGCCCGGCCCTGACCGGCTACCTGGCCGCCCACGCCCTCGCCTACGCTCTCCTCCTGCTCGCCCCACCCGTCCTGATGATCGGCGCCGCAGCACTGCTCGGCGCCACCACCCCGCCCGCCGGATCAGTCATCAGAGGCGCCTGGCCACGCCTCGTCCCCGCCGCCTCACTGCCCGCCGCCTACGCGGTCGACAACGCCGTCAACGAGGTGACGTTCATCGTCGGCCCCCTGCTCGTGCCGGTCCTGACCCTGGCCGTCCCGGCCCACGGCGTGGTGGCCGCCGCCGGCGCCGCCGTCCTGCTGGGCACCGCGCTGCTCCTGGCCTCCCCTGCGGTACGGCAGGCGGCCCCCACCCCGCCCGGCAGGCTCAGCCTGGCCGGGCCGCTCACCCACCGGCCCACCCTCCTGCTGCTGACCATCGCCGCCTTCGGCACCTTCACCTTCGGGTGCCTGCGCATCGCCACGGTCGCCTCGGCCACCACCTTCGCCTCGGCCTCCTCCGCCGGCGTCCTGATGGGCCTGCTGTCGGCCGGCGCTCTCCTGGGCACCCTCGGGTACGGCGCGCGGGGCTGGCCCGTCACCGGCGGGCGCCTGCTCGTCCCGCTCTCGCTCGCAGAGGCCGTCATCCTGCTCGGCGGAGGCTGGGTACCCGGCTTCGTGACGCTCGCCGTACTGATCACTCTGGTCGGGCTGGTGACCGGGCCGCGCGACGCCGTCGTGCCCACCCTGCTCGCCGACCACGCCCCCGCCCGCCACCGCACCGAGGTCTTCGCCTGGCTCAGCACCTTCACCTGGGCCGGCTACGGTCTGGGCACCGCCGTCGCCGGCCGGCTCACCGGCCCCCACGACACCGGCGCCACCGCCTTCGGCGTGGCCGCCGCCGCAGCCGTGGCATGCGCGATCCTGGCAGCCGTCGCCAACCGGATCTCCTCGCCCCTGCTGACGCCCGCGCGGGAAACCCTCGGGAAACATAGTGGAGAGTCGGATCGTTACGGTTATGGACGACCTCTATCGAAGGGAAGATCGTGTCCGCTCCGGACCCTTGGAGTAGCAGCCCGTGCGGGTGCACGGGTTCCTCTGAGAGCTCACCATGGTGAGCGCTTATCTGGGCCTGCTGGCCCTTCTCCTTCTCACCGCGGCGACCGGGTACTTCGTCGCCCAGGAGTTCGCCTTCGTGGCGGCCGACCGGAGCGTCCTGCGCGAGCAGGCCGCGGCCGGTGACAAGGCCGCGGACAAGGCCCTCCAGGTGACCTCCCGCCTCTCCTTCATGCTCTCCGGCGCCCAGCTCGGGATCACGGTCACGGCGCTGCTGGTCGGCTTCCTGGCCGAGCCGGCGATCGCCACGCTCGTACGGCCCTGGCTGGACGGCCACGGGCTGCCCGACGCGGCCGTCACCGGGCTGTCGGTGGCGGCCGGCGTGGTCGCCGCGACCATCGTGCAGATGGTCCTCGGCGAGCTCGCGCCCAAGAACCTCGGCATCGCGCGGCCGGAGCCCGTGGCCAAGTTCCTGGCCGGCTCGACGCTCACCTACCTCGCCGTGGTCGGCCCGGTGGTCCGCCTGTTCGACTCGGCCGCCACCGGCGTGCTGCGGCGCGTCGGCATCGAGCCGGTCGAGGAGGTGGAGCACGGCGCGACGCCGGAGGAGCTGTCGCGGATCATCGCCGAGTCGACGCGGGCCGGCGAGCTGCCGCCGCGGCTGTCGGAGCTGCTGGAGCGGGCCCTGGAGTTCGGCGACCGCATCGCCGAGGAGATCATGGTGCCGCGCCCGCGGGTGGTCGCGCTGCGCGACTCACAGCCGCTCTCCGACCTCGTGCAGGTCATGCGCGACCGCGGCCACTCCCGCTACCCGGTGCTGGGCGCCGACGGCGACGTGGCCGGCGTGACGGGCGTGCGCGAGCTGCTGGCCTCCGGTCTCGACATCGGGGCGGACGGCACGGCAGGGGGCGGGACGGTCGGCGACATCACCAGACCGGCCCGCCTGGTGCCCGACTCGCTGCCGCTGCCGGGCGTGATCGAGCAGATGCGGGCCGGCAAGGACGACATCGTCTGCGTCATCGACGAGTACGGCGGCCTGGCCGGCGTCATCACCATCGAGGACCTGGCCGAGGAGCTGGTCGGCGAGCTGGTCGACGAGAACGACCCCGAGCCGGCCGGCGCCGTGGAGCGCCCGGACGGCGGCTGGGACGTGCCCGGCAGCCTGCGGCTCGACGAGGTCGAGCGGGCCACCGGCGTGGCCCTGCCGGAGAGCGACGACTACGACACCCTCGCCGGTCTCATCCTGGCCAGGCTGGGCCGCATGGCCGAGGCGGGCGACCAGGTGGTCGTGCCCCTCACCGCCGAGCCCGACCTGTTCGCCGAGGACGACGGCCAGGAGCGGCTCGCCGAGCTCACCGTCGTCGCGCTCGACCGCCGGGTGCCCGGACTGGTACGCCTGTCGCCGGTGCTGCAGACGGAGGCCGCCCGATGACGATGATCCTGCTCAGCCTCGTGCTGCTGGCGCTGAACGCGGTCTTCGTGGCCGCGGAGTTCGCCTTCGTCTCCGCGCGGCGCCACCGCCTGGAGGAGGCGGCGAGCGGCGGCAACCGGCTGGTCCGCTTCGCCGCCAGGTCGGCGGTGGGCGGCGGACGCCAGCTGTCGATGATGCTGGCCGGGGCGCAGCTCGGCATCACGCTCTGCACGCTCGGCCTCGGCCAGGTCACCGAGCCCGCGATCGAGCACTTCCTGGAGCCGGTCTTCGCGGCCCTCGGCGTGCCCGAGTCGCTGCGGATGCCGATCGCGCTGACCATCGCGCTGGCGCTGGTCACGTTCCTGCACATGGTGATCGGCGAGATGGCGCCCAAGTCATGGGCGCTGACCGCGCCCGAGCGGGCCGCCATGCTGCTGACGCTGCCCTTCCGCGCGTTCGTGACCGTGACGCGCCCGCTGCTGTCGACGCTGAACGGCCTGACGAACCTGATACTGCGCGCCTTCGGCGTGCGGCCCCGCGACGAGCTGGCGACCACCCGCACCCCGCGGCAGCTCGCCATGCTGGTGGGCGAGTCCGGCCGGATGGGACTGCTCGACCGGGAGGAGCACGACCTGCTCACCCGGGCGCTGCGGCTCCAGGCCGAGGGCATCGAGCGGCTCATGGTGCCCATCGGCCGCGCCGTGACGGTGTCGCCGGAGGCCGGCGCGGAGGCCATCAGGCGGACCGCCCGCGACAGCGGCCACCTGCGGCTGCTGGTGGGCGTGCCCGGCGACATCAGGGGCGTCCTGCACGCGCGTGAGGCGCTGCTCCAGCCCGACGCCACGGCCGAAGGGCTGGCGCGGCCCGTGCCGCGGCTGGCGTGCGTCACGCAGGTCCCTGAGGCCGTGACGGCGCTCCAGGACGCCCGCGCGCACCTGGCGCTGGTCACGGACCAGGGCGGCGACGTCATCGGCATGGTGACGCTCACCGACCTGATCGGGGAGCTGCTGGACACCCGCGCCGCCCTGGCCGCCCCCGCCATGGCCGCCGTCTGAGAACGCCGCGGCCGGTCCGGAAACGGGCCGGCCCGGCACTCAGGCTGACTCCCGGGGACGGGCTCCGGCGCGCGCCTCACCCGGGCGCCCATGCTCCGCTGTGAGCGAAATCTCACCGTGAACCCGGCGAAAGCAGTCCGAAGGCGATCTGCAAGCGGCCCGCCCCACACTCATCGCCGGGGGAGCGCCAGCCGCAACCTCTCAGGTTCCTGGGAAAGAAAAAGCCCCGGCTCTTGCGAACCGGGGCTTGTCTTCGTCAGTGTGGTTCTGCCGATTTCATCGGCGAACCTGAGTGGGCGAGGAGGGATTTGAACCCTCACGTCCTTTCGGACACACGGACCTGAACCGTGCGCGTCTGCCGTTCCGCCACCCGCCCTTTGTTGGGTGCGGAGAAACAGTAGCACGGAACAGCCGCTGGTACTGAACCCGGATACGATCGCATAAGACACGGGAGCGGATGAGCTGGGCGCGACGGCTGACCAAGCGCCTGGACCGCCGTGACGTGGGACGAGCGGAGCCAGGCGCGCGAGCGCCTGGAGGCCGCGATCATATGCACGGAGGAAGGGAGGTACCCGGTGGGAGTCCTTCAGCGCTTCGAGCGAAGGCTCGAAGGCTTGGTTGAGGGGGCCTTTGCGCGGGCGTTCAAATCTGACCTTCAGCCGGTCGAGGTCGCCAGCGCGGTTCAGCGGGAGATGGACGAGCGTGCGGCGATCGTCGCACAGGGTCGCACACTCGTGCCCAACGACTTCGTGGTGGAGCTGTCCACGACCGACAGCGAGCGGCTTGAGGTCTACGCCGACAGCATCAGCCACGAGCTGGCCAACCTCGCCAGGGAGTACGCCAAGGAGCAGGGCTACTCCTTCGTGGGACCGGTCCGGGTGCGGTTCGAGACGGCGGCGGACCTCGCTGTGGGTCTGTTCCGCATCAGGTCGGGCGTCATCCGCGGCGCGACGGTGGAGCAGGACGAGATCCGCCAGCCGGCCAGCGACCTGCCCCCTTCCCGGCCCAACGCGTTCGGCGGGCGGCCCCGGCTGCTCGTCTCCACCCAGGACGACCCGCAGGGTGACCGCTCCTACGAGCTCACCACGCCGGTGACCCTGCTCGGCAGGGGCACCGACTGCGATCTCCGCCTGGTCGATCCCGGCGTCTCACGCCACCACGCGGAGCTGCGCGTGGAGGGCCCCCAGGTCTTCCTGGTCGACCTGGGTTCGACCAACGGCACTTTCGTCAACGGCCAGCCGGTACGCAGAGTCGAGCTCCAGAACGGCACGCGAGTGACGTTGGGGCGCACGACTCTGGTGTTCCGGCGCGATTAAGGGTAGACAAACGGTCCATGTCCGAGCTCACGCTGCTGCTGATCCGGCTCGCCTTCCTGGCGGTGCTGTGGTTTTTCGTCATTGCCGCAGTCGGCGTGATCCGGACTGACTTGTTCGGATCACGTACGGCTCCCTCGGGTCCGCGTAAGACCGCGAAACCCGCCAAACCGGTGGCCAAGCCGAAGAGCAAGAAGGGCGAGCCACGCCAGCTAGTCGTGACCGGTGGCCCCTTGCAGGGCACCACCATTAACCTCACGGAGACGCCCATCACCATCGGCCGGGCGAACGACGCCACGCTGGTAGTCACCGATGACTACGCATCCAGCCGGCATGCCCGGCTCTTCCCTCAGGACGGTCAGTGGATCGTGGAAGATCTTGGTTCGACCAACGGCACGTACCTCGACCGCTCAAAAGTCACCCGCCCGACCCCGGTGCCGCTCGGTGTTCCGATCCGCGTCGGCAAGACAGTCATTGAATTGCGCAAATGACCATCGCACTCCGCTACGCCGCCCGCTCGGACGTCGGCCTCCTCCGCGAAGGGAACGAGGACTCGGCGTACGCGAGCGGCCGCCTGCTGGCCGTCGCCGACGGCATGGGCGGGCACGCACACGGCGAGGTGGCGAGCTCCGTCGCCATCGCCGCAATGGCCTCCCTGGAGGAGGCCCAGCAGGGCGGTGACCTGCTCAACGCCATCGAGGCAGCAGTACGCGACGCCAACCGCAGACTGCACGAGATGGTGGGGCGGGACCCGAGCCTGAAGGGCATGGGCACCACGCTCACCGCCATGCTCTGGCACGGCACCCAGGTGGCCCTGGTGCACGTCGGCGACTCGCGCGCCTACCTGCTCAGACGCGGGGAGCTCTACCAGATCACCCACGACCACACGCTGGTGCAGCAGCTGGTCGACGACGGGCGCATCACCCCCGAGGAGGCGGCGACGCACCCGCAGCGCTCGATCCTGCTGCGGGCCCTCGACGGGAGCGGCGAGGTCGATCCCGACCTCACGCTGCGCGAGGCCCAGCTCGGCGATCGCTACCTGCTGTGCTCCGACGGGCTGTCGGGTGTGGTGAGCGCGGAGACGCTGCACGCCACGCTGACCAACATCGACGACCCCGAAGAGGTCGTCCGACAGCTCATCGACCTGGCCAACAGGGGCGGCGGGCCCGACAACATCACCTGCGTGCTGGCCGACGTGCTGGAGATCGCCGACGACCAGCAGGCGCCCGCCGAGGCCGCGGTGGTGGGCGCGGCCGGCATGGACCGGCTGAGACCCGGCCCGCAGGAGACCTCCCCGGGGCGATCGAGCGCGGTGACCGCGCCCCAGCCGGTGATCACTGACGACGAGTTCGACGAGCCGGGCGCGCAGGCGACCCGGCGGTCGGGCGGCCGTCGTCGCGTGTGGCCCGTGCTGGTCTCCGTGCTCGGCGTCGGGGCGGTGGTCGCCGGTGTCGGCGGCTACTTCGGCTGGCAGTGGACCCAGGACCAGTTCTTCGTCGGAGCAAGGGGCGGCGAAGTGGTCGTTTTCCAGGGCATCCAGCAGGAAGTGGGCCCGCTCCAGTTCTTCTCGGTGGCCAAGTACACCGGAAAGCCCGTGTCCCGGCTCTCCGCCCCCGACCAGGCGCTGATCGCGGACGGCATCGAGGTCGCCAGCGTCGACGAGGGCCTGAAGAAGATCAACGACCTGAGGTTCGCCGACGACCAGACCGGGTCGAAGGACAAGGCCGCAACCGACGCGAGCGCGTCCCCGTCCCCCGAAAGCGCCAAGGCGTCCCCCAGCGCCACGAAGGCATCTCCGAGCCCCACGAGGACGAAGCCCTAGATGAGCGAGATGGCCGCCTCCCCCGTTCCCATGCCCGCCAAGCGCCGAGGGGCGCAGCTTCTGATGCTGGCGCTGGCCGTCGGCATCGTCATGTTCGCCTACGCCAACGTGGGCCTGGCCATGGACGGCAAGGTCCCCGCGGGCATGCTGACGTACGGTCTCGGGCTCGGCGGCTTCATGCTGGCCGCCTACCTGGTGCTGGCCAAGTTCGCGCCGTGGGCCGACCCGCTGCTGCTGCCCCTGGTGACGCTGGTCAACGGCATCGGCCTGGTGATGATCTACCGGATCGAGGCTTCGAAGGCGATCGGCACGGGTGGGGCGTCCGCGACCAACCAGCTCATCATGACGGGCGTGGGCGTCGTGCTGTTCGCCATCACCCTGATCGTGCTGCGCGATCATCGCGCGCTGCAACGGCTGACCTACACCGCCGGCTTCGCCGGCCTGTTCCTGCTGGTCTCCCCCCTCATCCCGGGGCTGGGCAAGACCGTCAACGGCTCCCGCATCTGGATCGGATTCGGCCCCGCCACCATCCAGCCCGCCGAGCTGGCCAAGATCGCGCTCGTCGTCTTCTTCGCCGGCTACCTCGTGGCCAAGCGTGACGTGCTGGCCCTGGCCGGGCGGCGGTTGCTCTTCATCGACCTGCCCCGCGCCCGTGACCTCGGCCCGGTGCTCATCACCTGGGCGGTCAGCCTGGGCGTGCTCGTGCTGCAGAAGGACCTGGGCTCGTCGCTGCTGCTGTTCGGCACCTTCATCGCGATGCTGTACATCGCCACCCAGCGCACTTCCTGGGTGCTGATCGGCATCCTGCTCTTCGTCGGCGGCGCGTTCCTGGCCGGCCAGCTCTTCGACCACGTGCAGGCCCGCTTCGAGGTCTGGCTCGACCCGAGCAGGCAGGAGTTCTTCGACCGCGAGCTGGGCGGCAGCGCCCAGCTCATGCAGGGCCTGTTCGCGCTGGGCGCGGGCGGCATCCTCGGCACCGGCCTCGGCGAGGGCCACCCCTACCTGGTCCCGCTGTCGTTCTCCGACTTCATCTTCTCCGCCACCGGCGAGGAGCTGGGCCTGACCGGTCTGATGGCCCTGCTGATGGTCTACGCGCTGATCGTCGAGCGTGGCCTGCGCACCTCACTGGCCGCCCGTGACCCGTTCACCAAGCTGCTGGCCGGCGGCCTGGCGTTCCTGCTGGCCTGGCAGTTGTTCATCATCGTCGGCGGCGTGACCAACCTCATCCCGCTCACGGGCCTCGTCACCCCGTTCATGTCGCAGGGCGGCTCGGCCCTGCTGGCGAACTGGATCCTCATCGCCCTCCTGGTACGCACCTCCGACGCGGCGCGGAAGCCACCGCCGCAGGCGATCCAGAACGAAGGAATGACGCAGGTGTTCCAGCGATGAACAGCACCATCAAGCGCATCGCCGTGGCCTGCCTGGCCATGTTCGCGCTGCTCATGGTCAACGTGAACTACGTCCAGGCGATCAAGGCCGGCACGTACTCCGAGGACCAGCGCAACATCCGCAACTTCTACGAGCGCTACGCCGTGCAGCGCGGGCGGATCACGGCCGGTGGCAAGGAGATCCTCGCCCAGTCGGTCGAGACCGGCAGCAAGGAGTTCCGCTTCGTCCGGCAGTACACCGACGGCAAGCTGTACGCGCACGTCACGGGCTTCTTCTCGCCCGAGAGCGCGGACGCCATCGAGGCCACCGAGAACAAGCTGCTCGACGGCTCCAGCTCCGACCTGCTGCTGCGGCGCAGCATCGACCTGTTCACCGGTGAGCCCACCAAGGGCGCCAACGTCGACCTGACGATCAACCCGAAGGCGCAGAAGGCCGCGTACGACGCCCTGCGCGGGAGCGGCAAGCGGGGCGCCCTGGTGGCGCTCAACCCGAAGACCGGTGCGATCCTCGCGATGGTGTCGCTGCCCACCTACGACCCGGCCGAGCTGTCCGGCACCAACAAGAGCAAGGTGTTCGCCCGCTACGACGAGCTGGCCAAGGAGAAGGGCCAGCCGCTGCTCAACCGCGCCATCCGCCAGACCTACCCGCCCGGCTCCACGTTCAAGGTGGTCACCGCGGCCGCGTACCTGGAGGACGACTCCTCGCGCGGGCCGGACACCACCGTGGACGCGCCGCAGCGGCTGCCCCTGCCCGGCACCACCATCAGCCTGCCCAACTACGGCGGCGCCGCCTGCGGCGCCGGCAAGGTCCCGCTGGTCTTCGCGCTGGAGAAGTCCTGCAACACGCCGTTCGGATCCATCGGCATGGAGCTCGGCTACGACAAGATGAAGGAGCAGACCGAGAAGTTCGGCATGGGGGAGCAGCTCGGCGTCCCGATGTCGGTGACCCAGAGTGACTTCGGCAAGGAAGAGGACAAGGCGGCCCTGGCGATGGCCTCGATCGGGCAGCGCAGCAACCGGATGACGCCGCTGCAGATGGCCATGATCGCCGCGGGCATCGCCAACAACGGCACGGTCATGAAGCCGTACCTCGTGAACAAGATCACCGACAGCAAGGGCGACTCGATCGAGGACGCCGACCCGCAGGAGCTGAGCGAGGCGGTCAGCTCCGAGACGGCGGGCAAGCTGCGCGAGATGATGGTCAGCGTCGTCAACAACGGCACCGCCAACCTCGCGCAGATCCCAGGCGTCCAGGTGGCCGGCAAGACCGGCACGGCCGAGACCACCGACGGCCAGCCCCCGCACGCGTGGTTCATCTCGTTCGCCCCGGCCAACGACCCGCAGATCGCGATCGCGGTCATCGTCGAGTCGGGCGCCGCCAACGTGGGTGCCGAGGCGACGGGCGGCCACACCGCCGCGCCGATCGCCAAGCAGGTGATGGAGGCGGTGCTGAAGAATTGATCGACGGCAACGTGCCGGGTCATGCGGCTCGGTAACCGCTATCTCCTCCTCTCCCGCATCGCCATGGGCGGTATGGGGGAGGTCTGGCGTGCCCGCGACGAGCTGCTGGGCCGCGAGGTGGCGGTCAAGGTGCTGCGCAGCCACATCCACGGCGACCCCACGTTCCGCGCGCGGTTCCGCAACGAGGCGCGCATCACCGCGGCGCTGGCCGACCCCGGCATCGCGCAGGTCTTCGACTACGGCGAGCAGAACGACCTGGCCTACCTCGTGATGGAGCTGGTCCACGGCGAGCCGCTGTCGGCCATCCTGGCCCGCAACGGCGCGCTGGGCCCCGAAGTGGCGCTGGACGTGCTCCAGCAGACCGCCAAGGCGCTGCACACCGCCCACGCCGCCGGAGTCGTGCACCGCGACGTCAAGCCGGGCAACCTGCTGGTGACGCCCGACGGTCACATCAAGGTGACCGACTTCGGCATCGCCCGCGCGCTGGAGGCCGCGCCGGTGACGCAGACCGGCACCGTGCTCGGCACCGCGCAGTACGTCAGCCCGGAGCAGGCGCAGGGCCTGCCGCTCACGCCCGCCACCGACCTGTACTCCCTCGGCATCGTCGTCTACGAGTGCCTGGCGGGCCGCACCCCCTTCCGGGGCGAGAGCCAGGTGGCGATCGCGCTCCAGCATCTCAACGAGCAGCCGCCGCCGCTCGGCGTCGACGTGCCGGCCCCGGTGCGCGACCTGGTCATGGCGCTGCTGTCGAAGGACCCGGCGCGCCGGCCCGGCTCCGCGCGGGAGCTGGCCGACCGGGCGTACGTCCTGCGTGACTCGCTGGTGGGGCACGAGCCGAGCGTGGAGCTCAGCATGCTCACCGACCCCGACGGCTTCCGCGTCCACGAGCGGAGCGGCCCCGGGCAGACCGGGACGGGACCGACCCGGCCGGGGCAGGGCGGGCCGGGACAGGGCGGGCCGGGGCAGGGCGATGACCCGACCTACGACCTGATGGGCGGGGGCGTGCCGGCCACTGTGGCGCGGCGTCCGGCTCGGCGGCCCTCCCAGCGCAAGGGCACCGGCGCGCGGGCGCTGGCCGTCGTCGCCGCGGCCGGCTGCCTGGCCGCGGTCGGGTTCGGCGCCATGACGCTCGCCGAGCGCGACGCGCCCACGCGGCCGCCGGACGTCATGGAGCCGTCCGGCGCCGGCTCGGCCACGCCGACGCCGACGCACACCCGTACGGCCAAGGCCAAACGCACGCGGCGCCCGCCCGCGATTACGGCGAAGTCCAAACGGCCGGTACCCTCACGGTCGGCTACCGTTGACAAGTCGGCGACTCCTACCCAGAAGCCGACACCCCGACCCACCCCGACCACCCGTACCCCGACCCCCACACCGACTCCGAAGCCCACGACGACGCCGACAAGTCAGACACAGAGCGCTTCACCTGACCCGGCGGCGACAAACCCGCCGAAGGATGGGACGTGACGCGTCATGGGGTCGATGATGGACACCGGCGGCTCCGCGCAGACCGCGGTACCCAAGATGAACGGTAAGGGACAGTGCAGGAAATGACTCAGCCTCGGCTACTCGGAGGTCGCTACGAGCTCGACGGTGTCGTCGGGCGCGGCGGCATGGCTGAGGTGTATCGTGCCCGGGACATCCGGCTGGACCGCATAGTCGCGATCAAGACTCTCCGGTCGGATCTGGCGCGCGATCACACCTTCCA
The DNA here is from genome assembly GCF_031570565.1 of Nonomuraea sp. 3-1Str. Taxonomy (NCBI): domain Bacteria; kingdom Bacillati; phylum Actinomycetota; class Actinomycetes; order Streptosporangiales; family Streptosporangiaceae; genus Nonomuraea; species Nonomuraea sp. 3-1Str. The sequence continues at coordinate 83,635 of NZ_JALHBK010000002.1, forward strand.
GGCCCGTTTCCGCCGTGAGGCACAGTCCGCGGCTTCGCTGAACCACCCGGCCGTCGTCGCGGTCTACGACACCGGCGAGGACGTCAGCGAGGGCGCCCCCGTGCCCTACATCGTGATGGAGTACGTCGACGGGCGCACCCTGCGCGACCTGCTCCGGGCCGACCGGCGGCTGCTGCCGGAGCGGGCGGTCGAGCTGGTCGACGGCATCCTGCGGGCGCTCGACTACAGCCACCGCGGCGGCATCGTGCACCGCGACATCAAGCCGGCCAACGTCATGATCACCCGGGCGGGCGACGTCAAGGTGATGGACTTCGGCATCGCCCGCGCGATGGCCGACTCCGCCGCGACGATGACGCAGACCGCGCAGGTGATAGGGACCGCCCAGTACCTGTCGCCCGAGCAGGCGCGCGGCGAGCGCGTCGACGCGCGCAGCGACATCTACTCCACCGGCTGCGTGCTGTACGAGCTGCTGACCGGCCAGCCGCCGTTCACCGGCGACTCGCCCGTCGCGATCGCCTACCAGCACGTGCGCGAGGAGCCGATCCCGCCGTCGCAGATCGACCCGGAGATCCCACAGTGGGCCGACGCGATCGTGCTCAAGGCCATGGCCAAGGACCCGGCGCATCGCTACCAGAGCGCGACCGAGATGCGCGCCGACATCCAGCGGGCGATGTCCGGCATGCCGGTCGACGCCCAGACGATCGCCATGAACAACACGTACGCCCCGACCACCCGCATGATGACCTCGACGCAGCAGGCCGCGGGCCCGGCGACGCAGCGCAGCACAGCCGTCCCGCCGTACGAGTACGACGACGACCGTGGCGGCGGCAGGGGCGGCGGCGGCCGGCGGCGGGCCAGTGGCGGCGGGGGCAACACCGCGCTGAAGACGGCGGCGTGGATCCTCGTCCCGCTGCTCGTCATCGGCGCGTTCATCGGCGTGGGCTACGCCTTCCTCAGCAACACCGACACGCCGGCGGCGCAGGCGCTCAAGGTCCCCTCGCTGGAGACGCAGACCGAGCAGGCCGCGGTCGCCGAGCTGACCGGTCTCGGGCTGAAGCCCCAGGTCGTCCGCGAGTTCAGCGACGAGTACGACCCGAAGACCGTCATCAAGACCGATCCGGCGGCGGGCGCCGAGGTCGAGAAGGGCGCGACCGTCAAGGTCGTCGTCTCCAAGGGCAAGAAGAAGGTCAAGGTGCCCGACGGGCTCATCGGCCTCACCAGGGAGGAGGCCACCGAGCTCCTCCGGAAGGAGGGCCTGACCGCCACGATCAAGACCAAGTCCTCCACCAGGAAGCAGGGCACGGTCATCTCCACCGATCCCGCCGCGGGCGAGGAGGTCGAGGACGGCGGCAGCGTCACGCTGTACGTGCCCAAGGAGCTGACCACGGTCCCGAACGTCACCGGCATGACGGCCGACGAGGCCAGGGCGGCGCTGGAGGCGGCCGGCTTCAAGGTCAAGATCAGTGAGCAGTTCAACGAGCAGGCCGCCGAGGGCACGGTCTTCCGGCAGAGCCCCGGCCCGGACGCCAAGCTGTCTCCCGGCACGACCATCACGCTCGAGGTCTCCAAGGGGCCCGACCAGTCGCAGCCCACGGACCAGCCGACGTTCACGCAGGAGCCCGATCCGACGCTGCCCACCGACGAGCCGACGGACGATCAGACGACGATCGAGGATCCGACCGGCGACGACGGCTTCGGATGACGTTCCGGGGCGCGTGACGCTCAGAGCGCTTGAGGAGCCGCCTCCCGGCTGGGAGGCGGCTCCTCCGCTTTTCGGTGGCTTCGGGCGGGCCTGTGGGCGCCTGAGAGCCGCCAGGAGCGCCTGTGGATGAACGCCACCCGGGGAACGCGGCGAGAACGGCCTGCGGCTCCCCGGCGGCCGGGCCAAGCGAAAGAGCGCCCCCGCCGCTCGGGGGCAACGGCGGGGACGCTCATCTGTGAGTCGTGGCGGCCGGGCCGCGCGTTACACGATCGCGCTACCCGATCGCGCTCAGCCAGTTGGCGAGCAGCCGGTGGCCGTGCTCGGACAGCACCGACTCGGGATGGAACTGGACGCCCTCGATCGGGGCCTCGCGGTGGCGCAGGCCCATGATGACGCCGTCGTCGGTGCGGGCGCTCACCTGGAGCTCGCCGGGGACCGTCTCGGGGCGCACGGCCAGCGAGTGGTAGCGGGTCATCCGCACCGGCGAGGGCAGCGACGCGAACACGCCCCGGCCGTCGTGGGCGATCGCGCTGGTGCGACCGTGGACGATCTCCGGCGCGCGGGAGACGGTGGCGCCGTAGGCGTGGGCGATGGCCTGATGGCCGAGGCAGACGCCGAGCAGCGGCCGGCCCTCCTCGGCGGCCCGGCGCACCAGGGGCACGCTGACGCCCGCCGCCTCTGGGGTGCCCGGACCCGGGCTGATGAGGACGCCGTCGAAGCCGGCGGCGTCGGTCACGGCCACCTCGTCGCGCGGGCGCACGTCGCACGTGGCGCCCAGCTCGCGCAGGTACTGGACGATGGTGTGGACGAAGCTGTCGTGGTTGTCCACCACCAGCACACGGGTCATTGCGTAACCGTCACCTCGTCCAGCGTCATCAGGGGTTCGAGCAGCGGAAACACCCGATACCACAGTACGGCCACCGCGATGCCGGCCAGCACGGCGGCCAGCAGTGCCTTGACGGCCGTGGGGCCGGGGAGCCTGCGCCAGATCCAGCCGTACACGTGATCAGTCCTTCCTGAGCTCGACGCGGTCGAGCACCCCGTGCACGATGTAGCGCTGCGCGGCGGAGTACTCGGGGTGGCAGGTGGTGAGCGTGATGAACGCCTTGGACGGCTTGCGCTGGGGCTTGCCGGGCACCGGGGCGATGACGTCCAGGTCGGTGGGCAGCACGACCTCGTGGTAGGTCACCCGGTAGGTGTAGCGGGCCTCGCGCGCGTCCACGACGATCTCGTCGCCGCGTTTCAGCTCGTCGATCTGGTTGAACGGCGCGCCGTAGGTGGTGCGGTGGCCGGAGACGACGAAGTTGCCCTTCTGGCCCGGCAGGGCGGTGCCGGGGTAGTGGCCGGGGCCCTTGCGCAGGTCCTCGACCGACACGCCCTCGATCACGGCGTACTTGTAGTCGTTGCCCAGCCTGGGCATGCGCAGCAGGGCCACCGCGTGACCGAGCTTGATCTTCTTGAGCCGCTTCGGGCGGCCGTCGTCGCCCTGCTGCTCGCCGCCCGACTGCTCGCGGGCCAGCTCCTGCTCCAGCAGCGGCTGCTCACGGTCGGTGTAGGCGCCCGTGCCCCAGAGCAGGTAGGCGCAGAACAGCAGGAGTACGAGGCCCGCGGTGATGCACAGCTCCCCCACGGCCCGTAGCGTGGCCCTCACCCCCACAGCGTAGGCGCGCCGCTACGGTTCGTGAGGGATCGCCATGTCATGCGCGTGGCGACTATCCTGGGCCGGTCCCAAGCTCGCCGCTCTCGGCTACGCTGTCTCAACTACGCTAAACGAAGAGCCTGTGGACGATCCGGAAGCCCAGGCCCTCAGCAGGAGTCATCCAGTGCCCAAGTCGAAGGCTCGCAAGAAGGCGGTCTACACGCCGCCGCAGAAGTCCCAGCAGGTCAAGGTCAGCCCGCGCTGGCTGGCGCCGACGATGGTGGCGTCGTGGATCATCGGCATCCTGTGGATCGCCACGTACTACGTGGCCCCGCAGCAGGCGCCCCTGATCAAGGACCTCGAGGCCTGGAACCTGCTGATCGGGTTCGTTTTCATCATCTTCGGTGTGGTGCTCTCCACCCGCTGGCGTTAGATCTTTCCACAGTCTTTTCCACACCCTGGGGACGCCGGGTCACCGGCCGTTCACCCGGCGGTGCCGAGAATGGCCGTGGTCCGTACGACGACGAGTGCCACGAGTACGACCAGCGCCCCCGCGAGCGCCAGCGCCTGCCACAGGGCCCGGTTGCTCCGGGGGGCGTAGGCCATCGCGGCGGCGAGGGCCGAGCCGGTGATCAGTCCGCCGATGTGGCCGGTCCAGCTGATGCCGGACACCACGAACGTGAACACCAGGTTGAGGCCGATGATCAGGGCGATGCCGCGCACGTCCAGGTTCAGCCTGCGGCCGACCACGAACACCGCGCCGAACAGGCCGAAGACAGCGCCTGACGCGCCGATCGTCGCCGTGTTGAGCGGGTCCAGCCAGTAGCTGAGCACCGAGCCGCCCAGCGCGCTGAGCAGGTAGACGGCCAGGTAGCGGAGATGGCCGAAGGCACGCTCCAGGTAGGGGCCGATGACGTAGAGTGCCCAGCCGTTGAACAGGATGTGCAGGATGTCCCGGTGGAGGAACGCGCCGGTGAGCAGCCGGTAGTACTCGCCCCCCTGGGCCACCCCGTTCGGCCACATGGCGAAGCGCAGAGAGAGCGGGTCGTTCGGAAGCTGCTGGATGCCGAAGGCCAGAACGTTGATCGCCAGGAGCGCCCAGGTCACGTACGGCGTGCGGACGACCGCGCCGCCGAACGTGGACCTCGCCTGGCGCAGGCCCTTGCCGCCCTCGGCCACGCACTCGGGGCACTGGAAGCCCACGGCGGCGTCGCGCATGCAGTCGGGGCAGATCGGCCGTTCGCAGCGCTGGCAGCGGACCCAGGTCTCCCGCTGGGGATGCCGGTAGCACGTCGGCACGGCCTCCGCGGGCTGCTCCGGGGGCAGGGGCGGCTGGCTGGTCATGCCCGCAGCCTACGGCCTCACCGGCCCTGCCGCGTGCGCCGACGCCGCCCCTCGGCCCCCGGCCCGAGCCTGGGCTCAGCCCTGGACGCGCTCGATCGTCACCGACTCCAGCACGACGTCCTCGACCGGGCGGTCGTTGCGGCCCGTGCGGGTCTTGGCGATCGAGTCGATGACATCCTGGCCCTCGACGACCTCGCCGAAGATGGTGTGCCGGCCGTTGAGGTGCGGCGTCGGGACGACCGTGATGAAGAACTGCGAGCCGTTGGTGCCCTTGCCGAAGCGGACGCCCGCGTTGGCCATGGCCAGCAGGTAGGGACGGTTGAAGTAGAGGTCCGGGTGGATCTCGTCGTCGAACTCGTAACCGGGGCCGCCGATGCCCTGGCCGAGCGGGTCACCACCCTGGATCATGAAGCCGGAGATCACCCGATGGAAGATCGTGCCGTCGTAGTACTTGCCGGTGCTCTTCTCGCCGGTGCCCGGGTGGGTCCACTCGCGGTTGCCCTCGGCGAGCTCCACGAAGTTCCGCACGGTCTTGGGCGCCTGGTTGGGGAAGAGTTCGACCTTGACGGTGCCGTGATTGGTCTGCAGGTTTGCGATCAGCTTCTCAGCCACGAGACAGCTGCCCCCCTCTATGCACACGGTTAGTTCTGTGGTGTTTCGTTGACTATGGCCGTTAGGCCTCCGGGCCATCCTCCCACGGCTCGTCATGATTGAGCCGCCTTCTACCGGGAAGGTCAGGCTCGGGGCCCCAACGACAGGGGAGGTTGTCGTGTCCCTGACACTAAGAAGACGCCGCGTGGTCATAGAGGTTCCCGCCACGTGGATGGGCCGCATGAAGGCCCGGGCCGTCGAGACCGGTCAGCGTGTTGCACCCATGGCCGACCAGGCCAAGGTGATGGCCGACCAGGCCAGGATCATGGCCGACCAGGCCAGGTTCGCCACCGCCCAGCGCATCGAGGACGCCCGTTACTGGGCGGCACCGAGGCTGGAGGACGCCGCGCATCGGGTGGAGGACCAGTTCGCTCCCAAGGTCAGCTCGATGCTGACCGCGGCGGCCGACAAGATCGACCCGACGCCCGCCAGATCGCGGCGTTGGCCGATCATGATTCTGATCACTGGTGTCGCCGTGGGCGCGATGGGCTACATGGCCTATCGCCGTAACGCGCAGCAGTGGACCGATCAGATGAAGGACTCCGCGTCCGACGCGTCGCGTTGGGTGAGCGAGAAGGCGGACAAGACCGCCCAATCCACGGAGAACGCCGCGTCCACCGTCACCGAGACGACGGACGAGGCAGCGCACAAGATGCAGTGAACCAGCGCGAAAGTGCGCCCCCACCTCAAGGGGGCGCACTTTCGCGTTTCACGGCACCGGCGGGGCGGCGTTGACGACGTACCAAGCGCTTGTTAGAACGAGCGGCATGAGCCTGTCACCGCTCGACGACCACCCCGTTCACCAGGCCGCCGAGGTCATGCGGCACGTGACCACGTCCGACCGCAACTTCTACGACCGCTACTACTTCAACTGCCACGCCGGCACGGACGAGCTGATGCTGATCATCGGCCTCGGCCAGTACCCCAACCTGGGCGTCACCGACGCGTTCGCCTGCGTGCGGCACCGTGACGCCAACCGCGACCTGCACCGCGTCGTGCGCGCCTCCCGCGAGCTGGGCGCCGACCGAATGGACACCGGGATCGGCCCGTTCCGGGTCGAGGTCGTCGAAGGGCTCAAACGGCTCCGCGTCGTGCTGGAGCCGAACGAGCATGGCCTGTCCTTCGACCTCGCCTGGGAGGGCGCGATCCCGGCGACACTGGAGCCCCGGCACTTCCTGCGCCGGCAGGAACGGGTCATCTTCGACTCGGTACGGCTCGCGCAGACCGGGAGGTGGACCGGCCACATCCGCGTGGGCTCCGAGGAGATCCCGGTCACCCCCGACCGATGGCAGGGCACCCGGGACCGGTCCTGGGGCGTCCGGCCCGTCGGTGAGCCCGAGCCGCCCGGCGTCCAGGCCAGGAACGCCGGGACGTTCTACTGGCTGTACGCGCCGATGATGTTCGACGACCACGCCATCCTCTGCATCGTGCAGGAGGACGAGCGCGGGCGCCGGGTGCTGGAGGAGGCCACCCGGGTGTGGTCGGACGGCCGCGAGGAGGAGTACCTCGGCCGGCCCGAGTACCGTCCCGTCTACGCGCCCGGCACCCGCGACGTGGTCGAGGCCACGATCACCTTCGCGCCGCCCGGAGGCAAGCCGTTCGACGTGCGCTGCACGCCGATCCTGCCGGTCCACCTCATGGTCGGCACCGGGTACGGCCTCGAACCGGACTGGCGGCACGGCATGTACCAGGGCGCCGGGCCGGTCGTGCAGGGGGTGACCTACACGCTGCCGGCCGACGCGGCCCGGATGTGGGGCCTGGTCGACGCCGTGGGCCGGTTCGAGTACGACGGTCTGGTGGGACACGGGCTGTTCGAGTACTGGGCGCTCGGCCCGCACCCGTCGTTCACTTCCTGACCGGCCGGCTACTCCTTCTCGGCCTTGCAGACCACCGTGAAGCGGACGCCCTTGACGTCCTTGACGCCCTTGGGCGGCACACCGTCGGGGCCCTCGGCCGGGAGGGCGGGCACGGCCTCGCCCACCTCGGGCTCGCCCCCCTTGACCTTGCCCTCCTTCAGCTCGCCCTCCTTGAGGCCGCCCTCCTTGAGCCGCAGGATCTTCGCCTCCTCTCCGGGCTCGGCCTTCCTGATGCGGAGCTCCGGCGCGCCCTCGGGGAGGGTTTCGGCCGCCTTCTCCGCCTTTTCCGCCTTCTCCGCGGGCACCGCGCGCTCCAGGCGGAAGTCCTTCACCCGGGCGAGCTCGGCCGGCTCGCCCGGATCGCCCTCGGCGACGACGACCTTGCCGTCCTCGAGCTTCACGACTTTGAGGGCCTTGACGCCCTTGGCGAAGCTCAGGGTCTCGCCGTCGCTCGTCCTGCAGACGATCGCACCCTCGGGCGCGGGCGACGGGGTCTCGTCGGCCAGCGCCGACCCGCTGAGGATCGACAGGGCGAGGACGCCCACCGCGCCCAGGATCCCGACACGCCTCTTCAACATGGACATCTTCCCTTCATGGAAGGTGCTCAGCACGATCTGACGGTCCGAGACTGGCCCGCCGTACCTGAAGCGAGCCTGAACGCAGCCGAAATGATCTTCAGGTTGGCTTTAGGCAGCGTGCGGCACTCTGGTCAGCGTGCGGCTCTTACTGGTGGAGGACGAGCGGCGGCTGGCCGGTCTCGTGCGGGACGGGTTGTCGGGCGAGGGCTTCGCGGTCGACGTGGCCCACGACGGCCGCGACGGGCTGTGGATGGCGACCGAGAACCCCTATGACGTGATCGTCCTGGACGTGATGCTGCCCCGGATGAACGGCTACACCGTCTGCACCCGGCTGCGCGAGGCCGGGAACTGGACGCCGATCATGATGCTCACGGCCAAGGACGGCGTCTACGACGAGGCCGAGGCCCTCGACACGGGCGCCGACGACTACCTGGCCAAGCCGTTCTCGTACGTGGTGCTGCTGGCGCGGCTGCGGGCCCTGGTGCGGCGGGGCGGCAGGGAGCGGCCGGTGTCGATCACGGTGGGCGACCTGGTGCTCGACCCGGCGGGGCTGCGCTGCCGCAGGGGCGAGGTGGAGATCGCGCTGACGCCGAAGGAGTTCGCCGTGCTGCACGGGCTGGCGCGGCGGGCGGGCGAGGTGGTCTCCAAGAGCGAGCTGCTCGCGCAGGCGTGGGACTTCTCCTACGACGGCGACCCGAACATCGTCGAGGTCTACATCAGCGCGCTGCGGCGCAAGATCGACCAGCCGTTCGGCCGGTCGTCGCTGATCACGGTGCGGGGCGCCGGTTACCGGTTGGAGGCGACATGAGCGCGGGCCTGACGCGGACCCCGCGGGACCGGCTGCGGACCGCACTGCCGGCCGGGCTGGTCACCGGGGTGCGGAAGAGGTTGCCGGTCGGTCTGCCGGCCGGCCTGTCGTCGGTACGGCTGCGGGCCACGGCGGCGGCGACCCTGGTCGTGGCGCTCGCCCTGGGGGTCGCCGCGGCCGTACTCGTCGTGACGTTGCGCGGCAGTCTGGAGGCCAGCACGGACGCCGAGGCGGCGCGGCGGGCGGTGGCGGCGGCGCCGCGGCTCATCCAGGGGGTGAAGGCCGTTCAGGCCGAGCCGGCGGAGGTCGGGGTCGCGGCCCCGCTCGACGCGAAGCCCGTGAAGACCGAAGAGAAGACCGGCGTGAGGACCGAAGGGAAGCCCGGTGTGCGGCCCACCGGGGAGACCTATGAGGGGGCCGAGGCGGATCAGCCGATGGGTGACCCCGACGTCCTGCTCATCGGCGGCTCAGGTGAGTCTCTGGCCGTCACGGAGTGGGCCCAGCCGCGTCAGTACGCCGTGGCGGCCCTGAAGGTGGCCACGGCGGACGGGACCTCCACGGTGCTGGCCAGGGCCTCCCGCGCCGGTGCCGAGGAGGCGTTGCGGGCGCTCGACGGCGCGCTGCTGCCCGGTGTTCCGGCGCTGCTGGGGGTGGTGGCGGCGATGACGTGGTTCTCGGTGACCCGGGCGCTGAGGCCGGTCGCCGCGATCCGCGCCAAGATGGCCGACATCACCGCCCGGGACCTGCACCAGCGCGTGCCGGTGCCCCGCTCGGGCGACGAGATCGCAGCGCTGGCCACGACCGTCAACGGCACGCTCGACCGGCTGGAGACGGCCGTCGGGACGCACCAGCGGTTCGTCGCCGACGCCGCGCACGAGCTGCGCAGCCCCATCGCCACGCTGCGGGCGCGGCTGGAGCTGGCCCCGCCCAGCGAGCTGACCCGCGAGGCGCTGGCGGACGTCGAGCGCCTCCAGGCGCTGGCCGGCGACCTGCTCATGCTGGCCAGGCTGGACGCCGGTGAGCCGGTGCGGACGACGTCGCTCGACCTCGGGCAGGTGGCGTTCGAGGAGTCGGTGCGCCACGGGCAGGAGAAGGAGCCGCGGGTCGTGGTGGACATCGAGCCGGACGTGGTGGTGCGGGGCTCGCGCGGCCACCTCGCCCGGCTGGTGACGAACCTGCTCGACAACGCGCGCCGGCACGCCGAGACGGCGGTGACGGTCCGGGTGCGCCCGGGTGACGGCCTCGCGGTGCTGGAGGTGCTCGATGACGGGCCGGGGATCGCGCCGGAGCACCGGGAGGCGGTGTTCGACCGGTTCACCCGGCTGGACGAGGCGCGGGCCAGGGACGACGGCGGCGCGGGCCTGGGTCTGCCCATCGCCCGCGACATCGCGGGGCTGCACGGCGGCACTCTGGTGGCGATCGACGGCGGCTTCCGCGCCACGCTCCCCGCGAGCACGTGACCGGGGGCCGGCCCCCGGTGAGGCGGGCCGGCGCTAGGGAGACAGGTGGACCGGGCAGCCGAGGTCGGCGCCGATGCGGGTCAGGCCGGCGGCGAAGGAGTCGCGGGTGTTTCGGTCGTAGCCGATGAAGAAGCGGTTGGCCAGCCGCACGCCCCAGCGCAGGCTCGTGGCCACGTCGTAGACCCGGTGGGTGAGCCGCGTTCCGCCGAGGTGGGGGACGAACGTCCACTCGCCCCGGTACCACCATCCGCCCTGCAGGGCGATCATCCGGTCCGTGACCTCGGCGGTGCTCGTGTGCCCGGGGATGTCCTCGACGGTGAACCGGCCGCTGTCCGGCGCACCCTCCGGCAGCAGGGTCCTGGCCAGCACCTCGCGCACCCGCTCCACCGGCGCCTCCACCACGCCCGACACCTCAGTGATCAGCCTCTTGTCCATGGTCGCCTCCTTCGGATACCCGCTCCATCAGTGATCGCTTGACCGTGTCCGGCCAGTCGAGCGCGCCGCTCTCCAGCCGCTCCAGCACCCCCCGCACCCAGGCCAGCTCGGCCGCCTGGACGGCCCGCTGGTAGTCGAGCTCCAGCGCGAGCACCTCCGGCAGGCCGTTGTCGGCCATGCCCGCCAGGTGCGCGTCGAGGCCGCCGACCGCCGCCTCCAGCGCGGCCGCGCGATTGCGCAGCGCGCGCCGCGCCTCGGGCACCGGCAGCGCGCCGATCAGCGAGATCCCGGCCACGAGGACGCGCCGGTCGGGATCGGGCCGTTCCAGCAGGCTCCGCAGCCTCGTGGCCAGCTCCTGCCGTCCCTCGCCGGTGATCTCGTAGACGGTCCGCTCGGGGCGGCGGCCCTCGCGCGCGGTGGCCGCGGGGACGATCAGCTCCTCGCGTGCCAGCCGTTCGACCGCGTGGTAGAGGCTCCTGGGCAGCCCGGCCACGTAGTCCTTGTGCGTGTCCACGATGAGGCGGTGCAGCTCGTAGGGGTGGCTGGGACGGACCGAGAGCAGGGCGAGCACGGTCAGCCCGGCCAGATCATGGCGCTGCGCCATGATGCCTCCTTCTATAGTGCAACTTGCACTATAAGCGGAGCCGCTGGAGCTGTCGAGGGTCCGCCGGGGGCGGGCTCGTCAGGCGAGAAGGCCGTCGAGCTGCATGAAGGCGCGCTCGATGATCTGCCGGGTGACGTCCTCGGGGTACGGGAACTGCTTGACCATGTCGCGCAGCCCCTCCACGTGCGCCCGCCTGGCCAGCGCGGCGACCGTCGCCAGCTCCGCCGCCTGCGCCTCGGCGAACGCGCGGTCCACCACCGCGCCGTGACCGGGCACGACCACCTCGCCGGGCAGCTCGGCCAGCATGGCGGCCGCCGTCTCCGGCCAGTCCAGGGGGTACGAGTCGCCGAACGCCGGCGGCGCCCCCTGCTCCACCAGGTCACCGGCGAACACCACCCCGGCGTCGGGCACGTACGTGACGATGTCGTTGCTGCTGTGGCCGAGTCCGAAGTGGCGCAGGTGGATGATCCGGCCGCCGATGTCGAGCGTCGCGGCGGTGGTGAACGTGTGGTCGGGCGGCACGATCACCACCTCCTCCACCTCCTCGCGCCTTGCCTCCGGCACCCCGTCGACGACTCTGGCGCGCTGCTCCAGCCCGTACCGCTCGATCTCCTCCGCGCACCTCACGTGGCCCCAGATCTCGGCGGGCAGGAACGGCGCGTTGCCGAAGTAGTGGTCGAAGTGGGAGTGGCTGTTGACGACCGTCCACGGGCTGCCGGTGATCCGCCTGATCGCCTCGATCAGGTCGGCCGCCTCGCGGTGGGACATCCGCGTGTCGAGTACGAGGCAGTGCCCGTCGCCGACCACCAAGCCGACATTCATGTCGTACGACCTGTGGCGCCGGACGTACACCCGGTCGCCGACCTCCCGCCATTGCTCCCTCATGAACGAAACCTTACTGACCGGACGATCTCAGCCCCGGAGGTAGGCGAGGACCGCCAGCACCCTGCGGTGGCCGTCGGCGGCCGGCGGCAGGTCCAGCTTGGTGAAGATGCCCGCGATGTGCTTGGCCACGGCCGCCTCCGTGACGAACAGCTCACGCGCGATCGAGGCGTTGGCGCGGCCCGCCGCGACCAGCCCGAGCACCTCCCGCTCGCGGGGTGTGAGCCGCGCCAGCGGGTCGCGGCGCCGCCGCAGGAGCTGGCGCACCACCTCGGGATCGACGACCGTGCCCCCGGCGGCCACGCGGTCGAGCGCGTCCACGAACTCCCGCACGTCACCGACGCGGTCCTTCAGCAGGTAGCCGATGCCGGCGCCGCCCTCCGAGTCGAGCAGCTCGGCGGCGTACGTCTGCTCGACGTACTGGCTGAGCACGAGCACGGCCAGCTCCGGGCGCGCCCGGCGCAGCTCCACGGCGGCGCGCAGCCCCTCGTCGGAGAAGCCGGGCGGCATGCGCACGTCGGTGACCACGGCGTCCGGCCGGTGCTCGGTGGCGGCCTCGACCAGCGCGGGCGCGTCTCCGACGGCGGCGAGCACGGTGTGGCCGAACCGTTCGAGGAGGCCGACCAGGCCCTCCCGGAGCAGGACGGCGTCCTCGGCTATCACTACGCGCACGGGATCTCCACTCGCACCAGGGTCGGGCCGCCGGCCGGGCTGGACACCGACAGCCTGCCACCCACGACGGCGAGCCGGTCGGCCAGGCCGGTCAGGCCACTGCCGCGCCCCGGATCGGCCCCGCCGCGGCCGTCGTCGCGGATCTCCACGAGCAGCGTGCCGCCCTCGGCGCCGCCGGTGACGCGGGCCGCGCTCGCGCCGCTGTGCCGGGCGACGTTCGTGAGGGCCTCCGTGACGACGTAGTACGCGGTGACCTCCACGGCCGGGGGCAGCCGTTCCTCCAGCGCGAGCTGCACCTCGACCGGGACGGGCGAGCGGCCGGCGACGTCGCGGACGGCGGCGGGCAGTCCCCGGTCGGTGAGCACCTGGGAGTGCACGCCCCGGATGAGCGCCCGCAGCTCGGCCAGCGCCTGCTTCGCCTCGTCGTGTGCCCGCGCCACCAGCCGTCCGGCCGGAGTGTCGTCGGGCAGGTCCAGCCGGGCGATGCCGAGGCTCATCGTCAGCGCCACCAGCCGCTGCTGGGCGCCGTCGTGCAGGTCACGCTCGATCCTGCGTCGCTCGGTCTCGAACGCGTCCACGAGCCGGGCCCGCGATCGCAGCACCTCGCTCAGCTCGGCGGCCTGCGGGGCCAGGATCGCACGGGTCATGGCGCCCCTCGCCCCGGCCCAGGCGGTGAGCGTGTACGCGGCGACGGGCACCAGGAGCACCCCGAGGCCCGAGGCCGCGAGCCCGACGGGGACGCTCACGGTGGGCTGCGCCACCGGCGTCAGGATCAGCAGCACGAGCCCGACCGCGGCGAACAGCGCCATGACCACGTCCAGCCACCACAGCAGCAGCACCGTCACCCCGCCCAGCGCCGCCTCCCGGCGCAGCCCGCCAGGCGTGACGGGCAGCGGCACGTCGTCCACCAGCCGCAGCCGCCACCGTTCGTAGCGGGCCACCACGGGGGTGAGCAGCGCGACCACCGCCACCCCGGCGACCGCGACGGCCGGGGATGCCGTCACCGCCACCCCGGCCACGACACCCATGACGGGCAGGCCGGGCACGACCGCGGCCAGCAGGTAGGCCAGCGAACGCCACGGCCAGGCCGACCTCAGGAAGGGGATCGGCCGCTGGGTGAGCGCTTCCGGCGCGGTCCTGACGAGCACGCCGCGACACTATCCGCGCGCGACCCCAGGGGTCGGTAGTGCCAGGTAGACCTTTTTGCCGGCATTCGCACCGGGACTTCTCGCAGGCGAGCTCAGAGGGGCGGATTCAGCCTCCGGGCCGCGGCCGGTGGACCGGGAGCCGAGTACGCGTACCCCATCATCGACTGACGGCGTCCCGCTCGATGGCGGGCAGGGCGGTCAGGAAGGGCGTGGAGTCGTCCGATGGCGGCGGCACCGGGTCCGGGCGGTCCACGGCCCGGAGGGTCAGGGCGCCCGCGGCCAGCACGACCAGGCAGACCGTCACGATCAGCACCCGCCGCCGCAGCCGGGAGCCCGGTGCGAAGGCCAGCCGGAGCCGCCATCCCAGTCCCGGCGGTTTCAGGCGCACGCCGGCCGTCAGGCGGGCGAACGCCGCGTCGACGTCCAGCTCGGGCTGGTCCTCAGGCGGGTTCACAAGACAGCGATCTTAAAACACTACAAACGCCACCAAGCGCTTTCTCGATCACATATTGATCACGCACTCCATTTCGATGCGCGGGGCGCGGCATTTCGGCCCGGAATTCGGCGGCGGCGCCGTTCAGGAGTGTTGTACGGCGTGGCGCGCTTTTCCACCGCGAACGCTCGACATAATGGGGTGATCACCTGGTCGCGAACGCCCGGCGGGAGGAATCCATGCGTTCCGTCGCGGGATTGGGAGCCGCCGCCGTTCTCGTGATGAGCCCGGCCACCGCGACCGCTCTGCCTCGCCCGTCCGTCTCCACGGCCGCCGTCCGCGGCCCCGTGCCGGACGACTGGAAGAAACGCACGTCCCTGCGGATCCTGCCGCCGTGGCCGCGCCAGAACGACGAGGTGCGCGTCTTCGTCCACTGCCCCGTCAAGGCCAACCACGCGCTCATCGGGTCCACCGCGTTCACGCTGAAGGGCTCGCGGCGCATCTACCGCGAGGTGGGGCTGGGCCTGTCGGACCGAGGGCTCGGCCGGCGCGCCGTCGGCATCTCCTACTACGCCTTCCCGGGTGACCACCTCGCGCACCTCAGGTGCGTCAAGGTCACGATCGACGAGCACACGCGCATCCGGAAGGTACGGCTGATCAGCCGCTTCACCGTGCCGCTGGTGGTACGCCCGTTCCGGCTCGGCCGCTTCTTCTGACCGCGGCCGTCCGCCGGGCACCGGGACCGGCCGGTCAGATGTGGGCACACCTTCCCATCCCCAGTTGTCCGGATATGTCTGGCATGACAGAGGGACGGTGTCGTACATCTGACCCATGACCACGTACTCCGCCGTCGTCACCACCGGCATCTACTGCCGGCCCGGGTGCGGCGCGAAGCCGCTGGCGAAGAACACCCGCACGTACGAGCTGGCCGCCGCCGAAGCCGCCGGGTTCCGCGCCTGCCTGCGCTGCCGGCCGTACCGCGTGGCCGGTCCCATCGCCGCCGACACGCCCGAGCTGGTGTGCCGGGCGTGGCAGCTCATCATCGACGGGGTCCTCGACGAGGGGACCGAGGCGGCGCTCGCCGAGCGGGTCGGGTTGTCGCCGCGCCACCTGCGGCGCCTGTTCCTCAGGCATCTCGGCGCGAGCCCCGACCAGCTCGCCCGCTCCCGCCGGGCGCACTTCGCGCGGCGGCTGCTCGACGACACCGACCTGACGGTGCTGGACATCGCGTTCGCGTCCGGGTTCGGGAGCCTGCGGCAGTTCAACCGGATCATGCGTGAGGTGTTCCGCGCCTCGCCGACCGACCTGCGCGACCGGCGGCACCGCGCGGACCGGCTCGTCGCCGACGGCGGCCTCGCGCTGCGGCTGCCGGTCCTGCCCGGCTACGACTGGGACGCGGTACGGGCCGTACCTGGGCGAGGACCTGCGCCAGGCCATCGGGCTGCGGCTGGGGCAGCGCCGGACCTGACATGGCGTACGGCGAGTGTCGGCTTCGCAGGGGCAAGTCGCCCGTGTCACATTTTCGCCGCGCGCTGCGTCATGGGGACGACGGAACGTACTCGGCCGCCGACCTCACAGAGCAGCTCTTGCGAGAGTCGTCACCTTCGCCGCACCCGCCCCGTCAAACACGTGAAGACAAAACGCGAGCAAGTGGGTGTCCATATGTCAGCGACCGCGTACGAGACTGCGGTGCGCGGGACCGTGGTTGAGGAGTGCCCGGCCGATGCGCGGCATCTTCGAAGCTGTCCGGCCGGCGGCCGCCCACGAGCGGGGGGATCACCTGCCCCGCAACCTCTTTCAACGAACCCGGAGGGATTCGTCCATGAAACTCACCGTCTTCGGCGCCAGCGGTGGCGTCGGTCGGCATCTGCTCGACCAGTCGCTGGCCAAGGGGCACGACGTCACGGCGGTCGTACGGGATCCGGCCAAGCTGGACGGGCAGCCTGTCCGCGTCGTGCGTGCCGCTGACATGGCCACGGCCGAGGTCGCGACGCTGCTGCCCGCCGTCGAAGGAGCCGACGCCGTTCTGTCGGCACTCGGCCCACCGAACAATGCCGCGGCCGGGGTGGCCTCCAGAGGCACCAAGGCGATCCTCGCGGCGATGCGGGCCGCCGGGACCCGTCGACTGATCGTGGTGAGCGCCGCCCCGGTGGGCACCACGCCCTCTCCCGGCCGCCCCCACCCGCCCCGGCACGACCCTGGCGATGGGCCGTTCCTGCGTTACCTGGTGTATCCGATCGTCAAGGCCGCGCTACGTCCGCAGTACCTGGACCTGGCGGTCATGGAGGACGCCGTGCGTGACAGCGGCTTCGACTGGACGGTGCTCAGGCCGGTGCAGCTGACCGACAAGCCGGTGACCGGCGCTTACCGGACGGCGGTGGGGCAGAACGTGCCGGGCGGCCGGTACGTCTCGCGCGCAGATGTGGCCCACGCCATGCTCGCGGTGCTCGACCGGCCGGAAACGGTCAAGCAGGTCATCGGCATGGCCAACTGACGCTCTCATCGCCGATCGCAACCGACCGCAAGGGAGAAATCATGATGGAAGTTCCGATCACCCGTACCGAAACGCCTGTCGACGAGCCGATCACCATGATCAACGCTTTCACCGTACCGATAGAGGAGTCGGAGGCGTTCCTGCCGCTGTGGGAGGAGAACGCCGAGATCATGGCCAGGCAACCGGGATTCATCCGTGCCCGGCTGCACCGATCGATGATCGACGACGCTGAGCTGCGGTTCGTCAACGTGGCCCAGTGGGAGAGCGGGAGGCAGTTGGAAGAGGCGCTGAGCAGGCCCGAATGGCACGAGAGCGCCCAGCGGCTGCTCAATGATCCCGGCCTGCACATCACCACGCGGCCCAGCATCTACGAGGTCGTCGTCGACCTCCTGCCCTCTCACGATGGAAGCGGCGAGCCGGCGACCAGGTGAAACCGGCACCGCGGGACGGCATGGCCATGATCACCAGCTGGATCATGGCCATGCCGGTTTCTCCTACCGGACGGTCGACGCCCGGCCGACCGACGAGCTCGGCACCGCGCGGGCACTCCGGTCGTCGAGGGGATGGAGAAGGTCCCGCCAGTCCGATGGCCAGTTCGCCAGCGCAACGCCGATCATGATGATCAGGTGCAACGGCGCCGATACCTCCTCGTACAAGGGGGCGACATCGATGAGGTGGGTCGTCACCGCGCCGATCAGCACGAACACCAGACCCGCGGCACCGATGAACCTGACCCGCCGCCGCGGGACGATCATCATCAGTCCGAGGACGAGCTCCAGGGCGCCGACGACGAACCGCATCCACGGCGGCCAGCCCCAGTCGACGAACTTCTCCGCGTAGGCCGGACCGAAGAATGTCGGCCCGGGCCAGAACTTGGTGACAAAGCCGATGAAGAACGACACGGCCAGATACCAGTAAAGGATCGTGGACAGCCGTCGCGGCCACGTACGTGCGGTCATGAGCACTCCGTCGTGTTCGCCACGGCTCAGCCCCACTTCTGGCCCGCGGGCTGCCGGGTGGTGACGTTGAGCCGGTTCGACAGGTTCGTCACCGCCGCCATCAGAACGATCGCGGCCAGCCCCGCTTCGTCGTAATGCCGGGTCGCCTCCTCCCAGATCTGGTCGGGGACCGGGTCGGTACGGTCGGCGAGCCGGGTGGCGGCCTCGGTGAGGGCCAGCGCGGCCCGCTCGGCGTCGGTGAAGTACGGCGTCTCCCGCCAGGCCACGAGCAGCCCCATCCGCTCGTCGCTCTCGCCGCTCTTCCTGGCGGTACGGACACCCGACTCCACGCAGGGGCCGCAACCGTTGATCTGGCTGGCGCGCAGGTGCACCAGCCCGAGCGTGGTCTCCGGCACCCCGCCCGTACGGGCGGCCTTGAAGAGCTCCTGGACGGGTGCCATCGCCGCCGACAGGACGACGGCAGGATTCTTCATCCGTGCTTGCATGTGTCTCTCCGCTCCATGGGCTGGACTTCCACCCTGATGACGCGCCCCGGAGAGAGGATGTGACAGCAAGCCGCCTGTCACATCTTCGAGGTCTCCTCCGTCATCCCGTTACAGGCGACACGGGAGGGACGGCGTCAATGGAGGAGAAGGACCTGCTGGCCGGCTGGTTCCAGCAGCATCGCGACCATCTGTGGGCAGTGGCCTACCGGCTGCTCGGCTCGTCGAGCGAGGCCGATGACGCACTCCAGGAGGCATGGCTACGGCTCAGCCGCGCCGGCGCGGAGGACGTGCGGAACGTGCCGGGCTGGCTCACCACGATCGTCGCACGGGTGGCGCTGACCATGCTGCGCGATCGCAGGACACGCCGCGAGGAGCCGCTACGTGCCTCCGGGCCGGACCTGATGGCCGACCTTCGCGAGGCGGACGACCCCGAGCACGAGGTGGTCATCGCCGATTCGGTCGGCTTGGCTCTGCTGGTGGTGCTCGACATGCTCGCGCCCGCGGAACGGATCGCGTTCGTCCTGCACGACATGTTCGCTGTGCCGTTCGGCGAGATCGCGTTGATCGTGAACCGTTCGCCTGCCGCGGCCCGGCAACTGGCCAGCCGCGCCCGCCGACGCGTACAGCAGACGACGACCCCGGGCACCGGGACCGATCCCGCCAGGCAGCGGGAGATCGTCGCAGCCTTCCAGGCCGCGTCACGTGGCGGTGACTTCGCGGCCCTGCTCGCGCTGCTCGACCCGGACGTGGAGATCAGCGCGGATCGCACCGCCGTGCTCTCCGGCGCGGCGAGGCTGGTACGAGGGGCGGACGGCGTGGCCGAGACCTTCGCCGGCCGGGCCCGGGCCGCCGAGCTCGCGCTCATCGACGGGGCGCCGGGTCTGGTGTGGGCGCCGGGTGGACGGCCACGGATCGTTTTCGCCTTCACCATCACGAACGACAAGATCACGCACGTCGACCTGCTCGCCGACCCCGCATACCTGAGGGACCTCGAACTGGTGATGCTCGGTGGGTAGGCGCGGAGGTCTTCATGTCCTGGACGTCCTGGTACCAGCCGTTCCCCGCCCGGATGGCGGCTGACTGCCGCGCACGAAGGCCGGCCGGCGGGGGTGCTCAGGGTGAGGCGCAGGCGCCGCGTCCTCACCCTGGGCGAGTGCCGCTGGTGGGTTTTACTGCTTCCACTGCTCCGCCGGTGACACACCGGGCAGCGGCTTGCCGATGAGGGCCAGCGGGATGAAGAAGCAGACCTGGCCGATCGCCATGGTGAGCGTGGCGAGCGCCTTGTCGTCGTAGTGCTTGCACGCCCGCTCATACAGCTCGTCGGGGACGCGCTCACCGGCCGGGTTCGGGGTGAGGACGGCCTCTACCAGGGCGAGCGCGATCCGTTCGGCGTCGGTGAAGTAGGGGGCGTCCTGCCAGGACGCCACGGCGGTGATGCGCTCCTCTGTTTCCCCGGCCTTGCGGAGGTTGCCGGTGTGCAGGACCGTCAGGTACGTGTTGCCGACGATCTGACCGGCGCGCAGCTGGACCAGACTGATGGTGGCCTGCGGAATGGAGCCGTTCCCCGTCGCCTTGAACATGGGTCCGCCGATGTCCTTCAGCTCGGGGACGAGCACGGCGGGGTTGGGCAGGCGCGACTGGCGGTTCTGCTCGGTGGTGGTCATGGTGGTGGGGTTCCTTTCTGAACGGTGTTTCGCCGCTATGACGGATCGCACGGGCCGAAGGTGACCGGTGCGGCGATGGGCTTTCACCTGGGGGCGCTGCCGAGGGGCTCCTCGCTCCGGCTCACAGGGCGCGGCCGCAGGAGCAGGACGGCGGTGAGGATGGCGGCCAGGTAGAACGCGCCCGCGCCGAGCATGCCGGCGGTGTAGCCGCCGGTGAGCGCGTCGTGCGGGGGCGTGCCCGGCGGCCGGCTCGCGGTGGCGGTGACGGCGATGCCGGCCAGGACGGCCAGCCCGAGTGCGCCGCCGATCTGCTGGCTGGTGTTGACCAGGCCGGAGGCGATGCCGGAGTCGCGCGACGCCACGCCCTGGACGCCGCCGATGGTGGCACCGACGAAGCCGATGCCCAGGCCGACGCCCCCGGCGAGCTGGGCGGGCAGCAGCACGAACAGCGGGTTCTGGTCCGGAGTGAGGAGACTGAACCAGCCCATCGCCGCGGCGGCCACCGCCAGGCCGGTCGCCAGGACGGTCCGTGTGGAGGTGCGGGCCTGCAGTGCGGGCCCGACGAGGCCGGAGCCGATGCCGATGCCGACGGCGAACGGCAGGTAGGCCAGTCCGGTGGTCATGGGGGAGTACTGCTTGATCGTCTGCATGTAGAGGGTGAGGAAGTAGAAGGTGGCCAGCTGCCCGGCGCCCATGAGCAGCATGACCAGGTTGGCGCCGAGCTTGCCGCGGTCGGCCAGTACGCCTGGCGGCAGCATCGGGCTGCGCGCGTTGCGCTGGATGAACAGGAACGCGACGAGCAGCGCGACGGCCGCCGCGCCGAAGGCCAGGGTGAGCCCGTCGCCGACGCCGTGGGACCCGGCCCGGTTGATCGCGTAGACCAGCGAGCCGAGGGTCAGGGTCACGGTGACCGCGCCGGGCAGGTCGAGCCCGCCGCGCTGCCGGGTGCCGGGCACCAGGGCGAACGTGCCGGCCAGGACCAGGAGCGCGATGGGGATGTTGACGAACATGATCCATCGCCAGCCCAGGTACTCGGTGAGCGCGCCGCCCAGCAGGAGTCCGGCGACCGAGCCCAGGCCGCCCATGGCGCCGTACACGCCGAGCGCCTTGTTGCGCTGCGGGCCGGCGGGGAAGGTGTCGGCGAGCAGGGACAGCGCGGCCGGGGCGACGATCGCGGCGCCGACGCCCTGCAGGGCGCGGGCGGCGATCAGCACGCCTCCGCCGCCTGCCAGGCCGCCCAGCAGGGAGGCGGCCAGGAAGACCGTCAGACCGGCGCGGAACAGCCTGCGCCGGCCGAACAGGTCACCGGCCCGGCCGCCCGCCAGCAGCAGACCGCCGAAGGCCAGGGCGTAGGAGGTGAGGACCCAGTCCAGGTCCGCCTCGTCGATCCGCAGGCCGGTTCCGATGACGGGCAGGCCCACGGTCACGATAGTGCCGTCCATCACCATCAGCAGTTGCGCGGCGGCGATCACCAGTAGTGCGAGGCCGCTTCTTTCGGGACCGGGTGCGGTGTGCGTGCTCATGTGAGGTCTGCGGAGGTGGTGGCGCGGGGGAGCGCCGCGGCGTCGTGCACCGCGGCGGCCAGCCGGTCGTGTTCGGGGTAGGACCAGCCGAAGCCGAAGCGGCGCCGGGTGTAGCCGAAGGCGATGCCGCTGAACGGGTCGGCGAAGGCTTCCGAGCCCGCCGAGCCGTCGTGGCCGAACGCGTTCGCGCCGAGGAACGGGTAGCGCATGCCCTTGGCCTGGAAGCCCAGCGCGTAGTTGCCCTGATCGCCGCGGACCAGGTCTGCGCCGATGGAGTGCAGCTGGGCGAACTCCCCGACGGTGTCCGGCTTGAGCAGCGGAGGTTGCCCTTCGATGCCCCAGACGGCCGCCGCGTACAGGCCGGCCAGGCCGCGGGCGCTGCCCACCCCGCCGGCCGATGCCTGGCCGTTGGCGCGGACGGCGCGGGTGTTGGCGAAGGCCACCTGGTCCAGCGGCGGCGTGCTGTTGAGCCCGTAACCGATGCCGAGGATGCTGTTCGGTCCGGGCACGTTCGACCAGAACGCTGCCTCCTGCTCCAGGGTGGCCGTCCACCACTGGATCGGCCTGAACCGCTCCTCCTCCGCCGCGGGCAGCCCCAGGTAGAGGTCCAGCCCGTACGGGGTCCGGATACGCTCGTCGTAGACCTGCTGCAGCGACTGCCCGATCATCCTTCGGATCACCTCGTTCACCAGGGCGAACGTGACGAACCCGCCGTAGCCGTAAGCCGAACCCGGCCGCCAGTACGGGCGCTGCCCGGCCAGGCGGCGCGCGATCACCGCGTCGTCGGCCAGCTCGGCCGCCGACAGCCCGCCGTCGACGCCGATGACGCCGGAGCGGTGAGTCAGCACGTCCCGGAGCGTGATCCCGTCCTTGCCCGCGGCGGCGAACTCCGGCCAGTGCCGGGCCACCGGCTCGTCGAGATCGAGGACCCCCTCCTGCACCAGAAGCGCCGCCACCAGCGTCGCGGCACCCTTGGTGGAGGAGTAGACGCCGGTCAGCGTGTCACCGTTCACCTCGTCCCCGGCCCACAGGTCGACCACCCGCCGGCCGTGCGCGTAGGTGGTCAGCTGCGAGCCCACCTGGCCGTCCTGCTCGGCCACCACCGCGGCGAACTCGGCGCGCACCCGCTCGAAGCCGTCCGCGACCGTTCCGTGGACATCCACCGTGCTCATCGTCGGCAACCCTTCGTGAATGAGTGTCTGGCAGGGGGACGACGGATGCTCCGGGGGAAAGGTGACGGGGTGCGTTCGCGGTCACCTTTCCCCGGTTTGATGCGTCATCGGGATGACGTTCGCCGATGGAGAGGAATGCGATCGTGACGCCCCACGACTTTCTGGCCGACCGGTTCCAGGGGCACCGCCCCCATCTGAAGGCGGTCGCCTACCGCATGCTCGGCTCGCTGAGCGAGGCCGAGGACGCGGTCCAGGAGGCATGGCTGCGGCTGGCGCGCTCAGATTCGGGGGACATCGACAATCTCGGTGGCTGGCTGACCACCGTGGTCGGCCGGGTGTGCCTGGACATGCTCCGCGCCCGCAGGTCTCGACGCGAGGAGTCGCTGGAGGACCGCCTGCCCGATCCGGTGATCAGCCGCGCGGATGCCGCCGACCCGGAGCAGCAGGTGCTCCTGGCCGACTCGGTGGGCCTGGCGCTGCTGGTCGTGCTGGAGTGCCTGACCCCGGCCGAACGGCTGGCGTTCGTGCTCCATGACATGTTCGGTCTGCCGTTCGAGCAGATCGCGCCCATCGTGGACCGCACCCCCGTGGCAGCCAAGAAGCTCGCCAGCCGCGCGCGCCGGCGCGTCGGCGGCGCAGCCCCGAACCCCGACCCCGATGTGAGCAGTCAACGCCGGGTGGTGGACGCCTTCCTGGCCGCCGCCCGCGACGGCGACTTCGCCGCGCTGATGTCCATTCTCGACCCCGACGTGGTGCTGCGCGCCGACGGCGGGATGCTCACCGGTGGCATGAAGGTCATCAGGGGCGCCGCGGCCGTGGCCGGGAAGCTCGCCACCTTCCAGCGTATGGCCACCAGCACCGCCACCCACCCGGCGATCATCAACGGTCTCGCCGGCCTGGTGAACACCATCGACGACCAGCTGATCTCCGTCATGAGCTTCACCATCTCCGACAGCAAGATCGCCACGATCGACATCCTGTCCGACCCCGACCGCCTGGCCCGGCTCGACCTCACCCACATGGAGCCATGATGCCTGGCGCACGCCGACGCAGCAGTGTCGCCGGTGCCGCCGAGCCGAGGGCCCGTTACGAGGCGGACGCAGACGGGCTTGACCCTGACACCGTGTCAGGCGGAACGGTGCGGAGCATGTCCGTCACCTACGTCGGCTCCGGGCCGTACTGCTACGCCAACTCCCTCGCGATGGTCCTGGGCGGCGATGCGCCGCCTCCGGCTGTGATCGAGGTCCTGACAGGCTCGCCGTACGGGATGCAGCTCATCGGCGGCCGACTACCGCTGTTCGACGCGTTCGGCTGGGACCCCGAGATCGGGATCGACGCCGCGATCGGCCTGCTCGGCTGGGAGTGCGAGTGCACGGACGGCGGGACGGCGGCAGCGGCGCTCGCCCGGCTGCACCGGGCCTGCCAGGACGGCCCGGTGCTGGCCGGGCCGCTTGAGCTCGGTCTGCTGGCATACCAACCCGGGTCCGGCAGAGCGGTCGGCGCCGACCACTACGTGGTGGTGCTGGAAGTGGACGGCGACACCGTGCTCGTGCACGACCCTCAGGGCTACCCGTACGCCACACTGCCGGTCGACGCCTTCGCCGAGGCGTGGCACGGAGAGCTGATCACTTACCTGGAGCGGCCGTTCCGGATGCGGCACAGGTTCACCCGGCGTAAGCAGGTCAGCCCGGAGGAGGCGTTGCGGTGCTCCCTGCCCGCCGGACTGGCCTGGCTGGCAGGAAGGACGGACGTGGAGGTCCCTCCCGGCACGCTGGGGCAGGCCGAGGCCGCCGAGCGCACGGCCGAGCTGGTGGAGGAAGGGCTGGATCCCGAGATCAGGATGCTGTGGCAGGCGTTCGCGGTGCGGGTAGGCGCCCGCCGCCTCAACGACCTGGCGGCCTGCCTGTCGTCCCTCAGCCTCGACGCGGCGGCCGTCGCCGCGGAGCAGGCCCGCATCGTCGGTGGCCTGCAGGGGCCGCTCGTATCGGGCGACGACACGGTGCTCGCGGCCGGCCTGCGCCGCCTGGCCCCCACGTACGAACGGCTGCGCGCCGCCCTGATCGCCGACAAGGCGGCGTCCTGAAACAGTTCCCCTGACCAGGCGCGCCGACATCGCGGGGTCTCAGAAGAGAGTCAGCGGCTCGGTTCCGGTGGCGTCGGACGGCGACATGGGCTCGGGCAGCGGCTCCAGCTCGGGCACCAGGGCGCGGACCTCGTCGTGGAAGCAGCGGGCGAGGGGCAGCGCCTCGGCGTTGTCCGGGGTGTGGACGAAGACCGTCGGGGAGCGGCCTTCGCGCAGCCACTCCACGACCGTGCCGACCCACGGCCGCCAGCCCTCGACCGTGCGGGTGATGTCGTCCCGGCCGAGGTAGCGGACGATCGGACGGTCGGTGAGAGCCGTGGCGCGACGGGGCACGCGCGGCTTCTTCGTCCAGGCGTCACGCTCGGCGTCGCTGGTGGGCGGGCTGTCGAAGAACGCGACGGTGTCGAACGGGATCCACTCGGCGCCCACGCGGCCGAGCACCGACTCCAGCGCGCGGGCGGCCCGTACGTCCTCGAAGAACGCGCGGTGCCGCACCTCGACGGCGTACCGGTGCCCCTCGGGGAGCCGCTGGAGGAACGCGGCGAGCGTGCCGAGGTCGTTCGGGCCGAACGAGCCCGGCAACTGGACCCACAGGGCGTGCGCCCGGGGCCCGAGCGGCTCGATCGCGTCCAGGAACGCCCGCAGCTCCTCGCCCGCGCCGGTGAGGCGGCGCTCGTGGGTGATCGGCTTGGGCAGCTTGACCACGAACCGGAAGCCGGGATCGGTCTGCGCCGCCCACGACTCCACCGTGCTCCTCGCCGGGGTGGCGTAGAAGGTGGTGTTGCCCTCCACCGCGTCGCACCAGGTGGCGTAGGCCCGCAGGCGCTCGGTGGGGGGCAGCGGGTGCGGCAGGAAGCGTCCCCGCCACGGTGTGTGAGTCCACATGGCGCATCCCACATGAAGCCGCATGCCCACGACGCTACACGCCCCGCTCCGCCGGGAGAGTGGCGCCGATGGAGCGGGCGAGGTCCGCGGGCAGGGGGTACGGGCGCTCCGCGGGCAGCAGGCCGGTGATGTCCCGGCCGTCGCGAAGGGCCCGCCGGAGGTCGTGGACGCGGCCGGTCACGTCCGTGATCGCGACGATCCACTCGCCGAGGTAGCGGGTCACCGCCTCACCGGACAGGCCCACCTGGATCGACCGGTACGGCAGGGCGTTGTGGTGCGGGTCGCGTTCGGGGTCCCACTGGATCCGGACCGGGCTGGCGCGCAGGCGTGCCTTCCACTCGGCCGCGTCGGCGGCGCCGTCGGAGTGGCCGTCGGGGAGGCCGTCGGGGAGGCCGTCGGGGAGGCCGTCGGGGAGGCCTGCCGGGTGGCCTTCGGGGTGGCTGAGGCAGGCGTGCTCCAGCGCCCACGCGAACCCGTCCCGCGTGATGTCGATGGCCAGCACCCTCGTCTGGCCGGGCTTGGCGGCCCAGCCGCAGCGGTACATCATCCACAGGAAGGACGGCTTGATCCAGGTCATCCGCTCACGCTTGAACGGGGGCACGAAGCGCTGCGCGGCGACGGCCGGGTCGGCGATGGCGGGGTCGTATGCCTGGTAGACGGTGATGGACTCGTCGGTGAAGGCGGCACGGATCTGCCGGTACGGAACGTTCATCCAGGCGATGGTGCAGAACCGCCCACCTGCCCGGCAACCGATTTCCGCTCCGCGATACAACGTATGTTGTCGATACAGTGTCCCGTACGGACAGGCCTGCGCAAGGGGAGGAGGCGCGAAGGTGGCGCGACGAGAGGCCGGAGAGGGCGAGCCGACGCTGGTGTGGGAGCGGCCCGAGCCACCGGCCAGGCCCGCCCCGACCCCCCTGAGCAGGGACGGGATCGTGCGGGCCGCGATCGAGCTGGCCGACGCGGACGGGCTGGACGCGGTGTCGCTGCGCAAGGTCGCCGCCGCGCTCGACGCGGGCCCGATGCGGCTGTACGGCTACCTGTCCACCAAGGAAGAACTGCTGGACCTCATGGTGGACGCCGTGTACGGCGAGATGCCCCGGCCGGCCCGCACCGGCGACGACTGGCGAAGCGCCCTGCGCTCCCTCGCCCACGGCACCAGAGAGGCCGCCCTGCGGCACGAGTGGTTCGCCGACCTGCTCGGCGGACGGCCGCACCTCGGCCCCAACGCGCTGGCCCGCCTGGAGGCGTCCCTGGCCGCCCTCGACGGCGCGCCCGGCTTCGACCACATCGACACGGTGCAGCACGCCGTCCAGACAGTGAACGTCTACCTGGTCGGGGCGATCAGGACCCAGGTCGCCGGGCTGCGCGCCGAGCGGGACACCGGCCTGGACGAGCGGCAGTGGCAGATCGCCTCCGGCCCGTACCTCACCCGGATGCTGGCCACCGGCCGCTACCCCACGCTGGCCCGCTGGGTCCACGACGCCACCCACATCGACGCGGACGCGACCTTCGAGGCCGGCCTCGCATGCGTCCTGGACGGCATCGCCGCCCGCCTCCGCCGCTGAGATCCCCCGTGGAACGCGGATGCCCCCGGCTCCGGAGAGCCGGGGGCACCTGGTGTCAGGCCGTCATGGGCGCTTCCACGGTTCGAAGTAGGCGACCGTGGCGAAGTCCATCTCCAGGGCGTCGGGCGGGGTGCCGCCCGTGGCGCTCACCCCGGTGACGAAGAGGCGGACCCCCGTGCCGGCCGCCGTGTCCACCGCCAGCGCGTGCGCGCTGTCGCGGGCCGCGACCTGGCCGTCGTAGCGGCCGGTCCAGACGGGCGCACCGGTCCCGGCGTCGTAGGCGATCGTCACGTAGTCGTCGCCCGCCGACCCGTCGTCGGAGCTCTCACCGGTGACGACGACCTTGCCGCCGTCCGGCGTCACCGCGACGTCCCAGGCGTAGTCGTCGCGGTTGGCCTGGCCGTTGTGGCGCTGCACCCACGACCGCTGTCCCGTGGCCGGGTCGTAGGCGACGGTGGTGTAGTCGGCCTCGGTGCCCTCGCCCGTGGTGTTGCCCGTGACGTACAGCTTGCCGCCGCCGGGGGCGAGGGTGATGTCGTGGGGGTTGTCGCTGAGGTGGGCCGGGCCGTCGAAGCGGTCGGCCCACAGCTCCTTTCCGGTCGTGGTGTCGTAGGCGATGGTGGTCATGTCGGTCTGCGTGTCACGGTTCTCGGCGGAGCCGGTGATGAAGACGGCCTTGCCGTCCGCGGCGACCGTCGCGGCGACGGGGATGTCGATGGCGTTGGCCGAGCCGTTGTGGGCGGCGGTCCAGAGCTGCCGGCCCGTGCCCGCCTCGTACGCCACGGTGCCCCAGTCGGCCAGGCCCGTGCCCGACGGCCCCGAGCTCTGGCCGGTGACGAAGACCGTGGACCCGTCCGGGCTGACCTCGACCACCCGCGCGTCGTCCGTGCCCCCTCCGGGCCCGTCGAAGTACGACGTCCACCTGGGTGTTCCGTTGTCCGCGTCGTACGCGACGGTGACGTAGTCCTCCTTGCCCGCCTCGCCCATCGTGCTCATGCCGGTGAGGTACACGGTCTTCCCGTCGGGGCTGACCGTGAGCGCGTTGGCGAAGTCGGAGCCGTTGCCCGCCCCGTTGTGCCGGGCGACCCACAGCTCCTTGCCCGTGGCGGCGTCGTACGCGATGGCGACCGCGTCGCTGCTGGTGTCCTTCCCGGTGCTGAGCCCGGCGAGGAACACCTTGGAGCCGTCGGGGCTCACCGCGAGCGACTCGACCTCGTCCCAGCCGGCGGGGCCGGTGTAGCCCGCGTTCCAGACCTCGGCGCCGGTGGCCGGGTCGTAGGCGACGGTGGCGATGCGCGGCTTGAGCACGCCCGGGGCCGGGTCGTAGCTGACGTCCGACACGTAGAGCCGCTTGCCGCCGGGGTCGAGGACGGTCTGCTCGGCCGAGTCGACGCCGCCCGCGGCGCCGAAGGTGGCCGCCCACTTCTCGGGCACCGGGCGGACGAGGACGGGGACGTTCACCGTGTGACGGCCGTCCTTCCAGGTGAGCCGGCCACCCCGGTAGACGTTCATCGGGGCGGTGGCCTGCGTGAACGTGACCGTGAACGACTTGGTCTCACCCGCGCGCAGCGTGAGCCGGCGCGGGGAGACCTTGGCCGTGATCCCGGCCAGCCCCGAGGTGGACGCCGTGTAGGTGGCGGTGGAGCGGCCGACGTTGGTGACCCTGCGGGTGACCGTCTGGGTGCCGGCCAGCCGCCCGACCGCGATGGAGGGGACGTTCATGTCGCTCGGGTCGAGCGAGTGGCCGGCCTTGGACAGCGCCTGGCAGACCTTGTCCTCGACGCCCTTGGTGGTCGCGCAGAGGAACGCGGACCAGTCGTCGACGCCGCTGTCGTAGGCGAGGCCCGGGTCGGCGGCGCTGTTCGGGGTGACGTGCCCGGCTCCCTCGCCGAAGATGACCGCCGGCTCCGTGCCGGGTCCGTCGCGGACGTCGGAGCCCGTCGTCATCAGCGCCGACTTGATCGTCATGGGCGACCAGTCCGGGTGCAGGTCCTTCAGCAGCGCGGCCAGCCCGGCGACGTGGGGCGAGGCCATGGAGGTGCCGCTGAGGACGTTGAACTCCTGCCCGTTGTTGCCCGGCGGCGCCACCGCCGCCAGCACGTCCTGCCCGGGGGCGATGAGGTCCGGCTTCAGCAGGTCCCCGCCGCCCGCGCTGAGCGGGCCGCGCGAGGAGAACGAGGCGATGTACGGCGCCGGGACGTCGGTGCTGATCTTCGCCTGGTCGATCGTCGCCGTCGCGCCGGGGGTGGCGGCGTAGTCCTTGACCGCCTGCCTGTCCTTGACGCCGAGGTGCACCGTGGGGATCGTGTGCAGGTCGGCGTTGAGGGAGTTCTCGTCCACGTTGGTCAGAACCATGCCGACGCCGCCCGCCTCGGCGACGGCGGCGCTCTTGTTGAACCGGGGCGTCACCCCGCGGTCACAGATGACGATCTTGCCCTTGACCTTGGCCGGGTCGAGGACCGGCTTGCCGTCGTTGTCCTTGGTGGTGTAGCACTGCGCGGCGCGTGTCGGGTCGGCCCCGGGCAGCGCCGCGGCGGTCGCGTCGACGAGGGGCGCGGGGCCGGCCTTCGCCGCCAGCGAGACGCCGCTGTACGTGGCGCCGTTCCCGAGCGTCACCGAGCCCTGGGCGCCGCGGTTGTGCGTGCCCGCCGCGACCGTGGTGATCCAGGGGGACGGGTGCGCGACGGTCGACGCGGCCGGGCCGCTGTTCCCGCCCGCCGCGGCGACGAAGACGCCCGCCTCCGCGGCCGACAGGAACGCCATCTCCACCGGGTCGAGGAAGTCCGTGCTGGTCCCGGAGACGGAATAGTTGATGACGTCCACGCCGTCGGCCACCGCCTGGTCGATGGCGGCGACCAGGTCGGAGGTGTACCCGTTGGCCGTGGACGCGTCCTGCGTCGACCAGAGCGCCTTGTAGGCGGCGATCCGGGCGCGCGGCGCGATGCCGCTCACCTTGCCGAACGTCGCGGCGGCGCCGGTCGCGGGCACGTCGTGGTTGCCGCCGGCCGTCGAGGCCACGTGCGTGCCGTGGCCGTTGTAGTCACGCGGGGACAGGTACTCCCAGGGGAAGTACTCCTTCACCGCCGCGTCGCCGCCCCACGCGGCGGTGAAGTGCCGCGCCGCGACGAGCTTGCCGTTGCACGCCTTGGGGTCCCAGGAATCGTCGCCGGCCTGCTCGCACTCGCCGTGGAAGCCCTTGACCGGAGGGTACGGCTTGCCCTTGCCGTCGGTGCCGGCGAAGCTCTTGGCGTCCGGCCAGATGCCGCTGTCGATGACGCCGATGACCAGGCCCTCGCCCGCGCCCTTCTTGCCGTCCGGGCCGCCGAGCCGGTCCCAGAGGCCGCCCCGCGCGTCGAGGCCCAGGAACGAAGGCGTCGAGGACGTCGCCACCGACACCTTCCTGTCCTCGGTCACGGCCACGACCTCCGGTAACGCTCTCAGCTGCGCCGCCTGGTCCTTGGTCAGCTTCGCGGCGAAGCCCTCGAACGCGTACACGTACTCGTACAGCTTCTCGCCGCCGCCCGCCTTGCGCAGCGTGGCGTCGTGCCGGCCGCGCAGGTGGTCGACGTACGTGGTGACTTCGGCGGAGCGCGGGTCGATCTTCTCGCCGCGCTGAGGCTTGGTCGTGGCCAGCCCGGCCCTGTCCCCCTCGTACGTCACGACGGGGTCCTCGGCCATGTGAACTATGTAAATTTTCTGCTCTTCCGGGCCGGCTTCGGCGAAGGCCGGGCCACCGGGCCAGGCGGCTCCGGCCAGCATCAGCCCGGTCAACGCCAGCGTCGCCGGCAGCCGTCTACGACCATGGCCAGCGGATTTGGACAGTTCCATCGTTGCCCTCCGTGCATCGCCGCCGATCAAAGCGGACGATCGCTGAGGTTAACGAGATCCGGCCATACGGGTGATCCGTACCGTATACGGATTTTTGCCACCTAACCCGGACGGAGAGATCCGCTAACCTGCTGGTGGTGAGCGAGAGGGGGTTGGCCGGATGCCCTTGGCGCCGCCCCGCCGCCCCTCGGGCTCGCTGTCGGACGTCCTCGTCGGACGGCAGTCCGAGCTGGCGCTCCTGCGTACGGCCGTCGCCTCCCCGCCCTCGCTCGTCCTCGTCGAAGGCGAGGCGGGCATCGGCAAGAGCCGCCTGGTGGGAGAGCTCCTCGCCACCCCGGAGCTGGCCGGCGTCCGCACACTTGTGGGCCAGTGCGAGCAGCTCCAGGAGCCCCTGCCGCTGTCTCCCGTGCTGGACGCCATCCGGCTGACCGGCGCCGAGCTGGCACGGTCCCGGCCGCTGAACCCGGTGACCGGGGCCCTCGCGCCGCTGCTGCCGGAGATCGCCGGGCAGCTCCCGCCGCCCCCGCCCGCGCTGCACGACCAGCGGGCCGAGCGGCACCGGGTGTTCCGGGCGGCCGTCGCGCTGCTCGACCATCTGAGCCCGCTGGTCCTCGTCCTGGAGGACGTGCACTGGGCCGACGGCGGCACCCACGATTTCCTCTCCTTCCTGGCCTCCCACCAGCCGCGCGACCTGTCGGTCATCGTCACGATCCGCCCCGCGGCTGGGCCCCTGCCGCTGCGGGAGGCGTTCGCCCGGGCGCCGTCCGGCCCGGCGCTGACGGTCGGCCTCGCCCCGCTGAGCGGCTCCGAGGTGGAGGAGCTGGCGGCCGGCATCCTCAAGGCGGACCTCCCCCGCACGTTCACCGCGCCGCTGTACGAGAAGACGGGCGGCATCCCGTTCGTGGTGGAGGAGGTGCTCCGCACGCTCCTCGAACGGCTGCCCGCCGGCGAGATCCCCGGCCGGGCCGACGTCCTCGCCGGTCTAGCGGTGCCGACCGTGCTGCGTGACGTGGTGCTCCAGCGCCTGGCCTCGCTCGACGACACGGCACAGGAGATCATCGGCGCCGCGGCGGTCGTCGGCATGACGCCCGACGAGCATGTCCTCGCGGACGTCACCGAGCACGGCCCGGCGGAGGTCGCCCGGGCGCTCGCCAAGGCACAGGCCGTCGGGCTCCTGCACGAGCAGGACGGCGGGTGCCGCTTCCGGCACGCGCTGGCGCGGCAGATCGTCTACGAGGCCCGGCCCGTGTCGGGCCGCCGCTGGCTGCACCTCAGAACGGCCCGCGCCCTGGAGTCCCGCCCGGGCCCCAAGCCGGTGGCCGGGCTGGCCCACCACTACCGGCACGCCGGCCGTACGACGGAGTTCGTGGAGAACGCGGAGGCCGCCGCCGGCACGGCGATGTCCCACGGCGACGACGCCACGGCCGCGCGGTTCCTGCTCCAGGCGCTGGAGACCGGCGAGCTGCCCGGCGACGTGCGGGTACGGCTGGCCGTCAAGCTCGGCCGGGCGGCCGTGGACGGGCTGGCCCACGCCGAGGCCGTGCCCATCCTCGAACGCCTGCTGGCCACCGAGCCCCTGCCCGCCCACCTCCGGGGCGAGCTGCGCTTCGCCCTGGGCCGTCTGCTGCGCCAGCAGGGCGAGGCCCGCGCCGGCCACCTGCGGATCGAGGAGGCGCTGGACGACCTCGCCGACCGGCCCGCCCTGCTCGGCCGCGCCCTCGCCGTCCTGGCCGCGCCCGAGACCGTCGTGGACCGGCACATCAGCGAGCACACCGCCCGGTGCGACGAGGCGGAGGAGGCCGCGCGCCGCAGCGGCGACCCCGACGTCGGCGTCGCGGTGCGCATCACCCGCGCCTCGCTGCTGCTGGAGCAGGGCGACCCGGCGAGCCGGCGGCTGATCGACGAGCTGCGGCACGACGACCGCCTCCGGGCCGCGCCGCGCGAGCACGCCCGCGCCTGCCTCAACTGGGCGCAGGGCGCCCTGCACATCGGTCACCTGGACTGGGCCGAGGCGCTGCTGGCCGAGGGACGCCAGGTGGTGGACCAGGCGGAGTACCTGCGACTGGCGGAGATCGTCGAGCTGGTTACGGCCGCCGCCGACCACGCGGCGGGCCGCTGGGACGGGCTCGCCGGCCGCGTCCGCCATCTCGGGGACAGCGCTCCGGCCACCTTCGCCGCCGCGACCCTGGACGTACGGCTCCTGCACGGCACGCTGCTCGCGGCCACGGGCCCGGCAGAGGAGGCGGTGGCGGCCCTGACCGAGGTCATCGCGATCGCCGAACGCGTCGGGGCGGTGTGGCCGCTCATCCCCGCGCGGACGGCGCTGTCCCGGCTCCTCCTCACGCTGGACGACGCGGCCGGCGCGGCCGAGCAGGCGACGGCCGCGCTGGTACGGGTACGGGCGAAGGGCAACTGGGTGTGGGGCGCGCAGAGCGTGCTGTGCCTGGCGGACTCCCTCGACGCGCTGGGCAGGGCGGGTGAGGCGGTGGAGCTGGTGGACGAGCTGGCCGCGGGGATCGCCGGCGCCGACGCGCCCCTCGCCCAGGCGGCCCTCCTGACCGCCCGCGCCGTCCTCGCGCGTGCTTCGGAGCCCTCTGCGGCCGACCGGCTGCTGGACGGGGCCCGTACCGTGCTGAAGGACGCCGGCCTGCGCTACGAGGAGGCACTGACCGGCGAGCGCCTCGGCCGATGGCGCTGCGAGCAGGGGGCGGCTGATGGCGGGGGGCTGCTGGAGGGCGCGTTGCGCCTGTACGGCGCGATGGGCGCCGACCGCGACATCGCCCGGATCTGCCGCGTCATGCGCCGGAACGGCGTGCCCATCCCGTACCCCTGGCGCGGCGGCCGCCCGTCCCACGGCCAGATCCTTTCGTCGAGGGAGCGTGAGGTGGCGCTGCTGGCGGCGGCGGGGAAGACGAACCAGGAGATCGCCGCCGAGCTGTTCCTGTCCAGGCGCACGGTCGAGAGCCACGTCTCCAGCGCCCTGCGCAAGCTCGGCCTCCCGTCACGCAAGGAGCTCAGGACCCTGCTCTGACGCCCCCGGCTTCAACGGGCGGGCGACTGGGGGCGCAGGCCGTCCATGACGACCGTGATGAAGCCGTCGATCAGCTCGGGCGACGCGGGTTGCGAGCGTGCGAACGCGTAGACGACCTCGCCGAGCATGACCATCGTGACGGCCGGGTCGATGTCGGTCCGGATGCCGCCGTTCGCCCGGACCCCGGCGATCATCTCTTCCATGACCCGCACGAGCTCCGCCCGCCGAGCCGTGGTGGCGGGCAGGTCCATGCCGGTCAGCTGGTCGTTGATGGCGTGGTGGGCGGACTGGAAGGCGATCAGCTCGGCGAGGAACGCCCGCAGTGCCTGCTCCGGACCGTTCTGCTCCAGCAGGTCCCTGGCGCGCCGCACCACCGGTTCGAGCAGCGCGGAAACGGCCGCGTCGATGAGCGCCTCCTTGCCGCCGAAGCTGCGCACCACGGTGGCCGTCCCCACGCCGGCCTCCTTGGCGATGGACTCGACGGTGAGGGTGACGCCGGGCCTGGCCAGCAGCGTCTTGGTCGCCTCCAGTGCGAGCCCCCTGTTGCGTACGGCGTCGGCCCTGCGACCTGTTGACATCTGGAATGTGCCTTCTGTTTATCTGGAATATGTATTTCATTTATCGTAGCGCAGAGAAGACATCAATCTCCATGAACGACCGGATCCTGGTCTCCGGGGCGAGCATCGCGCCGCTTCGACCCGGTCGCCGGCGCCGACGGCATGCCCGCCAGGGGCGTCCCCGACCTCACGGGTCACTACACCTGGCCAGGCCTGCGTTGCACCGCAGCGCGGCCCCGGCCGGGGCGTCTTTCCTATAGTGGAATTCCTTCTCTATAGTGGAGGACATGAGTGACGGCACTACTTTGACCAGTGGACTGTCCATGTCCGAACTGGGGGCCAGGATCCGGGGCGAGCGCCGCGCCCGGGGTGTCAGCCTGGAACGGCTCGCCGAGCTCAGCGGTGTGAGCCGCAGCATGGTGTCCGAGGTGGAACGCGGCGCGAAGACACCGAGCGTGCTGGTTCTCGACCGCCTGGCAACCGCCCTGGGCACCTCGATCGCGCGGCTCCTGGACGAACCGGTGCGCCCTGACGTCGTGGTACTCGCCAGTGACCGGCAGCAGGTGGTACGTGACCCCGCCGGGTGGGAACGGCGGATCCTCTCCCCGGTCCTGCCGGACATCGAATTCGAGTTCATGCGCACCACCCTGGAACCGGGCGTGGACGCCGGAGAATTCTCTCCGCACGCGCCGGGCTCGCACGAGTACGTGGCGGTGGAACAGGGGTGTCTGCGCCTGGTCGTCGACGGTGTGACCCACCGTCTCGAGGCTGGGGACGCGGCCTATTTCCCCGGCACCCGCCGGCACGCCTTCGCCAACGACTCCACGGGCGCGTGCGTGTACTACCTGGCCATGGCACTGGCCCCGGCAGCCGACCCCACGCGCCACCACACATCGGGAGGAAGACACAGTGCATGACCTGCGGAAAGCAGCCCGGTCGGCGGCGGATCTCGCAACCGATCACCTGGCGTGCGTGGCAGAAGGACCGGTGTGGCGGCCGGTACCCGAGGCGGACCGCACATGGCTCACCCGGCAGCCGCTGCCCGCCGGCGGCCGCCCGCTGACGGACCTGCTGGACGAGGTGCGCGACCGCATCCTGCCGTATCCGATGGGCAACGGGCACCCCCGGTTCTTCGGCTGGGTCAACTCCCCGCCCTCGCCTGCCGGTGTCTTGACGGCTCCCCTGGCCGCGGCCATGAATCCCAGTTGCGCGGGCGGAGACCACGCCGGCGTTCTGCTGGAACGCACCGCTGTGCGGTGGCTGGCGGAACTGGTGGGATTCCCCCACCGCACGGGGGGCGGGCTGTTGACCAGCGGAGCTTCCATGGCCACCGTCGTGGCACTGGCCACCGCCCGCCACCAGGCGCTCCGCGACCAGGGCCACGATGTGCGCGAGACCGGACTGTACGGGCAGCGTCCGCTGGCGCTCTACGTGTCCGCCGAGGCCCACAGTTGCCTGCGCAAGGCGGCCGAACTCCTCGGCCTGGGCACCCGACACCTGCGCACCGTCCCGGTCGATGCGGCATTCCGTATGGACACCGGCGAGCTGCGCCGTCTGATCGCGGCCGACCGGCGGGCCGGGGTGCGGCCGTTCTTTGTCGCCGCGAGCGCGGGAACGGTCAATACCGGAGCCGTCGACCCGCTGGACGACATCGCCGTGATCGCCGCCGAGCACGGGCTGTGGTACCACATCGACGGCGCTTACGGCGCGCTCGGCATCCTCGCCCAGGATGCCGCCCTCCGGTACGCCGGGCTGGAACGGGCGAACTCTCTGGCCCTGGACCCGCACAAGTGGCTCGGCGTCCCCGTCGACGCCGGCTGCGTCCTCTTCCGCGAGCCGGCCGGTGCACGCGACGCCTTCAGCCTGGTCCCGCCCTACCTGCGTGACGACGATGCCGGGGAGCTCGGCTGGTTTTCCGAGTACGGCACCGAACAGACCCGCCCGTTCCGCGCGCTGCGCGTGTGGGCCACGATCGCCCACCTCGGACGGGACGGCATCGTTCGCCTCGTGCAGCACACCTCGGCGCTCGCGCGCACCCTCGCCGAACTGGTCGAAGCCTCGTACGACTTCGAACTCCTCGCCCCGACCGTCACGTCCATCGTCGCATTCCGCCACCGGCCGCCGAACCTCGACACAGACCGGGTGGAAGCACTGAACAAGGCGATCCCGGCCGCCGTTCAGCGCCGTGGGCGCACTTTCCTGACCGGCACGCAGCTCTCCGGTGCCGCGGCCCTGCGCGCCTGCATCCTGCACCCGGACACCACCGAGGACGACCTCGCCCTCCTGCTCCGTGAAATCCGGGTCGCCGCGCGCGAGGTCACCGCATGAGCCCCCGGATTCTGGTTCTCGATCTCGGCGGCGTCCTGTTCCACTTCGACCACGCCCATCGCCTGCAACACATGGCCGACATCTTCGCGCTTCCCGCGGACAGCCTGGACGAGCTGCTGTGGCGGTCCGGGTTCAGCGCCGAGTGTGACTCGGGCACGTACCCGCACACGGCGGATATCCGGGTCCGTATCCGTGCCGCCACCGGCTTCACCGGCAGCGACGACGACCTCGACACTGCCTGGTGCAGCGCCTTCCGGCCCGACCATGCCGTCCGGGAGATGCTGGAACGCCACCGCGGCGCACGGCAGTTGGCGCTGTTCACCAATAACGGCCCGCTGGAGCAGGAGACGCTGCTGCGGCTGTACCCCACGATGTTCGACTGCTTCGACCACCTACTGTTCAGCCACCGCCTCGGACACCGGAAGCCCGCCCTGCCCGCCTTCGACGCCGCTGCGAAACAACTGGGCGCGCACCCGGACGACATCCTCTTCGTCGATGACAGCGCCGCCAACACCGACGCAGCCCGCGCCGCGGGCTGGACCGCCCTCCACTTCCACAGCAGAGAGACCCTCGAACAAATCCTGCAGTCCCGAATCCGGTGATGCCACGGCACGCACGCACGCCGTTGGTCGACCGCACCCCTGAACCTGTCCGGCCGCCACCGAGCAGCCCGGCTTGGGCTCCAGCCGGTCGATAGAACCGCGGGGGGTCTCGCCAGGAGCCGCCGTCGTCCGTACACCTGGAGGCCGCCATCGCCAGGAACGTCGCGAACTCCTGGCGCATCGTCGGTGAACAGCACTTACTCGGACACCTGCTCACCTCCGTCCTCGACGGCTGCAACGCCCACCTCGCGGACGGCGTCCGGCGCGCTTTGGGCCGCGCTCCGCGCGACTTCGCCGACTACGCCCGCCGCACCACCGCCACCGGCATCTGGCACGAAAGACAGCACGCATGAAAACCCTGCAGCAGACCACCCTGATACTCACCGCCCTCGCCACCGGCCTGATGGCCGGCCTGTTCGCGGCCTTCGCCTACTCCGTCATGCCGGGCCTGGCGCGCTCCTCCGACCGCACTTTCGTCGAGGCGATGCAGAACATCAACAAGGCCATCCTCAACCCCGTCTTCATGCTGCCCTTCATGGCCACGGTCCCCCTGCTCGGCCTTGCCGTCGTCCTGGCCTGGCGCGGCCACGGACGGCCCGCGCTGCCGTGGCTCATCGCCGCGCTGGCGCTCTACCTGCTCGCCTTCATGGTCACCAGCGGTCTCAACGTCCCCCTCAACGACCAGCTCGCCAAGGCCGGCAGCCCCGACCACGTCAAGAACCTGGCCGCCGCACGCGAAGACTTCGAGAGCAGCTGGGTCGCCTGGAACATCGTCCGCGCCCTGCTCCACACCGCCGCCTTCGGCTGCCTGCTGTGGGCACTGATCGTCTTCGGCGCGCACCGGACCCAGCAGACCGCGGCCACCGCGCCCCCGGCCCAACGACCGCTCGTCGCGCAGCACCACGGCAGCAGCGCGCACGCTGCCACTGGGCGGACGGCGCAGGCAGGACCGATGCCGCAGGGACCACAGGCCCGTTGGACCGGTGGCCCACGCCGATAGCCCACCGGCAACACCGCCTTCGCCGGTCCGTCCTCTTACGCCGTACTTCCGGTCCATTCACCACAGGCAGGTGCATGCACCGCCCGCGCCCACAGCCGACCGCCCCCACAAAGCCGAGGAGTTCGCCATGTTGATTTTGCTGGTGAGTAGCAGCAGCGTTTGTCGGTCAGTTTGGACAGCACTTGGGGGCTGATCGGGCCCGGAATGTCGGTGAGAAGTAGCAGCACCCGGAGGCTCGGCAGCTCATCTAGCGTGTTCGTGTGATTGTCGATCGTGACGTGCGGGCCAGCGTGCCAGGCGCACGAACTCTGGGCGCAAGCACCTGTCGACTCCCGGACGCCCATGCACTGCCTGCCCACCGGGGTGTCGTTTCCGCCAGCGGGTTGCCGACTACGGCTGGCATGCCCTCAGGCCAGCGATGATTTCGCCCCCTGGCGGAAGTCTTCACCTTCGACCGTACTTACCGGCCTGACGCGAGGACCACTGTGACTGACGAGAAAAGGCCGTCTGACATGACCAATCCGGCGCCGAAAGCGAGGAGCGGTCGCGTGGCTGACCTCTGGCCGCTGGTGCATGCCGAGCGAGCGGCTCTGGCGGGCGACCTGGTGGATCTGACCGACGAGCAGTGGGCGACGCCGTCGCTGTGTGCCGGGTTGACCGTGCGCGAGGTGCTGGCGCACCTCACCGCAGGGGCGAGTCTGAACGGTGTGCGGTGGCTGGCGGGGGTGATCCGCTGCCGGTTCGACTTCGACAAGCAGGTCGCCATGCGGCTGGCCGAGCAGTTGGGCACGACCGCGGCCGAGACGCATGACAGGTTCCGCCGCATCATCACGAGCACCACCAAACCGCCTCTCCCGGTCATCGCGATGCTGGGTGAGACGATCGTGCATGCCGAGGACATCCGGCGACCGCTGGGCATCCACTATGACTACCCGATCGAGACCCTCACCCGGGTAGCCGACTACTACCAGAGCTCGGACCTGGTCGTCGCCGCCAAGAGACGGATCGCCGGCCTGCGACTCGTCGCCACCGACGGCCCTTTCACCACGGGCTCCGGCCCGCTGGTGTCCGGCACCACCCTGGCACTGGTGATGGCCACGACCGGACGCTCGGTGTACTGCGATGAACTTGACGGCGACGGCGTCGAAATCCTGCGCGATCGGCGCGACATGACATGACCCGGGGACTCGAAGCCGGTTAGTCAGGCGTTCCTGTCGCCGCAGGCGTCCGGCGCGCGGCGGCACAGGACAGGAAGCCTGCTTGTCGCATCCAGCACCACGCGTTCGCCCAGCGGCTCATCGAACCGGATGACGTTCTGGCCGGACCTGCCGGTGCCCGCGCAAAAGCCGTCGCCCTGATCGGGGACGTCGACCCCCAGGACCACCACGTCCGGCTTCTCACTGATACGCAGGCTGACGTCGAGCGGCCTGCCGGTGCAGGAGCCGTAGTCGTAGTCCACCAGCAGCGTGCGCTCGTCCAGCACCTCGAAGTCGCTGACATGCTGGTCACCGGACATGTGTCTGCCGATGGCCTCTTTGAGGGTGTCGATCGCGTTCCGATCGACCGCGACCTGGTCGATCGGGCCAGGCAGGTCAGAGAAGTACAGTCGCCATGCAGGCACGGTGGCCATCCCCCGGACGGTGTTGAGCCGCATCGTGGTGTAGGCGGCTCCGGTCAGGTGGTACGCCTCGTCGTCGGGGAAAGTGTCTTCCTCGGACCAGGGAGACAGGGCCATCAGCGCCTTCCGCGGCTCGATCACGGGGAACCGCATCGAGGATCCGTCGTCCCAGCGGACCTGTGCCTCGGCCGGCCCGGCGGGAAGCGGGCCGTCCACGACCCAGCCGTACTCCTCATCGTGCTGGATCTTCTTGAGCACGTCCGGAGGTATCGCGCCCAGGTCGTCGACCGGGACGAAACCATTGCGCCAGATCTCCGCCGCACCGCTGATGCGCCAGGTCCAGACGGCTTGCGCGGCGTGATCTTCGAACGCGGGACGTCGATCAGGAACTGCCCTCCGCTGAGGAGCAGCACCACGGCCAGAAGTGTCGTGATCAATCGCAGCATCTGGTGATCTTGGCAGCTCATGGACGACGACGCTGAGCGCGGTTCGCGACGGGGCGACCTGAGTACCTGCACCAGGACTCGAACCTGGGACCTCCGCATTATGAGTGCGGCGCTCTCGCCGACTGAGCTATGCAGGCTTCGGCGAGATCAACTGTCCCAGGAACGGACCACCGGAAGCCACCCGTTTTCGGAGACGGGCTACCACCTCACCGAGCCCGAGCCCGAACCCGATCAGAGCCCGCCTGACCGGGCCCGGCTCCCGGTGTCAGCGGCAGGTGCGGAGCATGTTGAGCAGGGCCACCTTCTCGCTCCGGGTCACGAACAGCCGGTAGTGGTGCTTCACGGTGATCCACGAGGTCGCGTAGCGGCACCAGTAGGCGCGACGCGGCGGCCGCCAGCTCTGCGGCCCCTGCCCGCCCTTGGCGATGTTGGCGGAGTGGCTGACCGTGACGAGCTCCGGCCGGGTGAGGTCGTTCGCGAAGGCCCGCCGCCGCGCCTCGCTCCACCTGCGGGCCCCGGAGCGCCAGGCGTACGCGAGCGGCACGACGTGGTCGACGTCGACCTGCCGCTCGCTCTTCAGCCGCTTCCCGTCGTACGGGCTGTACCAGACGCCCTTGACCGGGTGGCAGGCCGCGTTCTTGCGCACCCGGCGCCCGTCGCGTGCCAGGACCACCTCGCGCACGTCGCACCTGCCCTTGTGGTGGGCCCAGCGCGGCTGGAACCGCCGGTGGCTGTAGCCGCGGATGGATAACGGCCGGGCGACCCTCAGCTGGGCCAGCATGCCGCGGGCCAGCGCACCGGCCTCGGCCTGCGATCGCTTACGCGGGGCGGCCGCCGCCGGCGGGGTGGCGATGACGGCGGCGATCGGCAGGGCCACGAGGGTGAGCACGGCGACTTGGACTGCCCGGCGCGAGTAGATCATGTTCCACCCATACCAGGGATCCGTCGCCTGCGGCAGCGATACTCGACGCACGAAAGGGTGAGGTGAGCGTCTCCCGCCCACGCGCTTGTGATCGTTTCGGATACGCTCCGGACATGAGGGTCCGCCGCTCCCGGTTCGGGAAGATCGCCGCCGGAGCAGCAGGAACGGCCCTTCTCCTGGGCGGCCTCGCGTACGCGACCATGGGGACGTCCACCGGTCCGGAGTGCGGCGCCACGGAGGCAGGCGTCGTCCCGGTGCTGGCGGCGCAGAAGATCCTCGCCGCTCATCCGGACGGCGCCGTCGTCCGGGACCGCCACGCCGGGTGCTTCGCAGACGACCCGTTCCCGTACGCGGGCAGGTTCTACGAGTTCAC
The DNA here is from genome assembly GCF_031570565.1 of Nonomuraea sp. 3-1Str. NCBI lineage: Bacteria > Bacillati > Actinomycetota > Actinomycetes > Streptosporangiales > Streptosporangiaceae > Nonomuraea > Nonomuraea sp. 3-1Str. The sequence goes on from NZ_JALHBK010000002.1 coordinate 125,385, forward strand.
GGGGACCCGCGAGGAGTACACCTCCTTCTACGAGACCGCCGTCAGGACGGACGGATGGCGGCCCGTCGTGCGTGATGAGCCCTCCCAGGACGTCTGCTACACCAAGAGGATCGGCGAGGTCACGGCTTTCCTCTCGCTGGGAGGGCACAGCGTCGACGGCGTCCGGGGATACGGCATCGACATCTCCGCCTCCTACGGCGAGACCCCGGAGAACGGCGGCCTCCTGTGCTGACGGTCTGCCCGCGTTGAGGTGCTTCCGGGGAGGAGCGGCTCGGGCAGCACTTCGAGGATCTGCCGTACCGGGACGTGCGCCCGAATAAGGCACGACCAGATCCATGATTTTTGGCGTGCCTGACGGCATACTTGTTCATCGGCTCATGATCGCTCGGCGCCGACGGCCGGCCCGGCAACCGGCGGTAAAAGCCGCAAAATTTCATTTCGACAAAGATTGATGAAGAGAACTTTCAACGGTAGCTTCTTGATCGACCTTCTGGGCGCCCAACCGTATCCACGAAATACGAAGCACCTGTTCAGAGAGGTGAGCATGCCCACACCCCCCAGGCCGGCATGGCCCAAGACCCTCATATCCGCCATCCCGGTCCTGCTCGTCGGCCTCACGGCCGTCCTGCTTCCCCACGCCGCGTCAGCGCAGAGCAGCAGCGCCCTGGCCGTCTCCCACAAGAGCCCGTTCAACTGCGGGAAGACCTTCTACGCCAACAACTGGACCGGGACCCCCGCGCACAACCCTTCCGGCTCCATCGACTGGCAGGACTACGGCAGCGACGACATCAACGGCGAGACGGTGCGTGCCACCGCCGCCGGCACCGCCTACTTCTACAACGCCGGAAGCACGAGTTACGGCCAGTGGGTGGAGATCCGTCACAGTGACGGCACCAGGACCCGCTACGCCCACCTCGCGAGCATGGTGAAGTCGGCCGGCGGCTCGATGAGCGTCAGCCAGGGCACCGTGATCGGCACGGTCGGCTCGACCGGCGGCTCCAACGCCCCGCACCTGCACTACGAGCAGCGGACCTCCGGCGGCGCGATGGACACCAGCCCGACCGTCGAGGGCGTGACCGTGTCCCTGGGCCAGAAGAAGGCCATCACCAGCACCAACTCCTGCGGCGGCAGCGGCAACCCGCACACCCCCGAGGAGGTCTGCGGCAGCGGTTACTCGGTCATCGACTCGGCGGCTCTCACCGGTGGCCGCGTGTACCTGCTCTACAACTCGGGCAACGGCTACAACTGCGTCGCGACGCTGAAGACGACGAACCTCAGCTCGTCGACGTCGATGTCGGCGTTCCTGGAGCCGCAGGGGTCGAGCAGGACCACCGACTCCGGCAGCTACCAGTACTACGCGGGTCCCGTGAAGCGCTCCGCGTCGGGGCAGTGCGTCAAGTGGGGCGGCTCGATCGGCAGCAGCACCTACACGAGCGGCTTCGAGCACTGCGGCTGACCGGCCGGCCGGCATGAGGTGATCGGTCGCCGGCGGAGCCTCGCGAGGGCTCCGCCGGCGACCGATCCCGTACGAGAGCTGTCGCCGCCCAGAACGGGAGCAGGGCGTATCACTGGCGGATATACACTCAGAGTATATTCGTTCCATGAGCGTCCCTCTTGCGCTGCTCGGCCTCCTGGAGCGGGAACCGAGCCACGGTTACGACCTGAAGCGCGACTACGACACCTACTTCGGCAGGGGCAAGCCCCTGCCCTTCGGGCAGGTCTACTCCACGCTCGCCCGTCTGGCCAGGGACGGCAAGGTCACCGCCGGGCAGAACGAGCCGGGCGACGGCCCGGACCGCAAGCAGTACGTCATCACCCCGATCGGCAAGGACGAGGTCGAGGCGTGGCTGGCCGAGCCGGTCGCGGCGGAGCCGTACCTGCAGACGGTGCTGTTCACGAAGGTCGTGCTGGCGCTGATGCTGGGCCGCGACGCGGCAGGCTACCTGGACACCCAGCGCGCGACGCATCTGCGGCGGATGCGGGAGCTGACCGAGCTGAAGCGCGACGCCGCGCTGGTCGACATGCTCCTCGCCGACCATGCCCTGTTCCGCCTGGAGGCCGACCTGCGGTGGATCGACGTCACGCAGGCCCGGTTGGGGGCGCTGGCGGAGACGGTGCGCCGCTGATGATCGTCAACGCGCTCCTGCGCGCCGAGGGGATCAGCCGCTCCTACGGCAACACGCCCGCGCTGCGGGAGGCCAGCCTGTCGGTGACCGCGGGCGAGACCCTGGCCATCATGGGTCCCAGCGGCTCCGGCAAGTCGACGCTCCTGCACTGCCTGGCCGGGATCTTCACCCCGGACAGCGGCGAGGTGTGGTTCGACGGGCGGCGGCTCGACACGCTGGACGACGGCCGCCGCAGCGAGCTGCGGCGCACCGCCTTCGGCTTCGTCTTCCAGTTCGGTCAGCTCGTGCCCGAGCTGACCGTGGCCGACAACGTGGCGCTGCCGCTCCTGCTCGGCCGGACCAGGCGCAGGGCCGCCTACGCCCTGGCCGCCTCCTGGCTGGAGCGGCTGGAGCTGGACGGCCTGGGCGGCCGGCGTACCGGGGAGCTGTCGGGCGGGCAGGCACAGCGCGTGGCGATCGCCAGAGCGCTGGTGACCCGCCCGCGGGTGATCTTCGCCGACGAGCCGACCGGCGCGCTCGACTCACTCACCGGCGAGCACGTGATGGAGCTGCTGGTGGGCCTGGCCCGCGAGGAAGGCGCCACCGTGATCGTGGTGACGCACGACGCCCGGGTCGCCGCCTGCGCCGACCGGGAGGTCGTCGTGCGCGACGGCAAGGTGACCGACCCGTACGCGAGCGGGATCGTCCGATGATCCTGCTGGGACTGCGGTTGTCGCTGAGCAGCGGCAGGGAGACGGCGGCCCGGTTGTCGCTGATCGCGGCCGGGGTGGCGGTCGGCGTCGCGGTGCTGCTGGCCACGCTGTCGCTCTTCAACGCCTTCCAGGCCACCAACGAGCGCCCCTGCTGGGAGTGCACGCAGGGCACGGCGCCCAGCGGCCGGGCCCTGGACGCCACCGCCGGCGGCGCGCTGTGGAACCTGCGCGAGGACTACTACGCCGGCCGGCGGATCAGGAGGCTGGACGCGGCGGCGCTCGGCGGCCGGGCACCGGTCATCCCCGGGCTGTCCCGCATGCCCGCCCCCGGCCAGTACTACGCCTCGCCCGCCCTGGCCGGGCTGCTGGACTCCGCGCCACGGGAGGAGCTCGCCGGCCGCTTCCCGGGAACGCGGGCGGGCCTGATCGGCCAGGCCGCGCTGTCGGGGCCCGACGAGCTCGTCGTCGTGGTGGGGCGGACGCCGCAGCAGGTCGCCGCCGTGCTCGGCACCCGGCAGGTGGACACGGTCTCCACCGAGCCCGCGGCGGACGGCAACACGGACGCCTATCAGGTCGGGTTCGGCATCGCCGCCGTCGGGCTGATCGTCCCGCTGCTGGTGCTCGTGGGCACCGCCACCCGCCTGGCCGCCGCCCGCCGCGAAACGCGCTTCGCCGCGATCAGGCTGGCCGGCGCCACCTCCCGGCAGATCAACACGCTCGCCGCGGTGGACGCCGCGCTGGGCGCGCTGCTCGGCGCACTGGCCGGCGTCGTGCTCTTCCAGCTCGTACGGCCGGCGGTGGCCGCGGTGCGGGTCACCGGGTCGCGCTTCTTCCCCGAGCTGGCCGTCCCGGCCCCCTGGCAGTACGCGGCCGTGCTCGCCTGCGTGCCGCTCGTCGCGGCCGGCGCCGCGCTGTGGTCGCTGCGCCGGGTGCGGATCTCACCGCTCGGCGTGGCCAGGAAGGCCGCCCCGCCGTCGCCGAGGGCCTGGCGGATGATCCCGCTCCTGGCCGGGCTGGGGCTGTTCGCGGGCCCCGCGTTCCAGGGAGGCAAGCTCCACGCCCTGCCCACCGACGCCGGGATCGCCCTCGTCATGATCGGCCTCGTGCTGGCCGGGCCATGGCTCACGATGCTGGCCGCGCGCCTGACCGCCCGGCTGACCCGCGGCGCGGCGACGCTGCTGGCCGCCCAGCGCCTGGCCGCCGACCCGAAGGGGGCCTTCAGGTCGGTGAGCGGGCTGGTGCTGGCGGTGTTCATCGGGACGACGATCGCGGCGCTCGTACCCGCGGTGGTCACGGGCCAGCAGGCCGTGGCCGGCGGCACGCTCAACGGCGTGCTGGGCGCCACGTTCTCCCGGCCCGGCATGGACGGCCTGCCACCGCGGGCGGGGGCGGACCTGCTCGCCCGGTTACGCGCCCACCCCGGCGTGGTCGTCCTGCCCATCTACGCCAGGGCGGACCTGGAGAGCCTCGGCCCGCCCCCTCACGACGCGCCGCCCGCGACCTCCGTCGTCGAGTGCTCGTACATGGCCCGCTTCCCCGTGCTCGGCCGCTGCCCCGCGGGCGCGCAGGCCGTGCTGGGCCGTTTCGACCGTCTCGTCGGTGCCGACAACCCTCTCTTCATCGACAAGCTGCTCCCCCTGGCGGGCCCCACCAGCCAGTCCGTTTCCGCCACCGGGCTCGACCTGACGGCTGTCATGGTCCGCACGGACGACACGGCGACGCTGGAGCGGCTGCGCACCCTGCTGGCCGCCCACACCGCCCAGGCACCGATGACCTTCGCCGAGGTCGCCCAGGTCAGGACGGACCTGTACACCCGGGCGGAAAGCGTCGCGCTGGCCATGGTGGCGCTCACCCTGATCGCCGGCGGCTGCAGCCTCGTGGTGGCGGTCGGCGGCGGCCTGGTGGAGCGCAGGCAGCCGTTCACTCTGCTGCGGCTGGCCGGGACGCCCACGCGCACCCTGGCCACGGTCGTGCTGCTGGAATCGGCGCTGCCGCTCGTCCTGGCCGCCGTGCTCGCCGCCGGGGCCGGCTTCGGCGTGGCCGAACCGCTCATCGACCAGCTCGCGATGAGGGGCGCCTCCCTGGCGATGCCGGGACCGGTCTACTTCGCGTCCGTCGGCGGCGGCCTGGCCGCCTCCCTCCTGGTGATCCTCACGGCCCTGCCGCTGCTCAGGCGCATGACCGCGCCCGACAACGCGCGCTTCGAATAGGAGCCCGTCAAGCTCGGGCCGCCCGTCGTCGGGCAGGCCGTCCCGGCCGGTCTCGGGGACCGGCGGGACGGCCTGCCGTGACGTGGTCAGATCTCTTCCACGCTGCTCGGCTCACGCCGGGACAGGTCGATACCGAGCTCCTCCGCGGCGCGGAAGACGTCCTCGTCGGTGTCGCGCATCTCGATCGACATGCCGTCGCTGGACAGCACCTCGACGTTGAGACAGAGCGACTGCATCTCCTTGATGAGCACCTTGAAGGACTCGGGGATGCCCGGTTCCGGGATGTTCTCGCCCTTGACGATGGCCTCGTAGACCTTCACGCGGCCCAGCACGTCGTCCGACTTGATGGTCAGCAGCTCCTGCAGCGCGTACGCCGAGCCGTACGCCTCCAGCGCCCACACCTCCATCTCACCGAAGCGCTGCCCGCCGAACTGGGCCTTACCGCCGAGCGGTTGCTGGGTGATCATGGAGTACGGACCGGTCGAACGGGCGTGGATCTTGTCGTCGACCAGGTGGAGCAGCTTCAGGATGTAGATGTAGCCCACGGCGATGGGATACGGGAACGGCTCGCCACTGCGGCCGTCGAACAGCCGGGCCTTGCCGCTCCCCTGCACCAGCCGATCACCGTCACGGTTCGGGACGGTGGCGCCGAGCAGGCCGACGATCTCCTCCTCGTGGGCGCCGTCGAAGACCGGGGTGGCCATGTTGGTGCCCGGCTCGATCGTCTCCAGGCCCCGGTCACGCAGCCGCTCGGCCCACGCCTCCTGGATGCCCGAGATGTCATACCCTCTGGCGGCGATCCAGCCCAGATGGAACTCCAGCACCTGGCCGACGTTCATCCGGCCGGGCACGCCCAGCGGGTTGAGGATGATGTCGACGGGGGTGCCGTCCTCCAGGAACGGCATGTCCTCGACCGGCAGGATCTTGGAGATGACGCCCTTGTTGCCGTGCCGGCCGGCGAGCTTGTCGCCTACGGTGATCTTGCGCTTGTGCGCCATGTAGACGCGCACCAGCTCGTTGACCCCCGGCGGCAGCTCGTCGCCCTCCTCGCGGGAGAACACCCGCACCCCGATGACCTTGCCCTCCTCGCCGTGGGGCACCTTCAGGGAGGTGTCACGGACCTCGCGGGCCTTCTCACCGAAGATCGCGCGCAGCAGCCGCTCCTCCGGGGTCAGCTCGGTCTCGCCCTTCGGCGTGACCTTGCCGACCAGGATGTCCCCGGGGACGACCTCGGCGCCGATGCGGATGATGCCGCGCTCGTCGAGGTCGGCCAGGACCTCCTCGGAGACGTTCGGGATGTCCCGGGTGATCTCCTCCGGACCCAGCTTGGTGTCACGGGCGTCGACCTCGTGCTCCTCGATGTGGATCGAGGACAGGACGTCGTCCTGCACCAGCCGCTGCGACAGGATGATCGCGTCTTCGTAGTTGTGACCCTCCCACGGCATGAACGCCACGAGCAGGTTCTTGCCCAGCGCCATCTCGCCGTTGTCGGTGCAGGGACCGTCGGCGATGACCTGGTTGACCTCGACCCGGTCACCCTCGGCGACGATGGGCCGCTGGTTGAACGAGGTGCCCTGGTTGGAGCGCCTGAACTTCGCCACGCGGTACGTCGTCCGCGTGCCGTCGTCGTTCATGACGGTGATGTAGTCGGCGGAGATCTCCTCGACCACGCCTGCCTTCTCGGCGCTGACCATGTCGCCCGTGTCGGTGGCCGCCCGGTACTCCATACCGGTGCCCACCAGCGGCGCCTCGCTCCTGAGCAGCGGCACCGACTGGCGCATCATGTTCGCGCCCATGAGCGCCCGGTTGGCGTCGTCGTGCTCCAGGAACGGGATCATCGCCGTCGCCACCGACACCATCTGGCGCGGCGACACGTCGATGTAGTCGACCTCCTCGGCGCGGGCCAGCTCGGTCTCACCGCCCTTGGTGCGGACCAGGACGCGCGTCTCGGCGAAGGACCCGTCGGCGTTGAGCACCGTGTTGGCCTGCGCCTTGACGAAGCGGTCCTCCTCGTCGGCGGTGAGGTAGTCGATCTGCTCGGTCACCTTGCCGTCGACGACCTTGCGGTACGGCGTCTCCACGAAGCCGAAGGCGTTCAGCCGCGCGTAGGAGGCCAGCGAGCCGATCAGCCCGATGTTCGGGCCTTCAGGGGTCTCGATCGGGCACATCCGGCCGTAGTGGGACGGGTGCACGTCACGGACCTCGAAGCCGGCCCGCTCGCGCGACAGACCACCGGGGCCCAGCGCGTTCATACGCCGCTTGTGCGTCAGACCGGCCAGCGGGTTGATCTGGTCCATGAACTGCGACAGCTGCGAGGTGCCGAAGAACTCCCTGATCGACGCCACGACCGGGCGAATGTTGATCAGGGTCTGCGGCGTGATGGCCTCGACGTCCTGCGTGGTCATGCGCTCGCGAACGACGCGCTCCATGCGGGCCAGGCCCAGGCGGACCTGGTTCTGGATCTGCTCGCCGACGCTGCGCAGACGGCGGTTGCCGAAGTGGTCGATGTCGTCCACCTCGACGATGACCTCGCCATTGGCGCCCGGCATCGAGTCCTCGCCCGCGTGCAGGCGGACGATGTACTCGATCGTGGCGACGACGTCGTCCTCGGTCAGGGTGCCCTGGGTGATCTCCGAGTCCACCCCGAGCTTCTTGTTGACCTTGTATCGGCCCACCTTGGCGAGGTCGTAGCGCTTGGGGTTGAAGTAGAGGTTCTCCAGCAGGGTCTGCGCCGACTCCTTGGTCGGCGGCTCGCCCGGACGGAGCTTGCGGTAGATGTCGAGCAGCGCGTCGTCCTGGCCGGCCGTGTGGTCCTTCTCCAGGGTGGCGCGCATCGACTCGAACTGGCCGAAGCGCTCGAGGATCTGGTCGTTGGTCCAGCCGAGCGCCTTGAGCAGCACGGTGACCGGCTGCTTGCGCTTGCGGTCGACGCGCACACCGACGCTGTCTCGCTTGTCGATCTCGAACTCCAGCCAGGCGCCCCGCGACGGGATCACCTTGCACCCGTACAGGTCCTTGTCCGAGCCCTTGTCGACATTGCGCTCGAAGTACACGCCCGGAGAGCGCACGAGCTGGGAGACCACGACACGCTCGGTGCCGTTGACGACGAACGTGCCCTTCGGGGTCATGAGCGGGAAATCGCCCATGAACACCGTCTGGCTCTTGATCTCACCGGTGGTGTTGTTGATGAACTCCGCCGTCACGAACATCGGCGCGGAGAAGGTCATGTCCTTGTCTTTGCACTCATCCACTGAGTACTTGGGCGGTTCGAACCGGTGGTCGCGGAACGACAAGGACATGGTCCCCGAGAAGTCCTCGATGGGACTGATCTCTTCGAAGATCTCTTCGAGGCCCGACTGGGTCGGGACGTCCTTGCGCCCGGCCTGGCGAGCCGCCTCAACCCGGGCCTTCCACTTCTCGTTGCCGAGCAGCCAGTCGAACGACTCGGTCTGCAGGGCGAGAAGGTCAGGAACTTCGAGGGGCTCCTGGATGCGCGAAAAAGAGACGCGACGGGGACCGGCGGGTACGGCGGAGGCGTTGCGCGAGGCTGCCAACAGATGTCCTTCCGAGGGCTCGCGGCGGACTGACTACACGCACGCCAGACAACCTCGCAACGTGAGCAAGCGGAGCGGGTCGCCAAAAAGGGAGCGTGGAGGCATGAGCGTACCCGCCCAAATAGAATTTGTCCACGCTCACGCAGACCCATCATTCCGGTCGCATTTCCAGGATGCCGTACGCCGTCGCCTTTGTCAATCGCCAAGCTCGCTCGTCAGAAGTCCCAGGGAGCACCGCCGGGGCCTGGGCCAGCACGAACGCCCACATCAGCCAGGTGAGGAAAACTCCGGAAGAAGGAAAGGGGAATGCCCGCGCCTTTCCACTCTCAACGTATAGCGCACCGAGGGGCTTGCGGCAAGACCCCGGTCATGCCGCACAATCGCTGACCGAGGCCACAGCCTGCGGAAATGGGGGACGCGGAATGCGGGTGTTGTTGTCGACGTACGGATCGCGCGGAGACGTCGAACCGGTGGTGGGACTCGCGGTGCGGTTGCGCGAACTCGGCGCGGAGGTGCGGGTGTGCGCGCCGCCGGACGAGGAGTTCGCGCAGCGGTTGGCCGGCGTCGACGTTCCCTTGGTGCCGGTCGGCCGGTCGGCGCGCACGCTGACGACCGCGGCGACGCCCCCGTCGGCGGCGAGCCTGCCCGCGCGCGCGGCCGAGTTGATCGCCGACCTGTTCCCGGCGGTCACCGCGGCGGCCGAGGGATGCGACGCGTTGGTGGCGACCGGCCTGATGCCGGCCGCGGCCGGCGCGCTGTCGGTGGCCGAGAAACTAGGCATCCGCTCCGTCTCCGTGACCTTCCAGCAGCTCACCCTGCCGTCACCGCACCACCCGCCGCTGGCGTATCCGGGCCGGCCGTTCCCGCCGGGCGTGACCGACAACCGGGTGCTGTGGGAGCTGGACGCCCAGAGCATCAACACACTGTTCGGGGCGGCGCTCAACACGAACCGGGCCTCGATCGGCCTGCCACCGGTGGACGACGTCCGCGACTACGTGATCGGCGACCGGCCGTGGCTGGCGACGGACCCGGTCCTGGACCCGTGGCTGGAGACGCCGGACCTCGACGTCGTCCAGACCGGCGCGTGGATCCTGCCCGACGCCAACCCGCTCCCGGACGAGCTGCTGGCGTTCCTGGAGGCCGGCGCGCCACCGGTGTACGTGGGCTTCGGCAGCATGCCCATGCGCGCGTCGACGGACGTCGCCCGGGTGGCGATCGAGGCGGTCCGCGCGCAGGGCCGCCGCGCGGTCGTGGCCCGCGGCTGGGCCGACCTGTCCCTGATCGACGACCGGGACGCCTGCTTCGTCGTCGGCGAGGTCAACCAGCAGGCGCTGTTCGGCCGGGTGGCCGCCGTCGTGCATCATGGCGGCGCGGGCACGACGACGACGGCCGCGAGAGCCGGCGCGCCGCAGGTGGTGGTGCCCCAGGCGGCGGACCAGCCGTACTGGGCCGGCCGGGTGGCCGCGCTGGGCATCGGCGCGGCACACGACGGCCCGACGCCGACCACCGAGTCCCTGTCAGCCGCGCTCAGAACGGCCCTGACCCCCGAGACCCACGCACGAGCGAGCGCCGTGGCCGGCACGATCCGCACCGACGGAACGACGATGGCCGCCAAGCTGCTGCATCAGAGCTGAAGAAAGTGAATTCCGTGACCACCAGCGCGTTCGACCTTCCCGACCATCTCTCCCCCAAGGCCGACCCGGCCTTGATCGCCGGCGATGAGCAGCATTTCGCTGCCATCGCCGAGAGCCTCGAACAGTCGATCGCCGACCTGTCCGGCCGCCTCGACGCCGAGCGCAGGGCGCCCGGCGGCCTGGGCCGGCAGGCGTTGGACCGGGACCTGGAGATCCACCGGCTGACCGCTCGCCTGCGCGCCCTGCGTCGCTTCGGTCTGGACCTGTGCCTCGGACACATGGTCGGCGCGGACGACCCCGAGCCGGTCTACATCGGACGGCTCGGCCTCACGGACAGCGCGGGTCGCCGGCTGCTGCTCGACTGGCGCTCCCCCGCGGCTGAGCCGTTCTTCGGAGCCACCCACGCCAACCCGATGGGTCTGACCAGCCGCCGCAGGTATCGCTGGACCCGCGGCCGGATCAGCGACTACTGGGACGAGGTGTTCACCGCGGACGGGTTCGAGGGCCACGCCGCGCTCGACGACCAGTCCGCCTTCATCGCCAGCCTGGGCGGCAACCGGTCCGCCCGGATGCGGGACGTGCTCGGCACCATCCAGGCCGACCAGGACGCCATCATCCGCGCGGGCTCCCGCGGCGCCCTCGTCGTCGACGGCGGCCCGGGTACGGGCAAGACGGTCGTCGCCCTGCACCGCTCCGCCTACCTCCTCTACTCCGACCCTCGCCTCGGTCACCACCGGGGCGGCGTGCTCTTCGTCGGCCCGCACCAGCCCTACCTGAACTACGTCTCCGACGTCCTGCCCAGCCTCGGCGAGGAGGGCGTGCAGACCTGCACCCTGCGGGACCTCGTCGCCGAGGGCGCCGCGGCGGGGATCGAGAGCGACCCGGACGTGGCCCGGCTGAAGTCGTCCGCGGACCTGGTGAAGGCGATCGAGCCGGCCGTCAGGTTCTACGAGAATCCGCCCACCAAGGGGATGACGGTCACGACCCCCTGGTCCGACATCTGGCTGAGCGTCGACGACTGGGCCGAGGCGTTCGAGGCGCCGGACCCTGGTACACCGCACAACGACGCGCGCGACCAGATCTGGGAGGAACTGCTCACGATCCTGATGGACAAGCACGAGAGCGACGAGGAAGTCCCGGCCGCTCTGCTCCGCAAGTCGCTGCTGCGGAACAGGGAGCTGCTCACGATTTTCAACCGCGCGTGGCCGCTGATCGAAGCGGCCGACCTCGTCGGAGACCTCTGGTCGGTGCCCGCCTACCTGCGGATGTGCGCTCCCTGGCTCAGCCCTGACGAGGTCCGGGCGCTGCAGCGCGAGGACGCCCAGGCCTGGACGGTGTCCGACCTGCCGATCCTGGACGCGGCACGGCAGCGGCTCGGCGACCCGGAGGCGTCGCGACGCAAGCGCCGGCATGCCGCCTCCGTCGCCGCCGAGCGCGAGGAGAGAGCCAAGGTCATCGACAACCTGCTCGCGGCCGATGACGACGGTGAGGGCGCGGTGACGATGCTGCGCCAACAAGACATGCAGGACGCCCTGGTCGACGAGGCCGCGCCGCTCCGCACCGAACCGGACCTGCTCGCCGGCCCGTTCGCGCACATCGTCGTGGACGAGGCTCAGGAACTGACGGACGCGGAGTGGCAGATGTTGCTGCTCCGCTGCCCGTCCCGGAGCTTCACCATCGTCGGGGACCGCGCCCAGGCCAGGCACGGGTTCACGGAATCGTGGCAGGAACGGCTCAAGCGGATCGGGCTGGACCGGATCGACCTGGCCTCCCTGACGATCAACTACCGGACCCCGGAAGAGATCATGACGGAGGCGGAGCCGGTCATCCGGGCCGTGCTCCCGGACGCCAACGTGCCGACCTCCATCCGCGTCAGCGGCGTCCCCGTCGTACACGGATCCGCCTCGGAGCTGAGCTCGATCCTCGACACCTGGCTCGCCGCCCATGCCGAAGGCATCGCCTGCGTCATCGGCGATCCCACGTTCCGGTCGACGTCCCGCGTCCGGTCGCTGACCCCGGAGCTGTCGAAGGGGCTGGAGTTCGACCTGGTCGTCCTCGTCGACCCGGAGGCGTTCGGCGAAGGCATCGAAGGGGCGGTCGACCGTTATGTCGCGATGACCAGAGCCACCCAGCGACTCGTCATCCTCACGACCTCCTGACGCCCCGCCGTACAAGGACACTCGTTCGTGAGTGGGCTGTCGCCGTGCTGTCAGCGCTGCCGACGAGGCTGAGGCCCGTCAACGACACCCACTCACCCGAGCAGGCGACCGAGGCCGTGTCTCAGCCGCCCTTGACCGGGAGCCGGCGGGGGCGATGGATCAGTCCGTCGTCGGTCCACCGGAGCGTCGGCAGGTCCTCCTGGGCGCGGAGGGTGGGCAGCCGCGTCACCAGGGCGCGGAAGGCTTCCTGCAGCTCCATCCTGGCCAGGTTCGCCCCCAGGCAGTAATGGGGACCATGGCCGAACGCCAGGTGCGGGTGGGGAGCCGTCCCGGCGAACCTCTGGATGTCGAACCGCAGCGAGTCCTCGAAGGCCGACGGGTCGTGGTTCGCGCCCGTGGGGTTGGGCAGGACGACGGAGCCCTTCGGGATCACGCCGCTGGGCAGCTCGACGTCCTCGGTGAGCACTCGGAGCAGGCCGTTCCCCCCGGGACCCTCGCAGCGCAGGATCTCCTCCACCGCCGGCTCCACGAGCTCGGGCCGGGCCGCCAGGCGCGCGTACTGCTCGGGATGGCACAGCAGCCGGAACGTGCCCCGGATGATGATCGACGCGGTGGTCTCGTGACCGGCCATGATCAGCGTGAAGACCATGTGGGTCAGCTCCGCCTCGCTCAGCCTGTCGCCCGCGTCGCGGGCCTCGATGAGCAGGTCGATGAGATCGTCGCCCGGCCTGGCCCGATGCTCCGCGATCAGCTCGCCGGCGTACGCCATGAACGCGGCGAACCCCTCTCCCCGGGCCTCGGCGCTCGCCTCTGAGGTGGACAGGAACGTCTCCGTCCAGCCGCGGAACTGCTCGAACCGGTCCATCGGGACGCCGAGCATCTCGCAGATCACCCGCGCGGGCAGCGGCAGGGCGAAATCGGTGACCACGTCGAACTCCTGGCCGGCCGCGTCGAGCAGCTCGTCGGCGATCGCCGCCGCGCGAGGCCGCCAGCGCTCGATGTGCCGGGGCGTGAAGGTGCCCTGCAGGATGCGGCGGTAGCGGGTGTGCTCCGGCGGGTCCTGGTTGATCAGCGCCGAGGAGTCGTCCTCCAGGGCGGTGCCGCTGACCATCCGGGGAAGGCCGGGCGCCCGCAGGTTGCGGCTGCCGGCCGGCGAGGCCAGAACGGCACGGACGTCCTCGTACCTGACGATCATGGGCACCCGGTCCCCGCTCGGCATGGTGATGAGCTCCATCGGAGCCTCGGCGAGCCTGCGGGCCAGTTCGGGAGAGGGGGTGCCGAGCGGGCCGGGCGGAAGCTCCGGCCAGGGCGATGTGGTGCTGGACCGTGCAGTCATGACCGCCTCCTGGCGATGCCGGCCGACGAGCCCCCTGAACGTACGTAACGGCGCGTAGCCGGTCAATGTCTCAGCGGCCACATCTCCCCTCGAACGCCGCGACGCTTCACTGTCGCCGGCGTCGCCGGGATCGGGATGTGGATGGAGCGGTGTCGGCCTGGCCACACGGAAGGGTGGGGCCGGACCCACTTCGGAGCCGATCTGGCTGGGGCTAGGCTCCCCGCGGTGCACAGTGGACACATCACGCCATACCGGACGGCAAGGGAAGATCATGAGACAGCTGGTGTCGTGGGTGACGAGTGCCTGCGTGGGGTTCGTGCGCGCATGCGCCGTCGTGGGCGTCGCCATGCTGGTGCCGGCCGTGTGGGCCGTCGCCGTGGCGCTGTGGATGTGGTGGTGGGGCGGAGACCCGTGGTCGTCGATCGTGCCGCTCCTGTGGGCGTGCATCGGCACGCTCGCCCTGTCCCGCCCGGTGTGCCGGATGGTCCGCTCCCTTGTCGGGAAGTGGACGGGCACCGTCATTCCCGCCGGATACCGGCAGGCCGGGCCGGTGACCCGGATGTCCACCGGGTACTGGTGGAACGGGCATTCCTACGAGCGCACCGACCGGGACGCCCGCCAGGATCAGCGGATGCGGCTCTGGTGGAGCGATCCGGCCACCTGGCGCGACCTGAGGTTCACGGCGATCGCACCCCTCACCATGGGCCTGATCGCGGCTGTCCCGCCGGCCGGAGCCGTCGCGGCGGTCCTCGGGTTGTCCCAGCCGACGCTTCCCGCACGTCTTGCCGGGGTGCTCGGCCTGGTCGTGGCCATCGCCGGAGCCCCGTACGCGTGGCGGGCCGCCGAGCCGGTAGCCGTCCGCTTCCTGGGCGCGTCGCCCGCGATGACGCTGGCCGGCCGGGTCGACGAGCTGACGGCCCAGCGCGCGGACACGACGGTCGCCCAGGCCGCCGAGATCCGCCGGATCGAGCGGGACCTGCACGACGGGGCGCAGGCACGCCTGGTCGCGCTCGGGCTGGCTCTGGCGACCGCGGAGAAGCTGATGAGAACCGACCCCGACCAGGCCATGGCGCTGATGCGGGACGCCCGGGTCACCGCCTCCACGTCACTGACCGAGCTGCGCGAGCTGGTCAAGGGAATCAACCCGCCGGTGCTGAACGAGCGAGGACTCGTCGACGCCGTTCGCGCCCTCGCCCTGGACAGCCCGCTGGAGGCCACCGTCAGCGCCGACGTCCGGCTACGCCTGGACGCGCCGATCGAGTCCGCCCTGTACTTCGGCGTCGCCGAGCTGCTGACCAACGCGCTCAAGCACGCCCATGCGTCCCGGGCGCGCGTCTCCATCGCCCAGGACGGCACCGGAGCCGGCACCGGGATCGTCGTCGAGGTCGAGGACGACGGCCGGGGTGGGGCCGGTGTACGGGCCGGCGGCGGACTCGCGGGGCTGCACCGCCGCCTCGCGGTGTTCGACGGCACCCTGGAGATCATCAGTCCGGCGGGCGGCCCGACCCGCGTGAGAATGGTGGTGCCATGCGAATCGTTGTAGCCGAAGACCTCTACCTCCTGCGCGACGGGATGGTCCGCCTCCTCCAGGCGTACGGACACGAGGTGGTGGCGACGGCCACCACCGGGCCCGAGACGCTCGACGCCCTGCGGAGGTGGCGGCCGGACGTGTCCATCATCGACGTCCGCATGCCGCCGACCCAGTCGGACGAGGGCCTGCGGGCGGCTCTCGCCGCCCGCGGCGAGCTGCCCGGGCTGCCGGTCCTGATCCTCTCCCAGCACGTCGAGCAGCTGTATGCCCGCGAACTCCTGGCCGACGGCGCCGGCGGCGTCGGCTATCTCCTCAAGGAGAGCGTGTTCGACGCCGACCAGTTCATCGACGCCCTGGAACGCGTCGCCGACGGCGGGACCGCCATGGACCCGGCCGTCATCGCCAAGCTGCTGTCCAGCGGGTCCTCGACCCGGCGACTCGACCGGCTCACCGAGCGCGAACACTCCGTGCTCGGCCTCATGGCGGAGGGACTGTCCAACCAGGCCATCGGGCGGCGGCTCTTCCTCAGCGAGAGCGCCATCAGCAAGTACACCACCTCCCTGTTCGGCAAACTCGGCATCGTCGACGACGACAGCAGCAACCGCCGCGTTCTCGCCGTGCTCACCTACCTCAACGAGCCGTGACCTTCGGCCTCGAACATGCGGACGAGCTCGGACTCCTCGGCGGCGGTGAGGCCGGAACGGCTCACGGTGTGGCCGGACGCGCGCTGCCACGCGAGCGTGTCGCGGGCCGTGTCGGCGACCGGACGGATCCGCAGGCCGGCGACCAGCGTGGCGGAGGTGTCACGGGTCATGAAGCCCGCGTACTCGGGCAACGGCAGCCACAACGGCAGCGACCGCGGCCCCATCCACGGCTCCACCTTGTGAGCGAGGAGGAAGTCCTGGCCGGCCCAGATCAGCTCAGGCCGCACCTCCAGACCCTCGGCGATCTCCGCCAGCAGGTCGCCCCTGCTGAAGGGCATGGAGATCGCATCGTACGGCCCGGCAAGCCCCTTCTCCGCCGCCTCGATCGTCCAGGCGGCCAGGTCGCGCACGTCGACGAGCTGGACGAGCTCGTCGGGCGACCCAGGGGCCAGCACCGGCCCGCCGCGCGCCAACCGGTCGACCCAGTAGGTGAACCGGTCGGACTGGTCCTCCGGGCCCACGATCAGCCCGGCCCGCACCAGCAGCGCCCCGTCGCCAGCGATCCGCTCGCACGCGACCTTGGCCGGCCCGTAGTTCTCCGGGTCGTTCTCGTCCGCATCGGCGGGCAGCGGCTCGTGCAGAGCCTGGTTGGCCTCTCCGGTGTCGGAGTAGACGCTGCACGACGACACGAACGTCCAATGACCGGCGCGGCCCGCGAGCTCCGCGACGGCCCGCCGTAGCACGCTCGGATGCCGGGCGACGTCTATGACCAGGTCGAACGTTCCCTCCAGCGGCGCCAGCCCACCGTCCTCGCTCCGGTCGACCCGGACGAGCTCGACACCCGGCGGCGGCTCGCCCGAGAGTCCGCGCGCCGCGCAGACCACCTCGTGCCCGCGATCGCGCGCCTGCCGTGCGATCTGCCTCGACAGGAACCTCGTACCGCCCAGAACCAGTGTCCGCATCCCCTCATCCTCGCGGGCCGCGGGCTCGTTCGCGACCGTGCCCGGTCAGGACACCGGGTGCGGCGCGGTGCGGGAGTGAGCGGCCATCAGATGGTCGATGAGCGCCAGCAGCACGTCTCGGCCGGCCATCCGGTCGCGGGCGTCGCAGAGCACCAGCGGCACCTGTGGATCGAGATCGAGCGCCTTGCGGATCTCCTCCTGTGTCCGGTCCCTGACACCGTGGAAGCAGTTGACCCCGACGACGAAGGGGATGCCGCGGCTCTCGAAGAAGTCGATCGACGCGAAGCTCACGTCCAGCCGGCGGGTGTCGACCAGGACGACCGCGCCCATGGCGCCGTTGACGAGGTCGTTCCACATGAACCAGAAGCGTTCCTGCCCGGGGGTGCCGAACAGGTAGAGGACGAGGTCCCGGTTGATCGTGATGCGCCCGAAGTCGAGGGCGACGGTGGTGGTGGTCTTGCCGCTCACCCCTTCGAGGTCGTCCACGCCGACGCTGGCGTGGGTCAGGTACTCCTCGGTACGCAGCGGGGCGACCTCGCTCACCGCGCCGACCAGGGTCGTCTTCCCGACGCCGAAACCACCGGCGATCAGGATCTTCACCGCCAGGGGAGCCGCGTCCCCGTGGTCAGAGGTTGCGTAACCCATCCCTCACCGCCTCAAGGATCGTCATACCGGGAAGGCCGCCTGCCTGCGCGAACGCCAGCGGTGGCCGGGACCGCAGCTGACCGGCCTCGATCAGGTCACCGATGAGGATCTTGGTCACCGACACCGGGAGGTTCAGCGCGGAGGCGACCTCGGCCACCGCCAGGGGCCGCCCGCACAGAGCGAGAATGGTGCGGTGCTCCGGCTGCATCCCCCGCAGCTCCTGCCCGGCCTCCGAGGACACCGCGGAGATCGCCGTCACCAGGGTGATCAGCGTGAGGTCGTCCCGCTCGGGCGTGGTTCGTCCGCCGGTGATCGTATAGGGACGGACAAGGGGCTCGTCGGCGTCTTCGTCGTCGAAGCCCTCAGTCCAGTGCCTCATCCGCGTCTCCTCGCGTCATCGGCCTGCGGGGCGCGCGCGTCGGCTCCCAGCTTCTGGCCGACCTGCTGGATCAGGGTGTGCATCGCGACGGACATCAGCTCGGCGTCGACCTCCTGGGACGCGACCACGGCCAGATGGGTGCCGCGGCCCGCGGCCGTGATGAACAGCCACAGGTCGGCCATCTCGATGATGACCTGGTGCACGGGGCCGCCGTTGAAGAGCTGCCCGACACCGCGAGCCAGGCTCTGCTGCCCGGTGGCGATCGCGGCGAGGCGTTCGGCGTCCGAGCGTTCGATGGTCCGGGACCGGCTGATCACCAGGCCGTCGTCGGACAGCACGATGGCGTGCCGGGTGCCCGCGACCTGATCGACCAGGCCGTCCAGGAGCCAGTCCAGGTCTGCGTCGGTGGCGGTGGTTCGCTGCGTCATCATCGATCTTCCGTCGTAGGGGAACTGGGCTCGGCGGACCCGTCCGGCCGGGGCTGGGAGGCGTCGTCGTCACCTGTCCGGCGCCTGCGGGACTGCCTCTGGAACGCACCGATCATGGCACTGGATCGGCCGGGCTGCTCGCGCGCGGGCCAGGTTCCCTGGTCGGCCTGTTCCTCCCTGTCCACCGGGACTTTCAGCTCGGTGACCAGGCTGGCCTGGCGCACCCGCTGGGGCAGCGGCCGGGGGCCGGGCGGCGGGGGCTCTTCGCCCCGATCCGGTGCTCCGGCGCCGGGCGCCGTCACGTACGCCATCGCGCGTCCCCTGGAGCGGGTCGGCAACTGCGCGCCCTCGCGGGGCGGGCGGGGACCGGGCGCGGCTTCCCTGGGGTGGGGCTGCGGTCCGGCGGGCTCCCGGGGAGCCTCCTCGCGCGGCGTGGCGACCGGCTCGGGTACCGCGCGGGGGCGGTCCACGACCAGCGATTCGGGGAGCAGCACGATGACGCGGGTGCCGCCGAAGGCCGACGGCCGCAGTTCCACCTGGAGGCCCAGTCCCGCGGAGAGCCGGGCGACCACGTACAGGCCGAGACGCACATCGTCGGCGTGGGTCATCACATCGAGCTGCGGCGGCGACTGCATCAGGTCGTTGGCGGCGGCGTACTGCTCGGGCTCCATGCCGAGGCCGCGGTCCTCGATCTCCACGGCGAGGCCCCGGCTGACCAGCGCGGCCCGCACCTCGACGGGGGTCGGCGGCTTGGAGAAGGCGGTGGCGTTCTCCATGAGCTCGGCCAGGACGTGGACCAGCGGTCCCACCGCCCGCTCGGCCACCCAGGGCTCACCCGCGACCTCGATCGAGATCCGCCGGTAGTCCTGGACCTCACCCTGCGCGGCGCGCAGGACGTCGAGCAGGCGTACCGGCTTGCGCCAGCGACGCTGCGGCTGACCGCCGCCGAGGATGACCAGGTTCTCCTCGTAGCGACGCAGCCGCGCGGTGAGATGGTCGAGGTCGAACAGGCCCTCCAGCACCTCGGGGTCCTCGTGCCTGCGCTCCAGCTCGTCCAGCTTCTTCAGCTGAAGGCCGATGAGGATCTGGGTACGCCGCGCGATGCGCTGGAGCATGCGCTGGAAGCCGCGGTGCTGCTCGGCCTGCCGCACGGCGGTGAGGACAGCGCTGCGGCTGGCCAGGTTGAGGGCCTGCCCGAGCTCGCCGAGCTCGTCCGGGGTGGGCTCGACCATGTGGACTTCCGCGTCCACGTCGACGTCCTCGCCGCGCTCCAGCCGGGCGACCACGTCGGGCAGGCGCTCCTGGAGCTCCTGGGCTTCCTCGCGCAGGTGGAGGATGCGCCGGCGAAGAACGGCGGTGAGGCGCCAGCTGGTGAAGACGACCAGGAAGAAGGCGAGCAGGCTCACGGCGCTGACACTGACGAAGATCACGAAGAGCGTACGGGCGTGGCTGTTGCCGATCGTGGCGACGTTGTCGAGCCGGAGGCTGAGGAGTTGCAGCAGTTGCGGGTTGATGATGTCCACCGAGGCGCGCCACGCGGGACCGACGTCGCGGAGTATCACCTGATTGCTCTCGGTACCGGTCCCGGAGGTGACCAGCCGCTTCTCCAGACCGGTCATGGTGTCCCATGCCTTACTGGTCGTCAGCGTTCGGTACTGGCTCTCGTTGCCCAGGAGGCTGGGGAGCACCTGCGACTGCAGGATGTGCTTCCTGGTGCCGATGGCGTCGGTGACCAGGGCGTACTCGTCCTTCGTCAGGCGCCCGCTCTTCCAGCCACGGGCCAGAACGGCGTCCTCGCGGCCGATCATGTCGACGACCCAGAAGAGGTCGACCAGGGTCTGCGCCTTGCTGCCCACCTCACCGTGATGCGTGTGGCTGAGCGCGGTCAGGACGCTGAGGTCCGCCTCGATGACGCCGCTGTAGTAGTCGAACGCCAGCTGCTCACTGGCCCAACCGGCGTCCACCGCCCCGCGCTGCTGGTCGAGAAGGCCGAGGCCGCGCTGGAACCGGGTGATCGCGCCGGTGAGCCCCTCCTGCGCGTTGGTGGTGTCCAGGGCCGCCGGCGACGGGAAGGCTTTCACGGCCTGATCGGTCACCGCGCGCTGCTTGGCCAGCTTGTCACGGGCGCCGCCACGCGGCTCGGCCTGCGCCTCCGCGGTGAGCCGTCGCTCCTCCTGAAGGCTGAAGAACAGGTTGGCCGCGGGCCTGCCGACGGTCGTGGTGGCCAGCTCCATCTGGGCCTTCTCCGTCTGCCACTGACTGGACAGCTGGAACATGCCCGAGGCCAGCAGCGGAGCAAAAGTCACGCTCGGCACGAACACGACGATGAGCAGCACGGTACGCAAGGGCAGCCGCCGCGACCTGCCGTCGGTCGGCCCCGATAACCCGTTGCTGTCGCCCATGTTTGCCGTTCGTCGCCGCCCGACCCTGCCCCATCCAGCCACGTGCAGGACACTCTCCTCACCAGTCGGTGCGTCCATGACGAAAATCGCCAAAGTAGGCGATTGGTGCCTGATAGTAGCCATACGGCAGTTGACCCGAAAGCCCCCGCCTCACCGACTCTCCCCAGGGGTGTCATGCGCTCTCTTGAAGCGGCATGCAGAACATCGAGCGGAACGTCCTCGCTCGTGAGCCGGACCTGGTCTCCCTCTTCCTCGGCGCCACGACAATTCGATGCGCGGCGGCCAGGCGCCCTGCTGAGGTCACGTCCCGACGGGGCCCGCGGTAGGAGATCATCTGCCGAGCTACCGCCTGGAGGTGGCGCTCCAGGTATGCGATCATCGCGCTCATGACATCGACCAGAAAGGGCCATGCCGCGTAGGCGCCCCTCCGAGGCCCGTACGCGAGGATCGGCGTGCGGCGCCCACAGAGCCTTGATCCATCATGTCCCCGGGCTCAGCCGTCGTCCCATGGCCGCGGTCATCGCTCTCGAACACACCCGTATGTGGCCGGGTGCGGTGGCGACTGCCCTGGTGGCTTGGCAGGGCGCGGCCCTCGTCGGGACCGCTGACCGCCTCTTCAGGCGATGCGAGTGCGATGAGTGCAGCGGAGACGCGCCCCGCCGACGGCTGCACCAGGCCCTCGTCGCCTTACCGCCATGGGCCAGGCCGTATCTGTACGCCCTGGTTCTGCCCGTCGACCAGTATTACCTCCGCCGGACTTCACCTGCTTCGCACAGGTCGCCGGATTCTCATCGGGCTTGGTGGCAAGGACGGTCCGTCCCGCCTGACCAGGGCGTCGAGCTCCCCGGTGCGAGGGAGCCGCGTCCCTCCTGCGGGGGAGCACATCTGGTCGCGGTCCGGAGAAGCTGGGAACCATGACCACCGCACCCGCGACCCACCAGCCCGTATTGTCCGCGCCTCCGAGTCGGCTCACCATCTGGGCCGGCCGGACCATGGTCCTGATCGCCGTGGCGCACACCGCCGTGTTCGCCCGTCTCGCCCCCTGGTCCAGTTGGCTCGCCGGGGACCTCCGTAACGGTGCCGCGGACAGTGACTCGGTGGCGACGTTCTGGGCGCTGCCCGGTGGATTCGTCGTGGTGCTGGCACTGCTGGGGCTGCTGGTGGCGCGGATGGGGCGGCAGGGCCACCATGTTCCCGGGTATGTCGGCTGGGTGACCCTCGCCTGGGGAGCGCTGGCCGTCACCCTGATCGGGCCGAGCGGTTTCCTGCTCGCAGCGATCCCCGCCGGCCTGCTCATCGCGGCGAACATCACCACCAGGCGGCACTCCCGCGGTCGATCCAGCGCACGGTCCGGCTTCCGAGCGGATCACCAAGGTTCTTGACCGCGACGTCGCCGCTGCAGCCGCGGTCCACTGCGAGCCGATGATGTACGTGACGTGACAGCCGTCCTGCTTCCCCGCCGTCCGGGACGAGAAGGTTCCAAGCCGCCTTACGTGACCGGGAGGCAGTCGGGACCGCCGTGCGCCAATCGGCGGAAGAAGGTGAGAACGCCGGTCAGTCCTTGCGCCCACGAGAGCGAGCGGGCGGGAGGGTCGTCGGGCGCGAAGAACCGGGGGTGGGTGGGCGAGCCGGCGCTTCGGAGCAGAAGATGCGCAGCCAGGTCGAAGGCCGCGTCCCGGTAACGCTCGGACTGCTCCAGGTCGGCCAGGTTCAACAGGTGGTTGCCGACACCGGCGGCCCCGCAGCACTGGCCGAGCGCGCTCAGTCGCTGCATCCGGGCGACGCAGACGTCCGCTCCCCGGAGGGCGAGGTCGGTCAGGGACGGGTCGCCCAGCACCTTGCCGGCGTGCAGCAGGGTCTGACCCATCCCGGTAAGGCCGCGGCACCACGACATGGTCATCGGCTCGGCCGCCGGGTCCTCCGCTTCGCGGACGAGGATTCGGGCGCGTTCCGCGAGGTGGCGCACCCGGTTCGCGGCTGCTTCGAGTGCCCACGAATCGCCGGTCTCCTCGGCGAGGCCGAGCAGCAGCTCGGCGGCGCCGGCCAGGCCGTGCGCGCGTCCGGCCGTCACATCGGCCTGGCCCGGCATGGAGGTACGAGGAAGCGGTTGTTCCGCGGCGACGGTTCGCGCGCAGCGCCGTGCCACCTCGAGGTCGGCCGCGTCACCGTGGACGCGGTAGAAGTACAGGTGCCCCAGGCCCACTCCCGCCTCTCCGTCGGTCAGGTCGGCGCTTTCGTGTCTCCACTCCGGCGGCGGCAGGCTCCGGCCCGGCCAGTTCGTCAGCTCGATGCCGCAGGCAACCGCTTCCTGAAGGAACATGTCCGTTCCGGTCATGCCGGTGAACAGCCCCGGCTGCGGCCTCAGCGGTGCCGTGACGCGTTCGGTGAAGGCCACCAGCTCGCGCAGCTTTTGATCCGCGGCCGGCCGGTGCCGGTGGTGGAGCAGTTCCAGGCCGATGCCCGCGCCGCCGCTGTAGACGCTCGCGTCGTTGGCGGCCTTCGTGTTGGCTGCGGCCTCCAGGACGTCGTCCACCAGACGGAGCAGGTCGCCCACGAGGTTGTCCATTACCTCGGCGGCCATGTCCGCGGTGACAACAGGCGACGACGGCAGGGACGCCGTCCGGCGGCCGCCCTTTCCTGACGCGAGCCGCCGTACGACGGCGCGCGCACGCTCCTCGTCGCCGAGCAGGTCCACGATGGCGGACATCGTGCCCGACGGCGTACGGCCGTGGTAGCGCGAGACCGTCTGCAGCGCCCGCGTCCTCGCCAGCTCCGGATCGTCGCCCAGGGTCACCGGGTGCAGGCCAGTGGCGGCGTACAGCAGGACCATGCCGAGCGTGTGAAGGTCGTCGGCCTCTCGCGGCGGCTCGCCGCGTACCTGCCGGGCGGCCGCGTAGCCCGGTGTCATCCCGGACAGGTGCAGCCCGTCGTAGGAGGCGAGGCCGAAGTCGATGATGCTGGCGCCGTCACCGATCACGACGTTGGCGGGGGACAGATCCCGGACCATGACGCCACGTTCGTGCACCGCGGTGAGGATCCGGGCCAGCTCGCCCGCCAGCCGGTCGAGGCTCCGCGCGCCGCTGTCGGGCCCCGTCCGGTACGGACCGTTCTGCCGCACGTCTTCGGCCAGGGTCAGAGGGCCGCGGTCGCTCGTGACCAGGAACTCGTCGTCGCCGTACCGGAAGTGGTCGAGAAATCGCGGCACACCGGTGACTCCGTCGAGAGCTTCCAGGATGCGACGCTCGTTGCGCAGCCGCAGCCGGCCGTCGTTGCCGTCGCCGTGTTCGGCGACGAAGGCGCGCGCCTGCTTGACGACCACCCCGTGGCCGGTCCGCTCGTCGATCGCGCGGTAGACGTTGCCCTGGGCGGCCTCCCGGATCCCGACGACGACGCGGTAACGTCCGCTGAGCAGTAGGTCGTCGCGGGAGCGGCCGGGTTCGGGCTGAGCGCCGGCGAACGGGTCCTCGACCCACGACGGTTGCCGGTAGCTGAGCCCGGCGGCCTCGTCGAACTCCTCGCCGGCGGGCCCGCGCAGCAGTGTGATCGACTGTCCGCGCACGTCGGTACTCCGCCGGGTGACGAACCCCCCGTACCGGTAGTACACCGGAGCGTCCGCGGACACTCTCCGGTCGCTGAGTACGCGCGGCCCTTGGTGGCCGCGCAGCGTCCGGGCGAGTCGTAGTCCGACTTCACGGACGAGATTTTGGTCCGGATAGACGGTGAATGCTTTACCGACGCTCTCCGGGACCGTCCGGCCGTCGTTCAACTCGTGAAGCACCTGTCGCGAACGAGCCAGCTTGAAAACACAGCCCTCGGCCACCAGGAAGGGGACGAGTTTTTCCACCAGTTCGGGAAAGTCCGAGGCGCGAGAAGATACGTGTAACTTCCATCCGTGGTCCGGCAGAACGGCTCTGTCCGGCCTCACAACCAGCCAGACAGAGCCGCCTGTCACCGTGTGGTCAGCACCGACGCATTGCCTGACGACTTGTTCCACCCAGTCCTGGGAACCCGTCTCGCACATCTTTTGCCAGCCCCCGTCTGGGTGAATTCCGGTACGTCCGGGCCGCGCCCGCACCGGCGGTCAGCAGATTTTCGAGATACCAGGTCGCGTCACGGGGCAGCGATCCTGGTCGACCTGGCTCTCCCACCGCTGCTCGAACTCGACGACCGGCTCCATTACGTCGGTCCCGGCCACTCGGGGTTCCATCCTCAGAAGTGCAGACATTACCTGTCCTTTCTACCGATTATAGCCCGTCCGATATCCAGCGTAATGGTAACAGTCGAGGGTGTTGTGTCAAGATTTCTTGCAAAGCGTGCGGTCTGACCTCGGCCGATTACCAAGCGTGCAACGAAACGTTCCGGGCGGTCTTGGATTTCAAATGCACTGCTCAGCTTCCAGCCGACAGGTCACCGGCACACCCGGCCGGCCGGGTTGCGTCCGCGGGAGCGGTGCAAGAGTTCGACCTGGTGACAGACGTGGCGTCGTGAGATGAAGACGGCCATCGCGTGATCCTTCGAGTGGCGAAGATCAAGTTCGAAGGAGAACCAGGCGATGGCCGTCCGTGGACGTGACCCGCTTCAGGAGAGGAAGCTTCCGTAGCTGCCGCGCAGGATGCTGTCCTTCTGCGCCTGGCTGAAGTGGCAGTTCGGGTAGTCGTAGAGGGATGCCGACATGCACGTGCCGTCGGTGGACGTAGCGTCCGGCAGGCCGAAGGCGTGCCCCAGTTCGTGCACCATGCCGCCGTACCAACGATTCATCGCGCCGTTGAGCCCGGCGGCGCCGTCAGCGTCGTGGCCGCTGAGGATCACCCAGCCGTTGCCGCCGCCACCGCCCGCGCCGTCGCCCTCGGCGCTGACCTCGCCGACGTTGAGCCAACGGCTGTCCGGTGCGCCGAGGCCGAACTTGCGGCGCAGCTCCGCCTGCATGTTGCACACCGCCCACCAGTACTTCTCACCGCAGTTCGGCGTGTTCTCGTACCAGCTTCGCGGCTTGTCCCCGTTGATCACCTCGACGACCGGGCTGTTCAGGGTGAACGTCTTACCCAGCTCCTGCTTGAAGAAGCGCTGCGCCTCCTGCATGACCTTGGTCATGCCGTCCGGGTACCGCTGGTCGTACGCCACGTCCGACGGCTTGAGCCAGAAGACCCGCACCGTCCGCGACGGCGGGGTGCTCGGCGCCGGTGACGGCGTCGTTGACGGGGTCACGCTGGGAGAAGGGGTCACGCTCGGCGAAGGAGTCGCGCTGCCCGTGCAGGTGACGCCGTTGAGCGTGAAGCCGGCCGGCACGGGATTGCTGGAGTTGTTCCAGGTGCCGTTGAACCCGAAGGAGGCGCCGGCGCCCGTTGCCAGAGAGCCGTTCCAGCCCGTGTTGGAGGCGGTCACCGCACTGCCGCTCTGCGCCACGTCGGCGTTCCACGCCTGACTGATCGTCTGCCCGGCGCCGAACGTCCAGCGCAGGGCCCAGCTGGTGAGCGGATCGCCGAGGTTCTTGACAGCGACGTCGGCGCTGAAGCCGCCGGCCCACTGCGAGCCGACGGTGTAGGTGACCTGACAGCCGGCCGAGGCGGCGTGCGCCGTGATCGTGTTCGCCACCGCTGCGCCGGCCAGACAGGCCACGGCTAAGACCCAGGCGACAAGACCCCGGCGTAGTCCTCGTTGGTTCATCTGACTCCTCCGTTGCGGCTCGAACCCGTCTTCAGGTCCGCGTCGCCCACCATGGGCGGGCGTCGTGGGCGCCGGCGCTGCAGGCGGTCCCGCCGCCCTGACGACCCCCGATGACGGCGAACCCGAGGAATATGAACGCCAACGAGGGGCACGGTTCCGAACCCCCGCACCGGTGTCAATCAGCGTGGGCGAGAGCCACGGCCGGCCTGGGAAAACGCTGTCCAGAAGCGGAAAGTTTCAGAGAGGGCTGCCGAGGACGTTCAGCCCTGGTACGGCGGGGCGACGCCCCAGCCCCAGTGGGGCATGGGAGCTTCCAGGGGCGGCGTCGCGGCGGGCTGGGAGTTGGACAGCGCGATGCGGGTCCCCCACTCGATGTAGGACGCGAACGCGGCGCGGAACTCCGGATCGGCGGGCAGGCCGACCTCGTCGGCGGCGTCCATGAGCAGGCCCACCCAGCGGCGGCGCTGCGCCTCGGTGATCGCCTTGCCCAGGTGCTGCCGGACCATGTGGTGGTAGCCGCCGCGTTCCTGGCTGTAGCGCTCCGGGCCGCGGAACACCTCGCCCAGCCAGATGGCGACCCACTTGGGGTGGTCGGGGGACATGTGCTCGAACAGCGGGCGGAGCAGGTCGTCCTTCAGGACATTGGTGTAGAAGACTTCCGTGAGGCGCTCCAGGGCCTCGGTGCCGCCCGCCCAGTCGTACATCGTCGGGACGGACGAGCCGACGCCGCGTATGGGCGTGCGCTCGTAGTGCCGCATCTCCTCGATCATGCCGACGTAGGGGCGGATCGCCGCCAGGAACCCGGGGAACAGTTCACTGTTCCGGAATCCCTGCGTGTGGTCCTCGGCCGAGGACCACGTGATCCGCAGTATGTAGCAGGCAGGCTCATCCACGCATCGGCTGAGCTCGTAGTCCACACACTGCGGGGCCTTCGCGAGGAAGACGGCGGCTTTGCCGTAGGCCTCCTCGAAGTCGACCGACCGCTCATCAGGGATGCGGTAACGGATGTACTCCACGATCATGACGGCGTTCCTCTCAGCGGGTCGCGCAAGCGAGCTAGAACATAGCCGCAAGCCAGTCGTAGTGTAATCGTGTAATCAACGCAAAGGATCAAACTCCTCCTCGTCCACCCGCGGCCGGTCTGCCGACGCTGTTCACCTGGTACGTCATCCGCCGGACCGGCTCCCTCGCCGAGAAGTCGGCCGGCAGCGAAAGTGCAGGTCAGGGGCGACTTCGGCTTTGCGATCATTCGGCGGACGAAACTGATCTTGCGCCGGTAATCTTCCCTGCGTCGTTCGCCGGACGCCCGGGAGACACCGCATTGCCCCGGGCGAACCGGAAACGTCTTCATCAACACGATCAAGATGAGGAATGCTCGTGATCCGACGCTCCAGGGCGCTGTTACCCGCAGCGGCCATCCTGCTGGCCTGCGCCGTCGCGCAGCCCGCCGCCGCGGACGGCGCCTCCACCGGCGGGCCCGTCATCATACGGCCGGTCTCGGGGACCAGCCCGCTGCCCGCAGACTGCGGGCCTCCCCCGGCCGACGGCTACACCCTGAACCCCAACACCGAGGTCCTGCCCATGCTGGGGCGGGACCCGAACCGTCCGCAACACCTCGTCACGGTGTACCAGCAGGATCGCTGGAACCGGTACGGCAGCAACGGCGCGGTCACCGCCGTGTCGGACGACTACGGCCTGACCTGGCAGCAGTCCAAGAACCTGCCCGCCTTCTCCCGGTGCAACGGCGGCACGAGCGCCAACGGCGGGGACTACGACGTCACGACGGACAACTGGGTCACGGTCACGCCATCAGGTGCCGCGGTGGCCGCGTCCTTGTCGATGTCCCGCGCCGGGGACGTGACCGCCATCCTGGTGGCCCGCTCCGGCGACGGCGGCCGGACCTGGGACGCGCCGACCACCTTGCAGCGGGACGACAACCCGCGCTTCTTCAACGACCGCCCGTCGGTGACCGCGGACCCGTACCGCCCGGGCGTGGTCTACGCGGTGTGGGACCGCATCGACGACCAGTCGACCAGCACCACGCCGAACTGGGTACAGCCGGTCTACCTGGCCAAGTCGACCGACGACGGGCGCACCTGGACCACGAGCAAGGTGTACGACGTGCCCACCAACAGCGGCGTCATCGGCACCCAGCTGGTGCCGCTCCCGGACGGGACGCTGCTGATCGGCATGCACCACGAGACGATCGACGCCGGCTCCACCCAGGTCATCCGTTCGACCGACGGCGGCAGGACCTGGTCGGCGCCGACGCTGAACGTCCCGGCCCCGCTCGCGGTGGGCCCCCGCATCCCGGACCCGGACAACTCGGGTGACCCGGTACGCAACGCCGCCCTGCCTCAGCTGGCCGCCCAACCGGGCACCCAGGTGGTCAACGCCGTCTGGCAGAGCCAGGAGGCCGACGGCAGCTTCCACGTGGCCTACTCGCGCTCGGCGAACGGCGGGCAGACGTGGTCCACCCCGATCCGCCTGGACAGGACGCCCACCGGTTCCGCCGCCGTACCGGTCGTCGCCATGTCCAGGACGGGCACCGTGGCGGTCACGTACTACGACTTCCGCAACAACACGCCCGACCCGGCCACCCTGCCCACCGACCTGTGGGCCGTCACCTGCTCGACCGCCTGCGCGAAGCCGGGGGCGTGGCGCGAGCAGCACATCGAGGGGCCCTTCGACACGCGGAAGGTCCCGTTGACGAGCGTGGGGCGCCTGCTCGGTGACTACACCGGCCTCGTCTCGGCCGGCAACGCCTTCACGGCCATGTACGGCGTCACCACCGGTGACGCCGCCAACCCGGTGGACCTGCACAGCGCCCGCTTCTCCGGCTGAGCGGTCGTACGCCGCCGGCGGGGCCCGGCCGGGCCGGGCCCCGCCCGTCAGAAGGAGACCGTCTTCTTGGGGAAGGCGGCGCTCAGCGCGGAACCGCGGGTGATGAAGGCGACGCCGATCAGGGCCGGCGCGGACAGGCCCTGGAGCACGGCGTACCACGCTGGGCAGAGGCCGGGGATCAGGTCGACGCCGATGATCGCGACCGGCATGACGGTGGCCAGGGTGCGCACGCGGTCGAAAGCCTTGTACGACCCCTCCGCAGCGCGGACCGTCATCCGGTAGATCAGCGGGGTGACCGCGAGCAGGATGGCGCCCCGGATCCACATGAACGAGGTCGCCTCGTGGCCGGTGAACGCCATCACGCCGACCACCCCGAGAGTGATGGCGCTGACGGCGCCGAAGAGCATGACGCACTTCTTCACCGTGGTGAAGGCTTCCTGGGTGCGAGCGTCGCCGATGCGCTCCGTCGCGGTCGTGATGTCGCCGGCGTTCGCCATGATCCTGCTCCTTCGTGTCGCTGTGGTAGCGATGTTAGGGAGCGCCTGGCCAGGCCCATATGGGCCTGGCCGTACGGGTGGGTGGGGCCAGACCCACTCCTGGGCCGGTGACGGCCGCTTCGCAGCGTCGGCGTCAGCCGGTCTTGCCGGCCAGCAGGAACACTCTCGGGAAGCCGCGCTTCGGGTCCTGATCCCCGGGGAAGATCAGGCGGCCGGTCTCGATGACGTCCCGCTCGCGGAGCATGGCGGAGATCATGTCGGTGGACCATCGGTAGGCCAGCGAGACGACGTGGTCGTACGGCTCGGCCGGTTGCGACGGGTCGTCGGTCGCCGAGAAGGAGAGCAGCAGGTGCCCGCCGGGTGCGAGGACACGGGCGAACTCGTCGAACAGCTCGTGCACCCGTTCCGGTGGGGTGTGGATGATCGAGTAGTGGCTGAAGACGCCACCGACGCCGGCGTCCGCCAGGTCCAGCGAGAACATGGACCCCACCTCGAACCGGAGGCCGGGATGCTCCTGACGGGCCTGTTCGATCATCCCCGGCGACAGGTCGATCCCGAACGCGGTGACTCCCCTCGTATGGAGGTAGGCCGTGTAGTGTCCTGGCCCGCACCCCAGGTCGGCGATCGGCCCGGCGCCCGTCGCCTTCACCAGGTCGGCGAAGGTGTCGATGAGGGCCCGGTCCAGCGGCTGGTCCGCGAGAGGATCCCGGAACAGCTCGCTGTACTCGGCCGCCCTCGCGGTGTAGGCGTCACGGGTCGTTTCGACGAAGCCGGCTTGGGTCATGGTGGATCAAAATAGCCCACCCCGGTTGGGATTCAGCCGATGTACGGCAGGCCGGTGCCGCGCGGGCGGAGCGCGAGACCTGGAAGGCCCAACGGCCGCAGGCTAACCTGATGATCTATGACCTTGGAGGCGTTGCGCGACGGGGATCCACGCCTGGCCGGGCCGTACGTCCTGCTGGCCCGACTGGGCGAGGGCGGGATGGGTGCCGTCTACCTGGGTCAGGGACCGGACGGCACGCGGGTGGCCGTCAAGCTCATCCACCACAGGATGAGCGCGGATGCCGACTTCCGCCGCCGCTTCGCCCGCGAGGTCGCCGCCGCCCGGCGAGTCGCCCGCTTCTGCACGGCCCCGGTGTTGGACGCCGACGTCGAGGGCGAGATGGCCTACCTGGTCACCGAGTACGTCGAGGGGCCGAACCTCGAGGACGCCGTGCGCCGGTCGGGGCCGCTGAAGGGCTCGGCGCTGGACGGGCTGGCGGTGTCCATGGCGGTGGCGCTGCGGGCCATCCACGGGGCAGGGGTGGTGCACCGCGACCTCAAACCGGCCAACGTGCTGCTGTCCCAGGTGGGGCCCAAGGTCATCGACTTCGGCATCGCGCGCCTCGCCGACGCGGAGATGAGCAGCGCGATCGTGGGGACGCCGGCGTACATGTCCCCCGAGCAGGTCTCGGGTTCGCAGGTTGGTCCCGCGTCGGACATCTTCTCGTGGGGCTCCACGCTGGCCTTCGCCGCGGCCGGGGCGTCGCCCTTCGGTTCCGGCTCGGTGCCCACGATCCTCCTCCGCATCGTCAACGAGCCCCCCGCCCTGGACGGGCTCTCCGGCCAGTTGCACGACCTGGTCGCGGCCGCCCTGGTCAAGAAGCCCGCCGACCGCCCCACCGCCCAGGACATCCTGGACCACCTCAGCACGTCCATCCCGTTGCCCGCCGCTCCCGCGAGCGAGACGGAGGGGGGCGCCGAGCGGGTCCACCTGACACAGCCACCCCGGTTCTCCTCCCCCGGAACCGCGCCGGCGCAAGCGGCGGGCGGCGTGGACGCGGGGACGGACCCGGTGGCGGATGGAGGCGGCCGGGGCGTCGGCCGGTCGCGCAAGTGGGTGGCCGGGGCGGCCGCCGTGGTCGTCGCGGCGGCCGGGGTGGTGGCGTTCGCGTCGCAGGGGAAGGGCTCTCCCACCGGCGTCCGGGACCCGGCGGCCAGAGGGACCTCTGGGACGGGGGCCGCGGCATCGCCGGCGACCTCTCGGCCCACCGCCGCACGCAACCCGCTGCGCGCCGGGCAGGACGTCCGGTTCTACGCCCCGCCCGAGCCGGCGGCCAGCCGCCAGGCGAGGCTCTGGGCCGAGGACCGACCGCGGGACGCCGAGCTCATGACGAAACTGGCCGCCATCCCCTACGCCATCCGCCTCGGCGATTCCGAGGTCCGGGCCAAGGTGGACAACGCCGTCACGGGCGCGGGGCAGCAGGACGCGGTGCCCGTGTTCCTGATCAACCACCTGCCGGGCAGCGAGTGCCGCCCGGCCGCCACCGCGGAACTCACCGCCTACCACGACTGGATCAACGGCATAGCCGACCAGATCGGCGACGCGCGGGCAGCGGTCATCCTGGAACCCGGCAGCCTGGCCAAGATGCCCGGCACACCGGACTGCGACCCCCAGGGCTCCCCTGATCAGCGCTACAAAGACCTGCGCCAGGCCGTCCAGACCCTCAAGTCCCACCCGAACACCGCCGTCTACCTCGACGGCAGCCAGGACCTCTGGCCCGGCACCGAGCTCATGGCCGACCGCCTGATCGGCGCGAGCATCGACCGGGCGGACGGCTTCTTCGTCAACACGGCCGGCTACCAGAGCACCGAGAAGTCGGTCGCGTACGGCAAGAAGCTGTCGAGCTGCATCGCCGTCCGGCTCGCCACCGGCCGCAAGGGCTGCCCCATGGATGTGAAGGCGGACCCGGCCACCATGCCGCACTTCGTCGTCGACACCGGCAGGAACGGCCAGGGCTCCTGGGCTCCGACCAGGCACTACTCCGACCCACAGACGTGGTGCAACCCGCCGGGCAGGGGCGTCGGCGACCGGCCGACCACGGCGACGGGCGAGGAGCTGGTGGACGCCTACCTGTGGATCGCGCGGGCGGGCACGTCCGGAGGCCGGTGCCGGCGTGGCACTGACGGCGAGAAGGACCCGGAGCGCGGCGTCGTGTCGCCGGAGGCGGGCGAGTGGTGGCCCGAGCTGGCCCTCGAACGGGCGAAACTGGCCAACCCGCCATTACGGTGATGTTTTTTCCTGATAGGGAGGAGGCGTGGAGTTCCGCATCATGGGCCCGCTGGAGGTCCGCGACACCGACGGCAAGGACTGCACCCCGACCGTGCGCAAGCATCGCGATCTGTTGGCGATGTTCCTGCTCAACGCGGGCCGGCCGCTGACGGCCGAGCGGCTGCGCCGGCTGCTGTGGCCGCACGAGGACGGCGACCGGTCCGACTCCCTCGTCCGCGGGTATGTGGGACAGCTCAGGCGGCTGATCGGGCACGGGACGATCACGACCGTGTCCGGCGCGTACCTGCTGAACCTCGGCGACGGGCAGCTCGACGTCGACCGGTTCCGGCTGCTGGTGGACCGGGGCGCGTACGAGGAGGCGCTGACCCTGTGGCGCGGCGAGGCGCTGGACGACGTGGATCCCGAGGGCGAGCGGTGGGTGGAGACCCGGCGGCTGCGAGAGGAGCTGGAGGAGCTGCGGCTGCTCGCGCTGGAGCGCCGGGTGCAGGCCGACCTGGACGCCGGGCGCCATCGCGAGCTCCTGGCCGAGCTGCGCGGGCTGACAAGGCAACACCCGATGTGGCAGCGCTTTCGCGGCCAGTACATGCTGGCGCTCTACCGCAGCGGGCGCCGGGTGGACGCGCTGGCCGCGTACGCGGTGCTGCGCGACCAGCTCGACGGCGGCCACGCCATCGAGCCGGACCCGGAGCTGCAACTGCTCTACCACCGCATGTTGCACGACGACGCCTCGCTGCACGTGTCGGCCGGTCCGCCGGTGCTGCTGCCGCCCGACGTGGCCGACTTCACCGGCCGGGCCGAGCTGCTGAAGGAGGTGACCGGCGGCCTCGTCGTGGTGCACGGGCAGGCGGGGGCGGGCAAGTCGGCGCTGGCCGTGCACGCGGCATGGCGGCGGCGCCCCGACTTCCCCGACGGCATCCTGTACGCCGACCTGCGCGAGACCACGGCCCCGGCGGCCGTGCTGGAGGACTTCCTGCGCTGGCTCGGCTGCCCGGCCCAGGCGATCCCGGCTGCGCCGGAGCAGCGCGAGCGGCTGTTTCGCACCTACACCGCCAACCGCACGCTCCTGGTGGTGCTGGACAACGCCGCCGGCGAGGCGCAGGTGCGGCCGCTGTTGACCTCGTGCCCGACCATCGTCACCAGCCGTTCCCCGCTGGGCGGCCTGCTCGGCGCGCGGCGGCTGCCGGTGGGCGTGCTGGACGACGGGGAGGCGCTGGAGCTGCTGGTCAAGAGCTCGGGCCAGGCGGCGGACGGCGCCCTGCGGCGGTTAGCGCGCTTCTGCGGCGGCCTGCCGATCGCCTTGCGCATCGCGGGTTCCCGGCTGGCGGCCCGCCCCGAGTGGACCGCCGACTATCTGGTGGGTCTGCTGGAGGACGAGCACCAGCGGCTCGACCGGCTGCACGCGGGCGACCTGACGGTGCGGAGCGTGTTCGCGATCGGCTTCGACGGGCTGCCGGAGGCGGCGAGGCTGACGTTGCGCGGGCTGGGCGCGCTGTCCGCGCCGGACTTCGCCGACTGGGTGACCGAGCTGTTCGGCGGGCAGGCGGAGACGCTGGTGGACGCGGGGCTGCTGGAGACGCACGGCGTGGACGTGGCCGGGCAGGTGCGCTACCGGCTGCACGACCTGACCCGGCTGTTCGCGCGCGAGCAGCCGGTGCCGGGGGCGTTGGCGAAGCTGGCGGACAAGGCGCTGTCGCGCGTGCAGGCGTCGCGGTTCTCACTGGTGTCGGGAGATCCGGCCACGGCCGTGGCGACCAGGGACATCAGGGAGTCGGTCGAGTGGCTGGCGGCCGAGCGGGCGTTCCTGGTGAGCCTGGTCGCCGACCTGAGCGCCGCCGGGCTGGACGGCGCCTGCTGGCGGCTGGCACACCTGCTGGCCCCCTACCTGGAACGGCACCGGTTCCTGGACGACTGGCGGGCCCTGGCGGGCCCCGCGATGGAGGCGGCGCGGCGGGCCGGCGACAGCCTGGGCGAGGCGCTCATCCTGCTGGACCAGGGCGACCTGCACCTGGCTCAGCGGGACTGGCAGGGGGCGGAGGAGCGGCTTCGGCTGGCGCTGGAGATGTTCGAGAGCCGGGGAAGCGCCCGCGAGGTCGCGCACGTCATGCGCCGGCTGGGCCGCGTGCACCTGGAGCTGGGCCGCCTGGAGGAGGCTGAGCGGGCGCTGCTGGCCTGCCTGGAGAGGGCGGAGAACCAGCGTGACGCCGCCGACGCCGAGCAGGTGCTCGGCGTCATGTTGCGCCGCTCGGGCCGGCTGGACGAGGCCGCCGACCGGCTGCTGGCCGCCGTCGGTCGCCTGGCCGAGCTCGGCGACCGGCACCGGCAGGCCGACACGCTGCTGGAGCTGTCGGCGGTACACCTGGCGCAGGGCGCGAAGCCGGACGCGCGTGCCGCCGCCGAGCGGGCCCGGGGCATCGCCGTACGGCTCGGCGACCGGCTGCTCGACGCACATGCCCTGCTGGCCCTGGCGAAGGTCAACCGGGCGGAGGGCGCGGCCGTACGCTCGCGCGAGCTGGCCCGGGCGGCGCTGGAGGTCTTCGAGGAGACCGGCGACCGCCAGGGCAACGCGAACGCCCGGTCCCTGCTGGCGCTGCTCTGAACGGCTCAGGCAGGCGAGAGTTCGGAAGGTGCTCCGAACCACCGGGTCAGCGCGTTGTCCAGCGTCTTCGAGGTGTCCGGGTCGCCTGACGCCCAGGCGACGATCCCGTCGGGCCGGACCAGGAGGCCCGTGAGGTCGGGACGGTCAGGACACGTCGTCGCGGCGACGCGGATCCGGTCGCCGTAGCCTTCGGCGTGCCGGCCGAGTGCCGCGTCGCCGCCTGTCAGGTCGAGGAGCAGGGCCTGGCCGCCGTGGAGGAGGTCGGCCAGCTTGCCGACGCCGGTGAGTTCGAGGTCAGGCACCGTACGGCCGGCCAACGGGTGGTCGCCGTCGAGGTCGTAGTGCTGCCATACGCCGGAGAGCTTCTTGGCGAAGTAGGTGGTTCCGGTCACCGTCCTGGCCAGGTCGGTCACGATGTCACGCATGGCCTGTGCGTGCGGTTCGGGACGCATCAGCGCGATCTGGGCCCGGGTCCAGTCCAGGACCCACGCGCCGATGGGATGCCGCTCGGCGCTGTAGGAGTCGAGCAACCCCACGGGCGCCCAGCCGCGAATCGCGGCGGCGAGCTTCCAGCCGAGGTTCATCGCGTCCCCGATGCCAAGGTTGAGCCCCTGGCCACCGAAGGGCGAGTGGACGTGCGCCGCGTCGCCCGCCAGCAGCACCCGCCCCATCCGGTAGGTGGTGGCTTGGCGGGCGTTGTCGGTGAACCGGGTGGCCGTGTGGACGGCGGTGATCGTGACATCGACCCCGGAAACCCGGCGCAGGGCCGCCTGGAGCTCCCCTGTGGTGATCGGCGCGTCCCGGTCGGCGGGTGGCCCGCCGAACTGCACGGTGAGGATACGGCCTGGTATCGGGCCGTGGACGTAGACGCCGGTGTCGGTGCGGTTCCAGCCCATGCCCAGGTCTTCGGCGCCCTCCATCTCGACCAGCGCCTGGTGGCCGGTGATCTCCGGGTCCGTGCCGGGGAACTGGAACCCGGCCAGTCTGCGGACCGTGCTGCGGCCGCCGTCGCAGCCCGCGAGCCAGGCGGCGCGGATCGGACCCTTGCCGGTGTGGACGGTGATCCCCTCGGCGTCCTGGTCGAACCCGGTGAGCTCCACACCGCGCCGCACCTCGACGCCGAGGGCCGACGCACGGTCGCCGAGCAGGCGCTCCAGCTCGGATTGGGGCACCAGCGAAACGTCCGCCGCGGGGCCGTGGCCGGCGAAGTCGGGATCGGACGTGTCGAGCATGTCGTTGTGCAGCATGATGCCGGCGAAGTGGCCGAGAACCTTCGGGCCGGATTTCCCGAACTTTCCGCCCGCACCCGGCCGCATGAACCGCGCGAAGACCTCCCGCTGCATCTCCGCCGCCGCGGGCAGCAGCCCGCGGCGGTAGAGCGCCTCGGCGGTCGGCAGGGTGATCGAGCCCGCCTTGATCGTCGTGTCCACCTCGGTCAGCCGCTCGACGACGACCACCGACACTCCCGCCAGCCGAAGCTCGCAGGCGAGCATCAGTCCGACGGGACCTGCCCCTGCCACCACCACATCGAAGTCCATGACTTCACTATAGTCACTAAAATCTTTTACTCGCTACACTGGAATCGTGAACCACGATCCCGCCCCCCTAACGCTGCGCGAGCGCAAGAAGCGCCAGACACGGCAGCGGATCTCCGATGTGGCGTCGATGCTCTTCTTCGAGCGCGGCTTCGACAACGTCACGGTCGCCGAGGTCGCGGAAGCCGCTGACGTCTCCGCTATGACGGTCTTCAACCACTTCCCCCGCAAGGAGGACCTCTTCCTCGACCGGCTTCCCGAGGCCGCGGAGCTGATCACGCGAGCCGTCCGGGAACGTCGGGAGGGCGAGTCCCCGCTCGTCCCGCTGCGCCGCATGCTGCTGGAGCTCATGGACCAGCGGCATCCGCTGTCGGGCCTGCACGACGACTTCCCGCACTTCTGGCGGGTCGTGCTGGCGGCGCCGTCGCTGCGGGCGCGGGCCAGGGAGGCCGTGGAGGAGATGGAGGACACCATGGCCTCTCTCCTCGCGGAGGCCGCCGGGGTCGAGCCCGGCGACTCGCGGGCCAGGTTGGGGGCGGCGCTGACCGTCGCGGCCTGTCGCACGATCTACGTCACCACGGCCGCGCGGCTGCTGGCGGGCGAGCGCGCCGACGACATCGCCGACGAGCAGCGAGCACTGGCCGTGCGCGCCTTCGACGGCCTGGAACGGGCGCTTCCCGACGGCCTGTGACGGCATCCCGATCGGGGTCGGCCGAGAGAGGGCCGGTCAGGAGCCGCTGATTAGCGGACCGTGCCCGGCACGTCCTTGGGGCGGGCGCGCCATCGCCAGGACGCTACCTACGCCTAGGACGGCCCGCGAGTGACCGTGATCGACCGGTGATTGGCCGCCCGCAATGGCACGCTAACGGCCGGGCGATCAAGCTCTGGACTGCGGCGGTTGCTGGCGGACCTTTGGACTTCGGCCCGTACTACGGCAACAACCTCGCCGTGCTCCGGGACCGGCTGAGTACCGATGTGAAGCGACCCGTGAAGTTGGCATGGACTCATTGGCAGAAAAGAAAGGGCAACCTGGGCGCCGATCTCTTCGACAAGGTCCGCCGACTCCTCGACGAACTCAGGCACAAGACGTGGCATGGGCCTGTGCGATCACTGCACCTTCGAATTACGCACCGCCCACACCTGCCCAACTGAGCGTCCCCAGAGCCGGAGGCTGGTCTTGCGGTGCGGAGGTACTCCCGTCACAATTCTGGAATGCTGTCGAGAATGCCCGCTTCGCACAAGGTTCTCTTAGGCGTATGTGGACTACTGGGAGTGCTCTATCTCGCAAGGTGGCTCAGCGGCGCCGAGGTGTACGTGCGTGGGCCGTTCTTCTGGCTCCTTCTGGCGGTCAAGGTGACCGCGGTTGCTCTGGCAGTAAAAGCCTCATTCGAGGGGATTCGCCGGTCTCGTCGAGGCGATTATTCTGAGCCACCCATCTCGGCAGAGCCGGTTGATGGTCCTCGGCGGCGGCAGCTTCAGAGCTCCGTGGGTATCGGCTTCTTGGCTTTTCCGCTCTTCTCCTCCATTGTCTACATGTTCGCAGCGACTGATGGCGGTGATCCCCACACCACCGGTCCGCTTGACCTGGCTGCGTATGCCTCCACCGGTGTCATGTTCGCCGCGCTTGTCGCGATGCTCGTCTGGATGCACTTCATGGGTATGCGGTAGGACAGAGCTCCACCGGGATGGCTGGAGATATCCCGGCGGCTACCGCCGCATCCCCGGCGCCCAACTGCGCTTCACCGACCTCGACGGACACCGCTTCACGTGTCTGGCCACCAACACCAAGCGCGGCCAACTCGCCGACCTGGAGCTACGCCACAGCCGCCGCAACAGATACGAGGACCGCATCCGCTCTGCCAAGGACACCGGCCTGGCCAACGTGCCCCCCTGCACGACACCCACGCCCACCGCTACGAACCCAAACGCCTACGGCACAGTCAAAGTTGACCACCAATTGATCCAGATCACCGGCAAGGGTCTGATTTTCACCGATCCCAGGTCCGCGGGCCGCAAGGTACGGGCGGCTTGGCTGCGAAAAGAGGAGGCGGCAGAAGGAGGCCGATGTCAGGATGGTCGCCCTGTGCCCGATACGAAGGGAACTGAGGGCCATGCCTAGCGCCATCACTTTGATCCGCTCCGCTTCTCTGTCCGACGTCGCCGAGTATGCTTACGCAGCCACGGCGCCTGCCGAGTCACGACTCATCTTCCTCGCCGGAGCGTGTCCCCTGAACGAGGACGGCTCGACGGCAGCGATTGGGGACTACGCGGGCCAAGCAGCGAAAGCCATTGAGAACATGCAGGCGGCTCTCACTGCCGCTGGCGCATCATTGCACGACGTCATCAGCACAAGGGTTCTCGTCGCGTCCACCCGGCAGAAGGATTTGGGGGCTGCCTGGAAGGTGGTCCGGGACTCATTCGGTGACCACGACGTACCGAGCACCTTGATGGGCGTCACCGTGCTTGGTTACGACGACCAGCTCGTTGAGATCGAAGCCGTCGCCGCCGTACTCGATTCCTAAGCGGCAAGGCTGGGCGGAGGCGTGACCATGGGCGGGCCTCATGGTCCGCCCGGCGGAGCATTCCGACCTCGCGGCCATCGCTGGCCGCGAGGAAAGACCCGCGATGACGCCACGGCCTGCTACCTCGCTTGGTAGAGCCCCCATAGCCCTGTACCTGTGAAGGCGTACGAATGGTTCGACTGCGATGGCGACGACTTACCCGACGACCAACGCTTGTTCGTCAATGAGCTCCGTGCACACTCGACGACCCATTGGGCACGCGACCAGACCTAGGGCAATAAAGATCAAAAGCCCAGGCCGATGACCTGGGCTTTCATGTGTGGAGCCTAGGAGATTCGAACTCCTGACATTCTGCTTGCAAACGGAAGCCGGGTACCACCCGAAGTCGGCGTTGCCCAGCTCAGAGAGCAGTTCCCGACTGACAGAGTGTGTCGTGTAAGGCCTCGTTGCCGTACTTCTCTGCTGTACGCGCTGAGCACACGATAGGACGCAGACAACTGATCCGCATCCTGGTCCGCGGGGAGGCGCACCTGCTGCGCTCCACTTGAATCGTGATCAATGCGTATGCCTCGCGAGACAGCCGGATCAGATTCTCACGGTGTGGATACATGCAACGCGAATGCCTCACCCACCGCCGAGAAGCGGCTTGCCGAGCGAGTGGTCGCCGCCGGGCTCGCCGGCATCATCCTGCCCTTTATCCAGTTCGGCTGGTTGCTGCTCGTGGCCGCCTTGTCCGACGACTCACGCTGCGGCCACTTCGGCTGTATCGGCCAGTTGGCCGAGGCGTGGACTGTGGGGAACTGGGCGGCGGTCGTGCTCGCCTGGCCGCTGCTGCACCTCCTCCGGGTGCGCCCGGCATGGATCGTCGCCGTGCTCGCGCCCTTCTTCCTGGTGCCAATCTGGGAGCTAGCCGACGTGCCGGTCAGCGTGGTCGCCGGAGTGTTCGCCTACCCACTGGCTGCCCTGGTGAGCGCGCCGCACCTGTCGTGGCGGGGTCGTGGTCTGGTGCTTGCCCTCTTCCTTCTGCTCTGCGCTGTCCTTGCGGCTTCTTCCGGATAGTCCAGGGCAGTCCCGGGCCGCCTCGCCGTGGGTCAGGATCAGGGAGTCTGGCATTTGATCCCTAGCCAGGCGACGCACCGTGCTCAGGACATGTGTGACACTTCGCTGAGCGCTGGTGGAGTTGAGCGTGGTCGAGCAGCGGTATCAAGCCGTGCTGCAGGTGTTGTCCGGGGCGAGTGTCACCGAGATCGTCCGCCGATTCGGTGTCTCCCGTCAGACCGTTCATCGACGGCTGGGCCGATACCGCGATCAGGGGCTGGCCGGGCTGTCGGATCGCTCCTCGCGCCCGCGTAGTTCGCCGGCCCGGACACCGGCCGCGGTGGAGGCGCTGATCTGCGAACTGCGGCGTAACCACCCCCGTTGGGGTGCCCGCGCCTGGTGTGGGAATTGACCCGCCGAGGCTGCTCCGGGCCGGTGCCGTCGAAGGCGACGGTGCACCGTGTGCTGGTGCGCCATGGGCTGGTACAGGTCAACCCCAGAGGCCGGCGACGGGAGGACTACACGCGCTGGCAACGATCCGAGTCGATGCAGTTATGGCAGATGGACATCGTCGGAGGGATCATGCTGGCCGACGGCACCGAGTGCAAGGTCGCCACCGGCATCGACGACCATTCCCGCTGCTGCGTCGCCGCGACCGTGGTGGCGTGCCCTACCGGCCGGGCCGTCTGCCTGGCCCTGGCGGAGGCGTTGAGCCGCTACGGCATCACCCACCGGCTGACCCGCCCGCATTCACCCACCACCACCGGCAAGGTTGAGCGCTTCCACTAGACACTGCGCCGGGAACTGCTAGACGAGCACGGCCCGTTCGCCAGTATCGAGCATGCCCAGCAGGTGACCTGGATGGTTGACGAGAGCGACGCGACATGTGATTCTCGGGCTCAGCGTTCTGGACGCTGGATTCTGTTTTGTGGGTGCGCGGTCGCCGTGCATGATGCGTTGCAGGCTCCAGCGACAGACACCGATCCCGAGAGGTGGCTCTGTCGTGTCGTTGCCCTTTGCTGTCCTGATCACAGTTCTCCCCTGCCTGGTGCTCGGACTTGTCGCACTCATGCGTGCGCGCCGAGAGGACATCCCTACCGTCATTCGCGCTCTCGCCCGATGGGGGCGGCGTTAACGGTACGGGGAATGCCGCGGACTCTATCGGGCCAGTCTTCTCGCCGCTGCCGTTCCACCTGTTGGGGAGCGAGCGAGGGCCAGAGAGCATGGCGAAGTTGCGTGGTCACCGACGTGACGGATTGGCCGATGCGCGGGCCAGCCAGGTCAGGCCCATGGCCTGTACCAACGCAGCCGCCATCAGAAGATAATGCGTAGCCGACTGCCACCAGGGAAGCCCTGCTTCGTAGTCGGGCAAGTCGAAGATGCCGGCCCGCACGGGGTTGAGCAAGGCCAGGAAGAGGATGGGCAGATAGGGCACGGCGATGACCCAGGCCGCTGTCAAGAGGCCGGTCCGGCCACGGCCGCGCAGCCGGAGGAGAAGGGCGCCGATGACGATCAGCGCGACGCCCACCAAGCCCGCCCCGAGGGCGACCCAGCAGGTCCACATCCACGCGTACGCGGCCACAGGACTCATCGCATCGTTCAGCGGGACACCCCCCTCCCACTCCGGCCCTCGACGCAGCGCTTCATCACCCATCTGGATGGCCACGTAATTGAGTGCCGCGTACACCGGCACCAGCGCCGTCCCCATCGTCAGCAGGACAAGGCCCTTCCTGACATTGATCACCACCAAAGCATCCCGTTCTCCCTTCTCGCCGACAACCCGGCGACGGCCCTGGGCCTGAACCGCCTTCGTTGGAGGCTCCGATCCGCTGGCGCTCCAGCAGCGACAGATAACGGCTGGAGCGAGCCTCCTCCGCCACACGCGCCGGTGAGAGACCGCCGTTCTCCGCCCGCCACCCGTCTTCCGGCCGACGTGGCCGACGGGTCGATGCCGCAGCTCGCAGAAACGACCGCAGCATGGTTCGAGAGGATTCTGAGGCGCCCCATCGCCCGTCATGAGTGGACCCGGTTCGGCAGGGTGTACACCTACGAATACCTGTTCTCCGACACGCTTGAAGGCTTGTGTCAGA
This sequence comes from Nonomuraea sp. 3-1Str, assembly GCF_031570565.1. Taxonomy (NCBI): domain Bacteria; kingdom Bacillati; phylum Actinomycetota; class Actinomycetes; order Streptosporangiales; family Streptosporangiaceae; genus Nonomuraea; species Nonomuraea sp. 3-1Str. The sequence goes on from NZ_JALHBK010000002.1 coordinate 167,925, forward strand.
TGTACGACGACAGCCTTGCACCGCGGGGGCTACGCAAGTCTCTGATCCGGTCCGGACATGTCTACGGGAAGGGCTGAGTGCAGGTCAGAGGCATAGAGCAGCCTGATCGGATCATCCACGTGCGTGGCGAACTCTCCTGATCCTCCTTCAGTTCGCGAGATTATGTTCATGGCACGTTAACGGCACGAACGCCCCGTTCCAAGATCCGGAACGGGGCGTTTCATGAGGTGGAGCCTAGGAGATTCGAACTCCTGACATCCTGCTTGCAAAACGGCCTGATCTTCAGGCACAGCGGCCTCGACCTGGGCGAGGGACAGTCCGCGAGTGACCGTGGCTGACCGGTGTTGACCGCCCTTAATGGCACGCTAATGGCACGACGATCATGCCCGTCACCTGGTTGCTTCTGCGGGAAGCGCACACCCTACCCTCCAATCATCCCGTCTGCCGTCGTCCTCGCCCGAAGGGAAGCGCCAAAGCCACGGGGTCAAGGTGGAGCGCCCTACTGAAGGAATGACCCTTACCCGTGGCTCTGGTCTGCTCGGCATTGCCCGGGGCGACGGCAGACGGGATGATCAGGTTTCCACCTCGACCACTTGGGAACCTCTGGCCCGACACGACGACCATCCCGGAGCCGGAGGACCTTGCCCGATGTTGCTTCACCCGAGGAGCTGGGAAAGCTAGACTCACGCTGTGGCATCACACACCTCCCGATATGATGTTGCTCTTTCATTTGCCGGCGAGGAGCGGGATTACGTAGAACAAGTTGCCGCAACTCTCAAGGCGGTCGGCGTTCGCGTTTTCTATGACGAATACGAGAAGGCCTCACTGTGGGGCAAGGATCTTTATGAACACCTTGACTCCATATACAGGAATGCGTCTCGTTATTGCATTCTGTTTGTTTCCGAAAACTATGCTCGCAAGGTGTGGACAAATCACGAACGCAAGAGCGCTCAGGCGAGAGCGCTACAGGAGAACGAGGAGTATGTTCTTCCCGTAAGGTTCGACGATACAGAATTGCCTGGCCTGCGCCCTACCGTTAGTTATGTCGATGCAAGAACGCATGGGGCTCAAGAACTCGGGGCTCTGGTCCTGCAGAAGTTGGACCACTGGCGACCCAAAGAGAGCTATCCAGTAAGCCCTGATCGACTCTGGCGTAGAATGAAGGCGAGATCCAAGAGAGAGAAGCGCCGAACAAAGGCGGTTAGCCGAGACTTCTACGAAGCGCTTCGGAGGATGTCCCCTCGTGAGCGTCGAGCGGTCTCAGCCGTGTTGGCATTCGGTTGTCGCTATGAGCTGCCCCTACATGTTCACATCTCGCTCGACTATCTGCGCCGAATGACGGGTATACCGCAATCAGAGCTAATGGCAGATCTAGCGACTGTCAGATCTTTAGATATTCGCGTCCAAGCTAGACCGATCACCGACAGCCACCTGCCAGGTGACCTAATTCCGGACGATCAGGACATAAGGCTTACCTATTGGTCTCGTGAAGCCATTAGAGATGACGCAACTACTATCGCATATTGGACAATCAACGAAGTTGCTGATCATTTCTGCGCGGACCATGGACTTGAGATGATTGAAGCACTTGACTTTAGCCGGCTTTCCAGCGCGTGCTCTGATAGCGGCGCGCCCTCTCAAACGACTTCGACGTGACTTCATCTGATCAACCTGCTGAATACGCTATACGGGTGGCCAATGAATCTTATAGATGGTATCAACGAGCCGCAATTAAGGCTAGGCGCTATTACCGGCTGTCCGAAGTAATGCAACTACTTATCTCAGCAGCTATCCCGGCCTCGGCGGCGTTAATCCCAGACAATGCGAAAACGCCTGCAATACTGGGGGCTATACTCGTTATCTTGACTGGGCTGAAATCTATTTTTCACTGGCATGATGACTATCTGAGATTCAGCGCTGCACGCGAGGCGGTAGAGGCGCAGCGTCGTCTATATCTCACTGGCGGCGCGCCTTATGATAATCTCGCCACGAAGGATTCCCTGCTGGCCAGCACTATTACCAGTATCGAGCGTCAGGAAATGGAAGTTTGGGCGAAGATTGCCGCCAAGCAGCCTAAGACGAAGAAGGAAGTTCAATGAAGCCGATACGGCGTTGACCACAGATTCGTCGGCACTTAAAAGCTGTGCACACTCTGATGGCAAACGCGGAAAGCTCTTGCGGTGCTCTCTGAATAGCGCTTTCTATCACTGCTCCAACCGTTCCACGATCCGCTCCCACAACGCCATGAATAGCTCCTCCTTGGTGAACTCGCGGTCGCCACTGCTTCCGAGGCTGCCCAACACAGAAAAATCCATCATCTTTAGCATTGGCTTCTGGGCCTGTCGGTTGAAGTATGGTTCGGCCCAGCCGTTAATCCCGCGGCTAAGCCCACGGTGATGGTCGAGACCAAAATGGAGCTTGTCATCGCCCATGTCCCCGCCCTTGTAGATATCCAAGGCGTACACGACCTGCCCCTGTTGCTCAATACGGATGGATATCCGGTCTTGTATCCGATTAACGGTAGTGACGAAGCCCAGCGGTTCAAGCTGCGGTTCAGCACCCTGGAACTGGACGCCGAGATACTCAAAGACAGCCTCTAGCTCGCGGTACTTGCTGAAATGGGCGGGGACCACCTTCGGAAGACGGAGCTCCATCGCTTCTTGTACTACTGTGCCGACATCCCGGGGCAGATGTCCTCTGGCCTGCGCCCCCCGAACTTTCGTGCGGAGTTGCTCCGCGAGCTGATCAGGTGTGTGATCTTCTGCCCTCAGGTAGTGGATATGCGGGTGTAGAAGCTCGGCAGGCACCTGCACGTCACCGATCAGGACTGGCAGAATGTAGCCATCACCTTGCTTGACGGCCGTCATCATGGCCGAGGAGAACTCGTCCATAGGAATTGGCTTGGCTAGATACTCCGTTGAGAGGAACGGCACAAAGAACCGCGTCTGTGAGCCGTACACTGTTCGTTGCTCCTTGATGAAGCTCTTGCCCCACCAGTCGTTGCCCATGTCGTGGGAGTAAAAGACAATCAGCCCCAAGGCCTTGCAGGCTTGGACCGTCTCCTCGACATAGGTGCGGTGCTCGCCAGCGAAGGAGACTGCGAGGTCATAGATAGCTTGGGGGGTGGTGTTCATTCTTCCGCCATATGTCAGCTTTGTCCGTTTACTTGCAGATCTGAACTGTGCAGCCACTCTGCACCTGGTAGCCCTTGCCGAGTCCGATCAGCCAAACTCTACGTTGAAATGAGCGAGCACCCACAGTCCGAACGTACCTCTGCTTCTTCGTTCTCGCAGGTGAGATCACAGCAGCCCTGGTCACAGACTATGGCGAGGAGAGCGAAGGCTAACTTAAGCGATTGACTTGGGTATGAGCTCACCTGTGCGGCTCCCTCGTGATCGCGGTAACCATGAGCATCTACAGCGACGTGCCTGGATCAAGGAACGCCCCGGCCTGCGTCCCGAGACAGTGGAGCTGTACACGTGGCTGCTCGAACGCCACATCGTTCCCACCCTCGGTGGCGTAGCGGTCGGGAAGCTCTCGGCCCAGATGATCCGCACCTGGCGCTCGGACCTGCTCAACAAAGGCGTCTCGGTCTCGACCGCGGCCAAGGCGTACCGCGTGCTGCGGGCCGTGCTGATGACGGCCGTCGAAGAGGACAAGCTCATCGCGCGGAACCCCTGCCGGATCAAGGGCGCCGACAACGAGCACACGCCCGAGCGGCCGGTCCTCACCGTGACCCAGGTCTTCGAGCTGGCCGACCGGATGGCCGACAAGCGCTTCAAAGCCCTGGTGCTATTGACCACCTTCGCCAGCCTGCGCTGGGGCGAGGTGATCGCGCTTCGCCGTAGCAGCATCGACCTCGACGCGCGTACGGTCCAGGTCCGCGAACAACTCGTCGAACTCGACGGCGGCGAGATGCGCCTCAGCCCTCCGAAGTCCCGGGCCGGCAAGCGGACAATCAGCATCCCCTCGGTCATCATCCCGGCCCTCACCGAACACCTCGCCGCTTACGTCGACCAGGTCGACGACGCCTTCGTGTTCCTCGGCAAGCGCCGGGGCGTTCCTGCGGGGCGGCAACTTCCGACGCGAGGCCAAGTGGGCGGAAGCGCTCAAGGAGATGGGATTGCAGGCCTGCACTTCCACGATCTCCGGCACACCGGCAACACCCTCGCCGCCCAATCAGGCGCGAGCCTGGCCGACCTCAAGGCCCGGATGGGGCACGACAGCGACCGGGCCGCACTCATCTACCAGCACGCCACCCGCGACGCGTACCAGCGCATCGTCGACGCACTCACCGCGCGCGTCGACGCCGAGCAACAGAAGATCGCCAAAGGCTAATGGCACGTTAATGGCACGAACGCCCCGTTCCAAGATCCGGAACGGGGCGTTTTCGCAGGTGGAGCCTAGGAGATTCGAACTCCTGACATCCTGCTTGCAAAGCAGGCGCTCTGCCAGCTGAGCTAAGGCCCCTTCAGACGAAGATAGCTTACCGGCCCGGCGTGCCCATCTGGTGCGGGGGCAGGTCGTCGCTGAGCACCAGGCTGGGGAAGTCGGCGATCGTGTCGAGGATGTGGGTGGCACCGCCCTTGAGGAGGCGTTCGCGGCTGTGGACGCCCGTCATGACGCCCGCCACGATCGAGGCGCCCGCGCGGCGGCCCGAGAGCATGTCGCTTTCGGAGTCGCCGATGACGGCGACCGCGCGTACGTCCTCGATGCCGAGCCGGAGCACGGCGTGCAGGATCATGTCGGGCCAGGGGCGGCCGCGGCCGCCGGCGTCCTCGGGGGAGATGGCGAGGTCGATCTTGTCGTCCCAGCCGAGCACGCTGAGGACGCGGCTCAGGGTGGTGCGGCTGAAGCCCGTGATGAGGGCGAGCCGGAGGCCGGAGCCGCGCAGCTTGTCCAGGACCTCGATGACTCCGGGCATGGGGACGAGGCCGGCCCGTTCCAGGGCGCCCTCGTAGGAGCGCTCGAAGGTCAGGTTGGCGGCCTGCGCCTGGGCTTCGTTGTCGGGGAAGATCCCACGGAAGACATCGATCTTGGGGCAGCCCCGGGACCGGTGCACGTGCACCATGGCACGCGCGTACGCTCCGGTCCCGGGGACGATGCCCTGTGTGGCTATCGCCTCGGCGAAGGCGCGCTCCACCATGGCGATGTCACCGACTGTTGTGCCTGCCAGGTCGAGGCACGCCAGCTGGATGGGGACGACGTCACTCATCGCCTCGCCAGGTCGGTTAGTTCTCGCTGCCGGTGGCCTCGGTCCAGAGATCGAGCTCGGCGCGGTCAGCCTGCACCTTGCGCCAGATCAGCAACCCCCCAAGGGCGACCAGCGCCAGAACAAGCAGCTTCTTCACGGTGTGACCCCACTTCTTCGACGGCCTCACCTGCCGGGGTGAGACCCAACGGTTGACATGCAGCCTAGCAAGGGTTCGCTGCGGTCCTTGTTTCGCGCACGAACCAGATGTACGGAATGTGCAAAGCATGGCAAGGCTGGCGCAGGTGAGACCCGCCTTACCCGTCCATCTTGGACAACGATCTGATCATGCGGGGCAAGGCGCGCGGGGTTGTTCTCACGATTCAACAGCCTGGGACGACACCGGAGTGACGGCCATGCCGCGCCGAGCCCATCGTACGGCCGGCGGCATCGCTACGCCCGCCCCCAGGAACATCAGCCCCAGCACCAGCCACCCCACCGTCCCCCATCCCATGACCAGCGTGGTCAGCAGCGCGGGCCCCAGCATGCGGGCCACGGCCGTCCCCGTGCCGAAGAACCCCTGGTACTGCCCCTGCTTGTCGTCCGGAGCCAGCGTGAAGCTGATCTCCCAGGCTCCCGAGGCCAGGAGCAGCTCGCCCACCACCTGGAGCACCACCCCGGCCAGCAGCACGGCGCCGGCCAGCCAGGGCGACGAGCCGGCCGACGACAGCGCGAACACCGCGCAGGCCACCAGCATGACCAGCCCCGCCCGCCGCACCGAGGAGGAGGCGTCGGCGAGGCCGCGGACCCGGCGGGCGACGCGGACCTGGAACAGCACGACCCCCGCCGTGTTGAGCAGCAGGAGCACGGACACCGTCCAGGTGGGGGCCGCGGTGCGCTGGGCGATCCACAGCGGGACGATCAGGCTGAGCATCGGCATGTACAGCAGCATGACCGTGTTGATCAGCGTGACCAGCGCGTACGGCCGGTCGCGCAGCACCGCCAGCCGCGGACCGGCGGTCACCGGCGCGGGCGGCACGGCGGGCAGCCGGAGCAGCACCAGGGCGGCGCCCAGGAAGCAGGCCGCGTCCACGGCCAGCACCGCCAGGTACGCCTCGCGGGAGTTCAGGTGCAGGGCCAGGCCGCCCAGCGCGGCTCCGACGGCGAGTCCCCCGTTCTGCGCCGACTGGAGCGCGGCCCGGACGCGGGTCCGGTTCGCGGGCTCGACCAGCCCGGCGAGCAGGGCCTGACGGGCGGCGGACAGGCCGGTCTGCGCGGTCCCGTAGGCGCAGGCGACGAGGACGAACGGCGGGAACGACCGGACCAGGACGTACGAGGCGACCGCCGCGGCGGTGGCGAGGGCGAGCAGCACGGCGACGCCGCGCGGGCCGCGCCGGTCGGCCAGGTGGCCGAGCGGAACCCCGGCGAGCGCGCCGACGGCCCAGCCGAGCGTCAGCCCGACGCCGACCTGCGCGGGCGACATGCCGACGACGCCGGTGAAGTACAGCGCCGAGGTGACGAGGTACGCACCGTCGCCGGTCGAGGCCACGAGCTGGGCGGCGGTCAGGGTCCTGAGGTCGTTTCCCACCGGTCAGCCCTTGTACGACTCGGGGGTCATGCGGGTGGCCACGCCCATGCGGTTCCAGGCGTTGATCGTGGCCACGGCCACCACCAGGGCCGCGAGCTGCCGCTCGTCGAAGTGCCTGGCCGCCTCGTCCCAGACCTCGTCGGTGACGTCGTGCGTGGACAGGCGGGTGGCGGCCTCGGTGAGGGCGAGCGCGGCCCGTTCCTGGTCGGTGAAGAAGGGCGCCTCGCGCCACACGGCGACGGCGTGCAGCCGGGCGTCGCTCTCCCCCGCCTGCTTGGCGTCGGAGCTGTGCATGTCCACGCAGTACACGCATCCGTTGATCTGGCTGGCCCGCAGCCGGACGAGCTCCAGCAGCGGCGCGGGCAGGGTGCTGTCCTTGACGAATCGGTCGAGTCCGGCCATCGCGCGGTACGCCTCTCCGGCGAGGGCACCGAGGTCCATGCGTTCTGTCATGACACCGAGCCTAGGGAGCGGCTTGTCCCGGTGTAAGCTCCAATTTCCGGCGAATTGATTGGGCCAAGCATGGACGTCCACGTGACGCTGACCGGCCGGGGTGACCTGGCCGCACAGGTCTACCGGCAGCTGCTGGAGGCGATCCTCGACGGCCGGCTGCGGTCGGGTGAGCGGCTGCCGCCGACGCGGGAGCTGGCGCGGCGCCTGGAGATCTCGCGCAACACCGTCGCGGTGGCCTACGACCGGCTCGTCGCCGACGGGTTCCTGGTGGGGCGGGCGGGGGCGGGCACGTTCGTGTCGGCGGAGCCGGTGCGGGGGCGGGCCGCGCCGCGGGGCGTGGTGCGGCCGCGGGCCTTGTGGCGGTCGATGCCGCCCGCCGCGGCACCCGTGTCCCCGGCCCGGTACGACTTCCGGGCCGGTGTGCCGGATCACCGGCTGTTCCCGATGGAGAGCTGGCGCAGGCTGGTGGCCAGGGAGCTGCGGGTGAGCGCCTTCACGACCGGCTACGGCGACCCGGCGGGGCATGAGGGGCTCAGGGAGGCGATCTCCCGGCACATCGGCGTCAGCCGTTCCGTACGGGCCGGCGCGGACGACGTGCTCATCACCAGCGGCGCGCAGCAGGCGCTCGACCTCGTCGGGCGGGTCCTGATCGAGCCGGGCGCGTGCGTGGCGGTGGAGGAGCCGGGGTATCCGCCGGCCCGGCTGCTGTTCCGCTCGCTCGGCGCGCGGGTCGTGGGGGTGCCGGTGGACGGCGAGGGCATCGACGTGTCCGCCATCCCGGGCGGGGTCCGGCTCGTGTACGTGACGCCGTCCCACCAGTTCCCGCTGGGCACGCCGATGTCGCTGGCGCGGCGGGCGGCGCTGCTGGCGTGGGCGGAGCGGCGCCGGGCCGTGGTGATCGAGGACGACTACGACAGCGAGTTCCGCTTCGGGGATCGCCCTCTGGAGCCGCTGCAGAGCCTGGACCGTGCCGGCCGGGTGGTGTACGTGGGCTCGTTCTCCAAGACGCTGCTCCCGGCGCTGCGGCTGGGCTTCCTGGTGGCGCCGGCTTCACTGGCGCCCGCGCTGCGCGCGGCCAAGCAGCTCACCGACTGGCACGGCTCGCTGCCGACGCAGGCCGCGCTGGCCCAGTTCATCGACGAGGGGCTGCTGGCGCGGCACATCAGGAAGGCGACCCGCGAGTACGCGGCCCGGCGCGCGCTGATCACCGCCGCGCTGGAGCGCGACGAGCGGCTGCGCGTGGTGCCGTCGGTCGCGGGCCTGCACCTCTGCGCCCGGCTGGCCCCGGGCGTGTCCGTACGGCCGGCGCCCGGGCTGGCCGTGGAGCGGCTCGACGCGTACTGCGGCGAGACCCCGGCGCTGCCCGGGCTGGTGCTCGGCTACGGCGCGATCCGGCAGCCGGACCTCCCCGCGGGTCTTCGCCTCCTCGACGAGTCCCTGCGCTAGAACTCAGGGCTAGAAGTGCTTGCGGGTCCAGAAGCGTCTGGCCCGCTCCCCCGTCAGCTCCGGGTCGTCCGGCGGCGACGGCTGCTGCACGATGACGACCGTCGTCCTGGCGTGCCGCGCGCAGTACATGCTGGTGGACGGCAGGAGCATGCGGCTGAGCAGGCCGCGCCGGCTGCGCCCGAGCACCAGCAGGTCGCCCTCGCGGGCCAGGTCCACGAGGTGGTAGCCGGGGTCGCCGACCCGGCCGACGACGGCCGTGGTGAGGTCCTCGGGCATCCCGCCCGCCACGTCCTCGAACACCCCCCCGACGACCTCGGCGCAGCGCGCCTCCTCCCCGGACCGCAGCGCCTGCTGCACCGGCAGCGCCTCGGGGAACGGGTGGACCGGCGCCCGGCTGACGTGCACGGCGACCAGGGTCATCCGGTGCAGCCGGGCGGCCCCGATGGCCCAGGCCAGGGCCCAGCGCGAGGCCGGGGTCTCGTCGATCCCCACGATCAGCCTCGGCCCACCGGGCAGGTCATGATCCACGGCACCCTCCTCGAAGGGGTACTCGACCATATTGCTCCTTGCCGCTGGTTACCTGAAGGTGGCACTTTGCGAACTCTGGAGTCCCTCGCTACTCCGGGGCGTGGCGTGCGGGGGCGGAACGACGGCAGGTCCCTTCCCGAGAGGTCAGATGAGCGCGAGCAGCCCTTCGAACAGGGTCTCGCGCTCGTGGCCGGTGAGCGCGGCGTACGGCTGGGCGGCGCGCCGGTTGGTGTCCTCCTCGATCCGGTCACGCAGCGGACCGCAGCCCAGCTCGACGACCGTGTCCGCCGTCAGCCCGGCGGCGTGCCAGGCGGCGGCGTGGGCGTCGGCCCGGTGGTAGCGCAGCGCGGCGACGCGGTTGAACAGCAGCAGGCCGGGCGGCGTCCCCTCGGGCTCGTACGGCGGCGCCATCACCGCGAACGCGCCACCCGGCTCGGCCGCGGCCCGCGCCAGGACCTCGCCCAGCAGGGCGGCCACGGCCGGCACGTCGTAGGCGTCCCAGAGGCGGCGGGTGGCGGCGGCGTGGACCTCGTACAGGCCGCGGAGGTAGGACCGACCGGCGTCCGTGAGCCGCAGGAGGCCGTCGGCGTCCTCGGCCAGCGTGCCCTGGCGGAGCTGGGCCGCGATCTCGGCGTCCAGCTCGGCGGCGGTGCCGTACCGGTAGACGACGGACAGGTCGCGGCGGGTGAGCGGGCGCGCGGGGAGCACGTACCGCAGGTCGATGAGGAGGCCGGGGGTGAGGCCGCACGCCTCGGCGTGGTCGTCGCGCTGCCGGCGGGCCGCGGCGTGGACGTTGACGTGGACCGCGTTGACGACGGGGGCCATGGTGGCCGCGAAAGCCGACAAGTCCGCATTTATCGGCTCATGATGCATGTGCTCATGATTTGTCAGCTCATGGAGCATCGGCTCTTCGCGCATCGGCTCATGATGTATCGGCATCGGCCGCCATTATGCCCGGGTAGGTCCTCGTGTAGGAGGGTCTTGACCGGGCAATGTCGCCCCTTGAACGTGCGGATCACCGGGCGTGGGGTGCGCGTGGGATGATCCCGTCTGTGTCTCCCGCCTCGGTTCCGTTCCGGCTCGTGCGTGCCGCGGTGTTCGCCGTGGTGTGCGTCGGGCTGGGCTGGGGGGCGCACGCGTTCGGCGGGGGAAGCGTGGCTCCGGGCATGGTGGCCGGGGCGCTGGGCGCGGTGTTCGCGGCGGCGTGTCCGCTGTCCGGGCGTGAGCGGACGGCGCGGGCGATCCTGCCGCTGCTCGGCGGGGCGCAGGCCGTGCTGCACGTGGTGTTCTCGCTGGCCCATGCCGCCTCGCCGGTCGAGATGCCGGCGGACGCCCACGCGGGGCTGGTGCCGGGGCTCGGCATGCTCGTCGCGCACGGGTGGGCGACGCTGCTGACGGGGTTGTGGCTGGCCCGGGGCGAGGCGTTGTTCTGGGCGTTGCTGCGCCGGTTGGCGGTGCGGCTGCTGCTCGTGCGGCTGCCCGTGTTCTGGACGCCGTTCGTCATGGTTCGTACGGCCCGGCCGGTGGTGTTGCGCGGGGCCGTGCTGCGGTACGCGGTGAGCCGGCGGGGTCCGCCGATGGTTGTCGATTTGTTCTGACATCTCCCCTCTTTTCGACAACCGCATCTGGGACGTGCGCATGTTCGGCATGCCCGTACCCGGGTGGAGAAAGGCGTTTCCCATGTTCTCCCGTCATGTTCTGGTGCTCGTCGCCGCCGTCTGCGTGCTGACCGCGTGTGGTGGCCAGGAGGCCACCGAGTCCGCCGCCCGGGTGAGCCCTTCTGCCGCCGCCGGAAAGGCTGCCGTTCTCACCATCACCGACCCGTGGGTCAAGACCACGAAGAAGGGGATGACGGCCGCGTTCGGCACCCTGGTCAACCCGACCGGCGCCGACATCACCATCGTCGCCGGCAGCACGCCCCTGTCGAAGAAGGTGGAGCTGCACGAGGTCGTGGAGTCCGGCGGCAAGATGATCATGCGGCCGAAGGAGGGCGGCATCGTGGTGCCCGCGGGCGGCACGCACGAGCTTCGGCCCGGCGGTGACCACATCATGCTCATGGACGTCACCGAAGAGGTGAAGCCGGGCGTGCGGGTGCCGTTCACGCTCACGGTGAAGGGCGGCTCGCCGCTGGAGTTCACGGCCGTCGGCAAGGACTTCGCCGGCGGCAAGGAGGACTACCAGCCGGGGACGGGGCACTGATGGGCGCCGCGATCAGCCGCCGGAGGCTGCTGGCGGGCGGGGTCGCGCTCCCGGTGGTGGCCGGGGGAGCCACGGCCGTACCTGTGAGAGCCGCACCAGCCGTTCCGGGAGCGGGCGACGGGGTGGAGCCGTTCCACGGCGAGCACCAGGCCGGCGTCGCGACGACCCCGCAGGCGCACGCCGTCTTCCTCGGGCTCGACCTGCTGCCCGGCACCGGCAAGGAGGCGATCGTCCGGCTGATGCAGCTCCTCACCGACGACGCCCGCCGGCTCACCCAGGGACGGCCGGCCCTCGCCGACACCGAGCCCGAACTGGCCGTCGCCCCCGCCCGGATGACGATCACGTTCGGGTTCGGGCCGGGCCTGTTCGCGGCGGCGGGCGTGCCGTCGCCGGTGCGGGAGCTGCCCGCGTTCGAGACCGACGAGCTGGAGGACCGGTGGAGCGGCGGCGACCTGCTCGTGCAGGTCTGCGCCGACGATCCGATGACGGTGGCGCACGCGCTGCGGATGATCGTCAAGGACGCGCGGGCCTTCGCGCGGGTGCGGTGGAGCCAGCGCGGCTTCCGGCGCGCCGCGGGCACGCAGGCGGCCGGCACGACGCAGCGCAACCTCATGGGCCAGCTCGACGGCACGGTCAACCCCTCGGACCTCGACCGGTCCGTGTGGATCGGCGACGGGCCCGAGGGGATGCGCGGCGGTACGACGATGGTGCTGCGCCGGATCCGGATGAGGCTTGAGAAGTGGGACGCGGCGGACCGGTCGGCGCGGGAGTTCGCGATCGGCCGCCGGCTCGACACGGGCGCCCCGCTCACCGGCCGGGCCGAGCGGGACGAGCCCGACTTCAACCGGCTCAACCAGCTCGGGTTCCCGGTCATCCCGGAGTTCGCGCACATCAGGCGGGCCCGGGCCACCGAGCCGGGGCGGCGGATCCTGCGGCGGCCCTACAACTACGACGAGGCGGTGGGTCGCGACGGGGCCTCGGAGTCGGGGTTGATCTTCGTGTCGTACCAGGCGGACATCGACCGGCAGTTCGTGCCCGTGCAGCGGCGGGTGGCGGAGGGCGACCTGCTGAACGCGTGGGTCACGCCGATCGGCTCGGCGGTCTTCGCGATCCCGCCCGGCTGCGCGCCGGACGGGTGGGTCGGCGACCGCCTGCTCGCCGCCTGACCTGCCATGCCCGCCCGGGTCCCGGCTGCTCGCGGCCGCGGACCCGGGTCAGGCGAACGTGCTGCCCGGCAGGCACGACGGCGGCCGGTCGGACGGCGGCCAGACGTAGGGCAGGTCGTCCGGCTCGGGGCCGAAGAGGGGGACGTAGAAGGCGGGATCCTTGCGCAGCAGCGCCGAGCGGTGGCTGAGGTGCAGGGCGGCGTCGCCGAGCCACGGCGGCAGCTCGCCGTGCGTCTCCAGGTCCGGCTGGGCGCGCACCACGCGGTGGCCGCAGTGCTGGGCCACCTCACGGGTGATCGTGCCGGCGCAGGTGTCCTGGCGGCCGAGGTCGCACCACCGGCCGCACACCTCCAGGCCGTACCTGGCCAGAGCCTCCTCGTAGCCGGCCCACATGCGCACCGCCGGGTGGTGACGCCAGCCGTACCCGGGGACGGTGAGGGCGCGCAGGATCTGCAGGGCCTCGACCCGCTGCTTCCCGAGGCGCCGGGGGTCGAGGACCTCGGCGCACCTCGCGAAGTCGGGATAAGGGAGGAATGTCTGCACGGGCCGTCCTCCTTCTCGGGCACCCCCACCTTTCTCCGGCACCCCTACCCCGTGGACGCCACCAGACCGGCCACCGCGAGCGCCGTCTCCGGGTGGCGGGCCAGGAGGGCGACGGCCTCGGCGTGCGCGGCCGGCTCCTCCGTCAGCCAGCCGCCCTCGCAGCCGAGGAGCGACGCCACCGCGTCGCACGTGCCCGGCTGGGCGCGCAGGAGCTCGGCGACCGGCCCGCCGGCCACGGCCACCGGCCCGCCCGCCGCCGCGGGGACCGCCGTGCGCCCGCTCCACGGCGGCACCCAGGCGTCCAGCTCCGCCAGCCCGGCGGGGAACGTCCGGCCCGCCTCCCTCACCAGCACCGGTACGAGCTCCCGCGCCTGCTCCCGCAGCGTCGTGATCAGCCTGGGCAGCCACGGCAGCAGCACCGCGTCCGGCAACCGCGCGAACGCCTTGGAGATCAGCTCCACCACGAACGGCGTCAGCGACGGCACCGACTCCAGCGCCTGCACGAACCCGCTGATGTAGAGCGGGAACGACGGCAGCACGAGCGGGTTGGCGAGCAGCTCGTCGCACCGCTCCCGCAGCGCGGCGATCGACAGCAGCCCGAGCTGCGTGTGCGCCGCCCACAGCAGCGCCACCTTGGCCGGCGTCCGCGGATGCGACTGCTGGACGGCCAGCTCCAGCTGGGCCCGCTCGCAGCCGAGCGACAGCGCCAGCCCCTCCATGGAGAACAGGAAGCCCAGCATGGCGCCGACCTGCCGGACCCCGGTGTCCTCGGCCACGAACGCGGTGGGCAGCAGCGTGCAGTACTGCGCGTAGCCGGTGGTGACGAACGCCTCGCACCAGGCGGGCAGCTCCGGCTCCGCCGCCCGGTAGTGGGCGAGCAGGCGGCGGATGCGGCGCAGCACCTCGGGCGCGTCGTCCACGGTGCGCTCGGCGGACAGCAGCTCGACGGCCCGCGCCCCCAGCTCGTCGGTGAAGCGGCGGCTGCCGAGGAACACGATCGAGTCCTCGACCGCCTCCAGCGCGGTCGCGGCCGTGGCCCGGGGGTGCCGCACCGCGTCGCGCAGGCGCCGCTCCAGCACCTGCTCGACGGTGACGCCCTGGTAGCCCAGCTCGATGACGGAGCGCTGGTGCTGGCCGAGGGACAGGTCCCAGCTCTCCTGGATGGACCGCTCGCCGAGCCGCCGCGTGCCCATGATGGGGCGCACCGCGCCCTCGGGCAGCAGGTAGCGCAGCATCCACAGCAGGTGCGAGCAGGGCGCGAGGTGGGGGTCGGCGTCGAGGTTCATCAGCGCCCGCTGGACCGTGCGCTTGTGCAGGTCGAGCCCGAGGGGCTCCAGCCGGTCGTAGACGTCGCGGGCCAGCGGCGGCATCGCGTCGTAGCCGACCTGGCCGATGCGGTCGCCGCCGAGCAGGATCTCGCACAGGTGCCGGACGTCGCGCCGGCCGGGCACCACGTCCTTCTCGATGCAGGTGACCGCCGCGTCCTGGAAGTCGTACGGCGTCGGCCGGGCACGGTCGCGCATGCTCGCGAGCAGGATCGACGTCTCGTACACGGCGATGGCGTCGGCGGTGCTGGCCAGGTAGCCGTTGCGGCGTGCCAGCCGGACCAGGTCCACGCACCAGCCGAGCAGCTCGGCCTCGTCGAGCCCGCCCAGCTCCGGCGGCTTGGACAGGAACCCGCTCAGCCGGTCCGCGACCGGCCGCGGCGTCTCGGGTCCCGGCTCCTTCGCGCGGGTCCGCTTGGTCGTAGCCTGCCCCGGCTGTCCCTCCAGCCGGTACGGCTGGACGCCGCCGCGCGAGACGGCCTTGGCCCAGGTCGCCGCCGCGATCGACACCGAGCCGGAGGCCAGGCCGAACTGCGCCTCGATGGCCGAGTGGCTGGACGGGATGAGGCCGTACAGCCACCGCGTGCCCGTGCGGGGCGTGATGGCGTATGTGCCGGAGCCCGCGAGCCCGAACTCCTCGACCCGGCTGGCCGCGTGGAAGGCGCCGCACACGTACAGGCAGCGCTCCGGGTCGGCGCCGGAGGTGGACAGGTGCTCGCGGATGCGCGTCCACATGTGGCGCTCGCGCTCCTCGTCCCGCGCGAGCCGGTCGCCCCGCTCCGGGGCCAGCCGCCGGAACAGGCTGCCGATCAGCACCATGACCTGCCGGTAGGTGTCGTGGTCGGCGTCGAGCAGGGGGCGCTCCACGTACTGGTCCCACCACTCGGACCAGTGGCGCACCTTGCCGTGGTGCAGCAGGTGGGCCTCCAGCTCGGCGAAGCGGGGGCGCAGGTCGCCGATCTCGATGCCCACGGCGTCGCCGTGCAGCGCCGCGTCCTCACCGTGCTCCGGCTGCTCTTCCTCGGCGGCGTCCTCGTCCTTGGGCAGCCACTGGAAGACGTGGTCGGCCGAGCGGTCCACGAGGACCAGCTCGACGCCGGGCGTCTCCAGCGCGTACGCGATGACCTGGTACTCCGCCGACGCCTCGGTGATGGGCGCCACCACGCTGAGCGGCCCGGAGCCGGGCGGGAAGCCGTCGAGCTCCGTCGCGAACGCCTGCAGGGCCACCGGCAGGCGGCAGTTGCGCAGCTCGCCGAGCAGCGGGCGCAGGTCCTCGCACAGCTCCAGGTAGACGACCTGGGGCCGCTTCTCGCGCAGCCGGCGCGCCATGGCCAGCGCGGACGCGGGCGAGTGGTGGCACACCGGGAAGATCTCGAGCTCCTCACGCAGCGCCCGGTCGACGTCGTCCACCAGGCCCGCGAGGATCTCGGACAGGGAGGCCGGAGCGCCGGCGAAGGCCGCGGCGGCGTCCAGCAGCTGCTCGCGCAGGGCTCCGAACGGACCCGCGACCGCGCCGGGCGAGCTCATGACAGGGTGGCGATCGCCTGGCGGCCGCCTTCGAGGAAGTCCGGCCATTCCCCGCCGTCCTTCTTGCTGCGGGGCTCGACGACGCCGTGCCAGTACTTGTTGAGGATGGCCAGGTCCTCCGGGTTGCGGCGGGCCAGCGAGCCGACCAGGGAGCCGGCGAGGGTCTGCGCGCGCAGCGTCTGGTCGCCGAAGAACTGGCTGTGCAGGATGGCGTCCTCCAGCACGCCGATCTGCTCGGCCGTGGACAGCGCCGACTCCAGCCTCTCGTCGTCGCTGCTCGCCGACTCGGACGCGGCCCGCAGGTCGGCGAAGCTCTGCAGCAGGATGTCGAGGAGCGTGGGCGGCACGTCCAGCTCGATCCGGTGGCGGCGCAGCAGCTCGGTGGTGCGGAAGCGGACGATCTCCGCCTCGCTGCGCTTGTTCGTCACGACGGGGATGCGGACGAAGTTGAAGCGCCGCTTCAGGGCTGAGGACAGGTCGTTGACGCCCCGGTCGCGGCTGTTGGCGGTCGCGATGATGGAGAAGCCGGGCTTGGCGAAGACGATGTTGTCGTCGTCCAGCTCGGGGATGGACACGTACTTCTCGGACAGGATCGAGATGAGCGCGTCCTGCACGTCACTGGTGGAGCGGGTCAGCTCCTCGAAGCGGCCGATCACGCCCTGCTCCATCGCCGTCATGATGGGCGAGGGGATCATGGAGTCGCGCGACTGCCCCTTGGCGATCACCATGGAGACGTTCCACGAGTACTTGATGTGGTCCTCGGTGGTGCCGGCCGTGCCCTGGACGACCAGCGTCGAGTTGCGGCTGATCGCGGCGGACAGCAGCTCGGCCAGCCAGCTCTTGCCCGTGCCCGGGTCGCCGATCAGCAGCAGGCCGCGGTCGGAGGCGAGGGTCACGATGGCGCGCTCGACGAAGCTCCGGTCGCCGAACCACTTCTGCTTGATCTCCCGGTCGAGCCCGTCGGAGCGATCGGAGCCGAGCACGAACAGCCGCACCATCCGGGGGCTCAGCCGCCACGAGAACGGCTTGGGCCCGTCGTCCACGGACTCCAGCCAGTCGAGCTCGTCGGCGTACTTCACCTCGGCGGGGGCACGCAGCATCTCGTCGGTCATGCGGGGGACTCTCCTAGGTGAGGAAGCTCTTGAGCTCGAACACGAGTTTGCGGATGTGGCCGGAGATCACCGGAGTGCCGAGGTCCTTGAACTTCTGGCGGAACCACGGGTTGACGCTCTGCTGGCCGGAGCTGTTCACCGAGCCGACGGGGATGAACCGCACGCCGGAGCGGTGGACGGCCTGGATCCCGTCGAACAGCGGCTGCGACCGGTCGAACTCGTAGAAGTCCGAGATCCACACCATCACGGTGTTGCGCGGCTCGGCGATCTTCGGCCGGGCCATCGCCATCGCGACGGGCCCGTCGTTGCCGCCGCCGAGGTCGGTGCGCAGCAGCACCTCGAACGGGTCGTGCACCCAGGGCGTCAGGTCGATCGCCCTGGTGTCGTACGCGATGAGGTGGACGTCCACCTTCGGCAGCCCGGCGAAGATCGACGCGAGGATGGTGCAGTTGACCATGGAGTCGACCATGGAGCCCGACTGGTCCACCACCACGATCAGCCGGGACGGCGTGTTCTTGCGGGCCGTGTGCCGGTAGAAGAGGCGGTCGACGTAGAGCCGCTGGTCCTCGGGGCTCCAGTTGGTGAGGTTCTTCCAGATGGTCCGGTCGAGGTCGAGGTTGCGGAACACCCGTTTGGGCGGCACCGATCGGTCGATCTTCCCGGCGCTGGTCTGCTCGACCTGCGTACGGAGCACCTCGGCGACCTCGTCGACGAACCGGCGGATCAGCGCCTTGGCGTTGGCCAGCGCGATGCCCGACAGGTTGGCCTTGTCGCGCAGGAGCTGCTCGATGAGCGACATGCTGGGCGTGAGCTGCCGGGCCAGGGTGGGGTCGGCCAGCACCTCGCGCAGGCGCATCCGGCTGACCAGATCGCCTTCGAGGCCGGCCAGGACGCCGCCGAGCTCGTCGCTCGCGGGGTTGGCGCGCAGCCCGCCGGGCTCGTGGCCGAGGGCGCGCTCGAACCAGCCGGCGTCCTGCTGCCAGCGGGCCAGGCCGCTCGCGGAGACACTGCCCGAGCCGGTCGCGAACACGTTGAGCAGCAGCTTCGACACCAGCGCGGCCCGGCGCACCTCCTCGGGGCCGATCTCCTCGGACTCCGGCAGGCCGGGCGCCATCAGGCCGTCGAACTCGGCGGCCAGCTCGGGGAAGCGCTGCACGACGTTGTCGACCGAGATGCCGGGGTCGAGCAGGGCGGCGGGCAGGCCGAGGTCGCCGACGACGGCCATGCTGCCCGCTTCGAGGGCGGGCTGCTCGTCGGCCTCGAAGACGCGGGACAGCAGCCGCCAGTAGAGGAGCTGCCGCCGGTTCGCGTCAGCGCTCGAAGACCCGCGCGGGGACTCGCTCGGGGATTCGGCAGGGGACTCGCTCGGGGTTTCGCTCATCGCCGCAGCAGCCGTCCCGCCCGCTCCTGGAGTACGGCGACGACGTCGCCGGCCTTCGCCACGGCCTTGACCACCTTGGGGTCGGTGGGACCGAGCGCCCAGTCGCCGTTGCCGGCCTCGACCGGCTTGCGCTTGACCATCGCCTGCACCGCCAGCGGCTGGACGGACCATCGTCCGCCGTCCCAGCGCATGAGCCCGACGCAGGCGGTGGAGGCCGCCACGAGCTGGGGGGTCAGCGGGCCGCATGAGGGCAGCCGGTCGGTGTCGAGGGCGATCGGGTGGCCGTCGACGTCGAGCGTGCCGTCGCCGGTCACCGTGTAGCCCTCCAGCAGGACGGGCTCGGCGATCCGCACGGGATGGCGGTCGAGGGGCGGCGCCGGCGGGGCGAGCGCGCCGGCGAGCTGCACGCGGGCCACGGCGAACGGGTCGGCGGGCTCGCCCGCGCGGGCCCGGTCGTCGTGCCACACGAGGTCGCCGCCGGGCAGCAGCGGCATGCCCGTGAGGTCGAGGGCGCGGTGCTCGGCCAGCGCCGTCAGCAGCGCCGGGTGGCCTCCCAGCAGCCGCCACACGGCGGGGCCGGTGATCGTGTCGACCTTCATGGCGCTGACGCTCGCGCGCACCAGCCGCTTCGGCTCGTCGCCCGCGGGCTCCAGCACGCCGTGCACCTGGACCTGGACGGCGGTGCCGTGCTCGTGGACGTCCACGCCCAGGGGCAGCAGCCGCCCGGAGACCGTGACCGGCTCCGGACGGGCGGGCAGGCCGCCGGGCTGGGCGAGCAGGAGGGCCCGCGCCCACAGGTCGCCCCACCGGCGGGCGGGCAGGTGCGGCATCAGGCCGATCGGGCCGGAGGCGGCCAGCTCGGCCGCCAGCCCGTCGAGCAGCACCGCGAGGCGGCGCGCGGCGGGCTGGGCGAGCAGGGCCTCGACGGCCTGCCCGGAGCCGGAGACCAGGTCGTGGTCGACGCCGCGCCAGCCGGTGATGGCCAGCTCGTGCAGCCAGGAGCGACCGGCGGCGAGCAGGTTCGCGGGGACGCCCGGCTCGTCCGGCGTCCCGCCGGTGGCCGGCCAGGGCTCGCGGTCGCGGCCGAGCGCGGCGTCGAGCCGGTCGAGCAGGGCGTCGTGGACCGCGCCGAGCAGCGCGGTGCGGGCCCCGGCGAGCGCCGCCAGGTGCTCCTCGCCGACCGAGCCCGCGGCGATCTTGGCCGCCGCCTCGGCCGCCCGGTCGCCCAGGGGCGTGCCGGCCATGGCCCCGGCCAGGGCGGCCAGCGCCCCGGCCCGCTCCTCGCCGAGCCGGGCGAACCCGTTGGCGAGCGCGTCGTCGAACCCCGTCACCAGCTCCAGGGCCTGCCCGGTCCCGGGCACGTCGCCGTCGAGCAGCGCGGCGAGCTGCACTCCGCGCATCAGGCACCCGCCCCGGTCGCCGGGAACCACTGCAACTCGGGCACAGGCTCACCCGTGCCCGGCAGCTCCAGGTACGCCAGGTGGCGCAGGAACCGGCTGAACACCATGGACGCCTGCGTCCGCTCCACCGAGCCGTCGAGGGCGCCGATCAGGTCGCCGTCCTCGCCGACCTCGGCCCGCAGGTAGCCCGCCACGCGGTCCAGGCCGTACTGGAGCACGGCCTCGGCGGCCAGCGCTTGGAGGTGCTTGCACGGCGAGCCGTACAGGCCGCCGCAGGGCCGGTTGTTGTTGGTGCTGCAGCTGTAGGCGTGGGTGCCGGCGGCGATCGAGGAGACGTACACCCGCTCGATGTCGGAGCCGCTCGACACGACGCCCTGCAACCGTCCGTCGGCCAGCTCGACGAACGGCACCTTGGCCAGCTTGCGGGGCCGGACAGGCGGCACCACCGGCACCACGCTGCGCTGCTCCCACGCGGCCATGTCCGCGGTCACGACCTTTCGACCTCCCAGCCCGTACGGCTCGCGGACGCCTGATCGTGCGACGGCACTACGCGAACGGCCGATTGATGATCCGAAAATGTACCCCAACCGACCGACAATCCTGGACCGGAAAAGATCACCGGAGGTGGGGGCTCAGGAGGGCAGGGCGCGGCGCAGGAAGCCGAGCTGGTGCAGCAGCAGGTTCTCGGCCACGGACTCCTCGACGGGCAGGTGGGTGGTGCGCGGCAGCGGCAGCACCTCGTGCGCCTTCCCGGCCGCGAGCAGCGCCGCGGACAGCCTCAGGGTGTGCGCCGGCGCGACGTTGTCGTCGGCCAGGCCGTGGATGAGCAGCAGCGGCCGGGTGAGCGACGCGGCCTCCAGGACGGGGGAGCAGCGGTCGTACGCCTCCGGGTGCTCGTCCGGGTGTCCGAGGTGGCGCTCGCGCCAGTGCGTGTCGTACAGCCGCTGGTCCGTGACGGGCGCGCCCGCGATGGCGGCGTGGAAGACGTCGGGCCGGCGCAGCACCGCGAGCGCGGCCAGGAACCCGCCGAACGACCAGCCCCGGATCGCCACCCGTGACAGGTCCAGCTCGGGCCGGCGGGCCGCCGCCTCACGCAGCCCCTCGATCTGGTCGTCGAGCACCGGCCCGGCGAGGTCGAGGTGGATCTCCCGCTCCCAGGCGGGCCCGCGTCCGGGCGTGCCCCGGCCGTCCACCGCGAGGACCGCGAAGCCCTGCTCGGCGAACCACTGCGAGACGTACGTCCACCACGCCTGCTCGGCGGTCACCTTGCGCAGGGCCGGGCCGCCGTACGGGTCCATGAGGACGGGCAGCGGGGCGTCGCCGGGCCGGTGCCAGGAGGGCAGGAACAGGGCGGCGCGCAGCCCGCGGGGGCCGAGGCTCAGCAGCTCGGGCCGGGGCTCCAGCACGGGCCGCTGCGCGTGCGAGGCGATCTCCCGTTCCACGGCTTCCCCCGCACCGGCTGCTCCCGCCCTGGCTGCTCCTGCGCTGTGGACTGTGACGCGGGTGCCGGGACGGTCGAGGGTGCGGGAGAGGAGCACGGTGGTGCCGCCCCGCCGCACGGCGCTGTGGACGCCCGGCTCGGTGGTCAGCGGCCGCGCCCCGGCGTCCGGGTCGTACGCCCACACGTGGGTCTGCGTCGGCTCGTCCGTCGCCGCGAACAGCACGGTACGGCCGTCCACGGCGAGCACGCCGAGGACCTGGAGGCCGGGCGGGGTCACGGGCACGCCGTCGGCCATCAGCCGGCGCGTGCCGTCCACGTCGCCGGCGGTGAACAGCGCGCCGGCCGAGTCGCGGGCGGGCAGGCCGGGCAGGAGCTCCACCCAGGCGTCGTCGCGCTGCTCGGCCAGCACCCGGGCCGCCCCGGTGGCCGGGTCGATCCCCAGCACCTGGACGTGGCGCTGGTCGCGGCTCTGCACGGACGCGTACGGCCCTGCGGCGTCCCAGCCGGCGTCGGTCAGGTACTCGAACCCCTTGGTGTCCCAGGCGACCGGGGTGAGCGGCCTGCGTCCTCCGGCGTCGGCGATCCACAGGCTGACCTCGGCGTTGGCCGTGCCCGCCGACGGGTAGGGAAAGCTGACCGGAGGCCGGGAGGGGTCGGAGGGGTCGGCCAGGTGCCAGCGCCGCACGGGCGCGGTGTCCACCCGGGCGACGAGCAGCCGGGTGCCGTCGGGCGACCACCAGTAGGCGCGGTGGCGGCCCATGGACTCGCTCGCGACGTGCTCGGGAAGGCCGAAGGTGACCTCCGGCCCGTCCGGCACCGCCACCGCCCGATCCAGGGCGTCTCCTGTGTCGGCCACGCGGAGGGCGCCGCCGCTGACGTACGCGACGCGGCGGCCCGTGGGGTCCGGGCGGGGGTCGAGGGCCGGCTCGGCCGCGGCGACCGGCCGTACCAGGCCGTCGGAGACGCGGACCGTCCACAGCCGG
Source organism: Nonomuraea sp. 3-1Str (assembly GCF_031570565.1). Lineage (NCBI taxonomy): Bacteria > Bacillati > Actinomycetota > Actinomycetes > Streptosporangiales > Streptosporangiaceae > Nonomuraea > Nonomuraea sp. 3-1Str. The sequence goes on from NZ_JALHBK010000002.1 coordinate 190,208, forward strand.
CCGGACAGCGCGAAGGCCAGCAGCTCGCAGGCGGCGTCGGCGGCGTAGGCGACGATGCCGGAGGACAGCTCGCCCGCCCGCTGACGCCGGGTGAGCTCCTCGGCGGAGAGCTCCTCGCCCGCGCCCACGAGCAGCGCCCGGGGGTCGGCGAGGAGGCGTTCGCGGCCGGTGGCGACGTCGAGCGCCCACAGGCAGCTCACCGGGTCGTCCCCGGCACGGCTGCGCAGGAAGACGACGGTGCCGCCGTCGGGCGAGACGCTGACCTTGCCGGGCGCGCCGAGCGTGAACCGCCGCGTGCGGGCGAGCTGACGCGGCAGGGAGGGGGCGGACATGCTGCTCCTTCGGGTAGCGCGTGCGGCGGGGCGAGGCCCCGGCACGCGACGGACATCCGAAAAGCAGCGTGGCCGCCTCCTCGGGAGACGGCCTGTCAGTTCATCCACAGTTTATCACCGGCGCCGAGCCTGGGCCCCGTCACGTACCGCCGCTCCGCCTGACCGGGCATAGCCCCGCCCACGAGGGTAGGGGCGCGGCCATGCGAGCTCATCTCTCCAGCGACGCCCCGCAGGCCGGGGACGGCGGGACCGTACGCGACAGGTGCGAGCGGGCGGCCCGCGAATCCCTCGGCCTGGCCGAGCTGCGGCCCGGCCAGCTCGAGGCCATGACGTCGCTGGCTGAGGGCCGCGACACGCTCGTCGTCATGCCCACCGGCAGCGGCAAGTCGGCCATCTACCAGGTGCCCGCGCTGCTGCTGCCCGGACCGACCCTGATCGTGTCGCCGCTCATCGCCCTCCAGCGCGACCAGGTGGAGGCGCTGCGCCGCCAGCGGCACGACGAGAAGGCGACCAGCGTGGACGCCGGCACGTCCGCGAGCAGGCGGGCGGCCACCTTCGAGTCGCTGCGCGCGGGGGAGACCGAGTTCCTGTTCTGCGCGCCCGAGCAGCTCACCCGGCCCGACGTGGTGCGCGAGCTGGCCGAGGCGAACATCTCGCTCATGGTCGTCGACGAGGCCCACTGCGTGTCGGCCTGGGGGCACGACTTCCGGCCCGACTACCTGCGGCTGGGCTCGGCCGCCGAGGCGATCGGCCGCCCGGTGATCGCGGCGCTCACGGCGACGGCCGCCCCGCCCGTCCGCGAGGAGATCGTCGAACGGCTCGGCATGCGGGACCCGCTACAGATCGTGCGCGGGTTCGACCGTCCCAACATCACCCTGTCGGTGCGCCGGGAGCTGGCCGACGCCACCGACGCGCTGGTCGCGGCGGTGCTGGAGCAGCCGCAGCCCGGCATCGTCTACACGGCGACGCGCCGGCGGACCTCCGAGCTGGCCGGCCGGCTGGCCGAGGCGGGCCTGCGGGCGGAGGCGTACCACGCGGGGCTGCGCCGGGGCGAGCGCGACGCGGTGCACGGCAGGTTCATGGCGGGCGAGCTGGACGTCGTGGTGTCGACCAGCGCGTTCGGCATGGGGATCGACAAGCCGGACGTCCGCTACGTCTTCCACAGCGAGATCCCCGGCTCCCTGGACGCCTACTACCAGGAGATCGGCCGCTCGGGCAGGGACGGCGACCCGGCGCGGGCGCTGCTGTTCTACCGGCCCGAGGACCTGGGCCTCCAGCGGTTCTTCACCGGCGCCCTCCCGGACGTCGAGGCGCTGGAACGCGTCGCCGAGGCCGTCGCGAAGTCCGATGCCGGATCCGGCGGGATCGAGCGCAAGGAGCTGCGCGAGCGGACCGAGCTGTCGCCCCGTCGCCTGACCACGCTGCTCGACCTGCTGCAACGCGCCGGGGCCGTCCGGCTGGGCACGCGCGGCATCATGCCGGTGCCCGGCGGGCCCGACCCCGGTCCCGCCGCCGCGCGGGCGCGGGAGCTGGCCGAGCGGCACCGCGAGATCGAGCGCACCCGGCACGAGATGATGCGCCGCTACGCCGAGACCCTGGACTGCCGCCGGCGGTTCCTGCTCGCGTACTTCGGCGAGGACCTGGGGGAGCCGTGCGGCAACTGCGACACCTGCCACGCGGGGACCGCCGGTGAGCCGGCGCGCGGCGACGGGCCGTTCCCGGTCCACGCGCAGGTGGAGCACGAGACGTGGGGGCCGGGGGAGGTCATCCGGCGCGACGAGGACCGGCTGACGGTGCTGTTCGAGGAGGCCGGGTACCGGGAGCTGCTGCTGGACGCCGTCGTGGACCAGGGCATCCTGCGCGAGACCGGCGCCTGATTCCGGGAGGCGGTGCGCGGCCGCCCGTCAGCCCACCGGGGCCAGGAGGTGGCGGCCGAGCCACTCGACGACCTTGCCGACGAAGGCCGCCCGGTTGGGCGGCCGCCGGATCTCGTGCCCCTCGTCCGGGAACAGCAGCTCCTCGCACACCACCCCGCGCGCCCGCGCCGCCTGGACGGCCTGCTGGGCCTGGTGCAGGGGCACGTTCGTGTCGTGGACCCCGTGGACGACGAGGAGCGGCGCCTCCAGCCGGTCGAAGTGCCGCAGCGGCGACAGGGCGCGCAGCAGGTCGCGGTCGGTCTCCGGGTGCCCGTACTCGCCGACCGCGGCGGCGGCGATCCACGGCTCGGTACGCGCATAGAAGCTCTCGAAGTCCGACATGCCGCACACGTCGATGCCCGTCCGGAAGAGTCCGGGATGGGTGACCAGCGCGGCCAGGGTCAGGTAGCCGCCGTACGACCATCCCATGCAGGCGATCCGGCGCGGGTCGGCGGCGCCCAGCCGGACGAGCTCGGTGGCGCAGTCGGCCACGTCGTCGATCGCGTGGAAGCGCAGCTCGCGGTCGTCGGCCTCGCGGAAGGCCCGGCCGTAGCCGGACGAGCCGCGCACGTTGGGGGCGAGCACGCCGATGCCCGAGGCGACGAGGTTGTGGTAGAGCGGGTTGAAGGCCGGCCGCTCCTGGTCCTCGGGGCCGCCGTGCAGGTGGACCAGGTACGGCGCGGGACCGTGGCCGTTCGGGGGACGGTACAGCCAGGCGGCCAGCTCCAGGCCGTCGCGGGCCCTGAGGCGGACCAGCTCGGCGTGCGGCGCCCCGGTCAGCCGCCCCGCGCCCGCCACCTGGTCGTACCGGCCGGTGGCGAGGTCGCACAGCAGCACGTGGGAGGGCTGGTCCGGCCCCTCGGCGGCCAGGACGGCCGTGCCGCCGTCGAGGCTGATCCGGATCGAGGTGACCACGTCGGCGGGCGGGGGAGGGAGCGGGCTCACGGCCCCTGTGCCGGTGTCCAGGACCTCCAGGGCGGAGCGGCCGTGCTCGTTCCACACGAGGACCGCGCGCCGCCCGTCGGCGCTCAGCGCGAACTGGTCCAGCTCGGCGTCCTCCCGCTGGGCCAGCACGTCGTGCGACCGCGCCTCAAGCTCGTCCCCCCGTACGAGCACCCGTTCGCCCCCACGCACCGCCAGCAGGGCGGCGCGGTCGCGGCCCGCGTCGGACAGCAGGTAGGCCGTCTCCCCGTCCGGTGACAGTATGCCGTAGTCGGTCGAGCCGGGCAGGCCGGCCAGCAGCGGCAGCTCGTCTCCCGCGCCGGGACCGCAGGCGGCCACCGACATGCGCCGCGCGCCCCTCGGCCCCCGGCGCAGCAGCAGCGTGGCATGGTCGCGGCTGACGGCGGCGGGCCGGAGCAACGGGCCGGCCGCGACGACCTGGCGGCCTCCGGTGGCGGCGTCCACGAGCACGGCCTCGGTCGACCCCGAGGCAGAGGTCTCGGTGACGAGCAGCACCTCGCCGCGTCCCGTCCACCGGACGAACGACGCCGATCCGCCGGGCGGCGCCGCCAGCGGGCGCAGGTCGCCGCCGTCCGGCCGTACGGTCCACACCTCGGTGTGCTCTCCGCCGCCGGGCGCGACGAGGACGGCCAGCCGCTCACCGGTCGGCGCCCAGGACACGTCGGCGACCGGCTCGGGGCCGGTGTCGACGGGCCGGGCGGGCGCGCCGTCCGGCGGGCCGGCGCCCGTGTCCTCCTCGCCGGCGGGCCACCCGTGCTCCGCGGCCGGCATGGCGTGCTCGGCGGGGCGCCCCGCGTCGGGCAGCGGCTGGATCCACACGCGGGGACGGCCGTCCCGGTCGCTGACGTACGCGACGGCCCCGTGGTCGGGGGACAGCGCCGGGGTCCGGCAGTTCCATGCGGTCAGGCTCTCGGGTGCGGGCAGCGGAACGGACAGAGCGGGGACGGACGGAGCGGGGGACGGGGCCATCAGACTCCCTGGGCCTGCAGCCACAGCTCCAGCAGCCCGAGCTGCCACAGGGTGTTGACGCCGGTCGTGGCGCGGTCGCGGTCGGGGTCGTCGAGCAGCGCCTTGACGTAGGCGGGCTGGAACAGGCCGCGCGAGCGGGCGGCCCGGCCGGTGAGCGCGTCGCGGACCATGTCCAGCACGGGCCCGTCGAGGTGGCGCACGGCGGGGACGGGGAAGTAGCCCTTCGGCCGGTCGATGATCTCGCTCGGCAGGAGCTTGCGGGCGGCGTCCTTGAGCACGCCCTTGCCGCCGTCGGCGAGCTTGAGCTCGGTGGGGCAGGCCGCGGCCAGCTCGACCAGCTCGTGGTCGAGGAACGGCGTGCGCGCCTCCAGGCCGTGGGCCATGGTCATGTTGTCCACCCGTTTGACGGGGTCGTCGACGAGCATGGCGGTCGTCTCCAGGCGCAGGACGGCGTCCAGCGCGGTGTCGGCGCCCGGCCTGGCCGTGTGGGCGTGCACGTACGCGCTGCTGGCGTCGTGGTCGAGCAGGTAGTCGGGGCTCACGATACCGGCGAGCGCCTCGTGCGGCCGGTCCGCGAACTCGGCGAGGTAGACCTCGGCGGCCCGCTTCCTGGGCACCCCCGCCAGCGGCTGGAACCAGCTGTAGCCGCCGAACACCTCGTCGGCCCCCTGCCCGGACTGCACCACCCTGACGTGCTGGGCGACCTCCTGCGACAGCAGGTGGAAGGCGACGCAGTCGTGGCTGACCATCGGCTCGCTCATCGAGCGCACCGCCTGCTCCAGCCCGGTCAGGAGGCGACTGTCCGGGATGCGGATGCGGTGGTGGTCCGTGCCGAAACGGCGTGCCATCAGGTCGGAGTACGCGAACTCGTCGCCGCGCTGGCCGCCCGCCGACTCGAAGCCGATGCTGAACGTGGCCAGGTCCGCCTGGCCCTCCTCGGCCAGCAGCGCGAGGATCAGACTGGAGTCCAGGCCGCCCGACAGCAGTACGCCGACCGGCACGTCCGCGACCATCCGGCGGCGCACGGCCGCGCGCAGCGCCTCCAGGACGGCGTGCCGCCACTCGTCGTCGGAGAGGCCGGCCCGCTCGGGCAGGGCCGACCGGGTGTGGGCGGGGTCCCAGTAGTGGCGGTCGGTGCTGGTGCCGTCGGCCTCGAAGGTGCGCACGGTGGCGGCGGGCAGCCTGCTGACGCCGTTGAGGATGGTCCGCTCGCCGGGCACCAGGGAGTGGAAGGTCATGTAGTGGTGCAGGGCGACCCGGTCGATCGTGGTGTCCACGTCGCCGCCGGCCAGCAGGGCGGGCAGGGTGGAGGCGAAGCGCAGGCGGTCGCCGGACCGGGAGAGGTACATCGGCTTGATGCCGAGCCGGTCGCGGCCCAGCGTGAGCCGTCCGGTGTCACGCTCGGCCACCGCGAAGGCGAACATGCCCTTGAAGTGGTCGACGCACTCGACGCCCCACCGGTGGAACGCCTTGACCAGCACCTCGGTGTCGGAGGTGGAGAAGAATCGGTACCCGGCGGCACGCAGCTCCTCGCGCAGCTCGCGGTAGTTGTACAGGCAGCCGTTGAACACCGCGGCGAGACCCAGCTCGCCGTCCACCATGGGCTGGGCGGCCTTGTCGGACAGGTCGATGATCTTGAGGCGGCGATGGCCGAGGGCGACGGGGCCGGTCGACCACAGTCCGGCTCCGTCGGGCCCCCGCTCGCGCATCGCCTCGGTCATCCGGTCCACGGCGCCCATGTCCGCCGCTTTCCCGTCGAAGCGTATTTCGCCGCTCAGCCCACACATGTGTCAGTCGCCTTCCGCATCTCGCACAGTCCCTCACGCGGCCCGTTTCTCCACGCGGCCGGCCTTCTCAGGCTTTTCCTGCCTTTTCAGGCTTTCTCAGGCGGCCGGTCGGTACGACGACGAGGCGTCGCCGCCCAGGGGCTCCCACCCGCCGGACCGCGTCTCGGCGAGGAGCATGTCCACCACGTCGCCCAGCAGCCCCCGCCGGGCGAACGCCTCCCGCTGCCGCGCGGCCGAGCTGCCCCTGGCCAGCGCGTCGCCGGCGAGTCCGGAGATCAGCTCCCAGTCGCCCGCCTCCTCCAGGTACGGCCGCAGGTCGTTCACCATCCGGGTGATCACCTCGGCGGCGGGCCGCGGGACGCCCTCCACCGGATCCACCAGCTCCCCTTCGAGCCCGGAGCGCGCCGCCTGCCACGTCGCCGCCCGCACGCCCTCCAGCGGCACCTCCAGGCCGGGGGAGCGCCGCACGGCCTCCAGCTCACGCGCCACCAGCGCCCGGAACAGCCCGGCGATCAGCACGATGTCGTCCACGCGCGGGCAGGAGTCGCAGACGCGCAGCTCCACGGTCGGGACGTGCGCCGACGGCCGGATGTCGAAGTAGATCATCCCGGGGTCGCTGATCACGCCGGACTGGATGAGGTCCTGGATCATCCGCTCGTAGTCGGCCACGGAGTCGTAGCGGGCCATCGGCCCGGCCGTGGGCCAGCGCTGCCACACCATGGTGCGGTAGCTGCCGTACCCCGTGTCGGCGCCCAGCCAGTACGGCGAGCTGGAGCTGAGCGCCAGCAGCGGCGGCGCCCACGGGGCCAGCCGGTGCGCGACCGCGAGGGCCAGCTCCCGGTCGGTGATCTCGGCGTGGACCTGGGTCCCGCAGATGAGCTGCTCGCGCGTGAGGAGCTGGTAGTCGTCCAGCATCTGCTCGTAGCGCGGGTCGGGCGAGACCTTCATCCGGTCGATGTCGGCCAGCGGCACGCTGCCGGCCGCCACGATGCCGAGCCCCAGGCTCTCCGCCCGCCGGACCACCATCGCGCGCATGCCGCCCAGGTCGCGCGCCAGGTCCTCCAGCCCCCGGAACGGCCTGCTGTTGGCCTCCAGCGTGGAGGACTGGAGCTCCTTGGTGAAGCAGTCGTCCGGCAGCATGTCGAGGAGCATCCCCGCCCTCGGCACCAGGTGACGGGTCCGCGTGTCGACGATGTGGAACTCCTCCTCGACGCCCAGCGTGATCGCGGAGCCGGTCACCAGGAACACCCCCAAGTCTCAGCGCTCGTCCGCATTGCGGTCACCTGCCCCAAAAATCGCCTTTAGCACCTCATGGGACTGATGCGATCTTTGTTGCGACCGTTACGGCGCGCCTCCAGGCCCGTCCGCAGCAGCGGCGCGTACGGGGATCGGACGCCTCAGCCGCCCGCCTTCGACACCGCGAACGCGAGCAGGAATCCGGCCAGGGTGATGAGCCCGGTCATCAGGTGCGCGTTGTCGAACGCCTCGGGGATCATGGTGTCGGCGATCATGGTGAGGATCGCGCCGCCGGCCAGGGCGATGATGCCCGCCAGAACGGCCACCGGCGCCTGCCCCAGCAGCGCGTACCCGGCCAGCGACGACAGGCCGCTGATGACGGCGATCCCGCTCCACAGCCCGAACACGTACGTCTTGGACCGCCCCGCGCCGCGCATGCCGGCCGCGCTGGACAGCCCCTCCGGCACGTTGCTGATGAAGACCGCCGCCACGGTCACCGCGCTCACCGCGCCCCCGCCGAGCAGGCTCGCGCCGATCACCACGGACTCCGGCACCCCGTCGAGCACCGCGCCGAGCGCGATCGCCGTCCCGGAGCCGCTCTGCTCCTGCTCGGAGGGTTGCCGGCCACCGGAGCGCTTGCGATGCCTGGCTCCGCGGCGGGCCAGCAGCACGTTGCAGGCGGTGTAGAGGACGGCGCCGATCACGGCGCCCACGACCGTGGGCGCCAGGCCCGCGCGCGCGTGCGCCTCGTCGATCAGCTCGAACGACACGGCGGACATCAGCACGCCGGCGCCGAACGCCATCACCGACGCGATCACCCGCTGCGGCAGCCGCACCGCGTAACCCACCAGCGCGCCCAGCACGAGCGCGAACCCCGCCAGCAGCCCCCACCCACCCGCCTGCAACCACTCCGGCATGACCAGGCGGGTTCCCGCACGACACCGCCCGCAAACGCCCGCCCGGGGGTCCTCCGGTCAGCCCGTGCATCCGCTCAGAAGCCGGCCTCCCACCGATCGGCGTGGCTCATCTCCGACAGGGCTCTGCCCACATGGCGCACGGTCCAGCCGCTTCCCGCCGTCTTCATGCCCTGCTCGACGTACCTGCGCACGTCCCACCCGTCCAGGGCGGCCAGTGAGTCCGTCATCCAGGTCGGCGAACACGTCGTCCCACCCGGTGACCTCGCCGATCGCGTCGGCGTAGGAGCGCGCGGCCGATCTGACGCGAGCGACCGACTCCGCGACGGCCTCGCTCGACGAGCCGTTCGGGGACGACAGGGCGGCGAGATCACGAAGCGCCTTCACCAACTCCTCGCAGGCGAGGCCGACATCAGCATGTTCCGGCACGGCACGAACCTACCGAGACTCCCGGACCGTTTCTTCGTAGATAATCCGCACCGGGACTGTTTAGGTAGGCTGGCGGCATGACAGCGATGGCTCCCACGCGCACCGAAACCGACCTGTCCTTCCTGCTCGACCACACGAGCCACGTGCTGCGGACCCGGATGGCCGCGGCCCTCGCCGAGATCGGCCTGACGGCGCGCATGCACTGCGTACTGGTGCACGCCCTGGAAGAGGAGCGGACCCAGATCCAGCTCGCCGAGCTGGGCGACATGGACAAGACCACGATGGTGGTGACCGTGGACGCGCTGGAGAAGGCCGGGTACGCCGAGCGCCGCCCGTCCAGCACGGACCGGCGGGCGCGCATCATCGCGGTCACGGAAGCGGGTGCCGCCATCGCCCGGCGCAGCCAGGAGCTCGTGGACGGCGTCCACCGGGCGAGCCTCCAATCGCTGCCCGACGACGAGCGCGAGGTCCTGGTACGCGCCCTGAACCGGCTGGTCAGCGGGCATCTCGCCACCCCCGCCGAAGGCCCCCAGCCGACGCGCCGGGCTCGGGAGCGCGCAGTTTAGATCCGAAGAGGATCGTCTATTACGAAACCATCTGTTATGGTCTCTCCTGTCGAGCTCAACGACGGGAGAGAACATGTCGTACGTGGGAAACTCGCGCTGGACAGCACTGGGCGTGCTGTCCGCGACGGGACTGATGACGATCCTTGACGGCAGCATCGTGACGGTCGCGATGCCGGTCATCCAGGAGGACCTGGGCTTCTCGCCCGCCGGGCTGAGCTGGATCATCAATGCCTACCTGATCCCCTTCGGCGGATTGCTGCTCCTGGCGGGCAGGCTGGGTGACCTGATCGGGCGCCGGACGATGTTCCTCGCCGGGAACGCGATCTTCACGGCCGCCTCCCTGCTGGCGGGCGCGGCCACCGGTCCCGGCCTGCTGATCGCCGCCCGGTTCCTCCAGGGCGTCGGGAGCGCGCTGGCCTCCGCCGTGGTCCTGGGCATCCTGGTGACGCTGTTCACCGATCCCGGCGAACGGGGCAAGGCGATCGCGATCTTCAGCTTCACCGGGGCGGCGGGCGCGTCGATCGGCCAGGTCCTGGGCGGCGTACTCACCGACGCCCTGAGCTGGCCCTGGATCTTCTTCATCAACGTGCCGATCGGAGTGGCCACCGTCGGGCTCGCGCTGCGGGCCCTGCCCGCCGATCGCGGGATCGGCCTGGCCGCCGGCGCGGACGTGGCCGGCGCCGTGCTCGTGACCACCGGACTCATGCTCGGCATCTACACGGTGGTCAAGGTCGAGGAGTACGGCTGGCTGGCCGCCCACACGCTCGGCCTCGGCGCGGTGTCGCTGGCCCTGCTGGCCGGCTTCGTCGTACGGCAGGCCACCGCCAAGGCGCCGCTCATGCCGCTGCGAATCCTGCGCTCGCGCAACGTGGCCGGCGCGAACCTCGCCCAGATGCTGGCCCTGTCCGGCATGTTCGCCTTCCAGGTCCTCGTCGCCCTCTACATGCAGCGGGTCCTCGGCTACGGCGCGCTGGACACCGGCCTCGCCATGCTCCCGGCCGCGGTCGGCATCGGCTCGATCTCCCTGTTCGTCTCGGCCCGGCTCAACGCCCGCTTCGGCGCCCGCGCCGTCCTGCTGGCCGGCCTGGTGCTGCTCTTCGCGGCGATGCTCGTGCTCACCCGGGTCACGGTGGACGCCGGGTACGTCACGCACCTGCTCCCTCCGATGCTGCTGATCTCGGGCGGCGGCCTGGTGCTACCGGCCCTGGCCACGCTGGCCATGTCGGGGGCGCGGGAGAGCGACGCGGGCCTCGCCTCCGGGCTGTTCAACACCACCCAGCAGGTCGGCATGGCCATCGGCGTCGCCCTGCTGTCCACGATGGCCGCCTCCCGGACCGGGGAGCTCCTGGCCACCGGCGCCGGCCAGGCCGCCGCGCTGACCGGCGGTTACCGGCTCGCGTTCACCATCTCCGCCGGGCTGCTGCTCGCGGCGTTCGCCGTGGCACTCCTGGTCATGCGCCGGCCCACCCCGGCCACCGCCGACCGGCCGGCTCCGGAGGCGGCGGCGGCCCCTGTGGCCTCCTGAAACGTCGGCCTTCCGCCCGGCGCGCCCGAAGCGCGCGCCGGGCGTTTCGGCGTGAGGCCATGAGGCTCTACGAGATCGCCTGCCGCTCAGGAGTGCTGGGCGTACTCACCGGGGACGCTCCTGTCGCGGCTTACGAGGTCAGCTGCTCACGTGCGTTGTGATCAGAGTTGGTCGGTCCAACGCCATGGTCGGGGCGGCTGATCTCGGCCCACACCGCATCGAGGGAGAGGCCGAGGACATCGGCGATCGCCGCGATCGTCGGGAAGGCGGGGGTCGCCACGCGGCCCGACTCGATCTTCCGGAGGGTCTCCGGTGAGACATGTGCGTCGAGCGCGGTCTCCAGCATCGAGCGCTCTCCCCTGGCCCGACGTAGGAGGGCGCCGAGGCGCTGTCCGCGCTCGACCTCTGCGGGCGTGAGGGGCAACCTGACCATGACTCTGATGATAGTACCGGTATAGTTTGGCCGGGATAGTTATTGGTCGCGTGAGGAAGGCGCCGAATGATCGAGATTTTGAACCCCACCGAGCTGCCTCGAGCAAGAGAGGCGGGCGCCCTGGTCGCCGACATCCTGCAGACGCTGAAGAGCCGTAGCACGATCGGCACGAACCTCCTGGACATCGACCGGTGGGCCGAAAACATGATCGTCGAGGCGGGAGCGCTGTCCTGTTACGTCGACTACGAGCCGTCCTTCGGACGCGGCCCGTTCGGCCACTACATCTGCACGGCCGTCAACGACGCCGTGCTCCACGGACGGCCGTACGACTACCCGCTTGCCGACGGCGATCTGCTGACACTCGACCTCGCCGTCTCCAAGGGCGGAGTCGCCGCGGACGCTGCCATCAGCTTCATCGTGGGCGACGCGAAGCCCCAGGAGAGCGTCGCGCTGATCAGTGCGACCGAACGCGCGCTGGCCGCGGGGATCGCCGCCGCCGGGCCAGGGGCCCGGACCGGCGACATCTCCCATGCCATCGGCACGGTCCTCAGCGAGGCGGGGTACTCGATCAACACCGAGTTCGGAGGTCACGGCATCGGATCAACGATGCACCAGGACCCGCACGTTTCGAACACCGGACGGCCCGGCCGTGGATACAAACTGCGCCCTGGGCTGCTGCTGGCACTGGAGCCGTGGGTCATGGCGGACACCGCCGAGCTCGTCACCGATGCCGACGGGTGGACGCTCCGGAGTGCGACAGGCTGCCGGACGGCACACAGCGAGCACACGATCGCCATCACCGACGACGGAGCCGAGATCCTCACCTTGCCCAAGCAGGCGCAGCCGTGAAGTGGGAGCCCCCGCTTCCGGGCAACCCCTCATGACCGCGTTCGCGCTTGCCCCTCCACCAGGGCGGCGAACCCGTCGAGATGGCATGCCAGGCCGTACTCGAACAGCCCGTCCAGGTCCGACACCGTTTCCCCGGAGATCGTAGCCAGCAGCGGAAATCGTCCGCTTTCGAGGAGCTCGTCGGCCCGGTTCCGCTGTGCCAGCCACCACCCGTCGAGCGTCACCCCGGTCTCCTGCTCCGCCTCGACCTCGTCCGCCATGGACAGCGCCACGGTGAGGACCAGTGCGTGCAACGTGAGTGCCTCGCGAATCCGGGTCGCCATGGGCAGCCCCAGCCCGTCGAGTGCGCGCAGGGTCCACTCGGTGTGCGCCATCATGCTGGGCACGAGCGACGGGCGGGTGAACGAGACGGCCCTGGGCAGCCAGAGGTGTCGCCGGCACAACTCCCATTGCCGGCGGGAGATCAGTTCGAGCTTGGCCCGCCACCCCTCCGGTCCCGGAACGGGCAGCTCCGCCGCGCCGAAGGCTTCGTCGACCATCTGCGTCACCAGCTCGTCCTTGTTCGCCACATGCCGGTACAACGACATGGGAGCGACGCCGAGCTCGGCCGACAGGCGCCGCATGGACACGGCGTCGAGCCCCTCGACGTCGGCGATCGCGATGGCGGCGCGGAGAACCTGCTCCCGGTTCAGCGCCTGCTTGGGGACGCCGGCCGGCCGCGGTCTCGGCGACGTGGCCGCGCCGGGCGGCTGCTCCTGACCCGCGCGGGCGCTGACCACGGTGCCGGAACCGACCTTCGCCTCGATCAGGCCCTCGTCGCGGAGAGTCGCCATCACCCTGGTCGCGGTGGCGACCGCCACCCCCCATCGCTGGGCGATCTGCCGGATGGAAGGCATCCGATCGCCGGGCCGCAGGTCGCCGGACAGGATCCGGGCACGTATCTCCGCGACGATCCGCCGGTACGGCGGATCCGGTCGCTGCGTTGACGACGGCATGGGCCCCCGATCCTTGGGCTGCTGAAGTGTACTAGTTCATTTCTATCGCACTAGTGCACTTCTTCTGCCTGAATGGCGCAAGAAAGCCCACGTGGAGCCAGCTCTCTATACCCTGTACCCATGACAGTGAATACGCCGTACGCACCCGTACGGCAGGCGGATGGGACAGAGCGGCAGGCGGTGGTGGACGTCCTCACCGAGGCGTTCATGAGCGATCCGGTCGTCTGCTGGATCTTCCCCGAGGCCGGTGAACGAGGTCGTCTCCAGCCGTTCTTCTACGGGTCCCTGGTCACCCGTCCCGCCGGGGAGGCGTACCTGGTCGGCCGTCCCGAAGGTGCGTCGGTGTGGCTGACGCTGGCCGCCGGCCAGACGCCCTATGAACAGCTTCCGGAGGCGGCCCTGGGCGCGGTCTTCGGTGAGAACGGCGCCCGGTTGGCCGCTCTCGGTCAGGCGCTGGCACAGCGGCACCCCGACCGCGAACCGCACGTCTACCTCCCCTGCATGGGAGTGGTCAGCGGGCGGCAGGGCGCCGGACTCGGCTCGGCCATGCTGCGGCACCGGCTGGCGCGAGCGGACGCCGACGGGCTCCCGGCGTATCTGGAGGCGAGTTCGCCGCGGAGCCGTGCCCTCTACCTGCGGCACGGGTTCGAGGACCTCGGCGAACCGGTCCGCGTGGCAGACAGCCCGCTCCTGTGGCCGATGTGGCGCCCACCGCACCGCTGACCACCGACTCCCACCACCCGTCCCACCCGTCCGACGGACACAAGGAAAGCGAACGTCAATGACAACGAACCATGAAGCCGACGCCCGCGACGCCGACCGGCGCCCGCCGACCCTGGTGTTCATCCACGGCACCAACTCCTCCTCCGCCTGGGCATCGGGGCTGACCAGCGAGCTCACCCTGCGCGGGCACCGGTGCGTGGCCGTCGACCTACCCGGACACGGCCGCGAGGCGTTCTACCCCCGTTCGTACCAGGCCCCGCAGGACCTCGACGCGCTGGCCACCGAGCCGTCGCCGCTCGCCAAGATCACCATCGACGACTACGTCGAGCGCGTCGTGGAGGTGGTTCGCCGCGCCCGCCGCCACGGGCCGGTGATCCTGGTCGGCATGAGCCAGGGCGGCGTCACCGTGAGCAGAGTCGGCAACGCCATCCCCGAGTTGCTCGACCGGGTGGTCTACGTCGCGGCGTACTGCTGCGTCGACCTGCCGAACATGGTCGCCTACCTCGAAACCCCGGAGAACAGCGAGAGCCTGATTCCCCAGATCAGCGCCGCGATGGTCGCCGATCCAGCGGTGCTGGGGGTGACCCGGGTCAACTGGCGCTCGGCCGACCCGGCGGTGTTCGGAGCCGTCAAGAACGCCCTTGCCGCAGACTTCACCGACGAAGGGGTGAGCCGCCTGCTCAACCTGCTGGAGCCGGACGAGACCGCCGGCATTCCCCTGGCCGAAGCCCGCGGCGAAGCGCACACCTGGGGGCGGATCCCGCGGACGTACGTGCGCTTCACCCTTGACCGGTTGATCCCACCGGCGCTGCAGGACCGATTCATCGCAGAGGCCGACCGCCTCACCCCGGACAACCTGACGGACGTCCGCAGCGTCGCGGCACCTCATGTGGGCCCGTTCGACCGGCCCGAACTGGTGGACATCTTCGCCGAACTCGCGACCCGCTGACCCGACGGGGGCGCGCTGACGTCGGTTGTGGTGCCGGCCCCGTGACGGCGCACGTGCACCGCCCGGGACCGTCCACGCCCGGGATCGCCGGCACACCCCCTGAAGATCCGCGGCCTGCCGGCTACTGGTTCAGCGCCGCCACCACTTCGACGATCTCAGGATTGTCGGACTGGAGCCGGCCGGCCCAGCCCGCGTTCTCCAGCGGGTAGTGATTCATCAGCAGCAGTGTCTCGTCGGTGTTGGCGATGCCCTGGTAGGCAACCGCGATCGCGGCGAGGACCTTCTCCGCCATGGTCCTCTTGACGTCGAGGTCGGAGAGCTCGGGGGCCTCCAGGAAGCAGAGCGGCTTGATGGGCTCCGCATTGATACGCCCGTCCTGGGCGACATTCTCCGGCGAGTATTCGCGTAGCCAGATCCGGACGTCAGGAATGGGATAAGCAGCCTCGATGGCCGAGTTGATCTCTGTCATCATCTTCCGCTTGGCGTGGTCGCTGATGCCGATGGGAGCTTCGATCAGGAGCTGCGGCACGGTGGGTCTCCTCTTCGTACATCGCTGGATGGTGTCCCGATGAGCACGCTAGCAGCACTGGTTGTTTTTTCCTACCGTTAAGTTGCAATGTCCAACGTAGCGATCGATCGGGGTCGGTGCGGACGACGCGCCGCGCCGATCCCGAGGAGGCCGGTCCCCCCTCTGTGCCCGCGCGCCGATTCCTCCGGCGTATCCCTGTGGTCTGCATTGGCGCCGGCTCGCGTCGGCAGCCAGCTGTTCACAATGAAGGGAGTGTTGACGTGGCCAAGGTCAGGCTGGGGTACAAGGCCTCCGCCGAGCAGTTCGGGCCCCGGGAACTGCTCGATTACGCCGTGCTCGCCGAGCAGCAGGGGTTCGACTCGGTGTTCGTCTCCGACCACTTCCAGCCATGGCGCCACGATGACGGCCATTCCCCGTTCGCGCTGAGCTGGCTGGCGGCGCTCGGCGCCCGCACCGACTCCATCACGATCGGCACCTCAGTGCTGACTCCCACGTTCCGCTACCACCCGGCGGTCGTGGCGCAGGCGTTCGGCACGCTGGGTCTGCTCTTCCCCGGCCGGGTCGTACTCGGCCTCGGGAGCGGGGAGGCGCTCAACGAAGCGCCGCTGGGCATGGACTGGCCCGAACCCAAGGAGCGGTTCGCTCGCCTTCGTGAGGCCGTTCAGCTGATCCGGCAGCTGTGGGTGCGTGAACGGGTGACGTTCGAGGGCGACTACTTCACCACGAAGCGAGCCACCATCTACGACCAGCCCGAGGAGCCGGTGCCGATCTGGCTCGCCGCCTCGGGCCCGGCCGCCACTCGTTTCGCCGGCCGCATCGGTGACGGATGGATCACCACGTCCGGCAAGGACGGCGCGCTGTACACCGACACGCTGGTCCCTGCCGTAGCCGAGGGCGCCGCCTCCGTGGGCCGGTCTCTCGACGACATCGAGCGCATGATCGAGGTCAAGGTCTCCTTCGCCACCAGCCTCGAAGAGGCGATGCAGGCCACCCGCTTCTGGGGCGCCCTGGGGCTGTCTCCGGAGCAGAAGACCGGCGTCGAGGATCCCCAGGTGATGCAACGCCTTGCCGACGGTCTCGATGTGCGGCAGACGGCCAGGCGGTTCATCGTCTCGACCGACCCCGAGGAGCATGTCGAGAAGATCAGGGCCTATCTCGACCTCGGGTTCACCCACCTGGTCTTCCACGCCCCCGGCCCAGACCAGGCCCGATTCCTCAAGCTGTACGGCGAGGAGATCCTTCCCCGCCTGCGAGCGGCCTGATCTCGTCGCGGCACGCCAGGACCTCGCGCGGCATCCGTACCTGAGACGTATCTCGCAATGACCTTTGGAGGATGAGATGAGTTCAGATCTTCACGAGCACGTGACACCGGGCGACGGCGCCTCGTCGGCGCAGGACGGGGAACGGGCCGTGCTCGCCTTGTTCGACGCGACGTCGAGTGCGTGGAGCGACGGTGACGGCGGCGCGTTCGCCGACCGGTATGCCGAGGACGCCACGGTGATCCTGCCCGGAGTCCACCTGCGGGGCAGAGCCGAGATCCGGACGAGCATGGGCGGGGCATTCGCCGGACCGCTGAAGGGCTCACGGCGCATCCACCTGCCGCAGAGCGTGCGGTTCCTCGCCGAGGACGTCGCGGTCGTGGTCACCCGGAGCGCCACCGCGTTCCCGGGCGAGGCCGAGCCTCCGTCCGACCGGTGGGAGCTGGCGACCTGGGCCCTCACACGACGCGATGGCAGATGGCTCGTCGAGACCTACCACAGTTGCCCCGCAGGCTGACTGAGGACGACGTTCCAAGCCCCCGACGGCAGTACTCGTCGCCCCACCAGGCCGCGTCGGCGCTGCCGCCGGCGGCGGCCGCCATCCGCCCGCCGAGGAGGCGCCTGACCATGGACATCTGGGCGAACGCCATCACCGCGATCACGCTCTTCGTCGAAGACCTCGCAGCCGCCAAGACGTTCTACATGGACGTGTTCCGACTGCCCGTCCACTATGAGGACCCCGACAGCGTGGTGTTCCGCATCGGATCCACGCTCGTCAACCTGCTGTCCGTCGCAGAGGCTCCGGGCCTGGTCACACCGGCCGGAGTGGGCACATCGGGCGGCGGCGCCCGGGCCGTCCTCACGATCACCGTCGATGACGTCGACGCCGTGGCCGCGGATGTCGTCTCACGTGGCGCCGTGCTGCTGAACGGCCCCGTCAACCGCCCATGGGGAGTCCGTACGGCGAGCTTCAGGGACCCTGCCGGCCACGTCTGGGAGATCGCCGGCGAACTCACCGCCGCCGACTGAACGCCCGTCTATCTGAACGCCCGTCTATCTGAACGCCCGTCTGTCGACGTCACCCTTCCAGGTGGGCAGGCGCGCTCAATCGCGATCGGCGAGCGGGGCCGGCTCGGGCAGCGGGAACAGTCCGAGGAACCGCTCGACCAAGTGCACCGGGCCGTCGACCACGAGGCCACCCGTCTTCAGCGCGTCGGCGACGGGGAGGCCCCCGTGCAGCAGCGCGGCCAGTGTGCCGGGATCGGTCTCCATGGTCACGTCCGCGTTGTCCGCCTCTCCGCGGGCGAGGTCAAGCCGACCATCGGCGATCTCGATGCGGAACTGCTGCTCATCGAGCCTGAGGACGAAGACCGCAGTCAATCCCGTGGCGGCCTGGGGGTCGAACAACGCCCTGAAGGACACGACCAGGGAGTCGATCCCGATCTCGGCATCGTGCGGCAGCGTCGGCGAACGGCTGGCCCAGCGGCCGAGCTGGATGACGATCGACTCGAGCTGCATGCCCCATGCGGTCAGCTCGTACACCCACGAACTCGCCGGGGCGGGAAGCTTGCGCCGCTGCACGACGCCGGACGCGGTCAGGTCACGCAGCCGCTGCGTCAGAACGTCCGCGCTGACGCCCGGTATGCCGGCACGGAGGTCGGTGAAGCGTTTGGGGCCAAGGAGCAGCTCGCGTACGACGAGCAGCATCCACCGCTCCCCGACCAGGTCGAGGCCGTGCGCCACCGCACATCCGTCGTCGTACTTGCGCTTGCCCACCATGCCGGAGAGCCTAGCAGGCATGGTAGGAAAGCACATTTTAATAGTTGTTATTACTGACTATCAAGTTCTGTTTCTCTACTGAACCGACAGGGCGGAGGTGATTGCCGGTCTTCCCGGTGAAGACCGACGGGCCACTCAGAGCTCCAGCAGGATCTCCGCGAGCCTCGCCGACTGCGAGACGAAGGGTGAGTGGCTGGTCGGCAATGTTCGCACGTCGGTCGGATTGTCGGGGACGTACTCGTCGGCGGCGAAGGTCGCCTTGACGCGGGCGCGGTACTCCGGGTCGCCGGACCGGAAGTCCATGCGCAGTGCGCCGGTGACGGCCGGGTCGGCGAGCAGGACAGACGGGATCAATCCGGTGGAGAACTCCGGCGCGTCCATGTAGTCACCGAACGACGTACCGTCGGCCGTCATCCAGGCGGACAGGTAGACCAGACGACCGATGAGTTCGGGGACAGCCTCGCCCACCTGGTTGAGCACGAGCCCGGCCATGCTGTGCCCGAGCAGGATGATCCGGCGGTCGGGCATGCGTTCGGCGAGCCGCCGGACGGTGCCGGTGACCTGGTCGCGGTAGTCCCGCAGGGTCATGTGCGCGACGGGGGAAGGCTCGGTCGCGAACGCCTGCGGGTTCAGGGGTCTTGTGGTGTACGAGCGGGGAAGTCGTGCCCCCAACCCGTGTCCGGGCAGGTCCCGGGCGATGACACGATGGCCCTCCTGGACCAGGAGCGATGCCAGCCGCTCGAACGCCCAGGCACCGTGCGCGCCACCGTGGACGAGCACGAATATCTTCCTGTCCGGGTCTGCGAGAGCTGTCCGCTCTGTACGGAGATTCACTGATGTCTCCGGGTTGCTCAGGCGGGGGTGACGGCGTAGTCGGTGGCGCCACGGAAGACGTCGGCGTATCGACGGGCGAACTGCGCGAAGGTGGTCGGTTCGACTCCGAAGCGCTCATGGGTGGTCAGGTCGACGCTCGAGCGGCCCAGCCGGCTGCGCTCCTGGAAGAGCTGCGCGAACGCGCCGGCACGCGGCGGCGGATACCCGGCCGCCAGCCAGGCCCGCTGCTTCTCCTCCGAGGTCACGTCGCGGTAGCGGACCGGCTTGCCGATGGCCTCGGAGATATGGCCGGCGATGTCGGTCATGGTCAAGGCCTCGGGACCGGTCATGGGATAGGTCGTGCCTTCGTGGCCGGGCGTGGTGAGCACGGCGTAGGAGATCTTGGCGATGTCGTCGATGTCGATCGGTGCCATCGTCGTGTCCCCGAGCGGCAGGCGAAGCTCGCCGGAACCGGCGATGTCCGGCACCTCCTCGAAGTACACGTGCATGAACTGGCTCGGCCGCAGCAGTGTCCACGGCATGCCGGAGGCGACAAGGTAGCGCAGGATCTGCTCGTGGCTCCGGGTGGAACGGAACTTCTCATTGTCGAACCCGTCGACCGAGTCCTTGCCGGAGAACTTCACGATGTGACCGACACCCGCCTTGATCGCGGCGTCGATGAACGTGCACTGCGTCTCCAGCAGCTCCGGGCCGGCGCCGCTGATCATCAGCACCCGGTCCACCCCGGCCAGCGCGGACTCCAGCGTCTCGGGCCAGAGCATGTCACCGTGCACCACGTCGACGCCCGGCAGTGCCCGCAGATCCTTCGCCTTCTTCGGGTCCCGCACAAGTGCGCGGACCGGTGTGCCGCGTCGTGCGAACTCACGGACGGTGGCCGATCCGGGACGTCCGTTCGCTCCTGTGATGAGAATCATCGTTCCTTCTTCCGTTCGGGGAATGCCAAAAGGTTACACATAAGTACTTCTTAGTACAATAACGATACTAACAATGCCCGTATCGGAACGAGCCCTCGGTTAGACTCGGTGGTGTGTCAAGCACGCGAACCTACGGCGACGCCTGCGCCGCCGCACACGCCCTCGACCTGGTCGGCGAGCGTTGGGCGCTCCTGGTCGTACGCGAGCTGCTTCTCGGTCCGAAGCGCTTCAGCGACCTGCGGAGCGGACTGCCGAACGTCGGCCCGAACCGCCTGTCGCAGCGGTTGAGCGAGCTCGAACAGTCCGGCATCGTGCGTCGGCGCAAGCTCGGACCACCCGCCCGGTCCTGGGTGTACGAGCTGACCGACTGGGGGCGACAGCTTCAACCGGTTCTCGTCCACCTCGGCCGTTGGGGCCGGCTCTCACCGTTTCGCGACCTCGACGCGGACATCAGCGTCGACGCCCTCATGCTGGCGCTCCAGGGGGACTTCGACCCGGAGGCGAGCCGCGGCCTGTCAGCGACCTACACACTGATCTTCGGCGACGACCACGTCACCGTACGTGTCACCGCGGACGCCATCGCCATCACCCGCGGCGACCTCGACGCCCCCGACGCCACCATCGCCACCGACCCCAGGACGTTCGCCACCGTACTGACCCGGAAGCGTGACCTGCAGGACGCCGTACACGCCGGAGACATCGCCGTGTCCGGCGACGTCAGCGCGATCGAACGTCTGCTCGAGGTCTTTCCCCGCCCGGAGACGGCCGAGAAGCCACCGGAATAGCCGAGGCCACCAGCCTGCCCACGCGGCTCCTCGTCGCGCGCGGGACGGACGGCTTCTCTCATGTCAGCACGCCACCAATGCTGGGCCGGCTCGACCACCACGCCGACCTGCCGGCGCACGATGCCGAGTGACGCCCGCTGTTCATGACCGCGTCTCGGCCTCCGCGTCGGGCTTGTCCTCGGCTCGTGGCACACCGGCGATCAGGACGAGCGCAGCGACAACGCCGTAGAGCGGGAGCACGAGCCCAGGCCCCTGCGAACCGTCAGGGCAATAGGCCGATCCGGCCACGCCGCCTCCCACGATCCCCGGCCATCTCAGACTGACGATCATCGTTGCGCCGCCGGAAAGCCTGCTTGCCTTCGAGCGCGCTCGAATGTCTATCTTCGGCGTCATGACGACGACAAACGGGACCAAGACCTGGATCATCACCGGTGCGAGCTCCGGGCTCGGCCTGGCGTTGGCCGAGGCGGCGCTGGCCGCGGGCGAGCAGGTGCTGGGCACGGCGCGGGGGATCGGCCGGTTCGACGCGCTCCGGGCTCAGTACGGTGACCGGCTGCTGCCGGTCGAGCACGACGTGCGCGACACGGACGCGGCCGCGGCGGTCGTACGGCGCGCGCTCGACGCATTCGGGCACGTCGACGTACTCGTCAACAATGCCGGAGCCGGGCAGGTGGGCGCCGCGGAGGAGGTCACGGACGCGCAGTTGCGCGACATGCTCGCGCAGCACCTCTTTGGACCGGCCGCCTACGTGCGCGCGGTGCTGCCGCACATGCGTGCGCGTCGTTCCGGTGCGATCGTGCAGATGAGCAGCCAGGGCGGGCGGATGTCCTTCCCCGCCGTCGGCAGCTACTCGGCCGGCAAGTTCGCGCTCGAAGGCTGGTCGGAGGCGCTGGCGGGCGAGGTCGCGCCGTTCGGCGTCCGCGTCCTCATCGCCGAGCCCAGCCGCTTCCGCACCGCCTTCAATTCCGCCGAGGTACTCAACACCGTGGACCAGAGCCCGATCTACGACGAGGTGCTCGGCGCCGTCCGCGCGAACATGGCCGAGGCCGACGGCATCCAGGAGGGCGACCCGGCGCGCGCCGCCTCGGTCATCCGGGACATGCTCGACACGCCCGACGCGCCGCTCAGACTTCCGCTCGGCGCCGAGGCCGTGCGCAATCTCACCCGCAGCTACAGGAACGCGCTCAGCGACGTCGAGAAGTGGGCGTCTGTAAGCCAGACGGCCGACTTTCCCGGCATGCCGCCGGCGCTACGCGCGTTCTGAGCTCCGTACCCTGTCGAACATGGCCACCGAAGACCTGATCGAGCGCATCCTCGCCGCCGGCGACGAACCGTCCGCGTCGGTCATCGATACGCTGCACGAACTCCTCGACGACACCACGATCGAGACCTCGGCGGCACCCAAGAGTGTCGCCGAGGCCGCCCGCCTGATCGGCCTGTCTCCCCACACCCTGCGCTACTACGAGCAGGAGGGACTCGTACGGCCGGCACGCAACGCCTCCGGTTACCGCGAATACTCGGCGTTCGACCTGCGCCGCCTCATCTTCCTCACCCGGATGCGGCTGTCGGGAATGACCATGCAGGATCTCAAGCGCTACATCGCCCTCGTCGAGGAGGGCCCGAGCACCATCCCGGAACGCCGGCGCATCATGCTCGACCAGCGCGACCGCATCGTGCGGCAGATCCGCGAGCTCACTCTCGCCCTGGAGACGACCGAATACAAGATCCGCGTCTACGGTGGGCACCCAGAAGGCTGACCGGCGGCCGGGGTGACCGCGCCACAAGCCCTGACGAGAGTTCACAGGCGCTCCTGGACGAGTAAGTCCGCCGGCCGCGTTCGGCTCCGTCCGGAAGCTGCTACGCCCGCGGGTCGAGGAAGACCCTGCCGATCGGGCGGTCCTCGACGACCCGGCGCTGCGCCTCGGCGGCCTGCTCCAGCGGATAGACGCGGTCCGTCGCCGGCCGGAGGGTGCCTTCGGCCAGGTGCCCGAGCAAGGTGCCGTAGGTGTCGGCGAGTTCCTGCTGGGTGAACGCGGTGAACAGGAAGCCCTCAAGCCGCGCGGTTTTCCAGATCAGGTCGGTGACGTCGATGGCCGCCTTGGTGCCGGCGGTGTATCCGATGCTGACCACGACCCCGCCCTGGCGCAGCGCAGCGAGCGCCTGACCGGTGAGCTCGCCGCCGAGGCTGTCGAGGACCACGTCCACCCCCGCGCCGTCGGTCAGCCGGGCGACACCCGCGGCCAGGGTTTCGGTCTCGAGGTCGATGACGGCGAGACCGCTGGTCTGCGGGATCGCGGCGAGACGGTCGGCGCCGCGGGACGTGGAGATGACCCTGGAGGCGCCGAGGATCGGGGCCACCTGGGCTGCGGCCGAGGCCACCGCACCGTACATGCCGGGTGCCAATACGACCTGTCCCGGTTGGACGCGGGTGACCCTGGTGAGCGCCAGCCACGCGGTCAGATATCCGGCGCCGGCCGCCAGGGCCGCGGCGTCATCGTCACCGACGTGGTCGGGGATGGGCACGAGGTGGTCGGCCGGGACGGCCGCTTCTTCACGCCACATGCCGTCGAATTTCGTGCCATAGCCCCAGCCGCACAACAGGACGCGCGTCCCGGGCGCATGTTCGGAGGCGCCGGGGTCAATGACCCGGCCCACGGCGCTGGCGCCGGGAACCAGTGGCAGCGGTTTGCGCATCCGCGGGGGCAGCACGCCGTTGCGGACCTTGTCGTCGAGCGGGCTCACCCCGGCACGGGTGATCTGGATCAGCACCTCGGCGTCGTCGGGCACCGGCCGCGGCACCTGGTCGATCCGCAGGTTCCCGACGCCGCCGAACTGGTGGAAGCGTACGGCGCGCATCATGCCAGCCGCTGCGCGTTGAGCCAGACGGTGCCCGGGTTGACGCGCTCCGGATAGCGCCGGGTCATCTCGTCGAAGAACGTACGGGGAGTCGGCTTGGTAGCGATCACCTTGAGGGCGGTGCGCAGGTATTCGGCGGTCTCGTCGAGGATGCCCGGATCGTCCGGACGAGCGGGATCCTTGTGCCCGGCCACCACCGCTGCCGGCCGCAGGGCGCGCACCGTTTCGATGGCCTGGAGCCAGGCGTCGATGCCGCCGTCGAACCCGCCGTCGGCGAGGTACTGGTGCACGTTGTTGTACGCGACGTCGCCGGCGACGACGAGGCCGAGCGCCGGCACGTGCAGCACAGTGGAGTCGTCGCCGTCACTGTGGCCGACCTCGACCGGATGCAGCCGGTGCCCTTCGAGCACCAGCCCTCCGGCCGGCACCGGCTGGGCGGTCACACGCAGGTCGGGGAGCTGTCCGGGAAACAACGTCTCCCAGAACGATCGGCGCCGCCCGCTGACCGAGGCGTGCATCATCCGGATCGTGCCCTCGGTGGCGACGACCACCGCTCCGGGAAAGCGCTCGACCAGCAGGGACGCGCCGAACCAGTGATCGCCGTGGCCATGGGTGACATAGATGTGGGTCAACCGCTTGCCGGAGCGATCGATCCAGTCGCCGACCTGCCGGGTCTGCTCGACGGTGAACGGCGGGTCGACGAGGACCGCGTCGCTCGTGCCGTGGATGAGGGTCGTCGAAAGCGGCGACCACTGCTGGGGCGCACCGGTGGGAAGCGTCCCGCTCGTGGGGATCTGCCGGGAAACCCACACCTCGTACGATAGCTCGGCGGTTCTGCTCACGTCGGGCATGCTCGCTCCTTGTCGATGGACTACTATCAACAAGTAAGAAGCTATCGAAAAGATAGTTCGTGAGGAAGGTGAGTCATGTCACATCGCCTGGACCCGGACGACATCCGGCCGTACTGCCCGTACTACGCCACGGCGATGGACACCCTGAGTCGCCGCTGGGCCGCGACGGTGCTGCGGGCGCTGCTCGGCGGAGCCACGCGGTTCAGCGACATCGCGGCGGCCATTCCCGGCATGACCGACAAGTTGCTGTCGCAGCGCTTGAAGGATCTCGAGGCTGATGGGCTCATCGAGCGGCACGTCGGAAGCACCACTCCGGTACGGGTCGACTACCGGCTGACCGAGAAAGGCGCCGCGCTCGGCGCGGTGCTGCTCGATCTGAACCGGTGGGCGCTGGAGTGGATCACCCTTCCCGCCACGCCCCTTGACGGCCAAGGGTGACGGTAGTACGCCCGACATCGGCGGACCCTATGAGCCATCACCCCATTTCAGAGGCACACTCCGCGCTGCTCCGCCAGCGGTGAACACCGGCCTGACCGAGGCTCGACGATCACTACAGGCCAGTCTCATGACGACAGTGACAACGCGCACGGTCGAGTACCCGGCCGACGCCTGACGATGATCGGGCACCTTGCGCTGCCCTCCGGCACCGGGCGTCGCCCCGCGGTGTTGCTCGGACCAGAGGGTCCAGGGCTCAGCGACGTCGAGCGCCGCCGAGCCGATGCGCTCGCCGAGCTGGGATACGTGGCGCTGGCCTTCGACCTCCACGGTGGGCGCTTGCTCACCGACCCCGACCGGATCGCCGCCGTCGGCTACGGCACCGGGGGCGCCATCGGGCTGGAGCTCGGGCGCGACGGCGTCAACCTGCGCGCGATCGGGACAGTCAACGGACTGACCACGGGCCGACCGGGCGAGGCGGCGCACATTCGCTGCCCGGTGTGGGCCGGGGTCGGCTCGGAAGACCCGATCATGCCGGCCGCGCGACGGGACGCGTTCACCGCCGAGATGCAGGCCGCGGGCGTCGACGGCACCAAGGACGACGTATACGCCGTTTGATGCACGCCCGCTGGAGCCGCACAGGCCCCGCAGGCGTGCCGACGCAGGATGCGGGGCGGGCGTCGTTGGACCAGCGGGTGGTCATCGTGGCTTGGCCCGGAACGCCCGGCGGTAGGCGCCGGGCGTCGTGCCCAGGGCGTTGAGGAAGCGCCTGCGCAGGTTGGTGGCCGAGGAGAGGCCCACGCGGTGGGCGATGGCGTCCAACGGGAGGTCGGAGGACTCCAGCAGGTCCTGGGCCGCGGCGATCCGCTGGGCGAGCAGCCACTGCCCGGGGCTGGTGCCGAGCTGATCGGTGAACCGCCGGGTGAGGGTACGTGTTGAGACGCCTTCGTGCGCGGCCATGCTCTCGATGGTCACCGGTTCGCCGAGTCTGTCGGTGATCCACTCCAGCAGCGGCGCGAGGGTGCCGTCGATCTGTGCGGGGTGCGGCGGCGCCGAGTACTGCAACTGCCCGCCCTCGCGGTGGGGCGGCATGACCATGGTCCGTGCGATGTGTGCGGCATACCGGGCGCCCTGGTCGCCGCGGACCAGGTGCATGCACAGGTCGATGCCGGCCCCGGCGCCGGCGCTGGTGGCCACGTCGCCGTGGTCCACGTACAGCACGTCCGGATCGACCCGGATATGCGGGAAGCGCCCGGCGAGCTGGTCCGCCAGCGCCCAGTGGGTGGTCGCCTCTCGTCCGTCCAGCAGACCGGCGTGCGCCAGCGCGAAAGCGCCGGAGCAGATGCTGACCACCCGCGCTCCACGGGAGTGCGCGTGGCGCAGCGCCCGGACGACCGAGGGCGAGGGTGGTTCCTGTGCGGGCAGCCAGCCAGGGACGATCACGGTGTCGGCCCGGTCGAGCACGTCCAGCCCGCCGGTCACGAGCATGTCGTACCCGGCGTACGTCGAGACCGGGCCGGGACTCTCCGTGCACACGCTGAAGGCGTACCGCGTCGGGAGCCCCGCCCGCTCCACCCCGAACACCTGGGCCGCGCAGGCGAGCTCGAAGGTCGACTGCGGTGGGCGGACGAGTGCCACCACTCGATGCATGGCCGAAAAATACCGCAGGATGTCTTTCCAGACACTCGGCGGGGCTGGCCGGGGCTCGCCAGGCTGGCCCCATGACGACAGAACACAACACGTCCGGCTATGTGTGGTCCGCCGTCCAGGATGCCCCGGTCCACGAGGTCTTCCCGGGCATCCGGGCGCGTCCGCTGTGGCACGGGGACAACGGCGCGAAGGCGTACGTGCTGGAGATGGACGCGAACACCCGCTGGCAGGGAGTCGACGTCCACGAACCGGGTCCCGAGGAGGTCTTCGTGGTCTCCGGCGTCTTCAACGACGGAGACCGGGACTACCCGGCCGGCTCCTTCATCCACGCCCCCGCAGGTTCCTCGCACGTCCCGCAGACGACCACGGGCTGCACGCTGTTCCTCTTCTATCCGGAAGGTTAGACCTGGCCAATGCAGGCGTCTCACCGCGCGTCCGGCGCGCCTACCGCGGAAACCGATCGCCGTCGCCGAGGTCGGTCGAAGCTTCGATGAGTCAAGCCGGCTACACCCATGGTGACATCGTGCTCCACAAGGGAGCGGCTGAGTTCATCGATCGCCTGGAGCCACTGTGGCTGGCGCTGCACGAGCACCACCGGTCCGTCCAACCGGGATTCGCGTACTTCTCGGACGAGCGTTCCTGGGAGCTGCGCCGTTCCTGTTATCGGCGTTGGATTCTGGAGGAGGACTCGTTCATCCTGCTTGCCGAACGTCACAGCCGGGCGGTCGCTTACGCCTTCGTGGAGATCCGGTCCGGGCCCGACGACACCTGGGTGACGGGTAGCCGTATGGCGGAGCTTCAGACGCTCTCCGTTGCTCCGGCCGAGCGAGGCAACGGCATCGGCACGCTGCTGTTGGACCAAGTGGACGAGGAGCTGAGAAGGCTCGGCATCGGCGATCTGATCATCGGGACTCTGGCAGCCAACGCCGATGCCCAGCGCCTCTACAGGCGCAGGGGGCTGCGCCCGGTCCTCGTGCAGTACGCCCGCTTCGCCGCCGACACGGAGAAACACTAGGCTCACTGGAAGGTTTCGCCTGTCCCGCGCCCGCCCCGTAGCCCTTCGGGCGCGGGAGGCGGCCTCCACTGCGTTGAGGGGATCGCCCGAGTGTGCCCAGCGCGAGGGCGACCCTCCGCCGGCGATCGTACGCACCAGACGCCGCGGACCCTGCCCCTGCGGCAGACAGCGCTGCTGCCTTCACACCCGGCCCAGGACCAGCCGCCCAGTCGACACGCCTACCAGCAGACGGGATCACGACGTGCAACTGCCTCCGTTCTTGATCGAGCGCATGTTCGCCGAGCATGAGTTCACGTGCCGGGTGAACCTGACCGGATCAGACACCGAAGGACTGTCGCTGGATGCGCTGTGGGAGGTCGCCCCCGAGGACACGCGTCGGTGGTACGAGTCCCTGACGCTGGGCTACACCGAATCCCCGGGCCACCCGTTGCTGAGGGAGCTGGCCGCCCGGTCCTCCGGTCTCCCGTCGGGGTCGGCGGTGCAGGTCTTCGCCGGCGCCACCGAGGCGGTGTTCGTCCTCCTCAACGTCATCCTCAGCCCCGACGACCACGTGGTGGTCATCGGCCCCACGTACCAGCTGCTGATCGACGTACCACGCGCGATCGGGGCGGAGGTGACCGAGATCCGCCTCCGGCGGGAGGACGGTTGGCGCCTGGACGTGGACGAGATCAGGCGCGCCCTGCGGCCGGACACCCGGCTGATCGTGGCGAACTTTCCCCACAATCCCACGGGAGCATTGCCGGAAGCGCCGGTCTTCGAGGAGCTTCTGGGCCTGGTGGACGGCACCGAGACCCTCCTGCTGAGCGACGAGATCTACCGAGGCATCGAACTGGAGCCGCGGCGCCGGCTTCCGTCCGCGGCGGCGCTGACGTCCAACGCGATCTCGGTCACGGGTGTGTCCAAGGTACTGGGCATGGCCGGGGTCCGTATCGGCTGGACGGTCACGCAGAACGCAGCGGTGACGGCGCGGCTGCTGGACTACCGCTACTGGACGACGCTGGCCACCAGCGCGCCGAGCGAAGTCCTCGCCATCGCCGGCCTGCAGGCGGCTCCCGCGCTTCTGGATCGCGCCAACGGCCTGGTCCGCGCCAACGCGGCCGCGCTGGCCTCGTTCGTGGAATCCACGCCTGGGTGGGACTGGGTGCCCCCGGTCGGCGGGACCTGCGCGTATCCGTGGCTGACGGCGACGGAGGCGCGGGCGTTCTCCGAGTGGCTGGTCGACCGTCACGGTGTGCTGCTGGCCCCTGATGTGATGTTCCAGCATGCTGGACAGCACCTGCGGTTCGGCATGGGCAGGGCCCTGTTCCCCGAGGGGATGGCCACGCTCGCCCGAGCCTGGCCGGAGTGGCAGGGCGCAGGCTCCTGTGTCCTTTGACGCACTCCACAAACGCCGGTTTTCGGCGTGCTGCGGCGTTGGAAGTGGATGCGCACCCCGGCTCCCCTCCCGACCAGACGGCCAACTGCCGCCCAACCTTTGTCTGAGTGGCGCCCTCCCATGCCCTCGTGCGCTGCCATGTCCGGCGTGACACCGGGAGAACCGCTACAAGGGATTGCGCCGACCTTCGCCACCTTCTATCTTGGACTAGTCGTTCCAAGATGGAAGATGGCGAGATGCCCGACATCAAGCACTTCGATACGGACGTGGTTCTGGACCAGGTGGTGAGCCTGTTCTGGCAGCGCGGGGCCGACACCACCGGCATCGCCGAGATCGTGGAGAAGACCGGGCTCAGCCGCTCCAGCCTGTATGCGACCTTCGGCGGCAAAGCGCAGTTGCACGCGGCTGCGCTGGGCCGCTATCTGGAACGGCAGTCACGGCCGGTGTTCGACGCCCTGACCGCCGACACCCGCGGCGTGCCGGCCATCGCCGCGTTCTTCGAACGGCTGGTGGCGGCCCGGTGCTCGGGCGAGCACGCCCGGTGGGGATGTCTGGTCACCAACACTCATGCGACGACCGGCGGTGATCTTCCCGAGATCCGCGAAATTCTGAACCGCCACCACGACGCACTCCAGGCGGCAATGCGGACCGCGCTGGAGACCGCCCGAGCCGACGGCCAGCTCCGCACCGACCTGGACGTGGATGCGGCCGCCGAGGCACTGGCCCTGCAGGCCTACGCGGTCAACCTGCGCTCGCGAGCCGGCGCCGAGGCGGCCGTCCTGCTGGCGGGCGTGCGCGCCGTACTTGATGGTTTCACCACTACCGAGGAGAGATGATGAACGGTTTCCGCACCTACGACGAGAGCAATGCCCCCGAGGCAGCCCGGCCGATGCTGGAGGCGGCCAAGAAGCGGATGGGGTTCGTGACCACGCTGAACGGCGTGATGGCCGAGTCGCCGGAACTGCTGGCGGGCTACAACGCGCTGGCCGAGCAGTTCGGCAAGTCGTCACTGTCCCTGGCGGCCAAGCAGGTGGTGCTGATCACGGCCAGCGTGGAGAACGGCTGCGAGTACTGCGTGGCCGCGCACTCCACCCTCGCGCTGCGTGCGCGGGTACCGGCCGAGGTCGTCGAGGCCCTGCGAACGTGCAAGCCCGTCGCCGACGAGGCGCTGGAGGCGGTCCGCCGGCTCACCCGCGCGGTGGTGGCCCAGCGTGGCTGGGTGGACGAGGCCGAGATCGAGGCATTCCTGGCCGCCGGCCACACCCGCCGGAACGTGCTGGACATCGTGCTCGGCGTCGGCATGAAGACGCTGTCGAACTACACCAACCACATCGCCCATACCCCACTCGACCCCGCCTGGCAGGACCAGGAATGGACCCGAGAGCAGGCGGCAGTCTGACAGTTCCCATGCTGGCCCGGCGTCGTCCCGGCGAACCCGGCGACGCCAGAGCGCGGAGTGTTCCGTGCCACAGGCCAGGCCCCCAGCAGTGCCCTTGATCAAGAGAACTATCTTGAACGCCTTGAACCGGACGACGAGGCCAGCAGCCACGGTCAAATGACGGGCAAACGATCAAAAAGGCTAGATCCACAATCATGGGATCTAGCCTCTGAGCTGCTCTAACTAGGTGGGGCTACCAGGACTTGAACCTGGGACCTCTTCCTTATCAGGGAAGCGCTCTAACCGACTGAGCTATAGCCCCGCGCACACCGCACCGTATCGCATCGGCCTTACCGACGCGAACCGGTTGCTCGAACGAGGAAAAGCTTACCGTGTCCGCGCCCGTGCTCGCGCCGCACCCGTTGGCCCGGGGCGGCGCGAGCGGCACGGCCTACTCGGCCTCGCTGAAGGTCACCTCGACGCCGCCCACCAGGTCGGAGGCGACGTTGTAGATGACGGACCCCAGCGTGGCGAGGGCGGTGATGAGCACGACGTTGACCGCTCCGATCAGGGCGGTGTAGCCCAGGATGCGGACCGGCTCGAACCATGAGGCGATGTCGATGGGCAGCGCCGTCTGGCCCTGCTCGCCCTGGCCGAGCTGGTTGACCAGGTCGACGATCGAGTCGAAGACGCCCAGCGCGGACAGCACGCCGTACAGCACGGCGACTGCCACGAACAGGACCACGAAGCAGACGAGCGAGACCACGAAGCTGAACTTCATGGCCGACCACGGCTCGATGCGGCGCAGCACCAGGTGGGCCTTGCGGGGGAGCCGGGCTCCCGACGAGGAGGACTTCTTCTTCGACGACGACAGCTCCAGCTGCGGCGGCGCCTCCGACGTCAGTGACGGCCGGATGCCCGAAGACGCCCCCCTGCCGTCATGCTGGTCCGCGGGCGCGGGCTTGGGGCCGGCCGGTGCCGGCTTGGCCCCCGCGGGCGGGGCCGAGGAGGACGGCGGTGCGGTCGGCATCGGGTGCACGGCCGTCGCGTTGTCCTCCTCAGGCTTGTCGAAGGTCTCGGATTCGGCGGACTTCTTCGGCTTCTGCCCGTTGTCCCGAGCCGCCTTCGTCCTCGCGCTGGGGCTACCACCCTGGGCGCTCATGACTTACTCTCCTCCCCCGTCTTCCTCGATGTCCACCGCAGCCTCCATAGACTCGGCGTTGCGGGCGAGGGCAACCACACTGTCGCCTTCGGCGAGGTTCATCAAACGCACTCCCATGGTCTGGCGGCCGGACTGCTTGATCTCGCCGGCACTCGTCCGGATCACCCCACCGGCGGACGTGATCGCGAAGACCTCGTCCTCTGGGTTGACCATGACGGCTCCGACCAGCTTGCCACGGGAGCTTACGATTTTCGCAGTCAGCACACCTCTACCGCCACGACCTTGAACCGGATACTGCTCAACTGGGGTCCGCTTGGCGTACCCAGCCTTGGTCGCGATAAGCACGTGCTGGCCGTCGGCCATGCGATTCATGGCGAGCAACTCGTCGCCATCGAGGAACCGCATGCCGATGACGCCGCTGGTCGCGCGGCCCATCGGGCGCAGCGCGTCGTCGGAGGCGGTGAAGCGGATCGCCTGCGCGCCCTTGGAGACGAGCAGCAGGTCGTCCTCCTCGGAGACCAGCCGGGCGCCGATGACCTCGTCGTCCTCACGCAGGTTGATGGCGATGAGGCCACCGGACCTGGGGGAGTCGTACTCGGACAGGCGGGTCTTCTTGACCAGGCCGCTGCGGGTGGCGAGCACGAGGTACGGGGCGACGTCGTAGTCACGCAGGTCGAGGACCTCCATGACGGTCTCGTCGGGCTGCATGGCCAGCAGGTTGGCCAGGTGCATGCCACGCGCGTCACGTCCGGAGTCGGGCAGTTCGTACGCCTTGACCCGGTAGACGCGGCCCTTGTTGGTGAAGAACAGCAGCCAGTGGTGGGTCGTGGTGACGAAGAAGTGGTCGACGATGTCGTCCTGCCGCAGCTGTGCCCCGCGCACGCCCTTGCCGCCGCGCTTCTGCGCGCGGTAGAGGTCGGTGCGGGTGCGCTTGGCGTAGCCGCCGCGGGTGATGGTGACGACGATGTCCTCTTCGGCGATCAGGTCCTCGATGGACATGTCGCCGTCGTAGGCGGTGATCTCGGTACGCCGGTCCTCGCCGAAGCGGGCCACGACCTCGCTGAGCTCGTCGCCGACGATCTGCCGCTGCCGCGACTCGGAGCCCAGGATGTCCTGGTAGTCGGCGATCTGCGCCATGAGGTGGTCGTACTCGTCCTGGATCGCCTGGCGCTCCAGTGCGGCGAGCTTGCGCAGCTGCATGTCGAGGATGGCCTGCGCCTGGATCTCGTCGATGTCCAGCATGCCCATGAGGCCCTGCTGGGCGGCGGCGGCCGACTCGGACGCGCGGATCAGGGCGATCACGTCGTCGAGCCGCTCCAGGGCCTTGAGCAGCGCCCGCAGGATGTGGGCACGCTCCTCGGCCTTGCGCAGCAGGAAGCGGGTACGCCGGACGACGACCTCGACCTGGTGCAGCACGTAGTACGAGATGAACTGGTCGAGCCGCAGCGTGCGCGGCACCCCGTCGACCAGGGCCAGCATGTTGGCGCCGAAGGTGTCCTGGAGCTGGGTGTGCTTGTACAGGTTGTTGAGCACGACCTTGGCGACCGCGTCGCGCTTGAGCACGATGACCAGACGCTGGCCGGCCCGCGACGACGACTCGTCGCGCACGTCGGCGATGCCGGTGACCTTGCCCTGCTTCACCAGCTCGGCGATCTTCAGGGCGAGGTTGTCCGGGTTGACCTGGTAGGGGAGCTCGGTGACGACGAGGGCGTGCCGGCCCTTGTTGTCCTCCTCGACCTCCACCACGGCCCGCATGGTGATCGAGCCACGGCCGGTGCGGTAGGCGTCCTCGATGCCCCGGCGGCCGACGATCAGCGCGCTGGTCGGGAAGTCGGGGCCCTTGACGCGCGCCATGGCGGCTTCGAGCAGCTCCTCCTCGGACGCCTCCGGGTTCTCCAGCGCCCACTTGACGGCCTCGGCCACCTCGCGCAGGTTGTGCGGCGGGATGTTGGTGGCCATGCCGACCGCGATGCCGCCCGAGCCGTTGACCAGCAGGTTGGGGAAGCGCGCCGGCAGGACGACGGGCTCCTGGGAGCGGCCGTCGTAGTTGGGCTGGAAATCGACGGTTTCCTTGTCGATGTCGCGCAGCATCTCCATGGCGATGGGCGCGAGCTTGCACTCGGTGTAGCGCATCGCCGCGGGCGCGTCGTTGCCCGGGGAGCCGAAGTTGCCCTGGCCGTCGACCAGCGGGTGACGCAGCGACCAGGGCTGCGCCAGCCGCACGAGCGCGTCGTAGATCGAGGTGTCGCCGTGCGGGTGGTACGAACCCATGACGTCACCGACGACGCGCGAGCACTTGAAGTACCCGCGGTCGGGGCGGTAGCCGCCGTCGTACATCGCGTACAGCACTCGCCGGTGCACCGGCTTCAGGCCGTCACGCACATCGGGCAGCGCACGCGAGACGATGACCGACATCGCGTAGTCCATGTAGCTGCGCTGCATCTCGGTCTGGATGTCGACCGGCTCGATGCGCTCGGGCGACGGTGGAGGCGGAGTGTTCACTTCCGTCACGTGTGAAGATCCTTTTCTGAGGTACGGCTGTCGCTACACGTCCAGGAAACGGACATCTCGCGCATTGCGGATGATGAATGCCCGGCGTGCTTCGACGTCCTCACCCATGAGCACGCTGAACATCTCGTCGGCCTGGGCGGCGTCGTCGAGGGTGGCCTGCAGCAGGATGCGGCTGTCGGGGTTCATGGTGGTCTCCCACAGCTGGTTGGCGTTCATCTCGCCGAGACCCTTGAACCGCTGGACGCCGTCGTGGGCGCGCGGGTCGCGCTTGCCGCGGGCGATGCCCTCCTGGATGATCGCATCGCGCTCCCGGTCGGAGTAGGCGTAGGACGCGTCCTCACCCTTCCGGTCCCACTTGATCTTGTACAGCGGCGGCTGCGAGAGGTAGACGTGGCCGCCCTCGATCAGCGGCCGCATGAACCGGAACAGCAGCGTCAGCAGCAGCGTGGTGATGTGCTGGCCGTCGACGTCGGCGTCGGCCATCAGGATCAGCTTGCTGTAGCGCAGCTTGCTGATGTCGAACTCGTCGTGGACGCCGGTGCCCAGCGCGGTGATCAGCGACTGGACCTCGACGTTCTGCAGGACCTTGTCGACCCTGGCCTTCTCGACGTTGAGGATCTTGCCGCGGATCGGCAGGATCGCCTGGAAGCGGGAGTCCCGGCCGCCCTTGGCGGAGCCGCCCGCGGAGTTGCCCTCGACGATGAACAGCTCGCACTTGTCGGGGTCGTTCCACTGGCAGTCGGCGAGCTTGCCGGGCAGGCCGCTGCCCGACTCCAGCAGCGACTTGCGCCGGGTCAGGTCGCGCGCCTGGCGGGCCGCGAGGCGCGCCCTGGCGGCCTGCAGCGACTTGTTGATGATGTCCTTGGCCTCGCCGGGGTTGCGCTCGAACCACGCGCGCAGATGGTCGTTGCAGGCCTTCTGCACGAACGACTTGGCCTCGGTGTTGCCCAGCTTGGTCTTGGTCTGGCCCTCGAACTGCGGGTCGGCCAGCTTGATCGACACGATCGCGGTCAGGCCCTCACGGACGTCCTCACCGGAGAGGTTGTCGTCCTTGCCCTCCTTGAGGTACTTCTGCTCGCGCGCGTAGCGGTTGACGATGGACGTCAGCGCCGCGCGGAAGCCCTCCTCGTGGGTGCCGCCCTCGGCCGTGTTGATGGTGTTGGCGAAGGTGTAGACCGACTCCGAGTAGGAGTTGTTCCACTGCATGGCGATCTCGACGGAGACGCCGTCGCCGTGCTCCTCGAAGTCGATGACCGACGCGTGCGCCGGCTCCTTCTTGGAGTTGAGGTGGGTGACGAAGTCGGACAGGCCGCCGTCGTAGCGGTACTCGACCACGACGGGCTCGCCGTTGACGTGGTCGGGCCGCTCGTCGGCCAGCGTGATCGTCAGACCCTTGTTGAGGAAGGCCATCTCCTGGAAGCGGCGCGAGAGCGTCTCGAAGTTCCAGGTGGTGGTCTCGAAGATGTCAGGGTCGGCCCAGAAAGTGACCTCGGTGCCGGTCTCGTCGGTCTCCTCGTCCGTGGACAGAGGGGCGACGGGCTTGGCGTTGACGAGACTCAGGCGGTGAACGCGCCCGTTCTGCTTGACCACGACGTCCATGGCTGTGGACAGCGCGTTGACCACGGCGGAACCCACGCCGTGCAGACCACCCGAAACGGCGTACGACTTGCCGTCGAACTTGCCGCCCGCGTGGAGCGTGGTGAGCACCACCTCGACCGCGGAGCGCTTCTCCACAGGGTGGATGCCCGTGGGGATGCCACGCCCGTTGTCGACGACCCGGACGCCGTTGTCGGCCAGCAGCGTGACGTCGATGCGGTCCGCGTGACCGGCGAGTGCCTCGTCCACCGCGTTGTCCACGATCTCGTAGACAAGGTGGTGCAGACCGCGCTCACCGGTCGATCCGATATACATACCCGGGCGCTTGCGAACCGCCTCAAGCCCTTCGAGTACGGTGATTGAGCTAGCGTCGTAGGACAAGTCCCAAATCCTCCTGCCGCGGACACGCGGCAGGGAGGCGCTCTCTTGCCCAGCTGCCCCTGCCGTGCCCGTCACCGTCGTGAGTGCCCCGTTGCGCTGGTCACCCGGGGGAGTCGACGTCGCATGGCGCGCCGGGGGTGACACGCAAGCGGACGTGTCCGGAATCCGCTTTCATTCTACCGGGTCCGAGCGCCCAAGGTGGCATTGAACGCCCCTGTATTGCCCTGTCGCTCGTTGACCCCCCGCGCAAGCCTTCCCCCCCATGGGCGCGGGGTCATCGCTCCTGCGGGCTTCTGATCGGTTTTCCGCGCCTGTCCGCTCTCCGTTCCCGATCGCGTACGGCTGGTCGCGGGCCGGTCCTCCGCCCTCGCCCGCTCAGCCGTACGTGTCGCCCGGGCCGCGGCTCCCCGTGACCCGCAGGCCGCCCTGACGCGGCCCGTGCTGCGGTCCCTTGACCTTGACCTTCGTCACCGTGCCCTCGCCCAGCTCCTCGTTGAGCCGTCGCAGCAGCGTGCGCGCGAGCAGCCGCACCTGGGTGGCCCACGCCGTGGAGTCGGCCGCGATCAGCACCTCGCCGTCCTCGAACCCCTCCGGCTTGGTGTGGGCGGCCAGGTCGGGACCGACGATGTCGGCCCAGCGCCCGAACACGCCGCCGACGGCCGCCGGCCGCTCCCAGCCGCGCTCGGCCAGCAGGTCCCGGATGGCGCGGCCGAAAAGCTGGGGATCTCCGCCCTCCCGGCGCGGGCCGGCCGCCCTGCGCCGCGGCTCACGGCGGGGGAGCTGGCCGCGCTTGGCCGCGTCGGCCTTGGCCTGGGCCAGCTTCTCCCTCGCCATGGCGGCGCCCCGGGCGGTGGGGTTGTCGTCAACGGACACGGGTCACGCTCCCCTCTGCGACGTCGAAACGGGCGCCGGCCAGCTCGGGCGGCACGTCGTCGGGCACGGCCGCGGTGATCAGCACCTGCTCGGCGGGCGCGACGATCTCGGCCAGGCGGCGTCTGCGCTGGCCGTCGAGCTCGGCGAAGACGTCGTCGAGGATCAGGACCGGGTCGCCGCCGTCGGCGCGCAGCAGATCGTACGCGGCCAGGCGCAGCGCCAGCGCGAACGACCACGACTCGCCGTGGCTGGCGTAGCCGCGGGCGGGCAGGTCGCCGAGGCCGAGGACGAGGTCGTCGCGGTGCGGGCCGACGAGCGTGACGCCGCGCTCCAGCTCGGCCGGGCGGACCTCCAGCAGCCGCTCCCGCATCCGCTCCTCAAGGGTTTTCCCCAAGTCTGTGGATAACGTCTGCGCATCGGAAGATCCCCGCTCACCGGCGACTTCGTCCTCCGCGCCGTCCCCGCCTGTGGACAACGTGCTGCGGTAGTCGAGGGTCGCGGGGGCGCTCGTGGGGGCGAGCGCGGCGTACGCTCCGGCGACCAGCGGGCGCAGCGACTCGACCAGATCGAGGCGGGCCTGGAGGAGCTCCGCGCCGTGCCGCGCCAGATGGGCGTCCCAGACGTCCAGGGTGGCCGTCACGTCGCCGGCGCCCGCCGCCGCGAACCCGGAGTCGCCCTCGGCCTTACGGGGGCTCCTGGAGCCTCTGCGGGCCTGCGCGGCCGTGCGCAGCAGCGCGCCCCGCTGCTTGAGCACCCGCTCGTAGTCGGCCCGCACTCCGGCGAACCGGGGCGCCCGCGCCACCAGCAGGTCGTCGAGGAAGCGCCGGCGCTCCGACGGGTCGCCCTTGGCCAGCGCCAGGTCCTCCGGGGCGAACAGCACCGTCCGCAGCAGCCCGATGACGTCGCGCGGCCGCGCGGGCGAGCGGTTGAGCCGGGCGCGGTTGGCCCGGCCCGGGTTGATCTCCAGCTCCACCAGCGCCCGCCGGTCGTCCCTGTGGACGGCGCAGCGCACGATCGCCCGGCTCGCCCCCTGCCGCACCAGGGGCGCGTCGGTGGCCACCCGGTGACTGGAGTGCGTCGCGACGTAGCCGAGGGCCTCAACCAGGTTGGTCTTGCCCTGGCCGTTGGGTCCGACGAACGCCGTAACGCCCGGCTCCAGGCCGAGCTCCACGGAGGCGTAGGACCGGAAGTCGGTCAGCGACAGGTGGGCGACGTGCACCCCACGAAGGTTAGTGGGCCACGCCGGTCACGTGGGCAACCGGCTTGCCCACCTGTGGAAAACCTGGGGGACGAGCCTGACGCGGAAGGTCCTACTGCGCCTCGCGCGGCGGGGTGACGTCGGCGCCGGGCGCGTCCGCGCCCTTCTCGGTGGAGCCCTCGGCCGCGGTCACCGCGTGGCCGCCGAACTGGTTGCGCAGCGCGGCGACGACCTTCATCGCGGGGGAGTCGTCCTGCCGCGAGGCGAACCGCGCGTACAGCGCCGCGGTGATCACGGGCAGGGGCACCGCGTGGTCGACGGCGGCCTGGACCGTCCAGCGGCCCTCGCCCGAGTCCTGGGCGTAGCCGCGGAGCTGGTCGAGGCGCTCGTCGTCGTCGAGGGCGCGTACGAGCAGGTCCAGCAGCCACGACCGGATGACCGTGCCGGTGCGCCAGCTGCTGAACGAGCCGCGCACGTCCTTGACGACGTCGGACGCCTCCAGCAGCTCCCAGCCCTCGGCGAAGGCCTGCATCATGCCGTACTCGATGCCGTTGTGGACCATCTTCGCGAAGTGGCCCGCGCCGACGTCGCCCGCGTGGACGAAGCCGTCCTCGCCCTCCGGCTTCAACGTCTCGAACACGGGCATCAGGTGGCCGACGGCGGCCTTGTCGCCGCCGCACATGAGCGCGTAGCCGTTCTCCAGGCCCCAGACGCCGCCGCTGACGCCGCAGTCGACGAAGCCGATGCCCTTCTCGGCCAGCTCAGCCGCGTGCTTCTGGTCGTCGACGTAGTGGGAGTTGCCGCCGTCGACGACGATGTCGCCCTCGCTGAGCAGGCGCCCGAGCTCGTCGATCGTCTGCTGGGTGGGCTTGCCCGCCGGGACCATCACCCAGACCGCGCGCGGCGCCTCCAGCCGTTCGACCAGCTCCTTCAGGCTGCCCACATCGCTGACCTCGCGGTTGTGGTCGTATCCGACGACGTCATGGCCACCGCGCCGGAGGCGCTCGGCCATGTTGCCGCCCATCTTGCCGAGCCCGATCATGCCGATCTGCATTTGCTCTACCCCCTTGTCAGGCTTCCATCATCCCTGATGTCAGCTTCAGCCTGACAGGCGGATCGGCATGATCAGGTAACGGTAGTCGGGAGCGCCGTCGCCGTCCACCGGCTTGCCCCCGGTGAGGATGGCGGGCTTGGTGGACGTGGTCATCTGCAGCCGGGCCACGTCGGAGTCGATCGCACCCAGCCCTTCCAGCAGGAACTGGTGGTTGAAGGCGATGTTCATCTCCTCGCCCTCGTAGTCCACGGGCAGCACCTCGACGGCCTGCGCCTCGTCGCCGCTGCCGGCCTCCAGCACGACCTCGCCGCTCCTGAACGCGAGACGCACGGGGGTGTTGCGCTCGGCGACCAGGGCCACGCGCTTGACCGCCTCGACGAACGGGCCTGTGGACAGGTCGGCGCGCGCGGAGAACTCCGTGGGCAGCAGCGAGCGGTACTTGGGGAACTCGGGGTCGAGCAGGCGCGTGGTGGTGCGCCGGCCGCCGCTGGAGAAGCCGATCATGCCCTCGCCGGCGCCGCCGGCCGAGCTGAGCGCGATCTCCACCTCGGCGCCGGACGAGCCGAGGGCCTTGGCCGTGTCGGCCAGGGTCTTGCCGGGGATCATCGCGACGGCCGAGATGTCGGGCTGGCCGGGCTGCCACTTCAGCTCGCGCACGGCCAGGCGGTAGCGGTCGGTCGCGGCGAGGGTGACCAGGTCGCCCTCGATCTCCATGCGGACGCCGGTGAGCATCGGCAGTGTGTCGTCACGGCCGGCGGCGACGGCGACCTGCGCGACGGCGGAGGCGAACACGTCGCTGCCCACCCGCCCGGCGGCCGGCGGCATGGCCGGGAGCGTCGGGTAGTCCTCCACAGGCATGGTGAGGAGTGTGAATCGCGCGCTGCCGCACGTGACGACCGCCTTGGCGCCGTCCACCACGAAGTCCACAGGCTGTGCGGGAAGGGAGCGGGTGATCTCGGCGAGGAGCTTGCCGGAGACGAGGACGACTCCCGGCTCGCCGGTCTGGAGCTCGAGCGTCACCTGGGCGGAGACCTCGTAGTCGAAGCCGGAGAGTTTGAGCCGCTGCTCGTCGGTCACCTCCATGCGCATGCCGGCGAGCACGGGCACCGACGGGCGGGCGGGAAGGCTGCGCGCCGTCCATGCCACCGCCTCAGCGAGGACGTCTCGCTCGATTCGGAACATCACCGTGATCAGCCTCCTGGGTGCCTCGTTGAGATTTCAAAGTGTCTCGCCTCCCGCACCTCCGGTCCGGGAGAACCCTTCTATGGGTCTTGAGTTCTTTCTAGATGAGATAAGTGGTCATCACACTAGGGGGTGTGGATACTGTGGACAACCGGCGTTTCCGCTGCTCAGGCCGCCTGTTTTCATCCACCGCCCCTGTGGGTGACGCCTGGGGACAACTTCGCCGCCTGGGGATGACGAAAAGTTGTGCACACGTTGTCCCCAGACCAGGGGGTGTTCATCCACCGGTCATCCACAAGGTTTCCACCGGTTATCCACGGGGTAAACCGCCTGTTCGCGCGGCCTCAGATGACTGTGCACAGGGCGTCCACAGGACATCCACAGGTTGTCCCCAAGTTATCCGCAGGATGTCCCCAGCTTTATCCCCAGCCCTTGTGGGCGAAATTTCCGGGCATTGTGGGGCGGCTGACGGCCGTCCGTGCGCGTTTCCCCTGGTCCACAGTGTTATCCACAGGCTGTGCATAACTGCTCAGGACCCGCTGGTGGTCTGTTTGATGCGCATTGTCAGCTCATTGACCTGGTTGTACATCGACCGGCGCTCCGCGATGAGGGACCGGATCTTGCGCTCCGCGTGCATCACCGTCGTGTGGTCGCGGCCGCCGAACTGCTGGCCGATCTTCGGCAGCGACAGCTCCGTCAGCTCGCGGGCGAGGTACATCGCGATCTGCCGGGCGTTCACCAGCGCCCGGCTGCGCGAGCTGCCACACAGGTCGTCGATGCTGATGCCGAAGTACTCGGCGGTCTTGGCCATGATGGTCGCGATCGTTATCTCCGGGCCCGACTCGGAGGTGATCAGATCCTTCAGCACCACCTCGGCGAGCTGCAGGTCGACGCCCTGCCGGTTGAGGCTGGCGAACGCGGTCACCCTGATCAGGGCGCCCTCGAGCTCGCGGATGTTGGTGGAGATGCGGCTCGCGATGTACTCCAGCACCTCGGGCGGCGCGGCCAGGCCCTCCTGGATCGCCTTCTTCCTGAGGATGGCGATGCGGGTCTCCAGCTCGGGCGGCTGGACGTCGGTGATCAGGCCCCACTCGAACCGGTTGCGAAGCCGGTCCTCCAGCGTGATGAGCTGCTTGGGCGCCCGGTCGCTGGAGATGACGATCTGCTTGTTGGCGTTGTGCAGCGTGTTGAAGGTGTGGAAGAACTCCTCCTGCGTCTGCTCCTTGCCCTCCAGGAACTGGATGTCGTCCACCAGCAGGATGTCGATCGCGCGGTAGCGCCCGCGGAAGCCGTCGGCCTTGTGGTCGCGGATGCTGTTGATGAAGTCGTTGGTGAACTCCTCCGAGCTCACGTACCTCACCCGCGCGCCGTCGTACAGGCTCTGCGCGTAATGGCCGATGGCGTGCAGGAGATGCGTCTTGCCGAGCCCCGAGTCGCCATAGATGAAGAGCGGGTTGTACGCCTTCGCGGGGGACTCGGCCACGGCCACAGCCGCGGCGTGTGCGAACCGGTTGCTGGCCCCGATGACGAATGTCTCAAATGTGTACTTCTGGTTGAGTCTGGCCGGTTCGCTGGGCTTTGTGCTCTTCGCCTCCCACCGGTTCGGCGGCGGTTCCGGCGCTTTCTCCACAGGCGGTGTGTACGGCTGGGCCTGTTCAAAAGTGAAGCCAGGCTGTGGATATTCGGTGGATGACTGAGCCGGCTCCGCCTGTGGAGAATAGAACTGCGGGGGCTCCGAAACGGCGTAATGCTGGGACGACGGGGGCTGTGGGAAACGCAGCTGCTGATCCACACCCTGGGGATAACCATTGCCCACAGGCTGTTGATGAGTCTCGCCGGAAGGCTGCTCGGGGGCCGTCGTGTCGATCATCACGGCCAGCCGCACGGCCTTGCCGAGCTCCTGCGACAGTGCCGTCGTCACCGGCTGGCGCAGCTTGCCCTCGATGAGGTCCTTGAGGAAGTCGTTGGGGACGCCCAGCACGATCGTGTCGCCGGCCGCGGCGATCGGGCGGACCATGGACAGCCACGTGCGCTGCTGGACGGGGACGTTCTCGTTGATGAAGTTGCCCAGAGCCCTGGACCAGACCGTGGCGAGCTCGGCAGCGTTCATGGCGCCACTCCCCTCCTTCCTTTTCGCGGCCCCCCGCGATTGTTATCCACACCCGGGTGCCGTCCGCGTGACGGTCGACCCCGTCCGTCCACAGCCCGGGAACCGCGCGCGATACCCAGGATCTCCACAGGTGATCCACAGGATGTCCACAGCCGCACATGGCCCTGGAGTGGCCGACAGTAGCTATGTGCACAGGCTGTGTACAAGACGTTGTCCACAGCCTAGTGGCACCTGGGTGCACATACTGTGGACGCGGCCGGGGCGGTGGAAAACCTGCCTGTGGATAGGTGGATAACCTCGCGGTGGCGTCCGCCGGTTTGACCTAGGACGCGTCTGGCCCGTAACGTACGACGGTCGGCTTGCCACGCGACGGCTATTTCGCGTGCCCTCGCTCCCACGGCAGGCCAGCCATGTGTTTCAAGCGCCCCTGGGCGCACCATCAAGCCTGGAGCCCACCCGTGAGCAAGCGTACTTTCCAGCCGAACAACCGTCGTCGCGCGAAGACCCACGGCTTCCGGCTGCGGATGCGCACCCGGGCCGGCCGCGCCATCCTCGCCGCCCGTCGTCGCAAGGGCCGCGAGAAGCTGTCGGCCTGATCGCCCCGCGCCTGATAGTCCGCCCGCCGGTGATGTCCGCCGGCGGGCAATAGGCGTATACGGTCCTTTCACGTGCTGTCCCGAGAATCCCGCATGCGGCGCGGGGAGGAGTTCCAGGAGGCGATCAAGCGCGGCAGACGCGCCGGTCGCCCCACTTTGGTGGTGCATCTCGTTGTTTCAGGGGATGAGACACCTCGGGTGGGTTTCGTGGTGAGCCGAGCCGTCGGTGGCGCCGTCATCCGCAACAAGGTCAAGCGTCGGCTTCGACACCTGATGCGGGACCGTCTCGCACGGCTGCCGAGAGGTAGCCTGCTTGTGGTACGCGCCAATCCACCGGCCGCGTCAGCGCGATCCGAGCACCTAGCCGCCGAGCTTGACCTCGCACTGGATCGACTCCTGAGGCGGCGTGAGTCCTCGATGGATGGACAAAGATGACGGAGCAGCCGCAGGGGATGCCGAGCCTCGCCGCTCGGGCACTGATCCTCCCCATCCGGTTCTACCGGGCCTTCATCGGCCCGATGCTCGGTCCGCACTGCCGTTTCCATCCTTCGTGCAGCGCATACGGACTCGAGGCGATCGCCGTACACGGTGCATTGCGCGGCACCTGGCTGACTGTCCGGCGCATCGGGCGGTGCCATCCATTTCATCCCGGAGGTATAGACCCGGTGCCCCCACGCCCGGTTCGGTCCCACGAAATGCAAGGGAGATAGCTCGGTGGAGCTGTCCTGGCTGAGCTGGCTCTATGAAGCCGTAGCCCACGTCATCATCTGGATCCATACGGGATACAGCACAGTCCTCAACCCGGACGGCGGGCTGACCTGGGCGCTGACCATCATCACGCTGACCGTGTGCATGAGGATCCTGATCTTCCCCCTGTTCCTCAAGCAGATGCGCTCGTCGCGGAAGATGCAGGAGCTGGCTCCCAAGGTCGCGGAGCTTCGTAAGCGGTACAAGAACGACAAGCAGCGCATGAACCAGGAGGTCATGGCGCTGTACCAAGGGCAGGGCGCCAACCCTCTC
This sequence comes from Nonomuraea sp. 3-1Str, assembly GCF_031570565.1. Classification (NCBI taxonomy): domain Bacteria; kingdom Bacillati; phylum Actinomycetota; class Actinomycetes; order Streptosporangiales; family Streptosporangiaceae; genus Nonomuraea; species Nonomuraea sp. 3-1Str. Next base: position 234,137 of record NZ_JALHBK010000002.1, read on the forward strand.
GGCGGCTGCCTGCCTGTCGTCGCGCAGTTCCCGATCTTCATCTCCATGTTCACCGTGCTGCGGGCGATGGCCGACGGCCGGCCCGTCTACGGCATGACGCAGGAGCTCGTCGACAGCGCCCGGTCCGCGCACATCTTCGGCGCGCCGCTGCCCGCCAGCTTCTTCATGTCCGAGGCGCAGATCCAGGGCTTCGACGCGACGGTCATCCAGACCAAGATCGTGCTGGGGATCTTCGTGGCGATCAGCTCGCTGACCACGTTCCTCACCGTCCGGCAGAGCGTCGGCCGCTCCATGGCCCAGATGCCGGACAACCCCATGGCGCAGCAGCAGAAGATCCTCATGTACATCTCGCCGCTGTTCGCCTTCTTCAGCCTGAACTTCCCGCTCGGCCTGATCCTCTACTGGGTCACCACCAACCTGTGGACGCTCGGCCAGCAGCACTGGTTCTACAGCCGGCACCCCATGCCGCAGTACGACGCCAAGGGCAACGTCATCCCCGTCCAGCCCAAGCAGGGGCTCATCTCCAAGATCCGTGGCACCACTCCCGAAGAGCAGGCGCCCCCCGCTCCGCCCGAGCCTAAGATCGTCAGACAGCAGCCCACCCGCCAGCCCCGCAGCAAGCGAACCGGCAGCAAGAAGTCGTGAACACGAAGGAGAGGGCGGTCATGACCGAGGCCGAGCAGGAGAAGGCTCCTGATCTCAACGCGCTTGAGCAGGAGGGCGAGATCGCGGCCGACTACATCGAGGGCCTTCTCGACATCGCCGACATCGACGGCGACATCGACATGGACGTCGAGGGCGACCGTGCCCTCGTCTCCGTCGTCGGGCTCAAGGGCAACGAACTCGTCGGACCTGAGGGGGAGGTGCTGGAGGCGCTCCAGGAGCTCACCCGCCTGGCCGTGCACCGGCAGACCGGGGAGCGGTCGCGCCTCATGCTCGACGTCGCCGGCTACCGCGAGCGCCGCCGCGCCGAGCTGACCAAGCTGGGCAGCGAGGTCGCCCACCAGGTCCGGGAGAAGGGCGAGCCCAAGTCGCTGAGCCCCATGACCCCGTTCGAGCGCAAAATCGTCCACGACGCTGTGGCCGCCGCCGGGCTCCGCAGCGAGTCCGAGGGCGAGGAGCCTCAGCGGTACGTGGTGGTCTTCCCCGCCTGACCCCCGGCCCCGTGCACCAGTCCGGCCGCCAGCCCCGACACGCGAGGGCTGGCGGCCGTTCGCATCTCCCCCTCTTTTCGCCCGTCTTGGGAGGTACGCGACCCCGTACGGAAGCGCGGGACGCCCGGCGGGGTGGTTCGGTCGTCTCCCGGTGACGTCTCGTACGAGCCGCACTCAAGAAGGTGGCTAGCCTTGACTCGACACCGCCCGCGGACCGCCGCAGAGGTCATCCGTCACCACCCCGAGAAAGGGCCACCTACCAGTGAGCGATGAGCTACCCGCTCCGCCCGGCATCGCACGGGACGTCTTCACCGGCGAGGCATGGGACCGGGCGAACACGTTCGCCGAGCTCCTGGCCGGGCCGGGCGTCGTGCGCGGCCTGCTGGGCCCGCGCGAGGTGCCGCGCATCTGGGACCGTCACCTGCTCAACTGCGCCGTCGTCGCCGAGGCCGTGCCCGAGAACGCCAGCCTGGTCGACATCGGCTCCGGCGCCGGGCTGCCCGGACTGGTGCTGGCGATCGTCCGGCAGGACGTTCAGGTCTCCCTCCTGGAGCCGTTGCTGCGCCGCACCGTCTTCCTGGAAGAGTGCGTCGAGGCGCTGAAGCTGAGCAACGTCGAGGTGGTGCGCGGCCGGGCGGAGGAGCTGGCGGGCAAACGGGTGTTCGACGTGGCGAGCGCTCGCGCGGTCGCGCCGCTGGACCGGCTGCTGAAGTGGGCCATGCCGCTCCTGCGCGAAGGCGGCGAGCTGATCGCCATGAAGGGGGAGCGCGCGGCCGAGGAGCTCGCCGAGGCCGAGCCACAGCTCCGGGCCGTTGGAGCGAGGACGGCTGAGCTTGTCACAGTCGGGCGCGGTAAGGTCGAGCCGCCTGCGACACTGGTCCGGGTGGTAGCAGGTCGCTCGCCGGAGGTTGCCAGGCGGCGACGAAGGAGGTGACGGTGGTGCCAGTCGCGTCAAGCGGTCTTGGCTGGCCCGACGGTCCTCTGGCCGAAAGTCCCACGGGCGTGGGCTGGCCCGAATTGGGCGTGTCGCCGCAGCGAATTCCCGACACCGGCCCACCACGGGTTGAAAGGATGGCCATCGTGACCCAGACCCCACTGAACCCCGGCGATTCCCCTTTGGTACGAGAGGCGCTCAGCTCCGTGGTTTCACGTGAAACATCTGCGACTCAGACGGCCAGCCAGGCCGAGGACGCTCCCGGCGGCAGTGAGAGTACGTGGCCCCGTCCGTCGAAGTGCAGAGTGATCGCGGTTGCCAACCAGAAGGGCGGCGTCGGCAAGACCACGACGTCCGTCAACATCGCGGCGGCGCTCTCCATGAACGGCCAGCGTGTCCTGGTCGTTGATCTTGACCCTCAGGGCAACGCCTCAACGGCGCTGGCCACCGAGCACCGCGGTGACGTCCCCGACGTGTACCAGGTCCTGGTGGACGACCTCCCGATGGCCGACATCGTGAAGCAGGTACCCGACATGCCGGGCCTGTACTGTGCGCCTGCCACGATCGACCTGGCCGGCGCGGAGATCGAGCTGGTCTCGCTGGTGGCCCGCGAGGCGCGCCTGCGCCGTGCGTTCAGCGCGTACACCGCCGAGCTGGACTACATCATCATCGACTGCCCGCCGTCGCTCGGCCTGCTGACGGTCAACGCGCTGGTGGCCGCGGACGAGGTCATGATTCCCATCCAGTGCGAGTACTACGCACTGGAGGGCCTCGGCCAGCTCCTGCGCAACGTCGACCTGATCAAGGCGCATCTCAACCCGACGCTGCGGCTGTCGACGATCGTCCTCACCATGTACGACGGGCGCACGCGCCTGGCGTCGCAGGTGGCGGAGGAGGTCCGGGCGCACTTCGGCGAGACGGTCCTCAACACCGTGATCCCGCGCAGCGTCCGCCTGTCGGAGGCGCCCAGCTACGGGCAGTCGGTCATGACGTACGACCCGGGATCGAGCGGCGCCATGGCGTACATGGACGCGGCCAGAGAGATCGCCCACCAGGTCGTGGTGTAGCACCTCGACCGAACCGGCGGAAAGTCCCCGGCGCCCGCTACGGAGAAGAACTTCCCACCGGAACCCGAGCAACGCCGGCGGCGGCGCCTGTGGCATGCCCGCGCGCAGCGAGCGGGACTCGCCATGTGCACCCGGGAGGGCGGTTGTGGCGGAGTCGGCCGGGGCGCTGGGCAGGTGACCTCCACCGCTGAGGCTCGGCAGGTGACGCCGGTATGGGCTCGCCACGTGTCCGCCTTGTCATGCCCGGGGTCCGGCTTGCCAGGTGTAAATCAGGAACAACGGCGTGTGGCGAGGACACACCGGGCCGCGTCGGCACCGGTAACCTCTCCTGGAGTGACCGGATTCGGCCGGGTGGAGGAGACGCAGTGAGTCAGCAGCGGCGGGGACTGGGCAAGGGACTCGGGGCGCTCATCCCGACCGGTCCCATCGGTGACGGTACGGGGACGGAGTCGGCCCCCGCCAACGGCACGACCACCGAGAGCGGCCCTCTGCCGATCGCCGGGGCGTATTTCAGGGAGATTCCCCTCAAAGCCATCGTGCCGAACCCCCGGCAGCCACGTGACATCTTCGACGAGGAGCGGCTGGAAGAGCTGGCGGCCTCCATCCGCGAGGTGGGCCTGCTGCAGCCGATCGTCGTCCGCTCGGTCGGCGGTGGCGAGTACGAGCTGATCATGGGAGAGCGGCGTTGGCGTGCCTCCAGGCTGGCGGGGCTCGACCCGGTGCCGGCGATCGTGCGCAACACCCAGGACGACGACCTCCTCCGCGACGCCCTCATCGAGAACCTCCAGCGCGAGCAGCTCAACCCCCTCGAAGAGGCCGCCGCCTACCAGCAGCTCCTGGACGACTTCAGGGCGACGCACGAGCAGCTCGCCCAGAAGGTCGGCCGCTCCCGCTCCCACATCACGAACACCCTGCGCCTGCTCAACCTCCCGCCCGAGGTGCAGCTCCGGGTGGCGGCCGGCACCATCAGCGCCGGTCACGCCCGCGCCCTGCTGGGTCTCGACAGTGCCGCGGAGCAGATCCGGCTGGCGGACCGGATCGTCGCCGAGCTGCTGTCGGTACGGGCGGTCGAGGAGATCGTCGCGCTCGGCGGTGCGACGGCGGCCCCCAAGCCCACTCGCGAGCGCCGCCCCACCAACCGGCCCACCGCCCCCGGCCTCACCCACCTCGCCGACCGCCTCTCGGACCACTTCGAGACGAAGGTCAAGGTGGACCTGGGCCGGCGCAAGGGGCGGATCGTGGTGGAGTTCGCCACGATCGACGACCTGGAGCGCATCATCGGCACCATGGCTCCTGAGGCCGCCCGCGCCATGCGGGAAGCCGACGCCTGACCTCTGTTTCACGTGAAACAACGCCGCCCTGAGCGCCGCCCTGTTTCACGTGAAACCACAGCGGCTGGACGCCGTCGCGCGTACTACCCAGTCACCCCAGCGGTCTCGCGTCGCCTGTACCACCTGTCACCCCAGCGGTCTAGCGCCGCCATCACTCCAGCGGCCTGGCGCCGGCTGTCCCGCCTGTCACTCCAGCGGCCTGGCGCCGGCTGTACCGCCTGTCACTCCAGCGGCCTGGCGCCCGCTGTTTCGCCTATCACTACCGCGGGCTTACGCCGTCGCCTGCCTGAAGCCACACCATCTCGTCGCTCAGGTCGCGCCTTGCCGGCTCCTGGTGCCCCGCCGTCGCCGTCGCCGCTCGGTCTCGTTGCCCGCCGCTCAAGCTTGTCGTAAGTTGCTCTCCTGGCCGGCCGCCCAGGCGCCAGCCGCCCAGCCGCCAGCCGCCCAGCCGCCAGTCGCCGGTTGCCGGTTGCCGGTTGCCGGTTGCCTAGTCGCCAGGCGCCAGCCGCCAGTCACTGACGCCGACGCCGGTCGCCGGTCCTGGGTCGCTGATCGCTGGTCACCGGAGGCTCATCGCCTGTCAGGCCATGACCGGAGGCCCCATGACCGGGGCCCATGACCGGAGGCCCATGACCGCGACTCTCCCGACGCTGCCGTCCCGGCTGCGCGACTCCCCGCCGGGCTTACGCCCCCTCCGACTGAGCGCCCCCTACGCGTCCTCAGCGCCCGCGCCCAGCGGGCGCCCGCCCAGTGCACGCTCCGCCCAGCCGGCGCCCACCACTGCACGCTCCCTCCAGTGTGCGCTCCGCTCGCGCTCTCCATGTGCGCCCTCATCGGGGGGCCCAGTGTGCGCCCTGCCTACGCTTCGGGTGGACGCCCAGCGGACGCCCCAACGCGCGCTTCCGCCCCAACGCGCGCTTCCGCCCCAACGCGCGCTTCCGCCCCAACGCGCGCTTCCGCCCAAGGCGCGCTTCCGCCCCAGCGCTGCGCCCGCAGCGCGCGCTCCCCCCTACGCTGCCTCCCTCCACGCATCCCCGACCGTGCGGCCTGCGGCTACGCCCCAGACCGTGCGACCTTCATCTTCGCCGCCCCCCAATCGCGGTCTGGCTTTCGGCGGTGTCGGCGAAGCTCCCCGTGCCGGGCGGCGTGAACCTGTTCCCGGTGGCTCGGCGTTGGTCGTGTTTCACGTGAAACCATGTCGTCCGGCCACCCGTTCCACGTGAAACAAGGCCGCAGGCGAGCGGCTGTTTCACGTGAAACAGTGCCCGCCGAGCAGAGGCGAGCCATAAGCACCGATCAGCACGCCACTCCAGCGACGCCAGTCCAGCGGCGCCGTTTCACGTGAAACATGGGAGTGAGACACAAGCGCGGGAGGGCGCCCGTCGAGCACCCTCAGGCGCCGACCGCCTTGCGGATGTCGTCCAGGAAATCGTCCACGTGTTCCGGCGTGGTGTCGAAGGCGGTCATCCAGCGGACCACACCCGCGTCCTCGTCCCAATGGTGGAAGAGGTAGCGCCCCAGCAACGCGGCGGCCGCGTTCTTCGGCAGGGCGGCGAAGACGGCGTTGCTCTGAGGCGGGTAGGCCAGTGAAACCCCCGGCAGTCCTTCGATCCCGGCAGCCAGGCGGGCGGCCATGGCGTTCGCGTGGGCGGCGTTGCGGCGCCACAGCTCGTCCGTCAGCAGAGCCGAGAGCTGCGCCGAGACGTACCGCATCTTGGAGGCGAGCTGGAGCGACTGCCGCCGCAGGAACGGCACGGCGTGCGCCAGGGACGGGTCCAGGACGACCACCGCCTCGGCCGCCAGCGCGCCGTTCTTGGTGCCGCCGAAGCTGAAGACGTCCACGCCGGCGTTCGTCGTGATGGTCCGAAGGTCGCACTCCAGGTACGCGGCGGCGTTCGCCAGCCGGGCGCCGTCCACGTGCAGGCGCATCCCCGAGTCGTGCGCGACGCGGGCGAGCGCGGCGAGCTCGTCGGGGGAGTAGCAGGTGCCGAGCTCGGTCACCTGGGAGATGGAGACGACGCGCGGCTGCGGCTCGTGCGGGAGGCCCAGAACACCCAGACGGCTGGTGATGTGGTGCGGGCGCAGCTTGCCGTCCTCCGTCGGGACGGTGATGAGCTTGACCCCCAGCAGCCGCTCCGCCGCACCGGTCTCGTGCGTGGCGATGTGCGCGGTCTCCGGGCAGATGACGGCGTCGTAGCGGCCCAGCATGAGGGCCAGCCCGACCATGTTGGCCCCGGCGCCGTTGAACACGGCGAACCCCTCCGCCTCGCCGCCGAACACTTCCTTGACCTGACGCTCGAGACCCTCGGTCCATCGGTCGCCTCCGTACGCGGGGGCGTCGCCGTCGTTGGCGGCCGTCATGGCGTCGAGGACGGCCGGATGCACGCCGGCGTGGTTGTCGCTGGCGAAGCTCTTGGGATAGATGGAATCGATCAGCACATCCCAAGGCTACTGATGCGGGCCGAGCCGCCCTCCTCGCGGAAGGCCGCTCGGCGGCGGTCAGCCCTGGGCGCGGCCGGCCGCGCGGCGGAGCAGGATGAGGCAGAGGTCGCCCAGGTCCTGACCCGCCGCCTCTGCCGCCATCGGCAGGAGGCTCGTCTCGGTCATGCCGGGCGCGACGTTGACCTCCAGGAAGTGCGGCTGTCCCGAGGCGTCCACGATGAGATCGGTCCGGGAGATGTCGCGCAGTCCCAGCGCGGTGTGAGCCTTCACGGCCGCCTCGGCGCAGGCGGCCGCGGCGTCGGGTGTGAGGCGGGCCGGGGCGAAGAACTCGGTGTGCCCTGCCGTGTAGCGGGCCGCGTAGTCGTAGACCCCGGCGTCCGGGACGATCTCGACCGGCGGCAGCGCCACGGGACCGTGTCCCAGGTCGACCACCGAGACCGCCACCTCCACTCCTTCCACGTACCGCTCGATCAGCGCGGTGTCGCCGTAGGCGAAGCAGCCCACCATCGCGGCGGGCAGCTCCTCGGCGGTGCGCACGAACGAGGCGCCCAGCGCGGAGCCGCCCCGGGCGGGCTTGACGAAGAGGGGGAGGCCGAGCCGCTCCACGATGCGCCCGAGCACGGCCGTGGCGCCCAGGTCGTGGAACGTCTCCTTCGGCAGCGTGACGGACTGCGGCGTCCGCAGTCCGACCGAGCGGACGACCCCCTTGGCGGTGGGCTTGTCGAAGGCCACCCGGCACGCGTCGGGATCCGCGCCGACGTACGGGACGCCGAGCAGCTCCAGCACCGAACGGATCGCGCCGTCCTCGCCGGCGCCTCCGTGCAGCGTGACGAAGACGGCGTCCGGCGGATCGGCGAGAATGGCGGGCACGAGCGACGCGTCGGTGTCGCGGGTCTCCACGTCGATGCCCGCCGCGCGCAGCACCTCGCTCACGCGGCGGCCCGAGCGCAGGGACACCTCACGCTCGTACGAGAGGCCCCCGGCCAGCACGAGCACGTGGCCCAGATCGCTCATCACATCTCCTCCGCTGATGGCACGCTGTCCAACCGTACCGGCGGCGGGCAGCCCTGGTGCACGGCGGGCGGCACCGGCCGACCGCGTGGCGTCATCCTGTCGTTCGTGGGCTGCCCGGTCCGGCCACGGTGCGGTGCTGACAGGCGAAGGCCGCGGGGAATGCATGCGGTGCGGTCACTGCCGTGCGATCGCACAGCACACGCCATACAGCGAGCCCGCACCGAGACGGGACCGTCCGGGCCGGCGTCCGCGCGGGGACACCGGCCCGTACGGGTACGAGTGCAGTGGAACGAAGAGCAGGCGTGAGGGGGAGCCTCAGGCCAGGTCGGGCCCCGGTGTGTCGACGCCCGCGTGCCCGCGCGTGGACCCCGTGCCGAACGTGTCGCGCAGCTGGATCTCCTGCTCGATCACCCCGGAGAGCCGTCGCACGCCCTCCCGGATACGGTCCGGCTCCGGGTAGCAGTACGACAGGCGCATGTTGCGCGCCCCGCTCCCGTCCGAGAAGAATCCCGTGCCGGGCACGAAGGCCACCCGCTCCGCCACCGCGCGCGGCAGGATGGCCTTGGAGTCGAGCCCCTCGGGCAGCGACGCCCAGACGAAGAACCCGCCTCCCGGCCGCGTCCAGGTGACCTCGGGTGGCATGAGCGCCCCCAGGGCCTCTAGCAGCGCGTCACGGCGCTCCCGGTACAGCTCCCTGAACGACTTGATCTGCTCCCGCCATGGCTGCGTGGCCAGGTACTGGCCGACGGCGAGCTGCGTGAACGACGAGTGCGACAGGACGGCCGACTCCATGGCCAGGATGAGCTTGTCGCGGATGGCGTGCGGGGCGAGCGCCCAGCCGACGCGGAACCCGGGCGCGAGCGTCTTGGAGAACGACCCGAGGTAGACCACCCCGTCGGCGTTGTCCGCGCGCAGGGCGCGCATCGGCTCGCCGTCGAAGCCGAGCAGCCCGTACGGGTTGTCCTCGACGATGAGCACGCCGGCCCGCTGGCAGATGTCGAGCACCTGCTGGCGGCGGGCCACGTTGAGCGTGACGCCGCCGGGGTTGTGGAACGTCGGGATCGTGTAGAGGAACTTGATCGGCGCCCCGGCGGTCTCCAGGGCGTAGATGGTCTGCGCCAGCGACTCGGGCACGATGCCCTGGTCGTCCATGGCGACGTGCACCACCTTGGCCTCGTACGCGGCGAAGGTGCCGAGGGCGCCCACGTAGGACGGGCCCTCGGCCAGCACCACGTCGCCGGGGTCGATGAAGATGCGGGTGATCAGGTCGAGCGCCTGCTGCGACCCCACGGTGACGACGACGTCGTCCGCCCCGGCCTGAATCCCCTCCAGCCGCATGACCTCGCAGATCTGCTCGCGCAGGTGCGGATCGCCCTGGCCGGAGCCGTACTGCAGAGCCACCGGGCCACGCCTGGTGACCAGGTCGGAGACGAGCTCGCCGACCATGTCGAGGGGGAGGGCCGTGACGTACGGCATGCCGCCGGCGAGCGAGACCACCTCTGGTCTCGACGCGACGGCGAAGAGAGCTCGGATCTCGGAGGCGACCATCCCGGTAGCTCGCGCGGCGTACCGGTCGACGTAGGCGTCGATGCGCGATCCATGGATCGCGGGTGTCTGACCGTGATTGAGCTCTTCTGTCACGGTCCACCTCCTCGGTGTCAGATAGACCTGGAACAACAGATTACGCCAGTCGGGCATGTCGCCCGTGACCGGGCTGGACGCCGTGGTACCCGCTGACGGCGTCCCACTGAGCTACGATGCCAGCTGGGGACGCGGTTTTCGCGGGCTTTTCCGGGTCAACGATTGGGGCCGTAGTTGTCGCGCCGGCTGGTCAACATCACCCTGGACAATCTTGACGATCTGCCGCGCCGTTGCAGGCGGTGCGTGTTCTGGGAGCTCGACCCGCTCGGCGGCGAGCGCGCGGTCGACTCGGGAGACCCCGCGCTGGAGAAAGAGGCGTGGATCTCCGCCACCCTGCTGGAGTGGGGCAGTTGCGGGAAGATCGTTTATGTCGACGGGGTGCCCGCCGGGTTCGTCCTGTACAGCCCGCCGCTCTACACCCCGCGCTCCCTCGCCTTCCCCACCTCGCCGGTCAGCGCGGACGCGGTGCTGCTGATGACGGCGCACATCATCCCCGAGTTCTCGGGCGGCGGCCTGGGGCGGATGCTGATCCAGGGCATGGCCAAGGACCTGACCCGGCGGGGCGTCAAGGCCATCGAGGCGTTCGGCGACCTGAAGTGGGAGGAGCCGAGCTGCGTGGTGCCGGCCGACTACCTGCTCTCGGTCGGGTTCAAGACGGTACGGCCGCATCTGCGGTTCCCCCGGCTACGGCTGGAGCTGAAGACGGCCGTGTCGTGGCGCGAGGACGTCGAGGTGGCGCTGGAGCGGCTCCTCGGCTCCATGAGCCCGGAACGGGCCCTTCGCCCCGTCTGAGCCACTTCTGGCCCCGTACAACCGGAAGGCCCCCCGCGTGAGCGGAGGGCCTTCGTCATCGGTGCAGCGTGATCGCGGAGCCTCAGATGATGCCGTCGAGCTCGCGCAGCAGCATGGCCTTCGGCTTGGCGCCGATGATCTGCTTGACCACCTCGCCGTTCTTGAAGACGTTCATGGTCGGGATCTGCAGCACGCCGTAGTCGCGCGGCACGTTGGGGTTCTCGTCGATGTTGAGCTTGACGATCTCCAGCTTGTCGCCGTGCTCCTTGGCGATCTCTTCGAGGATGGGCGCGACCTGACGGCACGGGCCGCACCACTCGGCCCAGAAGTCGACCAGAACGGGCTTGTCGCTCTTCAGGACGTCGGCCTCGAACGTGGCGTCGGTTACTGCCTTCACGGTGTGCGCTCCTTAACTTTCGTGTGCGGCGAGCCAGCGCTCGGAGTCGAGCGACGCCGAGCAGCCGGTGCCGGCCGCGGTGATGGCCTGACGGTAGGTGTGGTCGACGACGTCGCCGGCGGCGAACACGCCGTCGATGTTCGTCTGGGTGCTGGGGGAGGCGACCTTGACGTAGCCCTCGTCGTCGAGGTCGATCTGGCCCTTGACCAGCTCGGTGCGCGGGTCGTGGCCGATCGCGAGGAAGAGGGCGTCGGTGGCGAGCTCGCACTCCTCACCGGTCTTCACGTTGCGCAGCTTGACGGCCTCGACCCTGGACTCGCCGAGGACGTCCACGACCTCGCTGTCCCAGACGAAGCGGATCTTGTCGTTGGCGAGCGCCCGCTCCTGCATGATCTTGCTGGCGCGGAGCTGGTCGCGGCGGTGGACGACCGTCACCATGCGTCCGAACCGGGTCAGGAACGTGGCCTCCTCCATCGCGGTGTCACCACCGCCGACCACCACGATGTCCTTGTTGCGGAAGAAGAAGCCGTCACAGGTGGCACACCAGGAGACGCCTCGGCCGGACAGCCGCTTCTCGTTCTCCAGGCCCAGCTCGCGGTAGCGCGAACCCATCGCCAGGATGACCGACTTCGCGTAGTAGGTGTCGGTGTAGGTCTTGATGACCTTGGGGTTGGCTTCGAGGTCGACCTCGACCACGTCGTCGGCCATCAGCTCGGCGCCGAACCGCTCGGCCTGCTTGCGCAGGTTGTCCATCAGGTCGGGGCCCATGATGCCGTCGGGGAACCCCGGGAAGTTCTCCACGTCGGTGGTGTTCATCAGGGCGCCACCGGCGGTGACGGAGCCCTCGAAGACCAGCGGGTTGAGCTCGGCGCGCGCGGAGTAGACGGCCGCGGTGTAGCCAGCGGGCCCGGACCCGATGATGATCACGTTACGAACGTCGCTCAACGCTCCCACGCCTTCCTCGTCTGTTTTTGCCAGTGGCGTCAACAGATCCTAGGCCGCGGAGATTCCCACCCCTACTCGCGACGCCCGGATCAAACGAAAGAGCCCGCCGAAGCGGGCTCTGACGTGTGCTCACGATCGACAGGTCACCAGCGGCCGATCTTCGGCTTGCGCAGGTTCTTGCAGTGGAACGGATCGACGACGTCGACGCGGATGCGCTTGGCCGTCTCGTCCCGCCGGGACACCACGATCACGGCCTCCTGGCCGTTGTACTGACCCTGATCGACCGCGAAGATCTTCAGCTTGGTACGGCCGGCGACCTGATTGACGCACGTCGCCACCTTGTTGGTGTCGGCCGTGACGCCGGCCACGATCGGAGCGGGGGCCAGGAAGCCCCCCAGGCGCTGCCGCAGCTCGCCGTCGCTGTAGTTGTGGCCGCTGTCGGTCAGCGCGTACGGCCTGGCCTTCGCCACCTCCTTGGTCGGGGCGGGGGCCGGCTGGGCCGCCACCTGCCGGCTGGAGCCCGAACCGCCGCCACTGGCCACGAGCAGGTTGCCGGAGACGACGACACCGCCCACGACGGCCGCCGCGGCAGCGGCCGCGACCGCCGGCATGGCCCACCGCCGGCGTCGGGCCACCCGCCGCGCCGGGACGATGGTCCCGTCGTCGGCGACCACTCCGAGCCGTACGGTCTCCTCGGCCTGCGCCGCGTGGGCCGGCTCCTCGTAGGAGGGGATTGTGTGGACCGGCTCCGGCGCCAGGCGCGCTGCGGGCCTGAGGCGGACTGGCTCGCTCACCTCGGCGGGCTGCTCCCATGGAGCGTCCCGCATGAGCTTGTCCCAGTCCGGCGCCTCGGCGAGGTCCACGCCCCCGCGCCGCTGCTCGGCCTCGGCGGCGAGCGCCTTGTCGATGCGCAGTGCGACTCCCATCGGCATGGCCGGTGTAGGGGTAGCCGCGAGCACCTCGCGAACCGCTGCCAGGTCTGCCAGGAGCTCCCCACAGGGGTCGCATACCGCGAGATGGTCGCGGACCTGGCGGGCCGTGCCGGCGTCCAGGAGGCCCTCTGCCAACTCGGCGAGGATCTCCAGATCGTAGTGCGTATCACCCGTCACGAAGTTCTGCTCCCTTCCCGGATGAGACGCGACCGAGGTCCGAACGGTTCCGCAGATGCGAAAGAATCGGGGCAAGCTTCGCCCGGCCTCGGGCGCATCGGCTCTTGACGGTGCCGCTGGGCACGCCGAGCACCTGAGCTGCGTCTTCGACCGAATAACCCATCATGTCGACGAGCACGAGAGCCGCCCGCTGGTCGGCCGGGAGCCGTTTCAGCGCGGCAGAGACCTCCATCGAGACCTCCCGCTCGACCGTGTGGTCGGGCAGGGGCGTCTCGCGCTCGGCGGCCTCGATGAGCTCGTCGTCCGCGACCGGCCGGATGGACTTGCGGCGCATCCGGTCGAGGCAGGCGTTGACGACGATGCGGTGGAGCCAGGTGGTGACGGCCGCCTCGCCGCGGAACGAGCCCGCCTTGCGATAGGCGGACACGAACGCGTCCTGCACGGCGTCGGCCGCTTCGTCGGGGTCGCCGAGCGTACGCAGGGCGACTGCCCACATGCGGTCTCGGTGCCTCTTGACGATCTCGCTGAACGCGTGTGGATCCCCGTCGATGTGCGCGGTCAGCAGCGCGGCGTCACTGATCGCCGGCCGCTCCGCTGATGAGGGTGTCTCGGGTGGGGAGTTCACAAGAGGGATTCCTGGTTTATGCCGATCCGGAGGAGTGGACCATTACCTCATAGATGGTGCCATGAAAGCCGCCCGCATCTGCCGGAAGCCGCGTAAACCAGATCAGAACGTACTGCCCGGTGGCCGCTTGATCGGGCTTCAGCGTGACCTTCCCCGAGGCGCCCTTCTGCTTGGTGACGGTCTTCAGCGCCGAGAGATCGGGCGCGTCGCCCACCTTGAGCTCCACGCTCGCCCCGCTCGCGCCGGACAGCGTGGCCACCACGTCGCTGATCTGCACCGGCTTGCCCATGTCGAGCAGCAGGCCGACGCCCTCCTTGAGGTTGCCCAGCTCGGCGGTGTTGTAGTTGTCGGTCTTCCAGAACGTGCTGGGCTTGCCGTCGATCGCCAGCTCGGCGCCGGTGTTCTCCTCCTTGTCGCCCAGGGGGTCGAACGCGATCGCCCTCTTCGGCTTGACCGCCTGCGGGGCCGCGGTGACGGACGCCGAGGTCGCCGAGGGCGTGCCCTGCGCCTCCGAGCCGCCCTTGCCGCTGCCCAGGCTGCGGCCGATCGTCCATGCGCCGACGCCGACCGCGGCGATGACGAGCAGCACCACGACCGTCATGAGCACGCGGTTGACCATCCCGCCGCGCTGGGAGCTCCCGCGCTGTGGGACGGTCAGGTGCTGGATCGGCGGCTGGGGCCGCGGGGGCCGCACGTCGGTGTCGAGGCCCTCCGACGGCGAGGTGATCGTCACCGAGGGCGGGGCGGCGTTGTAGTCGATGGGGATCGGCATCGGCCGCGCGACGCCCGCCAGCGCCTCGGCCACGGCCGCCGGGCTGTTCAGGGCGCCGTGGCCCTTGCGCGACTCGGGCAGGCACGCCTTGACCGTGACGGTGTCGAGGTAGCTCGGCACTCCGGCGGTGACCTGGCGTGGCGTGCAGACGTGGCCGTCGGTCATGGGAGCGGGCGGCAGGCCGCCCTCCTCCTCGTCGCCCGGCCAGTGGCCGGTCAGACCCGCGTACAGCAGCCGGCCCAGGCCCTCGGCGTCGTCCAGGGCGGGCTGGTCGGTGGTGAGCCCCGACAGGGCCGCGTCGACGGCGACGCCCAGCACCTTGACGGTGTTGCCGGTCGTCCACACCAGGTGGGACGGGCGCAGGCACAGGTGGTACAGGCCAGCCTCGTGGGCGTGCGCGAGGGCCTCGGCAGCCTCGGCCACCAGCCCCGCCGCCCGCTCCGGGTCCAGCGGGCCGGCCGCGACCAGGTCGGACAGGGTCTCGCCGGTGACCCACTCGCTCACGACGTAGGAGTAGTCCTCCTCCTCGGCCGCGTCGAACACCTGCGTCAGCCGCGGGTCGGTGAGCCGGCTGGCGGCCCGGGCGGCGGTGACGACCTCGTGGACGCGGGGGAAGTCGGCGGAGAAGGTGTGGACGGCGACGGGGCGGGCGAGGATCTCGTCGATGGCCTTCCACAGAGTGGCGCCGTCGGACTCGGTGACCCGGTCCTCGAGCCGGAAGCGTTGGGCGAGACGCGTGCCGGGTTCGACCGCCGACGTGCTCACTGACTCACTCCGCTCGGCTGATCGGGCGTGCTCATGACTCGGGTGGCCTGCGTGGTCGTGTCCCACGTAGGCACGCTATGCCGGGTGGATCCGCCCACGCCCCTCCTGCTTCCATTCGCGCGTGTGGGCACCATGGTAGTGCCGCGCCGGTTCCGCCCGTGATTCCTTACCGGCTTCCTTACCGGCCCAACCGTCCGGCAACCATCCCCACGATCGAGTTGACCTCGGGGATGCGCATACGGTGGGCCACGGCGAGGTACAGCAGCATGCCCACGCCCCCGCCGACCACCAGGATGATCACCGAGGTGAGGAAGCTCAGCCCGCCGAACGCGAGCTGGACCAGCCACACCACGGCCAGCGCCAGCACGGCCGTGGGCAGAGCGGCGAGGTACATCCGGGTCATGGCCATGCCGATCTGCCAGCCGCCCAGCCCGTGCACCCGCCGGGAGGCCAGCCACCAGGCGGCCACCGCCCCGAGAGCGTACGCGACGGCGTAGGCGAAGGCCAGTCCCATCACCGTGTAGGCATACGGGAGCACCTGATACATGATCCACATGAGCAGCGCGTTGACCACGGTCGTGGCCGCCCCCACGTACACCGGGGTCCGGGTGTCGCCGAAGCTGTAGAAGACGCGCAGCAGGAGCTGGAAGATCGCGAACGGCACCAGGGCCAGGCCGTACACCTGCAGGACGTTGCCGATGTAGACGGCGTCCTGGAGCGGCACGGAGCCGTGCGCGTAGATCGGCACGGTGATGGCCGGGCCGAGCACCATGAGCAGCAGCGACACCGGGACCATGATGGAGCCGATGAGCCGGACGCTGGAGGCGAACTCGCTGCGCACGTCGCCGAACCGGCCCTCGCTCACCGCGCGGCTCATGCGCGGCAGCATCGCCGTGATCACCGAGACCCCGATGATGCCGTACGGGAGCTGGAAGAGCTGGAAGGCGTAGGTGTAGGGGCTGATGCCGTGACCCGAGACGGAGTCGCCGGCGGAGCTGGCCAGGTTGGTGGTCAGCATGAAGCCGAGCTGGGTGACCACCACGTAGCCGATGGTCCACGCGCCCGCCCGGCCCATCTCGCCGAGCCGGGCGTTGCGCAGGTCGAAGCGGGGCACGAACTCGAACCCGGCCCGCCGCAGGGCCACGATCAGCACGACCGCCTGGGCCACGATGCCCGCGGTGGTGCCGAGGCCCAGCAAGGCGAGCTGCCCGTCGGTGACGCGGCCGATGTCGTCGCCCGCGTCGCCCACCACGACCACGTAGGCGAGCAGCACGCAGATGACCACGACGTTGTTGAGCACGGGCGCCCACATGGGGGCCGCGAAGCGGTCGCGGGTGTTGAGGATGGCGCCCGCCACCGCGCCGACGCCGAAGAAGGCGAGCTGCGGCAGGATGAAGCGGGCCAGCGTCACCGCGACGTCGAACTTACGCCCGCTCCAGCCCGTGGTGTAGAGGTCGATGAGCAGCGGCGCGGCCAGCACGGCGATCACCGCGACGACGGCCAGCGCGACCGCGGACAGGCTCAGCAGGCGCTGCTCGTAGGCGCGGCCGCCGTCGGGGTCCTGCTTCTGCGCCCGGACGATCATCGGCACGACGACGCTGCTCAGGACGCCGAGCAGCAGCAGGTCGAGGATGCTGTACGGGATGGAGTAGGCCGCGTTGTAGGCGTCGCCCATGCCGGCGGTGCCGATCGCGATGGCCAGCACCATGGTGCGCACGAAGCCCGTGACCCTCGACACCATGGTCCCCGCGGCCATGACGGCGCTGGCCCGGAGCATGCGGCTCATACGGTCTCACTTTCCCGACTCTTGGCGGCCCGTTCGAGCCGTCGCTGCGATCTGCGCCTGAGGACCCGCGTCACGACCGCGGCGAGCATGACCGTCAGCGCCGCGCCGACGATCACCAGGGCGATGCCGGTGTAGCCGGTGGTGCGGATGATGAGCTTCACCGGCTTGCCGTACGGCTTCCCGTCGGAGGTGAGGAGCTGGACGGTCACGGCGGAGTCGCCGCTGACGCCGGGCGTCGCCTGCATCGCGACCGGGAGGGTGCCGCTCTGGCCGTTGCCGCCGATCACCAGCCGCCGGGGCTCCTGGACGTCGACGACCTTCAGCAGCTTGTGGTTGTTGGAGACGACGCGGACGTCGACCGTCACCTCGACCGGCAGGGAGTTCTTGACGCTGATCGGCACGACGCCGTCGGACCCGGCGAGGGTGCGCGGCCGGTCGGGGTCGGCGCCGGTGATCGTGATCATGTCCATCCGGTCGTCCACGGCGTCGGCGACCAGCTCGGCCGCCGCGCGCCCGGCCCGCGTCTGGTTGCGCCAGGCGGAGGACGTCAGCCGCAGCACGGCCGCGTCGAACGCCGACGGCGACTTGTCCGTGGTGATGAGCGAGGTGAGGTCGGCCTTGCGGGCGATGTCCTTGATCGGCGTGAGGTACTTGGCGCCGAGCTCTTCCTTGCGGTCCTGATCGGTGTAGGTGAGGCCGGCGCGCGCCGGCTGTGCCGACTGGCCGGTCTGGACCGTCTTGGCCTTGGCCGGCTTGACCGAGTCGAGCGGGGTGAGCGTCAGCCACGGCAGGCTCTTCGCGGTCTTGAGCAGGGCGGAGACCAGTGTGGGGTTGGGGTCCCAGCGGCGGGAGGGCGCGACGACCAGCGAGCGCGGGGTCGTCTGCCCGGGCTCGGCGGAGATCATCGCGGTCTCGGCGATGAAGCGCTGGCGGCTCAGCAGCACCGAGCCGGCGCCGCCGCCGGGCTCGAAGAGCCGGCTGAGCGCGGGGTCGGCGACGAGCGCCGTGACGGGCCCGGCGACGCTGTACAGCGTGGCCGCGGCGTCGGGGGTGACGGCCCCGGGCGCGAGGGCCGCCTGCTGCGTCGTCTCCGTTCCCGGCTGCTGCTGACCCTGCGGCGGCAGGTTGGTGGAGTTGAGCAGGACCTTGCGCACCTGGGCGACGCCGGGCTTGCCGACGGCCAGCAGGTCGAGCGCGTCGGCGTCGAGCAGCCCGGAGGCCGGCCAGTTGATCGAGGTCGACACCTCGGGCCTGAGGAGCTGGGTGGCCTTCTGACCGCCCAGCTCGATCGCCCGGCCGACCTGCGTGTCGAACCCCTTGTGAGCCAGCGCGGCCACGTCGGGGTCGGCGTACGGGGTGGCCACGACGGGGGAGTCGGCCAGGGCCTCGCGCAGGTCGGTGAGCCACTGCGCGGCCGCGCTGTCGGCGGGCTTCTTGACCGGGCCGTCCTTGGTGCTGACCGTGTACGGCTTGGACATGGCGGTCACGTCGTCGAGCAGGGCGGGGTCGAGGAACCAGGTGACGCTCTCGGGCGCGGCCTTGGCGATGCGGAGGAGGTCGGCGAGCCGGCCCTTGCCGGTCAGCGCCGGGCCCAGCTTGTCGTCGGCGAAGTTCGGGTCGTCGGCGCGGTGCGGCTGGTCGATCAGTGGGAGGGCGACGGCCAGCTTGTTGCGCACCGGCTTGGGCTGCGGGGGCGCGTACGTGATGAACGTGCGCTGGACGGCGAGCTGCCGCCAGCCCAGCTGCTGGACCTCGATCGCGATCGGGTAGACGCCGAAGCGGGGCGTGCCCGGAGCGGCGAGCTGCGCCGGGGTCAGCGTGATCTCCCACGGGGTCGAGGCGCCCGCCGCCAGCGACGCGATCGTCATGGCGGACCTGTCGGAGACGTTGACCGGGGTCTGCGGGTCGCTCAGGTCGGCCTGGTAGGCCTCGACGGCGGCCCGGTCGGCGAGCGGCTGCGGCGAGTAGCGCAGCCGTACGAGCAGGCCGGTCA
Source organism: Nonomuraea sp. 3-1Str (assembly GCF_031570565.1). Classification (NCBI taxonomy): domain Bacteria; kingdom Bacillati; phylum Actinomycetota; class Actinomycetes; order Streptosporangiales; family Streptosporangiaceae; genus Nonomuraea; species Nonomuraea sp. 3-1Str. The sequence continues at coordinate 252,904 of NZ_JALHBK010000002.1, forward strand.
GGGCGGTGCCGGTGTCGTTGCGCAGGGTGCCGGAGATCTTGATCTCGTCGGCGGCGCCCTTGGCCCAGTCGGGTGTGATGGAGGACACGATGAGGGCCAGCCCCTGGCGGGCGGCCTGGGCGGATGCCTGGGCGGGCGCCGAGGCGGTCGTCGTCCTCGCGGCAGCAGCGCCCGGCGTCACCGCGCCCAGGGGCGCGAGCAACGCGGCGGAGACGACGGCGAGCAGCGTGGCCTTACGGATCACGCGTCCGCCCGGGCTGGAGTACGGCGCACGCCCGCAATGGTACGGGCTCAGTGCCGCAACGCGATCGCCTCACGTGGTCCCCTGGGCATGGGAATCCTGAGGTCCACGGTCTTGCCGGACAGGAGGGACTGCAGGTCAAGGGCGCGCATGCGCACCGCGGTGTGTCGTTCGCCGCTGGCCATGAAGATCGGCTCCCCGTCGGAGCTGAGCCGGTCGTCGATGAGCAGCGGGAGCCGGCGCGGCAGCAGCAGCGGGCACACCAGGCCGGCGGCGTAGTCGGTGGCGGAGTTGACCAGGAAGGCGGGGGCGTGCCGCACCTCACGCGCCCCCAGCAGGCCGCCGACCGCCCCGGGCCGCGGCGGCGCGGCGACCGAGGAGACGACGGCGACGACCTCGTGCCCGAGCCTCGTCGTGGCCTCGAACACCGTGACCGCGACGCACCTCTCGGGCGCGGCGGAGATCGTCTCGGGCAGCTCGTCCGCGGTGGTGATGGGACGCGGAAGGCGTACGATCTCATGATGGACCTGGTGTGCGAGGAGCCAGCGGTGGATCGCGAGGGCGTCCTTCATGAACACGCTCCTTCGTTCCTTGGCCCCCGACGGTCCTCTTGACCGACGGTAACCCGGACCTCATGTGGCCCGGGGGATATGTTCCGGAATCGAAGGACCTACCCAGCTTGTCCGACTCAAATCTGACCGACAACCAGCAGCGGGCCATGAGCGACCTGTTCCGCAAGATCGCCCCCGTCGCCGACGAGCTCGGCCGCCTGTTCGCCGACCAGGGGCACGAGCTGGCCCTCGTGGGCGGCCCGGTGCGCGACATGCTCCTCGGCCGCACCGGCAACGACCTCGACCTCACCACCGACGCCCACCCCGAGCGCGTGCTGTCCCTCGTACGCGACTGGGCCGACTCGGTGTGGACCATCGGCATCGACTTCGGCACCGTCGGAGTGCGCAAGGGCGGCTGGCTGATCGAGATCACGACGTACCGGAGCGAGTCCTACGACCCCAAGTCGCGCAAGCCCGAGGTCATGTACGGCGAGACGCTGGAGGCCGACCTGGAGCGGCGCGACTTCGCGGTCAACGCGATGGCCGTGCGCCTGCCCGGCCACGAGTTCGTCGACCCGTACGGTGGCCTGACCGACCTGGCGGCCAGGAGGATGCGCACGCCGGGCCCCCCGGAGCGGTCCTTCGGCGACGACCCGCTGCGCATGCTGCGCGCCGCGCGGTTCGCCTCCCAGCTCGGCTTCGCCGTGGACGACGCCGCCGTGGAGGCGATGACCTCCATGGCCGGGCGCATCGAGATCGTCTCGGCCGAGCGGATCCGCGACGAGCTGGACAAGCTCATCTGCGGCGCCCGGCCCCGCGAGGGCCTGCGCCTGCTGGTCGACACCGGGCTCGCCGACCACGTCCTGCCCGAGCTGCCCCGGCTGCGCCTGGAGATCGACGAGCACCACCGGCACAAGGACGTCTACGAGCACACCCTGACCGTGCTCGACCAGGCGATCGCCCAGGAGGAGGACGGCCGGGCCGACCGCATCCTGCGCTGGGCGGCGCTCCTGCACGACATCGGCAAGCCCAAGACACGCCGCCACGAGCCCGGCGGCCGGGTCTCCTTCCACCACCACGAGGTGGTCGGCGCCCAGCTGACCAAGAAGCGCATGGCAGAGTTGCGCTTCCCCAAGGACGTCGTGGCCGACGTGTCGCGGCTGGTGGAGCTCCACCTGCGCTTCCACGGCTACGGCACGGGCGAGTGGACCGACAGCGCCGTGCGCCGCTACGTGCGCGACGCCGGCCACCTGCTCACCCGCCTGCACAAGCTCACCCGGGCCGACTGCACGACCCGCAACAAGCGCAAGGCGGCGGCGCTGTCGCGCACCTACGACCAGCTGGAGGAGCGCATCGCCCGGCTGGCCGACGAGGAGGAGCTGGCCAAGATCCGGCCGGAGCTCGACGGCAACGACATCCAGCGGATCCTCGGCGTCGGCCCGGGACCGGTGGTGGGCCAGGCCTACAAGTTCCTGCTGGAGCTGCGCCTGGACAAGGGCGTCATCGGCACCGAGGCGGCCACCGAGGCGCTGCTGGAGTGGGCCCGCGACAACGGCCTGATCGGCTCCTGACGGCCGGTCAGGGCGAGGGCACCGGGGGCCGCACGATCAGGCGGTAGGCCAGCGCGGCCACCGGGTAGCCCAGCGCGATGATCGCCACGGCGAGGTAGGACCTGCCGTCGGGCGGCAGGATGACCGCCGACAGCGCCGCGGCGAGCACGTACATACCGTTGAAGAGCATGTCGTAGATCGAGAAGGCCCGGCCTAGGTAGGCGTCTTCGACGTCGCGCTGCACGGCCGTGTCGGCGCAGATCTTGACGCTCTGCCCGGCGATGCCCAGCACGAAGCCGGCCATCGGCAGCCCCCACTCCTGGAACGGCAGGATCAGCGCCCCCGAGACCAGGCCCGCCGCGGCCAGGGCCATCGGCACCCACCGCTCCAGGGTGAACCGCTCGGTGGCCCACGGCGTGAGCACGATGGCGAGGGTGTAGCCCACGCCGGAGGTGGCGACCACCACGCCGATGCCGCGCAGGGCCGCCTCGGCGTCGCCGTCGGTGAAGTAGTAGCGGTACAGGATGATGCCGAGCGCGGTCGCCATGCCGTACAGGAACCGGTGGGCGGCCATCGCGCCCATCGTGGCGGCGGCCCTGCGGTGGCCCACCAGGTGCCGCGCGCCGTCCACGAGGCCCGCGACCACGTTGCGGACCGCCTCGCGGGCCTGCGGCCGGTCGGGGTCGTAGGAGGGGCCGAGCAGCGAGCGCTCCATCGTGCGCGCGATCAGCGCGCTCAGCCCGAACACCACGCCCGAGATGACGAGCAGCAGCGCAGTGCCGTACGCGCCGCCGCCGAACACCTCGCGCAGCAGGAAGCCCAAGCCGGCGCCCACGAACGTCAGGGCGGTGCCGGAGGTGGGGGTGACGGCGTTGGCCGCCATCAGCCGCTCGGGCGGCACCACGTGCGGCAGGGAGGCGCCGAGCGCGGCCATGAAGAACCGGTTGACCCCGAGCACGCCGAGCGCCGCGGCGTAGAACACCGGCTCGGGCACGCCGGCGACCAGGAGCGCCGCGGCGGCGAGGAGCAGCGTGCCGCGCACCATCGGCGCGATCACCAGGATCTGCCGCCGCGACCAGCGGTCGATGAAGACGCCCACGAAGGGCCCCAGCACGCTGTACGGGAGGAACAGCACGGCCATACCGGCGGCCACCGCCAGCGCGGTGGTCTGCTTCTCGGGGCTGAAGAAGGCGAATCCCGTCACCGCGAACTGGAAGATCCCGTCGGAGAACTGCGAGACCAGCCGCGTGCCGAAAAGCCGGCGGAAGTCCCGGCCCTGCAGGACTATCCGGAGATCGGCGACGAACGACACGCAGTCAGCCTAGTCCCGCCCATGACGTCCCAGGCGCGAGAGTTGGCGCAGCAGGTGCGCGAACCAGGTTCTGCCCGCCGACATGATCACGTACGCTTCGTAGCGTGACGACTGATGAACTGGTGGTGCTGGTCGACGGCGAGGGCCGCGCGGTCGGCACCGCGCCCAAGATGTCGGTGCACGGCCGGGAGACGCCGCTCCATCTGGCCTTCTCCAGCTACGTCTTCGACCGCGACGGTCGCGTGCTGCTGACCAGGCGCGCCGACCACAAGCTGACCTGGCCCGGCGTGTGGACCAACAGCTGCTGCGGCCACCCGCTGCCGGGCGAGCCGCTCGACCACGCCGTCACCCGCAGGCTCTCCTACGAGCTGGGCCTGGCCGTGGAGCGCGCCGACCTGATGCTGCCCACGTTCGCCTACCGGGCGGTCATGGGCAACGGCATCGTCGAGCACGAGCTGTGCCCCGTCTACCGCGTCACGGCCGAGACCCCGGCGGTGCTCAACCCGGAGGAGGTGGGAGAGACCCAGTGGATGCCGTGGCAGGAGTTCGCCGCGCGCGTGCTGACAGGCGAGCTGGCCATCTCGCCGTGGTGCGCCGAACAGGTGCCGCTCCTGGTCGGGCTCGGCCCCGACCCGATGGCCTGGCCCACGGCCGCCGAGGCCGAGCTGCCCCCCGCGGCCCGGGTCCCCACCGGCTGACGCCCCGGCCCCGGCGACGGCCCACCAGGCGCCGTGACGGCGGCCGACCCTGTGCGGGTCAGCCGCCGTCTCCCTGGAGGCCCTCAGCCGCGTGCGGCGACCGGGCCCTCCTCGGCTGTGCCGTGGCGGATGCCTATCTTTCGACCTCGCCGCGGATGTACTTCTCGACGTAGTCGCGCGCCTCGTCGTCGGAGTACTGCACGGGCGGCGACTTCATGAAGTAGGACGACGCGCTGAGGATCGGGCCGCCGATGCCCCGGTCCAGGGCGATCTTGGCGGCGCGCACCGCGTCGATGATGATGCCGGCCGAGTTCGGCGAGTCCCAGACCTCGAGCTTGTACTCCAGGTTGAGCGGGGTGTCGCCGAACGAGCGGCCCTCCAGACGGACGTAGGCCCACTTGCGGTCGTCGAGCCACGGCACGTGGTCCGACGGGCCGATGTGCACGTCGGCCTTGCGCATCTCGTGCGGGATCTGCGAGGTGACCGACTGCGTCTTGGAGATCTTCTTCGACTGGAGCCGCTTGCGCTCCAGCATGTTCATGAAGTCCATGTTGCCGCCGAAGTTGAGCTGGTACGTGCGCAGCAGCTCGACCCCGCGGTCCTCGAACAGCTTGGCCATGACGCGATGCGTGATGGTGGCGCCGACCTGCGACTTGATGTCGTCGCCGACGATCGGCACACCCGCCTGCGTGAACTTCTCGGCCCACTCGGGGTCGGAGGCGATGAAGACGGGCAGCGCGTTGACGAAGGCGACCTTGGCGTCGATCGCGCACTGCGCGTAGAACCGGTCGGCCTCCTCGGAGCCCACCGGCAGGTAGGAGACGAGGACGTCCACCTGGTTGTCGCGCAGCACCTTGACGACGTCGACCGGCTCCTCGTCGGACTCGTCGACGATCTCCCGGTAGTACTCGCCCAGACCGTCGAAGGTGTGGCCGCGCTGCACGACCACCCCCGTCGGCGGGACGTCCGCGATCTTGATCGTGTTGTTCTCGCTGGCGACGATCGCCTCGGAGAGGTCACGGCCGACCTTCTTGGCGTCCACGTCGAAGGCGGCGACGAACTCGACGTCGCCCACGTGGTAGTCGCCGAACTTCACGTGCATCAGGCCAGGCACCCGGACCGCCGGGTCGGCGTCCTTGTAGTAGTGGACGCCCTGGACCAGTGACGCCGCGCAGTTGCCGACACCGACAATGGCCACGCGAACCGAACCCATCGCACTCGCTCCCTTACTCATCAGTTGACGTGGTATCTCTCTCGGGCTCCTGTGATGCCCGTCTCTCCGTCGCGATCAGCTCGTTCAGCCAACGCACCTCGCGTTCGACCGATTCGAGACCGTGACGCTGCAGCTCCAGGGTGTAGCTGTCGAGGCGCTCCCTGGTGCGGGCCAGGGCGGTGCGCACGCTGTCCAGGCGCTCCTCCAGGCGGCTGCGGCGGCCTTCGAGGATGCGCAGGCGCACCTCGGCCTCCGTGTGCCTGAAGAACGCGAAGTGGACGCCGAAGCTCTCGTCCTCCCAGGCCGCCGGGCCGGCCTGGGTGAGCAGTTCCTGGAGCCGCTCCTTCCCCTCGGCCGTCAGCTTGTAGACGATCTTCGATCGGCCGCCCACGATCGTGGCCGGAGCCGGCTGCTCCTCGGCGATGAGGCCCTGGGAGAGCAGCGATCGCAGGCAGGGGTAGAGCGACCCGTAGGAGAACGCACGGAACATCCCCAGCAGAGCGTTGAGCCGTTTGCGCAGCTCATAGCCGTGGAGCGGGGTTTCGTGCAGCGACCCGAGCACGGCCAGTTCCAGCACTCTGCCCTGTCCGCTGGCCACGGGAACCGCCCCCTCTCGCGTCGATGTATCAAGTCGATACATCCCGAGGATACGTCAGTTCGCTATATCGCTGCAATCACTGACTTTGCCAAGTCGTTGGGAGCAATCACCAAAAAGCCGTAGTCTGGCGCTCATGTGGTCACAGCGAAGGGTGGTGGATTACGGCCTCGCCAAGCGAGCAGTGGTCCGCGACCTGCGCAACGGGCACGGCACGCCCGGCGACGTGTGTGACGCACAGCCGTACCTCCTTCGCGCGGCCCGGCACTTCGGCGAACCGACCGAACGCCTATGCCCGATGTGCGAAAGGCAGAACGTCACCAACGTGACCTATGTCTACGGGGATTCCCTGGGGCGGCATGCGGGTCAGGCAAAGGCGACGTCAGATCTCGTCGAAATGGCCCATGATTACGATGAGTTCCGTGTGCACGTGGTCGAGGTCTGCCAGGGTTGCTCCTGGAACCACTTGACGGTCTCGTTCGTCCTCGGCAACGGACCGCCGGATCTCGTCGGCCGAGATTAGAGACCGAAGGCGGCAGGCAGCAGCACGCCCGATCCGCCGTGCTATCCGACGACGATGCGAGGACGTGTTGAGTTTCAGCCACGACGAGGGGACGGCCCGCCCGGGGAGGCGCCGTCGCTCCAGCTCATCCCGTTCCGTTCCCCAGGCTCAGGCACCGCAAACCGGGGATCCCGGCTGGGACACGGGGCAGCCTTCCCGTCGTGCGGAGGCGGCCTACGAGCAGACCGGCGCCATGGCCGCGCAGTCGTACGAACAGCCGTACGAACAGCCGTACGAGCCGCCCCGCCGTGAGCCGCAGGGCCGGGAACCACAGGGCCGGGAGCCACAGCGGCGTGAGCCATCCGAGCGGCGTGAGTCCGGGCGGCGCGCTCCCGCCGGCCCCGCACAGGAGACCGTCGCGATGGGGATGCCCGGCGAGCCGGGTCCGCGCGTGCCCGGGCGGCGCGAGGGAAGGCGGCGCGGCGAACAGGAGACGATGATCAGCGAGGCGCCGCGCCGCGCCCGCGGTCGCGGCAACGGCGGGCCCGGGGGGTCAGGCGGCCCCGGGGGTCCGGGCGGGCCGCGGGGTCCCGGCGAGCCGCCGGGTGACTCCGGCAGGAAGCGCCCGGCGTGGCTCAGGTTCCTGCCGAGCTGGAAGATCGTGCTGGCCGGCTTCGCGGTCGTCACCGCCGGCGTCTTCGGCATGATCGCGGTCGCCTACGCCAACATGCCCATGCCGTCCGAGGACCAGGTCCAGGACACGGTCGACGACCAGGGCAGCACCATGTACTACGCCAACGGCGAGGTCCTGGCCAAGCTCGGCACCAAGCGCGTCCCGGTCAAGGACATCAACCAGATCCCGCGGCACGTGCAGGACGCGGTCATCGCCGCCGAGAACAGCGGCTTCCGCGAGGACGCCGGCATCTCCTTCTCCGGCATGGTGCGCTCCGTCTTCAGCACGGTCTCCGGCCAGCAGGTGCAGGGCGCCTCCACCATCACCCAGCAGATGGCCCGTAACTACTACGACGGCCTCTCCCAGGAGCGCAGCGTCGAGCGCAAGATCAAGGAGATCTTCGTCGCGGTCAAGCTGAACAAGTCGCTCACCAAAGACCAGATCCTCCTGCAGTACCTCAACACCATCTACTTCGGACGCGGCGCGTACGGCATCGGCGCCGCGGCCCAGCAGTTCTTCGGCAAGCCGGTGAAGGAGCTGACGCCCCAGCAGGGCGCCTACCTGGCCGGCCGCATCCAGAACCCCGACGCGTTCGACCGGGCCGAGATCGCGGGCAACATGAAGCCCACCGAGGAGCGCTACGTCTACGTGGTCGGGCAGATGGCCAAGCTCGACCCCGCCGCCTACGGCACCCTGCCGGCCAAGGCGCCGACCTCGCCCAAGCGCGTCAAGGTCAAGAACAAGGACTACTTCAAGGGCCTGACCGGCTACATGGTCGAGGCCGTGCTGAACGAGCTGAAGGCCGACTACAACATCTCCAAGGAGGACGTCGAGACGGGTGGTTACAAGATCACCTCGACGTTCGACAAGAAGCTGATGCTGGCCGCCAGGGACGCCGTCAACAAGCACACCGCCGGCCTGACCGGCGAGATCAACGCCACGCTGGCGGCCGTCGACCCGACCAACGGCCGGATCCGCGCCTTCTACGGCGGCGACGACTACGAGAAGGACGCCTGGAACGACGCCTTCCTGTCGCAGAAGCAGGCCGCCTCGGCGTTCAAGCCCTACGTGCTCGCGGCCTGGCTCGACTCCGGCTACAGCCTCAGGAGCTACCTGCCGGCCAAGGGCCCGCTCAAGCTAGAGGGCACCACCCCGATCAACAACGACCACGCCTCCGGCGCCTCGTCGATCGACGTCGTCGACGCCACGGCCCACTCGGTCAACACCGCGTTCGCCAAGATGGGGGAGAAGGTCACCCTCGAGAAGGTCATCGAGATCGCCAGCCGCGCCGGCCTCAGCAAGGACCGGCTGGAGGACGCCAAGAACCGCCACCACTACCTGATCACCATCGGCTCCGGCCAGGTCACCGCCGTCGAGCAGGCCGGCGGCTACTCGATCTTCGCCAACGGCGGCAAGCACTTCAGGAACCACGTCATCATCACCGTCAAGGACCGGTCGAACCGGGTCAAGTACCAGGAGAAGAAGACCCCGGCCCAGGTGATCTCCCCGGAGGCCGCGGCGGACGCCACCGTCGCCCTCCAGGCCGTGGTCAAGCAGGGCACCGGCCGCAACGCCGCCCTCTACGACCGGCCCGTGGCCGGCAAGACCGGCACCAACAACGAGAACAAGGAAGCCTGGTTCGTCGGCTTCACCCCGCAGCTGTCCACCGCGGTGGGCATGTTCCGCCAGGAGTGCCGCACCAAGGGCGGCAAGGTCATCCAGCCGGTCAACGACAACTGCCCGTGGTGGCGGGGCAAGGACTCGGCCAAGGAGAAGAAGTACACGCCGCAGAAGCCGTACACCACGGCGTACGAGGTGCCGCTGGGCGCGAACTTCCAGGGTGCCACGTACCCGTCGGCCATCTGGAAGGCGTTCATGACCGAGGCCATGAAGGGCCAGAAGGTCGAGCAGTTCCCGGCCCGCGTGGACACCGGCGTCTCGGAGAACCTCGCGCCCAAGCCCGTGCCCACGCCGACGGCCACCAAGGACCCGGCCGAGGAGCAGCCGGACGACGTGACCTGCGTCATCGACCCGTGCGACGACGACAGCGGCCGCATCATCACCATCGACCCGAACCAGAACAACGGGTTCGACGACGACAACGGGCTGCTGGGCGGCGGTCAGGACCCGGGCATGCCGCCGTTCTACGAGCCCGAGCCGATGCCCACCGGGCGAGAGCAGTGGTGACGACGGACCCGGCGGGGGACGCGGTGGACGACGACCCGGTCGTCCGTCCGCCGCTGGCCGCGCGTGCCGTGCCGTACCTGCCCCTGGCGCTGTTCGCGGCGCTGGGGGCGAGCCTGGCGTACGTGTTCCGGCTGCCGTGCCGTACCGGCGGCTGGAACGACCAGGTCAGCACCTACACCAACTTCTGCTACACCGACATCTACCCGCTGTGGTTCGACCGGCAGCTCGCCACGCAGAACCCGTACTTCGCCGACGTGCCGTTCGACAAGCACGTCGAGTACCCCGTGGTGCTCGGCGAGGTCATGCAGTTCTTCGCCTGGATCGCCCGCGGGCTGGAGTCCGACCCCGTCCAGCAGGCCGTCCGCTTCTACGACGGCACGGTGATCTTCCTCGGCGTCTGCCTGGTCGCCGGCGTGGTGCTGATGGCCGCCGTGGCCGGGCCCACCCGCCGCTGGGACGCCCTGTGGTACGCGCTCGCGCCGTCGGTCGTCCTGGCCGCGTACATCAACTGGGACCTGGTCGCCGGCGCGCTGTCCATGGGCATGCTGCTGGCCTGGGCACGGAAGCGGCAGGTCCTGGCCGGCGTGCTGCTCGGGCTGGCGATCGCGACGAAGTTCTACCCGCTGATGTTCGCCGGGGCGCTGTTCCTGCTGACGCTGCGCACCGCTCGCTGGCGGCCGTTCCTGGTGACGATGGGCGCGGCCGCGGGGGCGTGGCTGGTCGTCAACGTGCCGTTCATGGTGTTCGCCTGGGACGGCTGGCGCCGGTTCTACGTCTTCTCCCAGGAGCGCGGGGTCGACTGGGGCTCGCCGTGGCTGTTCTTCCAGAGCAAGGGCTGGCCCGTCCTCGGCGAGGCCGACGTCAGCACGCTCGGCATGGCCTCGCTCGCCGTGCTGTGCCTGGGCATCGCGGTCCTGACCCTGGCCGCGCCGCGCCGGCCCCGGCTCGCGCAGATCTGCTTCCTCGCGCTGGCCGCCTTCATGATGACGAACAAGGTGTGGTCGCCGCAGTTCGTGCTCTGGCTGGTGCCGTTCGCGGTGCTGGCCCGGCCCAACTGGAAGGCGCTGGCCCTCTGGCAGCTCGCCGAGATCTGGTACTTCTTCGCCATCTGGCTCTACCTGCTCTCCCAGCAGCCGCTCGGGCGCGACGACCTGGGCATCGGCGACGACACGTACTTCACCGCCGTCTGGGGCCGCGTGATCACGATCGCGGTGATGATGGCGTTCGTCGTGCGTGACATCCTGCGCCCGCACAAGGACGTCGTACGGCAGGCGGGCGTCGACGACCAGGGCGGCGGCGTGTTCGACGACGCCCCTGACCGGTTCACGCTGGCCTCCTCGTACCGGTGATCACCCGCTCGGCCGCGCGCGACGCGCTGCTGGTCTGGTCGGGCTCGCGGGCCGGGCTGCTGGTGGCCACGCTGCTCGGCTCGGCTCTGAACGCCTACGTGGCCCGCTGGAAGCAGTGGGACGCCGGGCTGTTCGTCGTCATCGCCCGGTACGGCTACGACGGCGACCCGGCCGCTCCGCCCGACGCGGGGCTGCCCGCGTTCTTCCCCGGGCTGCCAGCGATCCTGCGCATCGTGCACCTGGTGGTGCCGGACTGGACGGCGTGCGGGCTGATCGTGTCCCTGGTGGCCGGGGCGGTGGCGATGGTCGCGCTGGCGCGGCTGGCCGAGCTGGAGGGCGCCCCCGGCTGGATGGCGGTGCTGGCGCTGCTGCTCTTCCCGACGGCCGTGTTCCTGGCCGCGGGATACAGCGAGTCGCTGTTCCTCGCGTTCGCGATCCCGGCGTGGCTGGCCGCCCGGCGCGGGCAGTGGCCGGCGGCCGTCATCCTGGCCGCCGGGGCGTCGTGCGTGCGCATCACGGGGCTGTTCCTGGCGGTGGCCCTGGTCGTCGAGTACGTCCTCCGGCGGCGCTCCCGCGAGCTGCCGGGACGGCCGGCGCCGTGGCCGCTGCTCGCCGTGCCGTTCCTGCCGCTGGCGTTCTACTCGTTCTACCACTACCGCCGCTCGGGCGACTGGCTCGCCTGGAAGCACGCGCAGGAGGCCGGGTGGGGCCGCGAGACGGTGTGGCCGTGGGAGTCGTGGACCACGACCTGGCACGCGGCGACGGGCAACGACGACTTCGCGGTGGCCTTCCGGATGGAGATCGCCGGGGCCGTGCTGGCGGTGGCGGTGCTGGTCTGGCTGGCCGTACGGCGGCGGTGGAGCGAGCTCGTCTACACCGGGCTGCAGGCGGCGGCGCTCATGACCTCGGCCTACTACCTGTCGGTCCCGCGCTCGCTGCTGCTGTGGTTCCCCCTGTGGACGGCCGTCGCGGGGCTGGGCGCCCGGCGGCCGTGGACGCTGGCCCTGTACGGGCTGGTCGCCGGGCCGCTGATGGTGCTGAACACGATCCGGTTCCTCACCGGCGCGTGGGCAGGCTGATCCCTGTACCCACTTTCGTGGCCCGGTAATCCAGGGAAGTTATCCACAGCCTGTGTGTATCCGATCTGTGGACTCCCACGTCCTACAGGTTCTCCCTCAGGAACGCGATGTCGGCCGCCTGGCCCTCGCCCGGCGTCTCCACCACGATCGGCGCGCCGGCCGCCCGGCACACCGCGAGGATCAGCTCCGGATCGATCTGCCCCTTGCCCAGGTTGGCGTGCCGGTCGGCGCCCGAGTCGAACGCGTCACGCGAGTCGTTGCAGTGCACCAGGTCGATCCGCCCGGTGATGGCCTTGACCCGGTCCACCAGGTCGACCAGCTCCTCGCCGCCCGCGTGCGCGTGACACGTGTCGAGGCAGAAGCCCACGTCGAACCCGTCGAGCGCGTCCCACAGCCGCGCGATGCGCTCCAGCTTGCGCGCCATCGCGTTGCCGCCGCCCGCGGTGTTCTCGATCAGCACCGGGATCGGGCACTCCAGCCGCTCGAACACCTTGCGCCAGTTGTCGAAGCCCGTCTGCGGGTCGTCGCTCTTGTTGACGTGGCCGCCGTGGACGATCAGGCCCTTGGCGCCCAGCCCGGCCGCCGCCTCCAGGTGCTGGGCGAGCAGCTTGCGGCTGGGGATCCTGATCCGGTTGTTGGTCGTCGCCACGTTGACCAGGTAAGGGGCGTGGATGTAGACGTCGACGCCCTCCACGGGCTTGGCGGGCAGCACGGGCTTGTCGTAGCCCTGCGGATCGCCGAGGAAGAACTGCACCACCTCGGCCCCGACCTCGGCGGCGTGAGCGGCGGGATCGTCCTGGCCGACGTGAGCTCCGATGCGCACCATGTCATCGAGCCTATCCGTTTGCCGTACCTGCCCCGGGGAAGTCGCCAGACACCCCCTACGCGAGGAGAGACGCATATGGCCCGATGGCGATGGCGCTCGTTAGTCATCCTGATCTACGTCGTGATTGGCCTCTACGTGGCCTGGGTGTACCACTACATCACTCCGGGGATCCTCAAGGACATCGCCGAGGCGTTGCTCGCGGTCTTCCTCTGGTTCCTCGTCCTGCTCGGCGTGGACCTGCACATCGGAGGATGACCCCATATCGCGGACGGCCCCGGCCGCGCCGGGGCCGTCCTTTCTCGCGTTCGTACGGGTCTTTCGTTCGTGCGGGGTCAGTGCCCGGGGTCAGGGCAGGAAACCGCCGTGGGCGATGCCGAGGGCCACGCCCACGAACGACGCCACCACGCCGACGATGTTGAGGGCCCGCTGGGGAGTCGTGGCGGAGACGTACTGGGAGTAGAGGCCCGTCCCGAACCCCAGCGCGCCCGCCCAGGAAGCCACGACGTGACCGCCGGGGACGAACGCCGCGACGAAGGCCGTCAGACCGCAGATCACGGTGACGATCGCCAGGGTGTTCTCCACCGGATGGGCCCGCCCGTCGCTGTTGAGCGTGAGCCTGAACCGCTGGTTTCTGGAAGGTTGGAGGATGTGTGGCACAACTATCACCCCCTGGTTTCCTACAGGCCTTCCCATATGGACTCGGCTGGTAACCTGGTCAGGCTGCGTTGTGACGGGTGAACCGTCACACCCTGGTGCCGAAAGGGGCGCCGGGGCCTAGACGTCAGCGTCCTCCTGTCACGGCAGAGTGTCGTGACCGCAAGAGTCCAGAGGAGGTTGGAGTCCCGCATGCGTCGTTACGAAGTAATGGTCATTCTGGACCCTTCGCTCGATGAGCGCACCGTCGCGCCGTCCCTCGACCAGTTCCTCACCGTGGTCCGCAACGACGGCGGCACCGTGGAGAAGGTCGACGTCTGGGGCCGTCGCCGTCTCGCCTACGACATCGACAAGAAGTCGGAAGGCATCTACGCCGTCATCGACCTGTCCGCGCAGCCCGCGACGGTCAAGGAGCTCGACCGCCAGATGAACCTCAACGAGGGCATCCTGCGCACCAAGGTTCTCCGCCCCGACGTGCACTAAGCAGCTCGTCGCCCGGCTTTTTGTCGGGCGTCGGCCGTACTCTGAGCCGTAACCCAAAGCGAAGGCGTGCAGGAAGGCGAGCGCTGGCCATGGCAGCAGGCGACACCGTAATCACCATCGTCGGCAATCTTGTCGACGACCCCGAGCTGCGCTTCACCCCGACGGGGCAAGCGGTGGCCCGGTTCCGCATCGCGTCCACTCCGCGGTTCATGGATCGTCAGACCAACGAGTGGAAGGACGGCGAGAGCCTCTTCCTGACCTGCAACGTGTGGCGGCAGGCGGCGGAGAACGCCGCCGAGAGCCTCCAGCGCGGCATGCGGGTCATCGTGCAGGGGCGGCTCAAGCAGCGGTCCTACGAGACCAAGGAAGGCGAGAAGCGCACCGTTTACGAGGTCGAGGTCGACGAGGTCGGCCCGTCTCTGCGCAACGCCACCGCCAAGGTCAACCGCACCACCCGTCAGGGTGGCGGCGGCGGTGGCGGCGGCTTCGGCGGCGGCCCGGCCGACGACCCGTGGGCCTCCGCGTCGCCCGCTCCGCCCCAGGGCGGCGGCGGCTTCGGCGGTGGTGGCGGCGGCGGCTTCCAGGGCGGCGGCCAGCAGAGCGGCGGCTTCAGCGGCGGCGGCGACTTCAGCGACGAACCGCCTTTCTAGACCCAGTCCACAAGCCCGAGACCATTCCCGCTTCAACGGCGGGGCTCTGAAAGGAGCACCACGATGGCCAAGCCGGCACTGCGCAAGCCCAAGAAGAAGGTTTGCCTGTTCTGCCACGACAAGATCTCCTACGTCGACTACAAGGACACGGCGCTGCTGCGGAAGTTCATCTCCGACCGCGGCAAGATCCGTGCGCGCCGGGTGACGGGCAACTGCACCCAGCACCAGCGCGACGTGGCGACCGCGATCAAGAACGCCCGTGAGGTGGCTCTGCTGCCTTACACGAGCACCGCGCGCTAAGGAGGCCTGTCGATATGAAGCTCATCCTCACCAACGAGGTCTCCGGCCTCGGCACCCCTGGTGACGTCGTCGAGGTCAAGGACGGCTACGGCCGCAACTACCTCATCCCGCGCGGCTACGCCATGCGTTGGACGCGTGGCGCGGAGAAGCAGATCGAGTCCATCAAGAAGGCTCGTGACGCGCGCGAGATCCGCGACCTGGGCACCGCCAAGGAGGTCGCCGGCCAGCTCGGCGCCCTGCGCGTGCGCCTGACCACCCGCGCGGGCGACTCCGGTCGCCTGTTCGGCTCGATCACCACGGGCGACATCGCCGACGCCGTCAAGGCCGCCGGCGGCCCGATCCTCGACCGCCGTCGCATCGAGATCATCAACCCGATCAAGAGCGTCGGCAGCCACAAGATCAGCGTCAAGCTGCACCCTGAGGTGTCGGCCTCGGTCGACGTCGAGGTCGTCGCCGGCTGACGTCGGCACGCCTGCCCACGGCCCTCGCTCCCTTCCCGGGAGCGGGGGCCGTGCGCGTCTCCGGGGCCCGGCCGCGACGGCACGTCCGGTGTGGGCTGGTATGAGCCCAGGTGACGGCGTATTTCCTAGCGGGGCAGCGTACAATCGGCTCGTTCTTCCCCGCGTTCCCCTCCTGGAGGCACCACCCATGGTCCGTCCCTCGACGCTGCTCGCGCTGGGCGCCCTCGTCGCGGCCGTCGCGTGCGCACCCGTCGACAACACGGCGACCAGCGCCGGCCCCTCGGGCACGACGGCGTCCACGGCGTCCGGAGCGTCCACGGCGTGCACCAAGGACCAGCTCAAGCTCGTCAACGCGGGCAAGCTGACCATCGGCACCGACAAGCCCGCCTACGAGCCGTGGTTCAAGGACGACGACCCGGCCAACGGGCAGGGGTTCGAGAGCGCGATGGCGTTCGCGGTCGCCGGTGAGCTGGGCTTCGACCGTGACGAGGTGCAGTGGAGCACGGTCAAGTTCGACTCGGCCTTCGCCCCGGGCGCCAAGCCGTTCGACTTCGACGTCAACCAGGTCTCCATCACCCCCGATCGGGCCAAGGTGGTCGACTTCAGCCACGGCTACTACACGGTCAAGCAGGCCGTGGTGGCGCTGGGCGACGGCAAGTTCGCCGCGGCCAAGACGCTGGCCGACCTCAAGGACGCCAAGATCGGCGTGCAGGTCGGCACCACCTCGCTCGACGCGGTGAAGAACGTCGTCAAGCCCGCGGGCGACCCCAACGTCTTCAACGACCAGGTCGACGCCGTCAACGCGCTGAAGAACAAGCAGGTCGACGCCATCGTCGTGGACCTGCCGACGGCGTTCTACGTCACGGCCGCCCAGGTCGAGGGCTCCAAGATCGTCGGCCAGTTCAGCTCGACGGGCGGCACGCCCGAGGAGTTCGGCCTGGTCATGGAGAAGGGCAACCCGATCAAGACCTGCGTGGACAAGGCCGTGGACGCGCTGAAGTCCAAGGGGGAGCTGGCCAAGATCGAGCAGCAGTGGCTCGGCTCGGCGGCGGGCGCGCCCGAGCTGACGTGACGACGCCGCACACGCCGATGACCGACATGCCGGCCGGCCCGGTCTGGGTCAAGAGCGACCGGCAGGTGGAGCGGGAGCGGGTCCGCAGGGAGCGGACCCGCCGCTCCGCGTCCATCGCCACCGCCTCCACCTTCGTCTTCGTCGTCCTGGTGGGCTGGCTCGTCACGAGCTCGCCGGGCTGGCCGCGCGTGCAGGAGACGTTCTTCAACCCCGAGCACTTCGTCAGGTCGCTGCCCGACGTGCTCACCGGGTTCTGGCTGAACATCAAGATCTTCCTGATCGCGGAGCCGATCATCCTGGTGGTCGGCCTGCTCGTCGCGCTGCTGCGGACGACCAGGACCGCCGCCCTGTTCCCGATCCGGGCGCTCGCGACGCTGTACGTCGACGTCTTCCGCGGCGTGCCGACGCTGCTCGTGATCTACCTGGTCGGCTTCGGCCTGCCGGCGCTGCGCCTGCAGGGCATCCCGAACGACTACACCACCCTGGGCGTCATCGCGCTGACGCTCTCGTACGGCGCGTACGTGGCCGAGGTGTTCCGCTCGGGAATCGAGTCGGTCCACCCCAGCCAGGTGGCCGCGGCCCGCTCGCTCGGCCTCAGCCACGGCAGGACCATGCGCTTCGTGGTGCTGCCGCAGGCCACCCGGCGGGTCGTGCCGCCGCTGCTGAACGACTTCATCTCGCTGCAGAAGGACACCGCGCTGGTGGCCACGCTGGGCGTGCTGGAGGCGCTGCGGCAGGCGCAGATCTACGCTTCCAGCAAGTTCAACTACACGGCCTACCTGGCGGCCGCCCTGCTGTTCATCCTGCTGACGATCCCGATGGCCAGGTTCACCGACTACCTGGCCGAGCGCACCAGGAGGAGGCGCGGCGCATGAGCCTGCTGACCATCGACGGCGTGTGGAAGAACTTCCACGGCCACAGCGTCCTGCGCGGCATCGACCTGGAGGTGCGCCCGCACGAGGTGGTGAGCCTGATCGGCGCCTCCGGCTCGGGCAAGTCCACGCTGCTGCGCTGCGTCAACCTGCTGGAGACCGTGGACGACGGCGCGATCCTGCTGGAGGGCCAGGACGTCACCGACCCACGGGTGGACGCCGACCAGGTGCGCAAGAAGCTGGGCATCGTGTTCCAGGCGTTCAACCTGTTCCCGCACATGACCGTGCTGGACAACGTCACGCTGGCGCCGCGCCAGGTCCACAAGGTGCCCAGGGCGCGGGCCGAGGAGGAGGCCCACGCGCTGCTCACCAGGTTCGGGCTGGCGCACAAGGCCACGGCGTACCCGGACCAGCTCTCCGGCGGCCAGCAGCAGCGGGTGGCCATCATCCGGGCGCTGGCGACGCAGCCGCGGCTGATGCTGCTCGACGAGGTCACCTCGGCGCTCGACCCGGTGCTGGTGGTGGAGGTGCTGGAGGTCGTCCGCGAGCTCAAGCAGTCGGGGATGACGATGATCCTCACCACGCACGAGATGGGGTTCTGCCGCGACATCTCCGACACGGTGTGCTTCCTCGACGGGGGTGTGCTGCTGGAGAAGGGGCCGCCCGAGAAGATCTTCAGCGAGCCGGACCAGCCGCGTACCCGCGACTTCCTGCGCAGCGTGCTCGAAGCGCGGCGCCTGTAGCGGGCGGGGCCCCAGCGCTTCCGCGACAGCATGGACGGGGCGGCTACGCCCCGGTCACCAGCCATGCGCCGCCCGCGGCCCGCCGGCCGAGCGTGATCCAGCGTGCCACCATCCAGACCCCGAGCGCGCACCAGAGGGCGACGATGCCGAAAGCCCCCGCGATCAGGGCCGCCGGCAGGTACGCGAGCGTCGTCCACACCCCCGCCCACGCGAGGTAGCGCTGGTCGCCCGCGCCGATCAGCACCCCGTCGAGCACGAACACCACGCCGCAGATGGGCTGGAAGACCGCCACGGGCCACAGCACGGCCAGGAGCTGCTCGGTGACGTCCGGATCGGCGTCGAACAGCCCGGGCAGCAGCGGCCTGGCCGCGACCACCAGCAGGCCGAGCAGCACGCCCGACCACAGTCCCCAGCGCACCATGCGCGCGGTCGCCGCCCTGGTCGCGTCCGCGTCGCCGGCCCCGAGGGTGCGGCCGGTGATCGCCTGTCCCGCGATGGCGATGGCGTCGAGCGCGAAGGCCAGCAGCGTCCACAGCTGCGTGGCGATGGCGTACGCGGCGAGCTGCGACTCGCCCATGCGGCTGGCGATCACGGTCCCCACGACGAGCACGATCCGCAGGCACACCGTACGGACGAACAGCGCCAGGCCGGCCGTACCCGCCCGCCTGACGCCCGCCACGTCAGGGGCCAGCGGCGTGCCGCGCCGCCGGGCGCCCCTGACGACCACGGCCACGTAGACGACGGCGCCGAGCGTCTGCGCGAGCACGGTGCCCCAGGCCGAGCCGGCGATGCCCCACCCGAGCACCAGCACGAACCACGCGTTCAGGGCCGCGTTGAGCGCGAACGACCCGACCGCGACCACGAGCGGGGTCACCGTGTCCTGGAGCCCGCGCAGCACGCCGGTGCCGGCCAGCACGACGAGCATGCCGGGCGCGCCGAGCAGGCTGATGCGCAGGTACGTGACCGCCTCGGCGGCCTGCTCGGGGCTCGCGCCGAACAGGCTCACGACGGCCGGGGCGAGCGGCCAGCCGAGCGCGACGAGCCCGAGGCCGAGGCCGAGGGCCAGCCAGACGCCGTCCACACCGTCGCGCATGGCCCGCCCGTGCTCGCCCGCCCCGGTGCTGCGCGCCACGGACGCCGTGGTGCCGTACGCGAGGAAGACGCACAGGTTCACCATCGTCGCGAGGACGGTGCCCGCCACGCCGAGCGCGCCCACGGCGACGGTGCCCAGCCCGTGTCCCACGATCGCGTAGTCGGCCAGCAGGAACAGCGGCTCGGCCACCAGCGCGCCGAACGCCGGCACGGCAAGGCGGAGGATCTCCTTGTCCTGGCGTGTAATGGGCATTTGCCTATTATGGCCCTTACCTGGCATGTCGGGCCAACTTTCTTTCCTCCACAGTCGGTGGATAGTGTTTTCGCTGGTCAGCGCCATGGTCGTTGAGAAGTGAACAAGTTATCCCCAGGCTCGTCCACAGAGCTTTCACATGTTCGGCGCGATAATCCACAGCTTGTCCACAGAGTTATCCACAGGCCGCGTTGCTGTCCGCCCGGGAAGCGGCCAAACTGTCAGACCGGTCGACTACAAGTGGGGGTGGTGCGACCGACGGAAGCTGTTGAGGGGGCGCCGTGAGCATCGACGAGGAGACGGGCGCCGGCCCGGGGTTCGAACGCACACCGCCCAGCAACATCGAGGCCGAGCAGTCGGTCCTGGGCGGCATGCTGCTGTCCAAGGACGCCATCGCCGACGTCGTCGAGATCATCCGCTCCGACGACTTCTACCGGCCGGCCCACCAGATGATCTACGACGTCATCACCGACCTGTACGGCCGGGGCGAGCCCGCCGACGCGGTCACCGTCTTCGACGAGCTGCAGAAGCGCGGCGAGATGGCCAGGGTCGGCGGCGCCGCCTACCTCCACACGCTGACCGCCGTGGTCCCCACGGCCGCCAACGCCGGCTACTACGCCAAGATCGTCCGCGAGCAGGCCATCCTGCGCCGCCTCATCGAGGCCGGCACCCGCATCGTCTCCTTCGGCTACGGCGGCCAGAACGAAGAGGTCGACGACCTCGTCGACCGCGCCCAGGCCGAGATCTACAAGGTCACGGAGCGCCGCACCTCCGAGGACTACGCGCCGCTGGCCGACATCATGCCGGGCGCCCTGGACGAGCTGGAGGCCATCGGCAGCCGCGGCGGCCAGATGGTCGGCGTCCCCACCGGCTTCCAGGACCTCGACCAGCTCACCAACGGTCTCCACCCGGGCCAGATGATCGTCGTGGCCGCCCGTCCCGCGATCGGCAAGGCCCTGGCCCTGGACACGCCGCTGCCCACGCCGACGGGCTGGACGACGATGGGGGAGGTCGCGGTCGGCGACCACCTGATCGGGGCGGACGGCAGGCCGACCCGTGTGGTGGCCGCCACCGAGGTGATGCACGGCAGGCCGTGCTACGAGGTGGAGTTCGCCGACGGCACCGTGGTCGTCGCCGACGGCTCCCACCAGTGGCTCACCGAAACGCGAGCCTCGGGCGGCTCCACCCGGCAGGCCGCGTCGGTCAGGACGACCGAGGAGATCGCCGCCACTCTTCGCTGCGACATCGCGGATCGGCGATACAACCACAGTGTGCCGGTGACCCGGGCGGCCGACCTGCCCGAGCGCGACCTCCCGCTCCCGCCGTACACGCTGGGGGTGTGGCTCGGCGGCGGGCACCGCGACAGCGCGCGGTTCACCACGACGGACCCCGAGATCGTCGGCCACATGGAGCAGGACGGCGTCCGCGTCGACAAGGTCGGCCCCGGACCGCTGTACTCCTTCACGCTTCCGGAGCCGCCCGGGGTCGCGGAGGCGATCCTCCGAAGCCTGGACGTGCTTGGGAACAAGCACGTCCCGGCCGCCTACCTGCGCGCCGGCGAGCGGCAGCGTCGCGAGCTCCTCGCCGGCCTGCTGGACACCGGCGGACACGCCGATCCCGGCGGCACGGTCGTTCTCGCGGTCACCGACCAGCGGCTCGCCCACGACGTGCACGAGCTGGTCCTCAGCCTGGGATACACGGCGACCATGACCACGAAGACGGTCCAGGGCCGCTCGTGCCACCAGATCTGCTTCACCCCGGCGGACAAGGTGTTCAGGCTCTCCCGCAAGCTCGCCGGGCAGAGCCCCACGCAGACGCACGAGATCGGCTACCGGCACATCACGGCCGTCCGCCGGATCGACTCCGTGCCCGTGAGATGCGTCGAAGTGGACAACCCCGACCATCTGTACCTCGCCAGCCGTGCCTGGATTCCCACGCACAACTCCACGCTCGGGCTCGATTTCGCCAGGTCGGCGGCGATCAAGCATGGGATGACCACCGTCATCTTCTCCCTGGAGATGTCGCGCAACGAGATCACCATGCGTCTGCTCTCGGCCGAGGCGCGGGTGGCGCTGCACGCGATGCGCTCCGGCATGATGGGCGACGACGACTGGACGCGGCTGGCGCGCCGGATGAGCGAGGTGGCCGAGGCGCCGCTGTTCATCGACGACTCGCCCAACATGTCCATGATGGAGATCCGGGCCAAGTGCCGCCGCCTCAAGCAGCGCAACGACCTGCGGTTCGTGGTCATCGACTACCTCCAGCTGATGAGCTCGCCGAAGAAGACCGAGAGCCGCCAGAACGAGGTCTCGGAGATCTCGCGTGCCATTAAGCTGCTGGCCAAGGAGCTGGAGGTCCCGGTCATCGCGATCTCCCAGCTCAACCGTGGCCCCGAGCAGCGCACCGACAAGCGCCCGGCGGTGAGCGACCTTCGCGAGTCCGGATGCCTGACCGCCGCCACGCGGATCATGCGGGCCGACACCGGAGCGGAGGTCTCCCTGGGTGAGCTGCTGGCGTCGGGAGCCCGGGACATTCCGGTGTGGTCCCTGGACGAGCGCCTGAAGCTGGTCCCCCGGACGATGACGCACGTGTTCCCCAGCGGGGTGAAGCGGGTGTACCGCGTGCGGCTGCGCTCCGGGCGGGAGGTCGAGGCGACCGCGAACCACCCGTTCCTCTCCTACGACGGATGGCGTGCCCTCGAAGAGCTGGCGCCCGGTACGAGGGTGGCCGTCCCGAGACACGTCCCGCCCCCGCTCGACATCACACCGTGGGACGAGGACGAGCTGATCCTTCTCGCGCGCCTCATCGGTGACGGCTCGTTCGTCGAGCGGCAGCCGATCCGTCACGGGGGCGTCGACGGAGCCGACCCGTCCGCTGTCGCCGAGTGGCTCGACGGGCTGGGACTCCTCGGGTTGAGGAGTCACGAGAAGTTCCTGCCCGCCGGCCTGTTCTCGCTGCCGAAGGCGCAGGCCGCCCTCTTCCTGAGGCATCTGTGGGCCACGGACGGTCGCGTCCGGTGGGACGATCCGCATCGCGAGGCCCGGGTCTCTTACACGTCGGCCAGCAGGCGGTTGATCGACGACGTGGCTCGCCTGCTGCTCCGGTTCAACGTGATGACGAGGGTCGAGGAGGTGCGCGAGGGCGAGCACCGCCCCTCGTACCAACTGCTCGTCCACGGAGCCGAGAACCAGCTCCGTTTCCTGGACGAGATCGGGATCGACGGGGCCCGCGCGACCCGGGCGGCGGAGTGCGTACGCCGTCTGCGCGGTGTGACCGCCGGCACCGACCTCGACACCGTGCCGGAGGACGTCTGGACCAAGGTGCGATCGGTGCTGCTCGAGAAGCGCGTGAGCCAACGGGAGTACGCCGCAGCGGTGAAGACCGAACCCGGCGGCACCGGCCTGTGGAAAACGTCACCGAGTCGCGAACGGCTGGGCAGGATGGCGGCCGTCCTCGGCGAGGCCGACCTCGAACTGCTGGCGACCAACGACATCTTCTGGGACGAGATCGCCTCCGTCGAGGATCTGGGCGAGCAGCCCGTCTTCGATGCCACGGTCATGGGGACGCACAACTTCATCGCCAACGGGATCAGCCTGCACAACTCGATCGAGCAGGACGCCGACATGGTCATCCTGCTGCACCGGGAGGACGCGTACGAGCGGGAGTCGCCACGGGCCGGCGAGGCGGACCTGATCGTCGCCAAACACCGAAATGGACCGACCGCCACCGTCACCGTCGCCTTCCAAGGGCACTACTCCCGCTTCGTCGACATGGCTCAGCACTAGGGTCGTCCACGACGCCGGCAGGCAGGCTGTCCGCGACGCGGACGGCGTGCATGGCAGCGGCTACGCAGTTCTGCGTAGCCGACTCGTGCCCCGGTACGCCCGTTGTCGTAGGCGCTCGCGCGTCCGGGGGGAAGTGTTCTCGCGCGCGGGAACCGTAGGATCGCGGCATGGAAGACCGCCTCGCGCCGTTGCGCCTGCCTGTGCCGGCGCAGGACGTGTTGCTCACGGTCTTCGTCACCGTGATGCAGGTTCAGGGCACGATGGTGCGCAATGCCGGCGAGGTGGTGCAGCGTCCCCTCACCGACCTCGGGAACCTGGGATACGTCCTGCTGGTCGTGAGCGGTGTGGTCGTCGCCGGCCGCCGCCGGTGGCCGGTGCCGGTGTTCGTCACCGCCGCACTCGCCAGCCTGCTCTACTACGGCTTGGGCTTCCCGGACGGGCCGGGCTGGCTCGGGCTCTTCGTCGCCCTCTACACCCTCGCCGCGTACGGCGACGGGCGCCGGTCGCTGGTCACAGCCGGTGTGGGCACCACGGTGCTCGCCATCGGCTGGCTGGTCGCCGCGGCCGACATCGAGCCACGCGCCGCCATCGGCTGGGTGTTCTTCCGGATCGGCGCGTCGGTCATGAGCGCGGCCCTCGGCGAGTCCGTCCGGTCCCGGCGGGTCATCGCGGCCGAAGCCCAGGAGCGCGCCGAGTTGGCCGAACGGACTCGCGAGGAGGAGGCGCGGGCCCGTGTCGACCTGGAACGGCTCCGCATCGCGCGCGAGGTCCACGACACCGTCGCGCACGCCATAGCGATCATCAACGTCCAGTCCGGTGTCACCGCGCACGTGCTCGACAAGAGGCCGGAAGTTGCGCGCGAGGCGCTGCGAGCCATCGAGCAGACCAGCTCCCGGGCGCTGCGGGAGATGCGGGCCATCCTCGGGGTGCTTCGCGACGACGACGGTGACGACGGCGGGCGCGTGCCGTACCCCGGGCTGGGGCAGATCGAGGAGCTGACCGCCAAGGCCCGCGAAGCGGGACTCGACATCAAGCTCGAGGAGACCTCGCCCGCGGCGCCGTTGCCGAGCGCGGTGGGAAGCGCCGCCTACCGAATCCTCCAGGAGTCGATCACCAACGTGATCCGCCATGTCGGCCCGACCCGGGTGACGGTGGCGCTGAACCCCGGGATCGAGGCGTTGGAGATCCGCGTGACCGATGAGGGCCGCCTCGCCGTCCGGCCTGATGACCTCGCGGACCCGCATCCGCCGGCCCGGCATCCGGCCGGCACCGGCGGCTCGGCCAGGCCCGGCCGGGGCATCCTCGGTATGCGCGAGCGCTGTCAGCTGCTGGGTGGGGAGCTCGACGCCAGGCCGCTTCCGGGCGGCGGGTTCGAGGTCAGGGCACGACTGCCCCTCGCGCCGACCGGGTCGCGCCTGTGAACGCGGCCGCCGCGTCACCGCCGGCCGACGCTCCGATCAAGGTGCTGGTCGCCGACGACGAGGGTCTCGTACGTTCTGGGTTCAAGGTCCTGCTCGACCTCGAGGACGACATCACGGTGGTGGGCGAAGCCACCAACGGTGCCGAAGCCGTCGAGCGGGCGCGCGCCACTCGCCCCGACGTCGTCCTCATGGACATCCGCATGCCGAAACTGGACGGGATCCAAGCCACCGCGCAGATCGCCGGGACGCCAGGGTTGGAGCGCGTCCGAGTCCTGATCCTCACCACCTACGACACCGACGAGTACGTCTTCGACGCGTTGCAGGCCGGCGCCAGCGGCTTCCTGCTCAAAGACGCCGGACCGGCCGAGCTGCTGCATGCCATCCGGGTGGTCGCCGCCGGAGAGGCGCTGCTCGCGCCGCGGATCACCCGGCGCCTCATCGGCCAGTTCACCGCGCGGCGAACAGCTGCCCGGGCCGCGGAGGACCGGCTCGCGGTGCTGACCGAGCGCGAGCGCGAAGTGCTGGCTCTGGTGGGGCAGGGCCTCAGCAACCACGAGATCGGTGCCGAGTTGTTTCTCAGCCCGGCGACCGCGCGCACCCATGTCAGCCGCGCCATGGCGAAGCTGGGTGCGCGCGACCGCGCGCAACTGGTCGTCATCGCCTACCGGACGGGACTGGTGAGCCGCTGATCGGCGGGCGCTCCTCGGACCGGCCTCGCCGCCCGACCCGGCCCGACGGACCGCCCCCGTACGCGGTCCCGGCCCGACGGACCGCTCCCGTACGCGGGCCCGGTCACGTCGCCGGGGACCTGAGGCCCTTGGACGACAGGGCCGGGACCACCGCCGCGAGCACGGCCAGCAGCGCGCAGCCCGCCGTCACCGCGACGACCGTCCCCCACGGCATCGTCACCCACGGCAGCGTGCCCGCGATCGGCCCGGTGAGCTGGACCAGCGCCGTCCACAGGCCGAAGAGGCTGAGCGCCGTGGCCAGCGCGGCCAGGACGGTCCCGACCGCCACCACCAGCAGCGCCTCGCCCATCACGTACCTGAGGACCTGCGCCCGCGTCGCCCCCAGCAGGCGCAGCGACCCGCGCTCCGCCTCGCGGTCCGACGCGGCCATCAGCAGGGTGTTGACCAGGGCGATCGAGGTGTACGCCAGCATGATGCACAGCACCACCAGCAGGCCCAGCCGGCTGGCCGAGGCGCGGCGCGTGCCGATCTGCCGCTCCCACGCGGCCTTGGTGAGGGCGTCGGCGTTGTGGCCCCGGGTGGCCTGCCGGAGCGCCGCCCCGACCTGCTCCGGCGTCGCACCGGGTCGCAGCTTGACGTATGCCCTGGACGGCAGGGCGGAGAAGGCGTGCGCCGGGGTGACGTAGGAGTCGGCGGCGGAGCGGTCGCCGAGCACGGCCGTGACCGTGAGGGACGTCTCGCTGCCGTCGGCGCGCCACATGGTGACGGACTGGCCGACGTTCAGCTCCCATGTCCGGGACACCGCGATCGTGTCGTCACGGAGCCCGGCCAGCGAGCCGGCGACGACCGGCACGTCGATGCTCCGGAGCAGCGCTTCGGGATCGACGGCCTCGGCCGGTCGCCGGATCAGCGCGGTCCTGCCTTCGAGGGTGTAGACGCTGGTCGGGGTGGTCGTGGTGACGTCCGCTCCCGGGACGGCGCGCAGGCGCTGGACGAGCTGCCGGTCGAGCCCGGCCGAGCCGGTGGGGATCACGACATAGTCGGCTCGTACCGGCTGCGCCTCCAGCACGGTCCTGGCCGCGTCGCTCATGGCGGCCGCGCCGAGCAGCGAGGCGGCCAGGCCCACCGTGACCAGCACGGGAGCGGCCGTCGCGGCGGTCTGCCGGGCGGAGGCGGCGGCTCCGGCGGCGACGACCGTGCCGCCGGCGCCGCGCAGCCGCTCGACAGGCCAGGTGAGCAGGCGGGGGACGGGCCGCACCACGACGGGCGCGAGCATGCCGACGGCCGCGATGAGCAGCATCAGAACCGGCATGTACGACTTGTTGCCGGTCGCGGCCGACGGATCGCCCACGGCCGTCACGGTCATGCTGACCAGCGCCGTGGCGAGAATCGCCAGGCCCGCGACCCACCGGCCGGGCGTCATGGCGCCCTGCTCGACGCTCGACTCGCGCAGGGCCTCGGCCGCGGGCACCCGGCCCGCCCGTCGCGCCGACACGGCGACGCCGAGCAGCGCGACGACCACGCCGGTGCCGAAGGCGATCCACGACGGCACCCGGGAGACGCTCGGCACCAGCCAGCCCGGAGCCATCCCCAGCCCGGCCAGCCAGTCCAGGATCGGACGGGCGCCGAAGGGGCCGAGCAGCGCGCCGGCCGCGGAGGCGGTCACCGCGACCAGCAGCGCCTCGCCGTACACCATGCGCCTGACCTGCGGGACGGTCGCGCCGATCGTCCGCAGCAGGGCGAACTCCCGCCGCCGTTGCCCCACCGCGAACGCGAACGTGGACGAGACCACGAACACGGCGATGAAGCCGGCGAACCCGGCGGCGATGCCGACGATGGTGTTGGCGTTGTCCCGCGCGTTCTCGTCGGCCGCGCGGGAGGGGTCCGCGAGCGCTCTGCCCTGACCGGCCAGAACGCGCGCCTTCCCGCCGACCACGGCCTCCACCTCGGCGGCGGGCTTCCACAGGGCGAGCGCGGTGACGCGCGGGGAGAGCCGGGCGGCCTGCGCGTCGGAGAAGAAGACCGTGGCCTCGGGACCGGGGGAGGTGACGCCCACGACCGTGTACGCGCCGGCGCCGGAGGCCGTGACGACGGACACCCGATCGCCGACCCGGGCGCCGCCGGTCACCGCGACCTCACGCGCCGAGGCGGGTGCCCGGCCGGGCAGCAGCCGGGGCGGCGCCGTCCTGGCGGCTGCCCACGGGCGCCCCACCGCCGGGGGCCCGCCGGCGAGCTGCGCGGGGAAGGCCCGGTCCACGACCGCTCCGGGCAGGCGCGCGGCCAGCTCGGCGGGTACACCGCGCGGCTCGGCGAGGGGCGCGCTGCTGCCGCCCTGCCAGGTGGGCACGGTGAGCCGGTCGTCCGGCACGACGACGACGGGAGCGGCGGCGTAGCGCTGCGGGCCCCGGTCGGGGGAGCCGCTGGTGGTCGCGAGCACCTGGCCGAGCGCGGCGATCAGGGCGGCGCCGAGGGCCAGCGCGGCGAAGGTGCCGGCGAACGAGACCCACCGCGTCCGCAGGGTGGCCAGGGCGATCCTCAGCACGACGCCTCCAGTTGCAGCATGCGGGTGGCGACGAGTTCGGCCGTGGGATCGGCCAGCTCGCCGTACACGCGCCCGTCCGTCAGGAACACCACCCGGTCGGCGTACGAGGCGGCGACCGGGTCGTGCGTGACCATCACGATGGTCTGCGCGTGCCGGTCCACCAGCGTGCGCAGGAGCTGGAGCACCTCCCGGCTGGTGTTGGCGTCGAGGGCGCCGGTCGGCTCGTCGGCGAACAGCACGGCGGGCCTGGTGACCAGGGCCCGCGCGATCGCGACGCGCTGCTGCTGGCCGCCCGACATCTCGGCGGGCCGGTGCCCGGCGCGGCCGGCCAGGCCGACGGCCGCCAGGCTCTGCCGTACGAGCTCGGGGTCGGGGCGGCGGCCGGCCAGGCGCAGCGGGAGGCCGACGTTCTGCTCGGCGGTGAGCGACGGCAGCAGGTTGAACGCCTGGAAGACGAACCCGATCCGGTCGCGCCGCAGCAGCGTGAGCTGCTTGTCGGTGAGCCGGGCCAGGTCACGGCCGTCGACCGTCACCTGTCCGGACGTGGGGCGGTCCAACCCGGCGGCGCACTGCAGCATCGTCGACTTGCCCGAGCCGGACGGCCCCATCACGGCCGTGAACGTACCGGTCCTGAAGCCGATCGTCACGTCGTCGAGCGCGGTGACGCCGTGCGCGTACTGCTTGGTGACCGAGGTCAGATCGACCCCTTGCATGAAATCCACGATGCGAACGCTATGGGCGCCCCACGAGGCGGGGTACCGGACGAGTGACTAGGATTCCGCAGGTGCTTGAGGGACGCGCCCACGACCAGGCGAGGCTGGACACGCTGCTCAGCGGGGCCCGTGAGGGCCGCAGCGCCGTGCTGGTGATCCGCGGGGAGCCGGGCATCGGCAAGACCTCGCTCCTCGCCTACGCGGGCGAGCGGGCCCGGGACATGGCCGTACTGCGCGGCACCGGCATCGAGACCGAGGCGGAGATCCCGTTCTCCTCGCTGCACCTGCTGCTGCGCCCCGTCCTGGCCCGCGTGGACACGCTGCCGGAGCGGCAGGCGGCGGCGCTGAGCGGCGCCCTCGGCATCGGGCCCGCCGGCCGGGACGACGAGTTCCTGGTCGGCCTGGCCGTGCTGTCCCTGCTGTCGGACCTGGCCGACGACGGCCCCCTGCTGTGTCTCGTGGACGACGCGCACTGGCTGGACAGGGCCTCGGCGGCGGCGCTGCGGTTCGCGGCTCACCGCCTGCACGCGGAGGGGGTCGTGCTGCTGTTCGGCGCCCGTGACGGCTTCGACGCCGCGGGGCTGCCCGAGCATCTGCTCGGCGGCCTGGACAGGGAGAGCTCCGAGCGGCTGCTGACAGGGCGTGCGCCCGGTCTCGCCGCTCCCATGCGCGAGCGGATCATCGAGGAGAGCGGCGGCAACCCTCTCGCCCTGCTCGAACTCCAGGAGAGCGCGCCCGCCCAGGGTCCCCTTCCGCTGCCGCGCCGCATCCAGGAGGCGTACGCCGCGCGCATCGCCCGGCTGCCGGCGGACGCCGCGACCGTGCTCGTGCTGGCCGCGGTCGAGGACGGCGGGGAGCTGCCCGTCATCGTGCGGGCCGCCGCGGAGCTCGGCGTCGCCCCGGCGGCCCTCGACACGGCGGAGCGGTCCGGGCTGATCAGGATCGACGGTGCCCACGTGACGTTCGCCCACCCGCTCATGCGCGCCGCCGCGTTCCGGCACGGCACGTACGCCGCGCGGCTGGAGATGCACCGCGTCCTCGCGCGGCTCCTCGGCGGCCGGCCGGACCGGCAGGCGTGGCACCTGGCCGCGGCGGCGACGGGCCCGGACGAGACGGCCGCGCTGGCGCTGGAGCAGGCCGCGGAGCGGGCCAGGGAGCGCAGCGGCAACGCGGGCGCGTCCGCCGCGCTGGAGCGCGCCGCCGAGCTGACGGAGGAGACGGCCGTACGGGCACGCCGGTTGACCTCCGCGGCGGTCGCGGCGGCGGACGCCGGCCAGCCGGGCCGGGCGAAGGACCTGATCGACCGGGCCGGCCACCTGCTGACGGATCCCCGGTCGCTCGCCCGGCTGTCCGAGCTGCGCGCCCGCGTCGCCTTCGACGAGGGGGCGCCCCACCTGGCCCACGACCTGCTCCTGTCGGGCGCGGACCTGATCGTCGGGCAGAGGGTGACCGGGCGGAGGGCCGCCGGGGACGCGGTGACGGGAGACACGGCCACCGGAGAGATGGCCGCCGGAGACGCGGCCGATGGAGACATGGCCGATGGAGGGGGGATCGCCGCGGCCGATCGGGTCATGGCCGGGCTGATGCTCATCGACGCCGCCCGCAACGCCTGGCAGCTCAGCGACCCCGGCCGGGTCGCGGAGGCGGCCGGCCGGTTGCACGCGCTCGGCCTCCAGCCGGAGGACGGTCTCGGCCCCGCCGTGGACGCCGTCACGGGCGCGGCCGAGTTCCTGGCCAAGGGACCGGCCGGGGCCCTGGCCACCATGCGCGGCCTGGTCGCCGACGGCGGCCGGATCCGTGAGGGAGCGCACGCGCTGCGCGTCAACGCCGCCTTCGTCGCCGGCCTGGTCGGCGACTTCCAGGCCGGCCGTGACATCTCCGCGGCCGTCGCCGCCGAGTGCCGGGCGCGCGGCGACATCGGCAAGCTCCCGCTGGCCCTCCTGACGCTCACGGCCTGCGACCTCTACCTCGGCCGGTTCAACGACGCCGTAGCCGGCGCCGCCGAAGGGCTGCGGCTGGCCGCCGACACCGGCCAGCCGAACCGGGCCGGCTACCTCGAAGGCATGCTCGCCTGGATCGCCGCCGTACGGGGCGAGGACGCCGAGTGCTCCAGGCTGGCGACCCGGTGCCTCGACCGGTTCGAGGCCAACCGGATCGCCAACGGGCCCGCCTGGGCCGAATGGGCGCTGGCCCTGCTGGAGCTCGGCCGGGGCCGTTTCGCCGAGGCGCTGGACCGGCTCGACGCCGCCCTGGAGGGGCCGGTGCGCCACCAGATCCAGGCGGTGTACTTCGCACCCGACCAGATCGAGGCGGCCGTACGGCTGGGCGCCCCGGCGGGCGAGCCGTTGCGGCGGTTCGAGGAGTGGGCGGACGCCGCGGGCCACGACTGGGCCGGCGGGGTGCTCCACCGCTGTCGCGCCCTGCTCGAACCCGACTGGGACACCGCGCACGAGCACTTCCGCGCCGCCGTACGGCTGCACGCCGACAGCGGCCGCCCGTGGGAGGCCGCGCGGACCCGCCTGGCCTTCGGGGAGCGGCTGCGCAGGGAGCGGCACAAGGGCAGCGCCCGGCCGCACCTGCGTGCGGCGCTGGAGACGTTCGAGCGGCTGGGAGCCCGGCCGTGGGCCGAGCGCGCCCGGACGGAGCTGCGGGCCGCGGGAGACACCAGCGCTCCGGCCGGGCATGACGAGGCCGTCTCCGCGCTGTCACCGCAGGAGCTGCAGATCGTCCGGCTGGCGGCGGCCGGGCTGACGAACCGGGAGATCGGGGCGCAGCTCTTCCTCAGCCCCAAGACGGTCAGCTACCACCTCTACCGGGCCTTCCCCAAGCTCAACGTGGCCAGCCGCGCCCAGCTCGCCGGCCTCGACCTGTCCTGACCGGTGTGACGCACCAGACAGGCCGGACAGGAATCCTGGCTGATCAACGCGGTGCTGCACAGGAGGAGAGCAGTTCGAAGGGAGCAGGCCATGTCCATTCTGATCGCCTATGACGGTTCGGCCGACTCGCGTTCCGCGATCGAGTTCGCGGCCAAGCATCTGGCCCCCGAGCCCGTCGTCGTCGTGACCGTATGGGAGCCGTTGCTGGTGCAGCTCAGGAGGTATCCGCTGGCGGACCTCGCGGCGGTCACGGACGGCACCGACGAGTGGCGCGAGCTGGCCGAGCGGCACGCCGAGGAGGGCGCCGACCTGGTGCGGGCCTCCGGGATCACCGAGGTGACCCACCGGGCCGTGGCCGATCGGGAGTCGATCTGGAAGACGATCGTGGACGTGGCCGACGAGCTGGACGCCTCGCTGATCGTCACCGGCTCGCGCGGCCTGTCGGAGACCCGTTCGGTGCTGCTGGGCAGCGTCTCCAACCACGTGCTGCACCACGCGCGCCGGCCGACGCTGATCGTCCCGCCGCCCGCGAAGGACGGCGGCCGCTAGCCGGCCTGTCACGCAATGCCGGCCGGACGACCGGTCCGGCCGCTGATACCCATCCCGTCTCGATACTCAGGGCATTCGATCACTGACTGAGAATAGTCTCGGTGCTCGATCGGGCAGCACGAAGCATCCCGCCTCTCGCGGGAGGGCGGTCAGATACAGCACTCTCCCGCGGGGGACGTCTTGGCCGCGGCGGGCCCGGCATGGATCAGGTGGGTGTCGATGCGCCTGGCGCCCGGCCCCTCCTCGCCCAGCCGGTCGTACGGGTTGGCCAGGGCGCACCGGTCGAGCGACAGGCAGCCGCAGCCGATGCAGTCGGTCAGGTCGTCGCGCAGCCGCTGGAGCTGCTCGATGCGGTCCTCCAGCTCGCCGCGCCAGGCGGCCGACAGCCGGGCCCAGTCCCCGCGCGTGGGGGTGCGCTCCTCCGGCAGCTCGCCGAGCGCGTCCCTGATCGTCTTGAGCGGGATGCCGATGCGCTGGGCCAGCCGGATGAAGGCCACCCGGCGGAGCGTGTCGCGGGTGTAGCGGCGCTGGTTGCCGGCGGTGCGGCGGCTGGTGATGAGCCCCTTGGTCTCGTAGAAGTGCAGTGCCGACACGGCGACTCCGCTGCGCTCGGCGAGCTGCCCGACGGTCAGCTCCTTGGTGTTCCACGGGGCCCTGGTCATACCTGGACTATAGTTCAGGATCGCTCGGCCGCTCGAGGAGCGTCTCCAGCACCTCGACCGGCCGGGCGCTCATTCCCAGCGGAACAGGCGCACGGCCAGCCAGCCGAAGACCAGCACGCCGGCCGCCATCACCGCCAGGTGCAGCGGCTGCGGCCAGTCGCCCGCCCAGGTGGCGCGCATGGCCTGGGCGAACGGGCCGGCCACCGAGAAGTCGCTGAAGACGCGCAGCGCGCCCGGCATGAACTCGCGCGGGATCCACATGCCCGCCACGAACATCAGCGGGAACATCACCACCGACCCGATCCCGGAAGCGGCCTTCCCGGTGCGCGCCAGCGCGGCGATCACCAGCCCCATGGCCATCAGCGCGGCCGTGCCCAGCAGGAAGACCAGCACGAACCCGACCGGCTGCCGGGGCATGGCCGTCCCCAGCACGAGCCGGCCGAGCACGATGACCAGGGCGGTGGACACGGCGCCGACGGCCACGTTGATGAGGAGCTGGCCGGCCAGCATCCGCGCGGGGTGGACGGGCGTGGTCGACATCCGCCGCAGCACGCCCCGTTCGCGGTACGTGGTCAGCACGGTGGGCAGCACCGTGAACGCCAGCGTGAGCATCGCCAGCAGCGTCATCATGGCCGGCAAGTGGGTGTCGGTGATCCGCTGCCCGCCGAGCGCGGGGTCGGCCTTGCCCATGTCGGGGATGCTGCCCAGCACCAGCAGCAGCCCGACCGGCAGCACGATGGAGAACAGCATGGCCGGCCACTCGCGCAGGTAGAGCTTCGTCTCGACGGCGAGGATCTTCCTCATGACAGTGTCCTTCCGGTGAGGGCGAGGAACGCGTCGTCGAGCGTGGACTGCTCGATGCGCAGGTCGGTGGGCACGATCCGGTGCTCGGCGAGCGCGAGCGTGACAGCGGGCGCCAGGTCGCCGACGCCGGTGACCTCCAGGTGATCGCCGCTGCCGGTGACCGAACGCACCTCGGGCAGCGCCAGCAGCAGCGCGTGGTCCACGGGCGCCGACGGCCGGAACCTGAGCCGCTGCTCCCCGCCCGCCTGGGCGACGAGCGCGGCCGGGGTGCCGGTGGCCACGACGCGGCCCCGGTCGATGAGGGTGAGCCGGTCGCAGAGCCGTTCGGCCTCCTCCATGAAGTGGGTGACCAGCACGATCGTGACGCCCGAGTCGCGCACCTGCTCCACCAGCTCCCAGGTGTCGCGGCGGGCCTGCGGGTCGAGACCGGTGGTGAGCTCGTCGAGCACGGCCACGCGCGGCCGGCCGACCAGGGCCAGGGCGACCGACAGCCGCTGGCGCTGCCCGCCGGAGAGCTTGCCGAACGCGGTGTCGCGCTTGTCGTGGAGCCCGACCCGGCGCATCAGCTCCTCCCAGTCGGCGGGGTGCGGGTAGAAGGAGGCGTACAGGTCCAGGGCCTCCCAGACCTTGATCTTCTCCGGCAGCGCGGCGCTCTGGAGCTGCGCTCCGAGCACGCGGCGCAGCTCGTCGCGGTCGTGGTGCGGGTCGAGCCCGGCCACCCGTACGGTGCCGGAGTCGGGCACCCGCAGACCGGCGACGCACTCGACGGTGGTCGTCTTGCCGGCGCCGTTGGGTCCGAGGATGCCGAAGATCTCTCCCTCGGCCACCTCGAACGACACGTCCTCCACCGCCACGTGACGGGGGTAGCTCTTGCGGAGGTTTCTCACCTCGATGACCTTCATGCCTCGACGGTAGGAATCGGGGCCGGTGGCGGGAATCGGGTTGGGTGCCCGGTAACGGTGTACCTAGGTACAGTGCGAGTGCTGTCGTTGTTCGCGCACACTGGTGACATGCTCCGACGACTGACCGGGACGGCCCGGGTGTCCGCGCTGCTCGGAATGATCATCGTCCAGATCGGCATCCTGCTGTTCGCGTTGCCGGCGGTGATCATGACGTTCACGCTGGGGCTGGTCTTCCTCTACCCGCCGGCCGTGCGCATGGTGCGGGGGACGGCGGAGGAGACCCGGCGCCGGATCGGCGCCTGGTCCGGGATCCGGATCGCCTCGCCGTACCTCCCGGAGCCGCCGCCGCCGCAGCCTCTGACGGACGGGATGTACCGTCACGAGCGGACGCTGTACAAGTCGCCCCGCGTCCCCGCCTGGAACGCCCGGTGGAAGTGGCTGACCACCGACCCGGCGAGCTGGCGCGACCTGCTGTGGCTGGGCCTGGACCCGCTGATCAAGATCGCTCTGCTGCCGATGCTGCTCGTGACGCCCACCAGGGGCCTGCGGGTGTACGGCCAGTGGTGCGCCCTGCTGCTGTCCCCCACCCGCACGAGCCTGCTGCGCGGTCAGCTCACCCACCTCCACCAGTCACGCAGCATCGCCGCGGACTCCCAGGCGGCCGAGATGCGGCGCATCGAGCGCGACCTGCACGACGGCACCCAGGCCAGGCTCATCGCGATCGGCATGACCCTGGGCGCGGCCGAGGAGCTGATGGACTCGGACCCGGCCGCGGCGAAGGCGCTGATGACCAAGGCCCGCGACGCCTCCGCCGACACGCTGACCGAGCTGCGGCGGCTCATCCGCGGCATCCACCCCCCGGTGCTGGCGGAGCGGGGGCTCGCCGACGCCGTGCGCGCCCTCGCGATGGACACCGCGCTGCGGGTGGAGGTGGAGGTGGACCTGCCGCACCGGCCGGAGCCTCCGGTGGAGGCCGCGGCCTACTTCGCGGTCAGCGAGCTGCTGGCCAACGCCGCCCGGCACGGCGACGCCCGCTCGGCGAGCGTGGACATCAGCTCCGACGGGTCGGCCCTGCGCATCACGGTCACGGACGACGGCCTGGGCGGCGCGGACCAGGCCAAGGGCAGCGGCCTGCGCGGGATCGAGCGGCGGCTGGCCGCCTTCGACGGCGTGATGGCGATCAACAGCCCGCCGGGCGGCCCGACGGGCGTCATGATGGTGCTGCCCAAGGTGCTCCCGGTCCACTGGGCGGAGGGCAACAAGCTGCCGCGCTGGAAGACCGCCGTGGTGGCGCTGTGCTGGTCGCTGGCCTGGTGTCCGCTGTTCCCGCAGGGGATGGTCGCCGCCGTGTTCAAGACCTTCGCGTTCCCCGAGAAGTCGTGGTTCCTCGCCCTGTACGCCCCCGAGCCCCTCCAGTGGCCGGTCATCCTCTTCATGATCGCTCTGGGTCTCGGCATGTACGCGACCGCCATCGCGATCCCCGCCAAGCACAACCGGGACCGCTGGATGGCCGAGGCGCCGCGCCGGCTGGGGATGTGCTGATGGGCGACCGGGTGCTGATCGCCGAGGACCTCTACCTGCTCAGGGACGGGCTGGTCCACCTGCTCCAGGCTCACGGGTTCACCGTCGTGGCCGCAGTGG
The DNA here is from genome assembly GCF_031570565.1 of Nonomuraea sp. 3-1Str. Lineage (NCBI taxonomy): Bacteria > Bacillati > Actinomycetota > Actinomycetes > Streptosporangiales > Streptosporangiaceae > Nonomuraea > Nonomuraea sp. 3-1Str. The sequence goes on from NZ_JALHBK010000002.1 coordinate 288,844, forward strand.
AGAGCGGTCCCGAGCTGCTGAAGGGGCTGGTCGAGCTGCGGCCCGACGTGTCGGTCGTGGACGTGCGGCTGCCGCCGACGTTCACGGACGAGGGGCTCCAGGCGGCGCTGGAGGCCCGCCGGCAGGTGCCTGGCCTGCCGATCCTCGTGCTGTCGCAGCACGTCGAGCAGCTCTACGCCCGCGAGCTGCTGGCCGACGGCTCCGGCGCGATCGGCTACCTGCTGAAGGACCGGGTGCTGAACGCCGGGCAGTTCGTCGACGCCGTGCGCCGGGTGGCCGGTGGCGGCACGGCCATGGACCCCGAGGTCATCGCCAAGCTGCTGGCCAGCAACGCCCGGAACGAGCCGCTGGCCGCGCTGACGCCGCGCGAGCGGCAGGTGTTGGAGGCCATGGCCGAGGGCCGCTCCAACGCCGCCATCTCGCAGCGGCTCTACCTGAGCGAGAGCGCGGTGGCCAAGCACACCGCGAGCATCTTCGCCAAGCTGGGTCTGGCCCCCTCCGACGACGACAATCGCAGGGTGCTCGCAGTGCTCGCCTACCTCAACAGCCGCTGACTCCCGCCTGGTCGACAAGCTGCACGGGATTGTCGGTGGGACCGGCTACCTTCATAGGAGGCAGGCGAGCGAAAGGGCCGAATCAGGTGAAAATCCGGGTTAACCGCGATCTTCTGGCGGATGCCGTGGCATGGGCCGCCCGGGTCCTCCCCAACCGGCCCGTGATGCCCGTGCTCTCCGGCTTGCTGCTGGTGGCCGGCGAGGAGCTGAGCCTGTCCGCGTTCGACTACGACGTCTCCGCCCAGGCGCGGATCGACGCCGATGTGGCCGAAGCCGGCGGCGTGCTCATTCCCGGCCGGCTGCTGGCCGAGATCACTCGCAGCCTGCCCGGCGACGAGGTGCAGATCGTCACCGAGGGCGCCGAGGCGGTTCTGACCTGCGGCAGCGCCGAGTTCGGCCTGATCACGATGCCGGTCGAGGACTTCCCGACCATGCCGACGATGCCGCCCGCCATCGGAGCCGTCGGCGGCGGCGTGTTCGCCTCGGCGGTCGGCCAGGCCGCGCCCGCCTCCAGCCGTGACGACACCCTGCCGATGCTCACCGGCATCCGGGTCGACATCGACGGCGAGACGGTCACGATGGCCGCCACCGACCGCTACCGGATCGCGGCCCGCGAGTTCGGCTGGCGGCCCGTGCGGCCCGACATCGCCGTCTCGGCCATGGTGCCCGCGCGGGTGCTGGTCGAGGTGGCCAGGTCGCTGCGCGGCGGCGAGGTGCAGATCGCGATGGGCGACGGGGTGGCCGGCTTCGAGAGCGTCGGACGCAGCACCACGGTGCGGCTGCTCGACGAGCAGTTCATCGACTACCGCACCCGGCTCGCCTCCGACTGGTCGATCCGGGCCGACGTGCGGGTGGGCCCGTTCGTCGACGCCATCAAGCGGGTCGCCCTGGTGGCCGAGCGCAACACCGCGATCCGGCTGTCGTTCACCCAGGGGCAGGTGACGCTCCAGGCGGGCGGCGGCGACATCGGGCGCGGCATCGAGGTGCTGGAGTGCGAGCTGCGGGGCGACGACATCGAGATCGCCTTCCAGTCGCAGTTCCTCCTCGACGGCCTGACCGGCATCGAGACGGAGCTGGCCCGCCTCAACATGGAGTCCCCGACGCGGCCGGCGCTGATCCAGGACGTGCCCGGAGACGCCGACCCCGCCTTCCGCTACCTCGTGATGTCCCTGCGCCTCGGCGCCTGATCCCGCCCCGGCGCCGCCGGGGAGCGGGGCGTCACTGCGGTCTGCGGGCCGACTGCCGGTCGGCGACCAGCTTGAAGACGCGCTTGAACTCCGCGTACGCCTCCTCGCCCACGGTCGAGGCCAGCTCGGCCTCGATGGCGGCCATGGCGGCGTCCGACTTGGCCATCTCGTCCAGCCCCTTGGCCGTGGGCACGATCAACTTGGCCCGGCGGTCGGCCGGGTCGGGCTGCCGCTCGACGTAGCCAAGCTCGACCAGTTCGTCCACCAGCGTGCCGATGACCTGCTTGTGCTGCCCCGACTGCGTGGCCAGGTCGGTGGCCCGGCTGCCCTCCTCGTCGAGGTAGGCCAGCACCGCGCCGTGCCGCGGCCGGAGCTCCCGATGTCCCTGCTCGGCGACCGCCCCGAACAGCTCCCGCTGCACCGAGAACAGCGTCCGCCCGGCCAGGATGCCGAGGTCGGGGTTGTCCTGCTTGCGCTGGCTCCTACGCACCGCCACGCCTCCATTTGGTCACTAATCTTGATAGTCACTGAATTTTACTATATGGTCGTCCTCATGACCACAACGATGGAACTCACCCGGTTCCGCGTGGCTCCGGACAACGCCGAGCGGCTCCTCGCCGCCCGTCCCGGAATGCTCGCGGACTTCCGCGCCGACCGCGCGGGCTTCCTCGGCGCACGCCTGGTGCGCCTGCCCCGTGACGAGTGGCTCGACATCGTCGAGTGGCGCTCGCCCGAGGACCGCGCCGCCTCCGCCGCCAAGGGCGGCAACCTGCCCGGCATCCGGGCCTTCTTCGAGTTGATCGACGAGCTGGTGTCCGCCGAAGACGGCACCACGGAAGGAAGCGAGGGCTGACCATGACGATCCTCATCACCGGAGCCACCGGCACCGTCTCCGGCGCCGTGCTCGACGCGCTGCCCGGCAAGGACGGGGTGCGGGTGCTGGTACGAGACCCGGCCAAGGCGCCGGCCGGGTACGAGGTGGCCGTCGGCGACCTCGACGACCCGGCGACGCTCGGCGACGCGTTCGACGGCGTGGAGACGCTCTGGCTGCTCACCGCGATGGGCCCGCAGGCGCCGCACGCCAGCATGAATGCGCTCTGGGCGGCCCGCCGGGCGGGGGTGCGACACGTGGTCCGGATGTCGGCGATCGGCGCAGCGCACGACGCGCCCACACGCAACGGCCGCCTGCACGCCCTGTCCGACGTCGAGCTCCAGGCGTCCGGCCTCGGCTGGACCATCATCCGCCCGGCCTTCTTCATGCAGAACCTGTTCGGCTCCGTCACCGGGGACACCCTGTACGGCGCCACCGGGCACGGCCGGTTCGGCCTCATCGACGTGAGGGACATCGGCGAGTTCGCCGCCACCCTGCTGACCGACCCCCGACCGCACACAGGCAAGGTCTACACCCTCACCGGCCCGGCCAGCATCTCCCTGGCCGAGGCGGCGGAGGCGCTCGGCGAGGTGTACGGCCGTCCGATCGCCTACCAGCCGGTGGCGCCGGAGCAGGCCCACGCCGCCATGCTGGAAGCGGGACTGCCCGCCTGGAACGCCGCGGTCAACACGGAGTACATGCGGGCCTACGCGGACGGGTGGGGCGACTACACGACCCCGGACTACCGCGAGGTGACGGGCAAGGACGCCCACACCTTCACGGACTTCGCCAGGGCTCACGCGGACCAGCTTCTGTCCGGCCAGGGATGACACCGGAGGAGCAACGGGGCAAGGCGCGGACGGAGGCCATGGCCCACATGACGCGCGTGTCGGCGACCGGCCCCGTGCGGGCTCAGCGGCCGTATCCCTGGAGGCCCCCAGCCCCGTACGGCGACTGGGGCCTGCCAGGCTGTGCCGTAACAGCAGGAAAAAGGGGTTACGCGTCCGTCAGGGCGATGAGGATGTGCTCCATGCAGGCGTGGCTGGCGCGCTCGGCGGCGGTCGCGTCGCCGGCCGCGATGGCGCGGGCGATCGCGTCGTGCGGGATGTAGCTCTTGTTGAGCGACGTGCCCGCGGCGGTGATGCTGGCTCGCAGCGCGGCCGAGAAGTCCTCGAACAGGTCGATCAGCACGAGGTTGTGCGTGGCGTGCGCGACGGCCATGTGGAAGGCCAGGTCGGCCTCCACGAAGAAGTCGGGGTCGTCGAGGTCCCAGGCCCGCTCCCGCTCGGCGAGAGCGGCCTCGATGCGCAGGATGTCCTCGTCGGTGCGCCTGGTGGCGGCCAACCGCGCCGACTCGACCTCCAGGGCGCGCCGCACCTCCAGGATCTCCAGCTGCTCCGCCTGCCGGAGGCGGCGGAGCATGGCGCCGGAGAGCTCGCTCGTCGCGCGGACGTAGGTGCCGTCCCCCTGACGGCACTCCAGGAGTCCCGCGTGAGTCAGCGCGCGTACGGCCTCGCGAACGGTGTTGCGCCCCACCCCGAGTTGCTCGGCGAGCACCGTCTCGGTCGGGATCTTGCCGTTCATCCGCCACGACCCTGATGTGATCTGCTCCTTGAGCTGATCGATCACCTGGTCCACGAGCGAAGCCCGCTGCGCCGTACGCAGACTCACAGTCCGCCTCCTCCGGGGAAACCAATCATCCTATGAGTCAATGACTGGTAGACCCTAATTATTCCAGACCCAAGAACACAAATCTGGAACTCCCGGGAGGCGTTTTCCGATCAGCCGGAGACCGCGGCGTTAACCGGCAGACCCGCCAGCGCGGAGCGAACCCCGGCCGCTTCCAGCGCCTTACGATACGCGGCGGTCTGCTGCGCCCGGCCACCGGCCCGGCCGTACAGGTCGCCCAGCTCGCGCCAGCAACGGGCCGCCTGACGGTCGGAGCCGAACATGGGCCCGCTGAGCGACTGCAGCAGGTCCCGAGCCGTGGCGAGGTGCCCCATGGCGTCGCCGCCCAGGTCGAGCGCCACGGTCGCGAGCACCAGCCGCGCCTCGGCCGGAGTGGTGCGCGACGCGTCGGGCGCCGCCTCCAGTGCCGCGGTCGCCAGCTCACCGGCACGTGCCAGGTCGCCGGCGCGCAGCCGGACCCGGGCGTGCGCGATCAGCGCCTCGCTGCGCTCCCGGCCGGTGCCCGGGGCCGTCGCGAACGCCTTGGCCGCGGCCTCCACCAGCCGCTCGGCCTCGGCGACCGGCGTACCGGCGAGCCGGGCCCAGTGCACGGCCACCCGGGCGAGCTGGAGCGCGAGCCGCGCCGAACGGCCCGCCGTGATGGCGTCGTCGGCCAGCCGCACCGCCAGCGCCGAGTCGTCGCCCGCCGCGGCGGAGACACTCGCCTGCCACAGAGCGTCGATCTCAGCGGAACGGTCCACCACGTCAGGAACGCCGTTGACGTCGAGCACCCGGCGCACGTAGGCGAGCTCGGCGGAGCCGCTCTCCATCTCCTCGCGCGCCTCGACGATCGCCGCGGCGAGGTCGATGGCGATCTCACCCTGCGTGATCTCCAGCCGCTCCGCCTGCCGCAGCGCGTGGGCGGCGAGATCGCGGGCCCGCAGCCGGTCACCGGCGTGCTGGTAGCAGCGGCTCAGCGCCACGGCCAGCGGCAGATCGGCCAGCCGCTCCGGGTGGGCCGAGGCCTCCCTGCGCAGCCGCTCGAACGCCTCGACGGCCTGACCCAGCCGGCCCTGCGCCTCCAGCGCGCGCGCCCGGCCGAAGCGGGCGTGCGCCGTGAGCATGGCGTTCTCCTCGTCGGCGGCCTTCACGATCTCCGTGAAGCGCTCCGCCGCGAGGGCCGCGTCGCCGTGCTGCAACTCCAGCTCGGCGTGGCGCAGCCCCAGCTCGGTGTCGATGCGCTGGCGAGGCTCGATGCCGTGCAGCAAGAACTCGGTGGTACATCCCAGCCGCTCCGCCAGGAGCCGGGCCACCACCGGAGTCGGAGTGCGCTTACCCGACTCGATGAGGGAGACATAACTGTCAGACAGGTCGGGCCCGGCCAGCTGGGCCTGGGACATCCGCCTGTTCAGCCGCAGTCCACGGACGCGGTCACCGATGGTTCCCTGACTCGGCATCTCATCTCTCAAGGCGGGGAAGGGTCAACAACACGCAATGATTGCATGAAGTAGCCGAATCTGGTATCCCCAGGTGAAGAAATCCCTGCCCCGGGATTTAATCGTCCCCGCCGTCCTTGCTCGGGAAAAGCATCTGGCACACCTCGAGGTACAGCGTCTCGGGGTAAGGAATGTACTCGACAGTGGACAGTGCCTGATCCTGGCCGGCGGACTCAAGGATGAACTCGCCGTAGCCGAGCATGCGCCCCAGCAGGGATCGCTTGAAGCTCATGTCGGTGACCTTGGACAGGGGCATCATCGCGACCTTGCGCGTGACCAGGCCGGTGGTCGACAACATCCGCTTGGAAGTCACCACAAAGTAATCGACTGACCACTCCGCGACTTTCCATACAAAACGGATCAGTAGCAACAGCCAGAGCCACCAGACGACCACGAGAGCCGTGCCGCCCCCCGAGTCGCCGAAGAACTTGCTGAGCAGTCCGGCGATGATCAGGCCGCCGAAGACCTCGGCGACGGGGCGGAGCAGCACGGCCGGGTGACGCCGCACCATGATGACCTGTTGTTCGTCGGGGAGCAGGTAACGGTTGACCGACGACGGGGCCGAGTCCCCGTGGGTCACAAGTCTCATGCCAGGTTGTTCACGAATTGCGCCAGGGAGTCAGCCGCGTTGACCACCGAGTCGAAGGCACCTTTGACCGCCGTCGCCGCGTCGGTCGGTCGTGCCAACAGGTAGTACGCCGCAAAACCTATCCCGCCGTATGAGAGGACTTTTTTGACCTGCACTGTGGCCTCCGTACCCTTACCCACTGCACCCGCCGTATACATTACCCACCCGGCAGCCCGGGTAAAGGTAGGTTCACGGCTTAGCTGAGATCTTGCTTAGCCGCGCTCGCTCGCCACGAGCGCGAGGACGTGAAGATGCTTGCGCGCGATCCGCTCCACGAGGCTCGGATGCGCGTAGCCGGTGACTTCCAGCGCGCCGTAGTGCGCCGCTTCCACGCAACGCGTTACGGTGGTCGCCGAGTGGACGCCGGCGAATTCGTCACGCAGCGTGATCTCGACATCCGCGTACGGAGTCGGGACGTCCGCGTACGGACTCGGATCCGCCTCGGTGTGCTCGCTCACGAGAGCACCCCTGCCAACTCGTTCATCGCGCCCCCTCGCGCCCATGCGGAAGTTGCCTTCTTCTCGCTACGTACCCATGCAACCACAGTATGTAACGAAGAGACCACTCCGCGTGACGGAAGGGTGATTTCTCGGTCCGGTCCGACCGACTCGGCCGGTCCCGGAGTGATCAGGTCAGACGACGCCGTACAGCCGGTCGCCCGCGTCGCCCAGACCCGGCACGATGTAGCCGTTCTCGTTGAGCCGCTCGTCCAGCGCCGCGGTGACCACCCGGATCGGCTTGCCCGAGCCGGCGAACACCTCGTCCATGTGCGCCAGCCCCTCCGGCGCCGCCAGCAGGCAGATCGCCGTGACGTCCTCCGCGCCGCGGTCGAACAGGAACTGCACGGCCGCCGCCAGCGTGCCGCCGGTGGCCAGCATCGGGTCCACCACGTAGCACTGCCGGCCGGACAGGTCGTCGGGCAGCCTCGTGGCGTACGTCTCGGCCTGCAGGGTCGACTCGTTGCGGATCATGCCGAGGAAGCCCACCTCGGCCGTGGGCAGCAGCCGCGTCATGCCGTCGAGCATGCCCAGCCCGGCCCGCAGGATCGGGACCACCAGGGGGTAGGGCTTCGCCATCCGGACGCCGTGGGCCTCGGCCACGGGAGTCCGCACCGTCACGTCCGCCACGCGGACGTCGCGGGTCGCCTCGTACGCCAGAAGTGTGACCAACTCGTCCGCGAGCCTGCGGAACGTGGGAGAGTCAGTGCGGACATCGCGCAACGTGGTGAGCTTGTGGGCCACGAGCGGATGGTCGACGACGAGGGTTTCCATAACGGATAACGCTATCTTGTGTGGGACGTACCGGCACGTCGTGCCTCGGTTTGACCACGATTTGGTCGGAGCGGCACACGGGTGCCGGTGGCGTCTGGAACGATTGGGAGCCCGTACGGGCCGCATCGGGTGGGGTGGACGATGACAGACGAGGACGCGTTCGACTTCGCCATCGTGGTCTATCGCGAGGACGAATGCTGGGACGCCGAGATGCTGCCGGTGGCGCTCACGTCGGACCTGCACGGTCTGATCAAGGCCATTCGCCAGCAGCCGAGCGAGAGCGGCACCATCGGCCTGGTCGCGGTGGGTGACGAGTTCTTCGTGGCGTTGCGGGTGCTGGGGGAGCGCGTCGACGTGTTCCTCTCCGACATCGCCGCCTCCTGGGACTTCCCCCTGGCCCGCCAGGTGCTGGAGTACCTCGACGTGCCGGTCCCCGACGAGGACGAGCTGGACGAGATCCTCCAGGACGAGGAGGTCGCGCTCCCCGCGGGAGATCTGTCGATCTTCGCCGATCTGGGTCTGGACGAGATGGAGCTGGGCATCCTGTCGGGTGACATTGACCTGCTGCCCGAGGACGTGCTGTCGAGCATCGCCGCGCGGCTCGGCTTCTCCGAGCCGTTCGAGCGCGCCATCGAATCCGTCTTCGGCTGACCCCTGGAGCTTGCACACATGGCCAACACGTTCGCCGCGGCTTTCGTCAGGACCCCGGACGGCTGGAGCGGGGCCGAGGTCGACCTGAGCGAGGCCGAGATCGTCGACGACTTCGGCGACGCCGTGACCGAGGCGCTCAGCCTGTCCGGTGACGAGATGGCGCTGCTCTGCGTCGAGGTCGAGGACGAGTGGTTCGCCATCGTGCGCTACCTCGGCGACGAGGAGCCGCGGGTGTTCCTCTCCGACGCCCACGCGATCGCGCCGGGCAGCCTCGGCGAGCTGTTCGCCGAGTTCGCGGGCGTGAGCGTCGACAAGGAGAGCAACGCGCTGGGCGTACGGCCGGCGGGCGACTTCGAGCTGCTGAGAGACCTCGGCCTGAGCTCGGAGGAGTTGCTGGAGCTCAGCATGGAGGAGGGCGTGCTGCCGGCCGACATCCTGTCCGTGATCGCCGAGCGGCTGTCGTTCGCCGACGAGCTCGACCGGCTGCGGTGACCCCGCGCGGGACGCGGTGACGTCCGGGTACGACGGGGCGATGCGGCTGGCGCTGGCCGAGGCCGCGAGCGCCGGCGCGCGCGGCGAGGTTCCCGTGGGCGCGGTCGTCCTCGGTCCGGCCGGTCGCGCAGTCCCTGGCGGCTCAGGCGGGACGGGTGACTTGGGCGGGTCGGGTGGCTTGGGCGGGCCGGGTGGCGCGGTGCTGGCCGCCGCCGGGAACGACCGCGAGTCCGCGTCCGACCCCACCGCGCACGCGGAGATCCTCGCGCTGCGCGAGGCCGCGCGCGTCCGCGGCGGCTGGCGGCTGGACGGCTGCACCCTCGTGGTCACCCTGGAGCCCTGCACGATGTGCGCGGGCGCCGCGGTGCTCGCCCGGGTCGACCGGATCGTCTACGGCGCGGTGGACGAGAAGGGCGGCGCCGTGGGCTCCCTCTGGGACGTCGTCCGGGACCGCCGGCTCAACCACCGGCCGGAGGTCGTCATGGGTGTGATGGCCGAGGAGTGCGCCGGCGTCCTTTCCGAGTTCTTCGCCACTCGGCGGATCCGGTAAGCTCGTCCGCGGTGGTGTCGCCTAGTGGCCGAGGGCGCACGCCTCGAAAGCGTGTGATGGGGCAACTCATCCGTGGGTTCAAATCCCACCACCACCGCCGCCGATCGGGCCCCTGACCAGTTCAGGGGCCCGACGCGTTTTCCGGCTTCGGAGGTCAGGCGGGCAGGTCCAGCACTCTGGCGTGCAGGATGGAGCGCTGGTGCAGCGCGGCCCGCAGCGCCCGGTGCAGACCGTCCTCCAGGTAGAGCTCGCCCTGCCACTGCACCACGTGCGGGAACAGGTCGCCGTAGAAGGTGGAGTCGGCGGCGAGCAGGGAGTGCAGGTCCAGCATCGCCTTCGTGGTGATCAGGGAGTCGAGCCGGACCTGGCGCGGCGGGATCTGGGCCCACTCTCGGTGGGTCAGACCATGTTCGGGATAGGGGCGTCCGTCGCCGACCAGCTTGAAGATCACCCCCCCGATTTTAGGAGAGATTCAGCCTCGTTGTGCTGTTTGCGAGAATTATCGGTGCCGGCGGGCCCGCGACGACCCGGGCCGGGACCTCCGCTCAGCCGAGCTGACCAGCGGCGCACGACTTCGGCTGACCCGAGCCGTATCCCTGCTTGAAGGCGTTGACGCGCTGCTCCGAGGAGCCGTGCGTGAACGAGTCGGGATCGACCCGGCCCTGCGTGCGCTGCTGGATCCGATCGTCGCCCACCGCGGCCGCCGCGTCCAGCGCCTCGGCGATGTCCGTGTCGGTGAACGGCTTGTCGTAGAAGCCGGTGTCGATGGCGTTCTTGGCCCACACGCCCGCGTAGCAGTCGGCCTGCAACTCCGTGGCCACCGAGCCGCCGCCCTCCAGCGCGCCGGTCAGGTTCTGCACGTGGTGCCCGTACTCGTGGGCGATCACGTACGCCTGGGCGAACGGGCCGCCCTTGGCGCCGAACCGGCTGTGCAGGTCGTCGAAAAAGCTCAGGTCGAGGTAGACCCGCTGGTCGCCGGGGCAGTAGAAGGGGCCGACAGACGAGTCCGCCGCGCCGCACGCCGTGCGGACGCCGCCCGAGTACAGGATGGTCTTGGCGGACCGGTAACCCGAGACCTCGTCCTTCCAGTAGTCCTGGATGCTGTTGACCACGCCGATCACCCGGCACTTCTCCGACTGGTCGGCGTCCTTGCCGGTCTTGCACTCCTGCGAGAGGTTCGAGGCCGGCTGCCGCTGGGCGGGCTCTCCGCCGCCGCCACCTCCGCCGGCGTTGTTCAGCAGGAACACCACGACCGCCACGATCAGGGTGACGATGCCGCCGCCACCCAGGACCATCCCGCCGGGGAACCCCCCGCCCCCGCCACCACCGCCGCTGCCGCCGACGTCCTCCACCTGGGAGGAATCGAGATTGACGTCGTCTCGGAAGTCCATCGCCAACGTCCCTTCTCCATGCGCCCGCATGCCGCGTGCTCGGTGTGCCCGCATGACAGCTTCCCGAAAGGGGGCGGGAGATTCCACGCCGGGTGGCGGTCTCGTGGTCGGGACGCTCGGGCAGGCCCCCGAATTCTCCGTGGACACGTCCGATAATCTCGGGAAATGACCGCAGGCTTGATCGGGATCGCGCTCGTGTCCCTCGGCATGGTTCTCACGCCCGGACCGAACATGATCTACCTTGTGTCCCGTTCCATCACCCAGGGCCGCAAGGCGGGCCTGATCTCCCTCACCGGCGTCGCGCTGGGCTTCACGATCTACCTGACCGCCACGTGCCTGGGCCTGACCGCGATCTTCGCGTACGTGCCCGCCGCGTACACGGCGCTCAAGCTGGGCGGCGCCGCGTACCTGCTCTGGCTCGCCTGGAACGCCGTCAAGCCGGGCGGCACCTCGGCCTTCGAGCCGCGCGAGCTGCCGGTCGAGCCGCCGCGCAAGCTGTTCGCCATGGGTCTGCTGACCTGCCTGCTCAACCCCAAGATCGCAATCCTGTACCTGTCGCTGCTGCCGCAGTTCATCGACCAGGACATGGGCCACGTCCTGCTCCAGAGCCTCGCGCTCGGGTCGGTGCAGATCGCCATCGGCACGCTGGTCAACGGCATCATCGCGGTCAGCGCGGGCAGCCTGGCCGTGTTCCTGGCCCGCCGGCCGCTGTGGCTGCGCGTCCAGCGGTACTTCATGGGCGCCGTGCTCGGCGGCATCGCCATCCGCCTGGCCACCGACCGGTCGAAGGTGCTGCTGACGGCCTGACCCGCCTGCGGGTCAGGCGGGGGTCCTCGCCGGGACGGGCTCGGCGAGCCCCCGCGCCCGGCGGCGCTCCGGCAGCAGGGCCAGCAGTCCCAGTACGGCCAGCGCCGCGCCCAGCCAGAGCGGGGCCCGCAGGCCGTACGCGTCGATGGCCAGGCCGCCGGCCGAGGAGCCGATGACCACGCCCAGCGTGATGAACGACGAGTGGATCGTGTTGACCAGCGGTCCCGCGTTCCCGGCGCGCTGGACGCGGGTGACCATGGCCGGGTTCATGGTGACGCCGACCAGGCCGACGCCCAGCATGAAGACCAGCGCCGCCGCGCTCACGTGGGCCAGCAGCGCGAACCCGGTCAGGAACGCCGCGTTCAGCGCCAGGCCGTACACCTGGACCGCGATCGTGTGCCGGTCGGCGAGGCGTCCGACGACGTGGTTGCCGGCCACCGTCGCGGCGCCGTACGCGACGAGCAGGTACGGGACGCTCCCGGTGGAGAAGCCGGCCAGGCCGGTGAGGATCGGGTTGAGGTAGCTGAACGCGGAGAACGTGGCGCCGATGATCAGCGTGCTGGTGATGAGCGCCAGCAGCAGGCGGCGGCTGCGGAACACCGCCGTCTGCCCGCGCAGGCCGTCGCCGTCGCCCTCGGCGCGTTCGAGACGCGGCACGCCCGCGAGCGTGGCCGGCGCGGCGACCAGCGTGAGCACGCCGACGGCCCAGAACGCCGCCCGCCAGCCGAACCGCTCGCCGATCATCGTGGACAGCGGAAGACCGAGCAGGGTGCCGACCATGAGCCCGTTCATCACCACGGCGATGGCCCGGCCGCGCACCTCGGGCCGCGCCATCCGCACGGCCAGGGAGACGGTGACGCCGAAGAACGCCTGGGAGGCGACGCCGGTGATGATCCGCGCCGCCATCATGACCGGGTAGGACGGGGCCACGGCGGCCAGCAGGTTGCCCGCGAGGAAGACGGCGAACAACGTCATCAGGGCGGCCCTGGGTCGCAGCCGCGTCACGGCCACGGTCATGAACGGCCCGCCGACGGCCATGGCGACCGCGAAGGCGGTGATGAGGTACCCGATCTGGGGGATGGTGGCGCCGAGGCCCCGCGCCATCTGGGGCATCAGCCCGGCGACGGCGAACTCGCTGGTGACCATGGCGAAGATGCCGAAGGCCAGGACGTACACGGATCTGGGCAAGGAGTGCTCCTCGGGTTTTGCATCGAGCGGTGCAGAATCTGGGCATGGCAGGCATGGCAGGCATGGGAACGGGACGGCGGGCCGGTGACCCGCCGGATGCAGGACAGTCGGATCAGGGCAGGGTGAGGGCGTCCATCGCGGTCTCGGCGAGGGACTCCAGGGTGGCCCGGTCGGCTCCTCCCTGGGCGGCGACGCGGATGCCGGCGGTCACGGCGTTGAGGTAACGGGCCAGCGAGGCCGAGTCGCGGGCGGAGCGGACGTCGCCGTCGCGCCGCCCGGCCTCGACGGCCGCGCGCAACGACTCCAGGCGGATGGTCGCGTCGCGTTCGAGGAGCCCGGCTATCTCGGGGTCGCGTCCCCGGAACTCCACGGTCGTGTTCACGCCGAGGCAGCCGATGCTGGGCGCGTCGCCCCGGTACGTGAACTCGTCGTCGATGATCTTGGCGAACAGGGCGCGGATCCGCTCGACGGCGGGGCGGTCACCGCTCTCCAGGATCTCCAGCTGGGCGGCCGTCATGGCCTCGGTGTAGCGGGCCAGCGCCCGCCTGAACAGCTCGTGCTTGCTGGTGAACGCGTTGTAGACGCTGCTGCGGTCGAGTCCCGTGGCCTCGCACAGGTCGCGCGTGGAGGTGCCCTCGTACCCGTGCCGCCAGAAGGCGCGCATCGCCTGGTCGAGCACCCGGTCCTCGTCGAAGGTTCGCGGTCGGGCCATGCGCCGAAGCTACACGTTTTGCGGCGCTTGGTGCAAAATTCCACCACATGCTCTGTCGCCACGTCAGAATTCCTACTTCTTTGATAATCTCGGCCCATGGCAGAGGACTACAGCATTGGCGAAGGGCCCTCGACCCGGGTGAGTCTCTCCTTGCCCGAAGGGACGGCCGAGGCGATCCGCCGTCGCGTCGGGAAGCGGGAGTTCTCCTCGTTCATCACCGCAGCGGTTGAGCGCGAGCTGCGCGGTCAGATCCTGGACGAGTATCTGACCGACTACGAACGACGTAACGGGCCTGTGCCGGCCTCCGATCGGGACCAGGCTCGTCAGGTCTTCGACGATGTGTTCGCCGAGGAGGAGGATTGGCGCGCCGCGGGCTGATGCGCCAGGGCACCCTCGTTCTCGACTGCGAGGGATTGTCGGGCTTCGTCAACGATCAGCCGCCTGTCGTCGCTCTGGTCGCGGAGGCGCGCAGCCGCGGCATGGAGGTAGTGACCAGTTCACTCACCCTCGTCGAAGCGACTCACCGCCGGACGAACCAGGCTCGGCTCGCCTGGCTCTTGTCCGGCATGCGAATCGTCCACGTGGGCGAGGAGGAAGCGAGAGCCGCGTCCACGATGCTGGTCGCGGCGGGGCTCCATGGTCACAAGTACGCGATCGACGCCGTAGTCGCGGAGATGGCCGTACGGCAACAGCGGCCGGTTGTCATGCTCACGTCTGACATCGACGACATGGCGAGGTTCTGCGGCGACCGGGTGCGGCTCGTCGCCGTCTAGATCTTGAGCAGCCACGCCGGGGCAGACCACTCGACGCCCTCGTCACGAGCGGATGCCGAGTCCGGTGGCCGGAATCTTCCCGACCCGGGACGGAGCTTCGCGCGTTGACCTTGACGCCCAGGTCAGCCTTTAGCGTCACGTCCACTCACCTGCGGACAGAGGGGACACTCATGGGCGACATCTCGGGCAGCCTGGCAGGCAAGGGCGTGGTCATCACCGGAGGCGGCACGGGGATCGGCCGCGCCACGGCTCATCGGTTCGCCGCCGAAGGCGCGCAGGTGCTCGTCGTCGGCCGCACCGCGGCGCGCCTGGAGGAGACCGCAGCCGCTCACTCCTCGATCAGTGTCTTCGCCGCTGACGGCGCGGCGGTCGATGGGCCCGAGCGGATCGTCGAGGCGGCGGTGCAGCGGCTGGGCCGGATCGATGTCCTGGTCAACAATGCCGCGATCACTCGGCCGGCCGCGCTCGGGACGATCGATCGCCGTACCGCCGAAGAGCAGATCGCCACCAACCTGCTCACTCCCATCTTCCTGACCCAGGCCGCCCTGCCGCACCTGGCCTCCGCGAAGGGGACGATCGTGAACGTGTCGTCCAACCCGCCCTGGGGCGGCTGGCCGGACAACTCGGTCTACGGCTCCACCAAGGTCGCCCTCGACTTCCTGACGGCCACCTGGGCGGTCGAGCTCGCCCCCAAGGGCGTGCGGGTCGTGTCCGTGGCGCCCGGCATCACCGCCACACCCGTGCTGGCGCACGCCGGGTTCACCGAGGAGCAGATCGCCGCCGCAGGCAAGGGACTCGTCGGACGCATCCCGCTCGGCCGCGTGGCCCAGCCCGGCGAGATCGCCTGGTGGATCGTGAACGTGGCGCGGCCCGAGGCCGGCTACCTCACCGGCACGGTGGTTCGCGTCGACGGCGGCCTCTCCGTGGCAGCGGGGCAGCAGGCATAAGCTGGGACAGTGCTGATCGGGGAGCTGGCGCGAGCGAGCGGCGTCACCGTCCGGGCCTTGCGCTATTACGAGCAGCAGGGTCTGCTGCAGCCGGAACGGACCTCCAACGGCTACCGGCAGTACGACGGCAGAGCGGTGACCAAGGTCCGCAACATCCGGCTCCTGCTGTCGAACGGCTTCACCGCTCAGGACGTACGAAACTTCTTGCCCTGCCTGGACGATGGCGATGTCTCGCTGGGACCGGCCTGCCCGCCCGGTGTGGAAGCGGTGAGCAGGAAGGTCGCGGTTCTGGACGAGCGGATCGCGGAGCTGAGCGCCGTACGAGACCGGCTCGTGGAGGCCCTGATCGGCAACGCGACACCGCAGCAACCCGGCACCATCGCTAGCCACCCCGCCTACAGCCGCCCCGTTCACGATTAGAAACTCGAGGCCGCCGGTCTACGCGGAGGAGCACGTCTTCGCGACGTTCGTCACGGGGGTTGCTCATCCTCGGCGTGCCGGAGCGCACGGGCATGGCGGGCGCGGTAGCGGCATGTGAGAGGCGGCATCCGGTGGACCGTGGCCCCTGAAGAGCCGACCGAGACCCAAAGCCAGAGGGGTCATGCCGTTGATCACGGCATGACCCCTCTGAGCTGGCGGAGGATGGGGGATTTGAACCCCCGAAAGGTTGCCCTTTACACGCTTTCCAAGCGTGCGCCCTCGGCCACTAGGCGAATCCTCCGCCGACGAGCTTACCGGACTTCCGGCGGTGCGGAGACCACGATTTCACAGGTGGATTTCGCTGCAGCGAGCACTGCCGTATCCCGCTAGACTGTCCAAGGACCCCTCGCGCGGCGTCATCCTGTGAACCTCCCCAGGGCCGGAAGGCAGCAAGGATAAGCGGGCTCTGGCGGGTGTGCGAGGGGTTCTCTTCGTTTGGGCCCCTCGCAGGCGGGATGGTCGCATGAGCCTTGCGCTTTATCGCAAGTACCGACCCGGGACCTTCGCCGAGGTCAAGGGACAGGAGCACGTCACCGATCCGCTGCGGCAGGCGTTGCGCACGGGGCGCATCAACCACGCTTACCTGTTCAGCGGCCCCCGGGGATGCGGCAAGACGTCCAGCGCCCGCATCCTGGCCCGCTCCCTCAACTGTGAGAAGGGCCCCACGCCCGACCCCTGCGGCGTCTGCGAGTCCTGCGTCGCGCTGGCCCCCACCGGCCCCGGCCACCTCGACGTCATCGAGATCGACGCGGCCTCCCACGGCGGCGTGGACGACGCGCGCGACCTGCGCGAGCGGGCCTTCTTCGCCCCGGTCTCCGCCCGCTACAAGATCTACATCATCGACGAGGCGCACATGGTGACCCGCGAGGGTTTCAACGCGCTGCTCAAGCTCGTCGAGGAGCCCCCGCCGCACCTGAAGTTCATCTTCGCGACGACGGAGCCCGAGAAGGTCATCGGCACCATCAAGTCGCGCACCCACCACTACCCGTTCCGGCTGATGCCTCCGGCCACGCTGCGCGCGCTGCTGGAGGAGATCCTCAGCTCCGAGAGCGTCCCCTACGAGCCCAACGCCCTGCCGCTGGTCGTGCGGGCCGGCGCGGGCTCCGCGCGTGACTCGCTGTCGATCCTCGACCAGCTCCTCGCGGGCGCCGACGACGACGGCATCACGTACGCCAAGGCCGTCTCCCTGCTCGGCTACACCGACGGCGACCTGCTCGACGAGGTCGTCAACGCGTTCGCCGCCCGCGACGGCGCCCGGGTCTTCCACACGGTCAACCGCGTCATCGAGGGCGGCCACGACCCGCGCCGCTTCGCCTCCGACCTGCTGGAGCGCTTCCGCGACCTGGTCATCCTGGCCAACGTCCCCGAGGCGGCCTCCAGCGGCCTGCTCGACCGACCCGCCGACGAGCTGGAGCGCCTGGTTCAGCAGGCCGCCTCGATGGGGCCCGCCGAGCTGACGCGGGCGGCCGAGGTGTTCAACGCGGGGCTGACGGAGATGCGCGGCGCGACCGCGCCCCGGCTGCTGCTGGAGCTGATGTGCGCGCGCGTCCTGCTGCCCGGTGCCGCGCAGGGCGAGGAAGCGCTGCTCGCGCGGCTCGAACGTCTGGAGCGCGGCGGGGCGGTCGCCGCGATGGTCACCCGCTCGGGAGCATCGGCCATGGCGGGTACGGGTCCGACCGCCGGCGGAGCGCCCGGACCCGGTGTCGCAGCCGCTCCTGCCGTTCCCGTCGCCCAGGTCGCCCAGCCGGTCCAGCACGTTCAGCCCGTCCAGGCCGTTCCGGTCCGTGAGGCGTCCGGCGCCGGCGGCCAGGCCGCCGAGGCTGCGGGGGGCCAGGCGGCGGGCGCGCCGCGAGCCGCGCAGGAGGACGACGGCTGGCCCGAGCCCGCCCGTCCCGGCGCCCCGGCGCAGAGCGGTTCAGGGTACGCGCAAGGCGCCCAAGGACTCGGGCAGGGCACTCACGGTCAGGCGCAGGACGTGCCCGGCCACGCTTCGGCTGGTCAGGCCGGTCAGGCTGGTCAGGCCGGTGGAGCCACCGCCGGAGGGTCGGGGCTGGGGCTCATGCAACAGCAGTGGCCCGCCGTGCTCGCGGCGCTCAAGCAGCGCAGCATCGTCGTCTGGGCCAACGTCAGCACCAACGCGCAGGTCGTCGGCGTCGAGGGCAACCTCGTCACGCTCGGCTTCAGCCAGGTCGGCGCGATGAAGAACTTCACCGGCGGCGGCAAGGACGCGGTCGTGGCCGCCGCGCTGGGCGACGTCCTCGGCAACACGTGGCGGGTGGAGGCCGTGGTCGGCGGCTCCCCGGTCTCGGCCGGACCGCGGGCGACACAGGGCGGACCTCCGCCGGGCCCGGCGAGGCCGCAGTCCCAGTCGGTGCCGCAGCAGTCCGCCACCCAGACATCCCAGGCGCCCGGGGGTGCCGCAGCGCACGCGCCGTCCGGCCGTACGGGCTCGCACGGCTCGTCCCACGACGGGACCGGTGCCCAGGAGGCGGGCGAGCCAGGCGCCCCGGCCCACCCGGGCAGCGGGCCGCAACCTGGTGGTCAGACGGGCCAGGGATCTCCGGGCGGTCATGGAGTCGAGGACGGTCAGGCAGCTCAGGCCGGTCATGGAGTTGAGCCCGGCCAGGGACCACAGGGCGGCCAGGGACCACAGGGCGGTCAAGGACCTCAGGGTGGTCAGGGACCTCAGGGTGGTCAGGGACTTCAGGGTGGTCAGGGACCTCAGGGGGGTCAGGCGTCCGCCGGCGGCAGGCCGACGACCGACGAGTCGTGGCCCGACGCTCCGGATGATCCCGGACTCGGCTCACCGCCGTCCCCCGACCCCACGCAGACCAGCCCCGGCAGGGGCGGCGCGTCGTGGGACGCGGGGGAGCCGGGCTCGCAGGGAGGCGCCCTGGCGGCGGCCGGCCTGGCGAGCGGAGGCACGGCGAACGGGGGTCCGGCAGGCCCCGGGGCGGTCGGCCCTGGGCTGGCCGCCGCCCGGTCCGCCGCCAAGGCCGCCGCCCAGGCGGGCCCCCGCGCTCCGGGCTCCCGCGCCTCGGTCTCCCGCCCAGCGGCCACGTCCGCCTGGCCTGAGACGGTGCCGGGCCGTGGCAGGGCGTTCGACTCCGACGAGGTCGACCCCCTGAACGACGCCAACGCCGACGTGGACGAGCTGAGCGGCATGGCCCTGCTCCAACGCGAGCTGGGCGCCACGGTCATCGGCGAGCTCGACCAAACCTGACGGTAAGGCGGAGAACACCCCGCCGCCCCGCCCCGCACTGCCTTGGCCTGCCCGGTCTCGTCGGGCTGGAGCGGCTCGGGAGTCGAGCAGGGCCGGTGGCCTGGCTGTCGGGCTTCTGCGCCGCACGTGCGTGGGTGTCGGGCTTCTGCGCGGATCTACCCGGCTGTCGGGCTTCTGTGCCGGACCTGCGCGGGTGTCGGGACTCTGCGCTGACCTGCCCGGGTGTGGGCTTCTGCGCTGGTACGGGCCGCGTGTCGGGCGTGTGCGCCGGGACGGGCCTGAGGGGGCTGCTCGGGTGGAGGCGTCGGGGCCCGTGGGACTGGGCGGGCGACGGCCTCAAGGGGGCGGTCCGCGAAGGGGCGGTCCGCGAGGAAGACGCGGGGGTGTCGAGAGAGGCGGGAGGGTGGCTGGGCAGGGTCAGCAGGTGTAGAGGCGGGCTCGGGCCGCTGCGGCGCGGTGGTCGGTGAAGGGTAAGGACTCCGCCAGTCGTTCGAGGATCTGCAGGTCGTCCCGGCCGTTGGCCGTCTGGGCGTAGGTCCACAGGTCGTCCGGCGAGCCGTGCAGCAGCAGGCAGGCGCGCACCTGGACCTCCAGCTCGTCGCGTTCGCGGCGGATCTCCGGCGACTCCGAGCGCGGCAGCAGCGGCCCGTTGTACGTGCGTGCCAGGGCCGCCGGGTTGTTGGCCGCCAGCAGGTGTCTCAGCTCCAGGAAGTCCGCCTCCACGGAGGAGGTGAGCCGGTACGGCTTGGCGCCGATGGTGCCGCGGAGCTGGGCGCGCAGCCGGTGGATCTCGGCCCGGATGGTGACCGGGTTGCCCGCGTCGCCGTACAGGTGGAAGGAGAGCTGCTCGGCGCTGAGGCCGCGCGGGTGGAGCGCGAGCAGGGCGAGGATCTCGGCGTGGCGGAGGGAGAGCGGCAGGCGGCGGTCGCTCACCGTGGCCGTCGGGACTCCCTCGCCGAGGAAGCCGAGGCGGAGCGGTGGCGGCGCGGGGGTCGTCGTGGCCGTCGTCGTGGCCGCCGTTGTGGCCCGTACCAGGTAGCCGCCGCAGAACGGCTCCATCGTCGCCACCCTGCCGTCGCGCAGCAGCAGGCGCTCGCCTCCGTTCGGGAGCTGCACGCGGTAGCCGAGGGCGCCGCCCGGGTCGCCGGCGATGACGCGGCCGGTGGCCGACAGCAGGACGGCGGGGCGGCCGCGCAGCGCCTCGTACCGGCGCAGGAGGCGCTCGTCGCGTTCGTACATGCGCAGCGCGAGCTCCGACTCGGCGAGCCGCGCGGCGGCGCCGACCAGGGCGGCGGTGGCCGGGTGCAGGCTGAGCGCGGTGCCGCTGACGTCGACGCAGCCGAGCAGCTCGCCCGAGTCGGGGTCGAGGATGGGGGCGGCGCTGCACGACCAGATGTGCAGCAGGCGCAGCAGGTGCTCGGCGGAGTAGACGTTGACCGGGCGCCTGACCCTCAGGGCGGTGCCGATGCCGTTGGTGCCCATGCGCTCCTCGGACCAGCCGTGGCCGTCGGTCAGGCCGATGGTGTCGGCGCGGCGCATGACGCCCGGGTTGCCGTCGCGCCACAGCACCCGGCCCTCCCTGTCGGTGATGACCACGACGTGCTGCGACTCGTCGGCCGTCCGCGCGAGCGTCTCGGTGAGCAGGGGGAGCACGGGGCGCAGGGGGTGGGATTCGCGCAGGTCGCCGAGGCGGGACAGGTCGAGGGCGAGCGGGGCGGGGCCGTCCTCCGGGTCCACGCCGGCCTGGATGGAGCGGCGCCAGGAGGCGGAGATGAGCCCGCGTGTCCCGTCGCTCGCCGCGCCCCCGCTGCCGGACCTGCTCCCGTCGCTCGGCGCACCCCCGCTGCCGGCCCGGCCCCCGTCGCTCGCAGCGCTCCCGTGAGCTCCGGGGGCGCCCCCGGAGGCTGCGGTGGCCGCGGCGGTCCCGGTGGTCGAGGTGGGCGTCGCGGGCCTGTCCGGGACCGCCGTGGTGGGCTCGGTCCTCCTGCGCCCGTCACGCGGTCGAGCGTCACCCGGCACGGCGTCACCCAGGTCGGCGTCACCCAGCAGGGAGTCACTCAGTGCGGCGTCGTGGGCGGCGTGCAGGCGGCGGGAGTACGCGTCGCGGTGGGCGTAACTCATCGGCCACTCCAAGTAGTCGACCCGTATGGCGAGCATCCGCGTTCAGGGTGGCCGGCGCAAGTGCTTCGACGGATCGCGCACAGTGATGACCCGATCGCAACGTGTGTGCAACGTGAGGAAGTCTACGGTCGGTCCTCGAACGCCGGCTCGGCGCGGCTGCTCCGGCCGGCGTGCCGGCCGGGTCTCGGACACTGGAGGGGGGCCGGGACCCGGCCGAACAAAACCCCCCGAGGGCGAAACACTGGTAAGCCCCCAGTACATGACGGGCCCCAAACACCGTAGGCTCGTGGCAGTCAAGAACGCGGAGCCACGAGGAGCGCACGACGGTGAACCCAGGGGATGTCAACCTGCAGCAGCTGCTGGAGCAGGCTCAGCTCATGCAGCAGCAGCTTGTGAGCGCCCAGCAGGAGCTCAACGACGCGCAGATCGAGGGCTCGGCCGGGGGCGGCCTGGTCACGGCGGTCGTCAACGGCTCGGGAGAGCTGCTGGAGCTGAAGATCAATCCGAGTGTCGTCGACACCGGCGACCCGCAGGACACGGCCGACACCATCGCCGACCTGGTGATCGCAGCCGTCCGCGACGCGGTCCGGGCGGCGGCCGACCTGCAGCAGGAGAAGCTCGGGCCGCTCGCGCAGGGGCTCGGCGGCGGCGGTCTCGGTCAGTTGCCAGGGTTCTAGACCATGTACGAAGGCGTCGTCCAGAACCTCATCGACGAGCTCGGGCTGCTGCCGGGGGTCGGGCCGAAGAGCGCGCAGCGCATCGCGTTCCACCTGCTGGCGGCAGATCCGGCCGACGTCAAGCGGCTGGCGCACGCTCTGTTGGAGGTCAAGGAGAAAGCCCGGTTCTGCCGGGTCTGCGGCAACGTGGCGTCCGAGGAGGAATGCCGCATCTGCCGCGACCCGCGCCGCGACACCCACGTGATCTGCGTGGTGGAGGAGTCGAAGGACGTCGTCGCGATCGAGAAGACGCGCGAGTTCCGCGGCACCTACCACGTGCTCGGCGGAGCGATCAGCCCGATCGACGGCATCGGGCCCGACGATCTGCGCATCCGCGAGCTCATGACGCGCCTGGCCGACGGCCGGGTCACGGAGCTGATCCTCGCCACGGACCCCAACCTGGAGGGCGAGGCGACGGCGACCTACCTGGCCAGGCTGGTCAAGCCGATGGGCATGAAGGTGACACGATTGGCCAGCGGCCTGCCCGTGGGCGGTGACCTGGAGTACGCCGACGAGGTGACGCTGGGCCGGGCGTTCGAAGGACGGAGGCTGTTGGATGTCTGACCAGTGGAGCGCGCTGGCCGAGGAGATCGCGGCGCACGCGCAGAACTACGTGGACGGCCTGACCAGGGTCGCGGGCGGCGAGGGCGGCGACGCGATCTGGTCGCTGTTGCTGGTCGAGGTGGCCCAGATGAGTCTGGCGGGAGCCAAGCTCGGCGCGAACGAGGACGTGATCCTCTCGGGGAACAACGAGCCCCCGCTGAGCGAGGACCCGGACATCGACGGCGTCCGCACCGCGCTGGCCGAGCGGCTGGGGGCGGTGGACGACTACGCCGAGGTGTTCGACCCGTACAAGGACACCAACGTCACGCCGTACCGGCTGTCCGACGACCTGACCGCGGTCGCCGCCGACCTGATCCACGGGCTGCGCCACTACCAGGCGGGCCGGCCGCACGAGGCGCTGTGGTGGTGGCAGTACTCCTACTTCAACACCTGGGGCAACCACGCGGGCGCGGCCATGAGGGCCCTCCAGGCGCTGGCCGCCCACTCCCGTCTCGACGTCGCGGAGGAGACCACGGCGGTCTGATCCGGTAGTCCACGGAGAGGACCTGGGCGTCCCACATAGTGGTATGAGCCAGCGGCCGCATGAGAAGCCCCCAGTAGACTGACAGCTCACAGTCCGAATCGGGAGACTCTCGTGGCGCTCGTTGTGCAAAAGTACGGTGGTTCGTCCGTCGCCGACGCGTCCTGCATCAAGCGGGTCGCGCAGCGGATCGTCGCGACGAAAAAAGCCGGCAACGACGTCGTCGTCATCGTCTCAGCGATGGGCGACACGACGGACGAGCTGCTCGACCTGGCCGAGCAGGTGTCGCCGCTGCCCCCGGGCCGCGAGCTCGACATGCTGCTGACCTCCGGCGAGCGCATCTCGATGGCCCTGCTGGCGATGGCGATCGCCAACCTGGGCCACGAGGCGCGGTCGTTCACGGGCTCGCAGGCGGGCGTGATCACCGACTCCACGCACGGCAAGGCGCGCATCATCGACGTGACGCCGAGCCGCATCCGCGAGGCGCTCGACCTCGGCCACATCGCGATCGTGGCCGGGTTCCAGGGCGTCTCGCAGGACACCAAGGACATCACCACGCTGGGCCGGGGCGGCTCCGACACGACCGCGGTGGCGCTCGCGGCGGCTCTGCAGGCCGACGTGTGCGAGATCTACACCGACGTGGACGGCATCTTCACCGCCGACCCGCGCATCGTGCCCCCGGCACGCAAGATCCCCAGGATCTCGTACGACGAGATGATGGAGATGGCGGCCTGCGGGGCCAAGATCCTCCACCTGCGGTGCGTCGAGTACGCGCGCCGGTTCGACCTGCCGATCCACGTCCGCAGTTCGTTCAGCACCAAGGAAGGCACCTGGGTCGTCTCCGACCCTTACACCGAAGGAACCGAGATGGAGCAGCCGATCATCTCCGGCGTCGCGCACGACCGGAGCGAGGCCAAGATCACCGTTGTCGGGGTGCCCGACAAGGTCGGCGAGGCTGCCGCGATCTTCAAAACTCTGGCCGACGCCGAGATCAACATTGACATGATCGTGCAGAACGTCTCGGCCGCGGCGACGGGCCGCACCGACATCTCCTTCACGCTGCCCACGGCCGACAGCTCGACCGCGTTGACGGCGCTGAAGAAGATCCAGGGTGACATCGCCTACGAGTCGCTGCTGTTCGACGACCAGATCGGCAAGGTTTCGCTGATCGGCGCGGGCATGCGGTCGCACCCCGGCGTCACCGCGACGTTCTTCGCGGCGCTCGCCGACGCGGGGGTCAACATCGAGATGATCTCCACCTCGGAGATCCGCATCTCAGTGGTCGTCGGGCAGGACGGCGTCGACGCGGCCGTGGCGGCCGCGCACAGCGCCTTCGACCTCGACGCCGACCAGGTCGAAGCCGTGGTGTACGGAGGTACCGGACGATGAGCAGGCCCAACCTCGCCCTGATCGGCGCCACCGGCGCCGTGGGAACCGTCATGCGCGACATCGTGTCGACCCGTGACGACATCTGGGGCGAGATCCGTCTCGTCGCCTCCCCGCGCTCCGCGGGCAAGACGCTGAAGGTGCGCGGCGAGGACGTCGTCGTCCAGGCCCTCGCGCCCGAGGTGTTCGACGGCATCGACATCGCCATCTTCGACGTCCCGGACGAGGTGGCGGCCGAGTGGGTGCCGATCGCGGCCCAGCGCGGCGCCATCGCGATCGACAAGTCCGGCACGTTCCGCATGGAGCCGGACGTCCCGCTGGTCGTGCCCGAGGTCAACCCGCAGGACGCGCGTCAGCGCCCCCGGGGCATCATCTCCACGCCCAACTGCACCACGCTGTCGATGATGGCGGCCATGGGCGCCCTGCACGCCGAGTACGGCCTGCAGGAGCTCGTCGTCGCGTCGTACCAGGCGGTCTCGGGCGCGGGCGTGGTGGGCCCGGCCCGGCTGTACGACGAGGTCGAGGCGCTGGCCGGCGACCGCTCCATCGGCCAGACGGCCGGCGACGTGCGCAAGGTCCTGGCCAACAAGCTGCCCGGCGACTCGCCGTTCCCGGCGCCCATCGCGTTCAACGTGGTGCCGTGGGCGGGCTCGCTGAAGGACGGCGGCTGGGCCTCCGAGGAGATCAAGCTCCGCAACGAGTCCCGCAAGATCCTCGGCATCCCCGGCCTCAAGGTCTCCGCGACCTGCGTCAGGGTGCCCGTGGTGACCACGCACTCGCTGGCCGTCCACGCCCGCTTCGAGCGGGAGATCACGGTCGCCGACGCCCACCGGGTGCTGGAGGCGGCGCCGACCGTGGTGCTCATGGACGACCCGGCCAACGGGGTCTACCCGACGCCGCTGGACGTGGTCGGCAACGACCCCACCTATGTGGGGCGGATCCGGCAGGCGATCGACTTCCCCAACACGCTCGACCTGTTCGTGTGCGGCGACAACCTGCGCAAGGGCGCCGCCCTCAACGCGGCGGAGATCGCCGAGCTGGTCGCGCGCGAGCTGTAGGGCCTGCTCCGCTCGTCGGGCCGCGGCTTCTGGCCGCGGCCCGTCGAGGTTTTCTGGGGCTCCTCACACCCGTTCGTGGGCGTGGCGCACAGGGCCGTGGGCGTGTGCTGCCGCGGGCCGTGGGCGTGTGTGCGGTGCCGGCTCTTCGGATGGCGCTGCGCGTGCGGGCTCAGTACGCGTGCAGGCTCAGTACGCATGCACGCTCAGTACGCGTACCGGTGCGGTGGCGCGTGTGTACCAGTGGGTGGCGCGGTGGCGCCCGATGCTGGCGTGGTGGCCCGGATTCTGCCGGGCGGGGGACGTTCGTCGGTGTGACCGGATGCAAGGCGTCCCCTGGTCGCGCGGTGGAGCCGTCAGCGGAACAGGATGTCCCAGTGGTCCGGCTCGTCGGCGAAGATGGTGCCGGCCTCCGAGCGGTACAGAGGCGAGCCGTCGCCCCGGGTCTCGGTGCGCGGGTAGTGGTCGGTGATGTACCGGTCGATGCAGCGGTTGTGTGCGATGTCGAGCTTGTAGCCGGCGCCGTGGCTGTAGCGGCCGGGCGCGTGGCCCACCTCGGTGCCGCCGGTCACCGTGATCCGGCAGTCGCTCTCCTCCTTGAGCTCGATGATCCGGCTGATCGTCCCGGTTCGGACGGACTCCAGCGACGTACAGGTGAAGACCTGCCGGTTCGTGCAGTGTCCGGAGGACTTGTAGCGCATCCCCGCCTCCTCCAGGAAGCCGGCGGCGAGGTCGTGCGACATCCGCACCATCGGCGCGTTGCGGGCGCGGACCTGCTCCAGGTCCGGCGTCTGCGATGCCCGGTGCTTGGCGGAGCCCCGTCGCGGGAGGATGACGGAGTACGACCTGATGATCACTGGCGGTGTCATCCGCTGCTCCCCGTCACGTGTCATGGGAGCGGCCGCAGCAGCGGACGCCAGCGCGATTATGGAGATCTCAATGCCGAGGAACGCGGCCAGCAGAGGCCGCACTCTTCCACGTATCCACATGTCGGTGCCTTTTCGCGGAAATAGCCCTTCCGCCTGAAAACATCAATCCCATGCTTCACACCGGATAACTCCCGTCGCTCAGGGATTTTGCCTTGTGGCGGCGATCACCGTGCGGCTCCATGACCTGACCCGGTACGAACCCGTAAAGTGACCAGCGTGTCCGAAGCCCGAAACCGAGGATCGGAGAGCACCCGAGAGGTCATCGTCGAGACGGCATTGCGACTGTTCCGGGAGCGCGGCTTCGACGCGACGACCATGCGCGCCATCGCGACCGAGGCCGGGGTGTCCGTGGGTAACGCCTACTACTACTTCGAGAGCAAGGAGGCGTTGATCCAGGCGTACTACGACCGCGCCCAGACCGAGCACGAGGTCGCCTGCCGCGAGCTGCTCGACACGGAGACCTCCTTCGCCGCGCGGCTCAGCGGCGTGCTGCGCGAGTGGGTGCGCGTGTCGGAGCCGTACCACGAGTTCGCGGTGAAGTTCTTCAAGCACGCGGCGGAGCCCACCAACCCGCTGAGCCCGTTCAGCGCGCAGACCTCGCCGGCGCGTGAGGCGTCGATCGCCATCTACCGGCAGGTCGTCGAGGGCTCGCGCGACCGCATGAACCAGGACCTGCGCGAGGAGCTGCCCGAGCTGCTGTGGCTGCTGTCGATGGGCATGGTGCTGTTCTGGGTGCATGACACCTCGCCGGGCTGTGAGCGCACGTACCGGCTGATCGACGTGACCGTGCCGCTGGTGGACCGGCTGGTGGGGCTGTCGCACCTGCCGGGGCTGCGGGGGATCACCAAGGACTTCATCGCGGCGGTGCACGAGCTGCGGGCGTGAGCCTCTCCGCGACGGCATACCGCCCGGTTGGTATGGTCGCCGGAACACGGATGCCGAGCCGGAGGCCGCGATGACGGAGCAGACCACTCAGCACACGACGGGGCACACGACCGGGCAGACCACCCAGCAGAGCTGGGGCATGACCCTTCCCTTCCAGGATCGCTCGCTGGCGGACTCGCGCGAGCTGGTCGAGGGGCTGCCCGCCCTCGGCTACACCGATGTCTGGTCGGCCGAGGTGAGCGGGGTGGACGGGTTCGTGCCGCTGGCGCTGACCGCGCAGTGGGCGCCCCAGGTGCGGCTGGGCACGGCGATCGTGCCCGTCTCGACGCGCGGGCCGGGCCTGCTGGCCATGTCCGCCGCCACGCTGGCCGACCTGGCTCCCGGCCGGTTCGTGCTCGGCATCGGGTCGTCCTCGCCGGCGATCGTCGAGCGCTGGAACGCGGGCACGTTCACCAAGCCGTACGCCCGGACCCGGGACACCCTGCGCTTCCTCAGGAGGGCGCTGGCGGGCGAGAAGGTGACCGAGACGTACGAGACGTTCGAGATCAGCGGGTTCAAGCTGGAGCGAGCACCCGTGGAGCCGCCCAGGATCGTGCTGGCGGCGCTGCGGCCCCGCATGCTGGGGCTGGCGGCCGAGGAGGCGGACGGGGCCATCACGAACTGGCTCTCGCCCGAGGACGTGCAGAAGGTGCGCGCCGAGATCGGGCCGGACACGGAGCTGATCGCGCGGCTGTTCGTGTGCGTGAGCGAGGACGCGGACCGGGTGCGGGCGCTGGCTCGCCGGATGCTCGCCGCGTATCTGACCGTGCCGGTGTACGCGGCCTTCCACGAGTGGCTGGGGCGTGGCGAGGTGCTGCGGCCCATGCGGGAGGCATGGGCGGTGGGCGACCGGCAGGCGGCGCTCAAGGCCATCCCCGACGAGGTGGTGGACGCGCTGGTGGTGCACGGGGACGCGGCGACGTGCCGGGCCCGGATCCGCGAGTACGTGGCCAACGGGCTGGACACGCCCGTCCTCGCGCCCGTCCCCGGCGGTGAGGTGCCGCTGGAGCAGGCCGTACGGGATCTCGCCCCCACCGCCTGACCTCCCGGGGAACTCCGGGCGCCGGCTAACGCGTTATGTCGTGAGAGGCCGGGGTAGAGGGGGCGCATGATGGCGAAAGCAGCACGGGCCGCAGCGGCCTGGCGGGTGTACCGGGACGTCAAGAAGCCCGGCACCCCCGGCGTGATGGCGCGCCTGCGGGCGATCCCGCGACTGATCGGCGCGGTGATGAGCGGCCGGTACGCGGGCATGGGCAAGGGCAAGCTGGCCATGATGGGCCTCGGCGTGCTCTACCTGATCTCCCCGATCGATCTCGTGCCGGACTTCCTCGTCCTGATCGGCGTCGCGGACGACTTCGGGGTCTTCCTCTGGCTGATGGCGTCCCTGCTCGGCGAGAGCGGCCGCTACCTCGACCACGAGCGCAAGGTCGTGCACGGCACGCTCGACGCCTAGACGAGCGGGTCCCGAGCCGTCTAGATCTCCTCCATGCGGAGCCAGGCGCGTGACGGCAGCGGGTGTCCGAACAGCCGGGCCGCGTTGCCGTACGCGACCCTGGCGATGTCGGCGGGTGGCAGCGCTCCCAAACTGCGCGCGACGGACTTCTGCGTGTCGGGCCAGGTCGAGTCGGAGTGCGGGTAGCCGCTCTCCTGGAGCACGTGGTCGAGCCCGACCGCCAGCCGTACCCCCGACAGCGCGTGGTCGTTCAGCGTGCCGAAGAAGAAGTTGCGGCGCAGCACCTCGCTGGGCTTGAGGCCGCCGTCCCACTGCGCCTCGCCCGCCACGGGGTGGTCGAGCGCGTAGTCGGCCCGCTCGGCGAGCAGCGGCAGCCAGCCCACGCCGCCCTCGACGATGAGGACGCGCAGGTCGGGGAAGCGCAGCGGGACGCCGGACCACAGCCAGTCGGCGCAGGCGAACATCGCGCTCGTCGGGATCAGCGTGGTGATGGCCTCGATGGGCGTGTCGGGCGAGGGCACGGGCGACCAGCTCGACGCCCCGGTGTGCAGGGCGACGACCGTGCCGGTCTCCTCGCAGGCGGCGAAGAACGGGTCCCAGTGGCCGCTGTGGATCGACGGCAGCCGCAGCCGCGTCGGGAACTCGGGGAACACCACGGCCTTGAACCCGCGCGAGGCGTTGGCCCGGATCTCCTTGGCGGCGACGTCGGGGTCCGGCAGCCAGGGCAGCTGCAGGCCGATGATCCGCTCGGGGTAGGTGCCGGCCCAGACGTCGATGTGCCAGTCGTTCCACGCGCGGACGAGGGCGAGGCCGAGCTCCTGGTCGCGGGTCTTGGCGAACGGCATGCCGGCCTGGTTGGCCAGCATGCCGGGGAAGCACAGGGCCGCCCAGACACCGGCCAGGTCCATGTCCTCGATGCGCGCCTCGATGTCGTGGCAGCCGGGGCGCATGCTCTCGAAGCGGATGGGGTCCAGGGTCCACTGCTCGCGGGGGAGGCCGGCGCCGACGTCCATACCCGCGCACGGGTAGGTGGCGCCGCCGTAGCGCCAGACCTGGTGACCGGCCTCCGTCTCCACGACCTTGGGCGCGACTTCGGCATATTTCTCCGCGAGCCGGCCCTCGAAGAGGTCAGGGGGCTCGATCAGGTGATCGTCGGCGGAGATGATCACATAGTCGCGCCGCCTCGGATCCGGATCGGGGAGCAGCGGCGTAGTCACGCAGGTAACCGTACGACGGCGGGATAACGTCGAACAAGCTGCGACGTCTCCGTTGGATATCCACCGCGGCTCCGCCGGACGCCCGGCACGGCTCGGTCCCCGAGGCCCGGGACCGCCTGGAGGGGGATGACGGACGATCCCGGACCGTGCGGGGTCCGCTCCGTGAGGGTGCCGCTCACGCGAACCCCGGTGCGCCCCCTACCCACCGGAGATCGACTCAGTCCGGCTCGCCGGGCCGGCCGCGGGATCGTCCGGGGAGCCGGCGCCTTCGCGGCTCCTCAGGTCGGCCGCCTCGCGCCGGATCAGCAGGATCCAGCCGCCGATGGCCACGCCGATGAACAGCCACCACTGCACGCCGTAGGCCAGGTTGAGGCCGCCTCCGGCGCCCACGTCCGGCTCGGGGACAGGCTCGGGCGCGGGGTCGGTGGCCGGTTTCTGCTGCGTGAGCTCGACGTATCCGTCCACCAGCCGGTACGGCAGGCCCTTGCCGATCGAGGCCGCGTTGATGAGCAGGACCTGGCCGGGCGGCAGGCCGGGGCGGTCCCTGATGCCGCTGGACTCCTCGGTCTCGCTCAGCCGTAGCCGTCCGGTGACAGTTACCTGACCTGCCGGTGGCGGGGGCACGTCCGGCGGGGTGTCGGCGGTCGCGCCGGCCTTCACCCAGCCGCGGTTGACGATCACGGCCCGGCCGTCGCCCAGCACCAGGGGCGTGAGCACGTAGAAGCCCGCCCGGCCGTCCTGGGGGCGCCGGCGCACCGCCAGCCCGTGGGTGGCGTCATAGGTGCCGGCCGCGGTCACGGTGCGGTAGCGGTCGGACTCCTTGACGGCCTGGCCGGCCAGGCTCTCCAGGGGCACCGGAGCGGCCTCGAGGTTGGCGGTGACCTGGTGGCTGTTGGCCGAGCGCTCCTCGAACCGTCCGAACTGCCAGCGTCCCAGGAACACGAAGGCGGGGATCACGAGCAGCACCACGACGTGGAGCGCGACCCAGCGGGGCGTCAGCAGGAACCGGTACACCCTTCAAGGGTAGGCACCGCCCCCTGTGCCTCCTCACCTGCCTGGCCTCGCCTCGCGCGACGCGACGGGGGCGCACCGTACCCCATCCGCCGTGGCGCGGGCGTGACCTTATCGCAATCTGGTCGAAACCCTTACCGAAAGCCAGTTGATCGCGTACGGTCGTGATTCGTGCCGCGCGGCCCGCACGGGAACCGCGGACTCCCCTCAGCCGAGCCCCCCGAGAGGCCCTCCAGCAGCCCCATGACCGTGCTTGCCGCGCCCCCCGAAGGGCACGTGTTCGAGCTGCCCAAGCTCGCCGCCCTGCTCCGCCACGCCGTTCCGCGGGTGGTCGAGGGCATGATCCTCCCGGTCGCCGTCTTCTACGTGGGTCTGGTCGTCTCCGGGTTCGCCGGCGGCGTGGTGGTGGCCGTGGCGTGGGTGTACGGCGGAGTGCTCTACCGGCTCGTCCGGGGCAGGAGCGTGCCGGGCGCGGTGCTGCTGGCCGCCGGCATGGTGACCGTGCGGGCGGTGCTGGCGTTGCTGGCGGACAGCCCGGTGCTGTTCTTCCTCCAGCCGACCCTGGGCGTGTTCTGCGCGAGCGCGGGCTTCCTGGGGACCGCGCGGGTGCGCAGGCCGCTGGCCCGGCGGGTGGCGGAGGACCTCGTGCCGCTGCCGGCGCATGTGATGGAGGAGCCGGTCATGCGGCGCTTCTTCACGCGTCAGTCGCTCGTCTGGGGCTGCGCCCAGCTCGGCAACGCGACGCTGAGCCTGTGGCTGCTGCTGAGCCAGACGATCGAGACGTACCTGCTCGTCCGGACGTCGGCGGTCGCGGTGCTGCTGTCGGGGGCGGCGCTGCTGACGCTGCTGGACTTCCGTCGCTGCCTGCGCGCCCTCCGCTCCACCTCCTGAGCCGCGAAGGCCGCTCCACCTCCTGAGCCGCGAACGGCCGCTTCACCTCATGAGTCGCCGAGGCCGCACGGCTAGGCCGTCCGGAGGCGGGTCCCCGGGCCGGGCAGGGCGGTGACCTGGCGGGGGCCCTCGACGTCGTGACCCTCCTCGCAGCGCAGGTGCAGCTCGATCGCGGCGCCGCAGTCGCGGTGCGTCAGCAGGACCGGGGGGCCGGCGGCGTCGGTGGGGTACTTGTCGCCCCAGTGCATGAGCGCCACCAGCAGCGGATAGAGGTCGCGGCCCTTGTCGGTCAGCCGGTACTCGTCGCGCTGGCGCTGGCCGGGCTCGCGGTACGGCTCCTTCCGCAACAGGCCCTCCTCGACCAGCCGGGCGAGCCGGGCGCTCAGGACTTGACGGGGTGCGCCGGTGGCGGCCTGCATGTCGGCGAAACGGCGTACCCCTCGGAACGCCTCACGCAGCACCAGGAACGTCCATTTCTCCCCGACGACTTCCAGGGTGCGCTCGATGGAGCAGTTTTCAACCCGGAAAGGCAGGATCATGCGTCATATCATACCTGAGTTCAATTGACAGACTCAGACGTCACGCGGGAAGCTGAGTCCATGTTGGGAACTCAGATCCGTCCCGCCCGCCCCGACGACGTGGAGCGGATCGGGCGCTTCCTGTCCGGGCTCTCGCTGCAGACCCGGACGCTGCGCTTCTTCACCGGCTTCAGCCGGCCGGCCGCGAGCATGGTGCGCACGCTCCTCGCGCTGGACGAGCGGCGGGACGCCCTGGTGGCCACGCTCGACGGCGAGATCGTCGGCCACGCCATGAGCTACCGGGGCGGCACGGCCGACGTGGAGATCGCCGTGGTGGTGACCGACCAGTGGCAGGGCCTCGGGCTCGGGCCGCGGCTGATCGACACGCTGCTGCTCAGGGCCGCCGTACGCGGCGCGACGACGGTCGGGATGGACGTCCTCGGGGAGAACCGGCGGGCGCTGAGGATGATCCGCCGGCAGTGGCCCGACGCCACGATGAAGGTCGCTTCCGGGTCCGTCGAGGTGACGGCTATGATCAATCGGACGCCCGTATTTGCGGAATAACGTTCTGGTGCCTCACCATTGACAACGTGAAGAGTGCCAAGAACGGACGCGACGGGCGTACCCGGATCATCGAGGGAGCCCTGCGCCGATTCAGCCAGGACGGGGTCTCGGCCACCACGCTGGCCAGCCTCCGCGAGGAGAGCGGCGTCAGCGTCGGCAGCTTCTACCACCACTTCGCCAGCAAGGAGCACGTCTTCGGCGTGCTGTACGCCGAGATCCTGGAGGCCTACCAGGAGGCGTTCATCGCCGAGCTGGAGAAGCACGAGTCGGCCCGCGACGGCATCGAGGCCGTCGTCGCCCTCCACATGCGCTGGGCGGGCGAGCACCCCGAGCGTGCCAGGCTCCTCGTGAGCGAGCGCCCGCCGCGCAAGCACGAGCCGGGCGGCGCCGAGGTCGCCGAGCAGCGCAGGGGCTTCTTCCGCCGCGTCTCCGACTGGTGGCGGCCGCACATGCACAACGGCCTGCTCCAGCCCGTGCACCCGACCATGTGCTACGTCCTGTGGCTCGGCCCGGCGCAGGAGATGTGCCGGCTGTGGTTCGCCGGCGCTCACACGCCGACGGACGAGGAGATCAGGGGGCTGGGCGAGGCCGCCTGGCAGAGCCTGCGCCAGCGCGCCGAGAGCTGATCGGGCAGGGAGCGCAGCAGACCTCAGGCGACCTGGCGGACCCGGGTGGCCACCCGCCAGCACGCCTTGTCGAGTGAGATGTCGAGCCGCAGGTCGCCGCGCTGCCTGCGCAGGCCGGGCACCCGCACGCGGGCGTGCACGTCGTACCGCCCCCTGTGCGGGTAGCCGAAGCCGAGCTCGCCGGGCAGCACCCGGAGGTCGTCGCGGTTGCCGCAGCGCGGGCAGGTCCACGACACCAGGTCCAGGCCGCGGTTGTAGTCGGAGCAGGCGCGGAAGTACTCGTCCGGCACGAACCGGGACTCGCAGGCCAGGCACGGGATGAGCATGGGTTCCGCTCCTCTTTCGAACGGCGAGCTGGGTCCCTAAGAGATATCGCGCCCGGCTTGTCCCGCGCTTGCAGAACGCTTGGGTATCTCGGTCACAGTACGGTCACTGTGGGTATCGGATCATGCGCGGGCCTTTGCGATGAAAGGATGGACCCTGTGGAACTGGCACGACTGCGCGACCACCTGCTGGAGAACGGCTACACGATCGACGGCGTCCGCGACCGCCTGGGTGACGTGGCGGCCTCGGCGCTGGCGCGTGAGGAGCTGGTGCCGGCGCTGCGCGCGACGGCGGACGGCGATCCGCTGGGCACGTTGATCAGGCTGTGGTGGCTCGGTGTGCCGGTTCCGGCCGACCGGCTGCCGGCGGTGGTGCGCGAGTGCGGGCTGGTCGGCGCGGACGGCGGCGCCGGCGACGGCATGGTGCGGGCCGAGGTGCATCTCCAGCCGTGGGAGACCGGCGGTTACGTGGTCTCCGACCGCAAGGTGCGCCCCGGCGACCCGGCCCTGCGCCCCGGCCACGTGGTGGGCGCGGGCGGCGCCTCGGCGAACCTCGCCCAGCTCGCCACCCGCCGCCCCGTGGGCCGGGCCCTGGATCTCGGCACGGGCTGCGGCGTGCAGGTGCTGCACCTGGCGGACCGGGCCGGGGAGATCACCGCCACGGACGTCAACCCGCGCGCCGTCGAGCTGGCGCGGCTCAGCTGGGAGCTGTCGGGGATCACGGGGGTGGACGCCCGCACGGGGTCGATGTTCGAGCCGGTCGAGGACGAGCTGTTCGACCTGGTCGTGTCCAACCCGCCGTTCGTCATCTCGCCCGGCGGCCACCTGACGTACCGCGAGACGGGCGGCGACGGCGACGACTTCTGCCGCGACCTCGTACGGCGGGCGCCCCGCCACCTCAGCCCCGGCGGACAGGCGCACTTCCTGGCCAACTGGATGCACGTCGAGGGCGATGACTGGCGCGACCGCGTGGGCGGCTGGCTGGCGGGCACCGGCTGCGACGCCTGGGTGGTGGAGCGCGACGTCCAGGACCCCGCCGAGTACGTCGAGCTGTGGCTGCGCGACGCGGCCGAGCAGGGCACCCCCGGCTACACGGAGCACTACGACCGCTGGCTGTCGTGGTTCGACGAGCGGAAGGTGGAGGCGGTCGGCTTCGGCTGGATCTCCATGCGCAACTCCGGCACGCTCGACCCCGTCGTACGCCTGGAGCGGCTCACCCACCAGGTCTCGCTGCCGGTGGGCGACTACGTCGACCGCGTGCTCGACGCCATCGCGACGGCCCACCGCGTCGAGGACCTCCAGACGGCGCGGCTGCGCACGGCCGAGGGACTGCTGGACGAGCGCGTCGGACTGCCCGGGGCCGAGGACCCGATGCGGATCGTGCTGCGCCAGACGGACGGCCTGCGCCGCAGCAGGGAGGTCGGCACGGTGGAGGCGGCGCTGGCCGGGGTGTGCGACGGGGACCTGGCGCTGGGCCCGCTGCTCAACGTGATCGCCGAGCTGGTCGGCGACGGCCAGGTGCTGGGCGCCGACGCCCTTCGCCCCCTCATCGCCGAGGGCTACTTCACGCTTTGACTCCGCGAGTCACAACGGCGTTGACCGGTGTGGCAATCCGGTGTTGATCCGATGTTGAGCCCTCGGGTGGAGGCTCTGGAGCACGACACCGGCCCCGGGGGGTTCGAGGCCGGTGCCGGGTCCGGCCGGTCGTCTGTGTGAGGCGGCTGGCCGTCGCGCGGAGCAACCCGACATCCGGGCCCCCTGGCGACGCGCGGCGACCGAGATGGCCGGCCGGGCTGCACCACTCCTCAGACGAACGGTCACGGGGGCTCGTGACTCCCTAAGGACAGCCTTGATCAACCATGTGTGGATGACACGACTGGACGACACGCTGTACTCAGGACTCGACGAGGGGCCCCTCGACGGCCTCGACCACGGAGGCGGGGGCGGCGGAGTCCAGGAGGACCTTGAGGTCTCCGGCCTCGGGAGCGCCGAGCCTGGAGAAGATGTCGAAGGCCTGCCGTAGGCAGTCGGTGCTGCGCGTGGTGCTGCCCAGGCCCTTGAGCGCCTTGCCCAGCACGGCCAGCGAAAGCGCCTCGCCGTACGGGTGGCCGATCTCCCGCGACACGACCAGCGCCTGCTCGGCGTGGCGCACGGCCTCCGGGTAGCGCTTGGCGGCGATGAAGGTCTCGGCCAGCCGCGAGCACACCCGCTGCTCCCACACGCGCTGCTTGCTCGCCCGGAAGAACGCCAGGCACTCGGCGTGGTGGTGGACGGCCTCGGTGAGGCGGCCGACGCGGGACAGCACGATGCCGAGGTGGTAGCGGGCACGGGCGGTGCCGGCCCCGCTGCCGATCTCCGTGAAGATCGCCAGGCCCTTCTCGGCGGCGGCGATCGCGTCCTCCGGCCGGTTGAGGCCGAGATGGTCGCGCGCGGAGTAGCTGAGCACCAGCGCCTCGCCGGCGGGCACGCCGCTCTCCCGGTACCAGCGCATGGCCGAGTCGAACCACGACAGGGCCTCGGTGTGGCGCCGCTGCCGCCCGACGACGACGGCGAGCGCGTTCTTGACCTCGCCCGTGACGATCTTCTCGCCGCGCTCCACGGACAGCTCGTGGACCGTCCTGAACTGCTCCTCGGCCTCCGTCAGCCGGTTGCCGGCGAACAGCACCCGGCCGAGCACGTAGCGGGAGCGCAGCTCGCTGCCGGCGTCGCCGATGCGCAGCGCCGCGGCCAGGACCGCCCGGGTGCCGTGGTCGAACTCGCGGGTGTGGGTGCCCGACTCCATCAGCGGCTCCATGGCCACCAGCAGGTCGGCCGCGGGCAGCAGCTCCTCGGCGGTACGCGAGTCGGACGCCGCCTGGTTGATCGCGGCGAACAGCGAGTCACCCTCGGCGATCAGCCAGGCCACGGCCTCGTCGGCCGCCCCGAACGCCCGGCCCGTGCCGACCACGACGAGGTTGTCGGCGATCATGCTGCCCTCGTAGGCCAGCCGGTGCGCCGACTGGGCCGAGGCCAGGTAGAAGCCGAGCAGCCGGCGCAGCGCCAGCGTCTTGGCCTGCTGCCGCTCGGTCCTGTCGAGGATGCGCCGGGCGAACAGCTTCAGCAGGTCGTGGAAGCGGTAGCGGCCCGGCGCGGGCGCCTCCAGCAGGCTGGCGTCGACCAGCGACTCCAGCAGGTCCTCGGCCTCGAACGGGCTCAGCGACAGCACCGCGGCGGCGGCGCCGGCGGAGATGTCGGGGCCGTTGGGCAGCGACAGCAGCCGGAACGCGCGCTGCTGGGCGGGGTCGAGCTGGCCGTAGCCGAGGGCGAACGTGGCCTCCACGGCGAGGTTGCCGACGCGGAGCTCGTCGAGGCGGCGCTGCTCGTCGGCGAGCCGGGGCACGAGCGAGGCGACCGTCCAGGACGGCCGGGCGGCCAGCCGCGCCGCGACGATCCGCACGGCCAGGGGCAGGAACCCGCACGCGGCCACCACGTCCATGGCCGCCCCGTGCTCGGCGGCGACCCGCTCCGGCCCGGCCACGGACGCGAACAGCGACAGCGCCTCGTCCGGCTCCATCACGTCGAGGTCGAACAGCCGCGCCCCCGGCAGGTCGGCCAGCTTGACCCGGCTGGTGACGATGGCGGCGCAGCCGGGGGAGCCCGGCAACAGCGGGATGACCTGCTCGGCGTCTCGGGCGTTGTCGAGCAGGACGAGGATGCGGCGGTCGGCCAGCAGCGACCGGAACAGCGCCGACCGCTCGGCCGGCACCTCGGGGATCACGTCGGGCGGGATGCCGAGCGCCCGCAGGAACGCGCCCAGAGCCGACTCGGGCGCGGTCGCCTCGCCGGTGTAGCCGCGCAGGTCGGCGTAGAGCTGTCCGTCGGGGAAGAGGTCGTCGGCGGCGTGGGCCACGTGGACGGCCAGCGTGGTCTTGCCGACGCCGCCGATGCCGCAGATCACGGCCACCGGCACGCCTTCGGCCGTGTGCGACGAGAGCGCGCCCGTGTGCGATCCGAGCATCGTGCGCAGCCGCCTGGAGATCTCCTTGCGGCCGGTGAAGTCGCTCACCGTGGCCGGGAGCTGCGCCGGGCGGGGCAGCTCGTGGACCGGCTCCTCCTCGCGCGGCTCCGGCTCCTCCGCGGGCTCCGGGGCGACCGTGACGGCCGGCTGAGCGGCGGCGGCGAGCGACGGGTCGGCGGCCAGGATGCGCTGGTGCAGCGCGGACAGGTCGGGGCCGGGCTCGATGCCCAGCTCGTCGATCAGGGCATGGCGGGGCTCGGGGGAGACGGCCCGCGCGGCGCCCCGCCGCCCGCCCCGGTACAGCGCCAGCATGAGCTGGGCCCGCAGCCGCTCGCGCAGCGGGTGGTCGGCGGTCAGCGCGATCAGCTCGGACACCACGTCGGCGTGGCGGCCCAGCTCCAGGTCCACGTCCATGAGCGTCTCGATGGCGCTCAGCCGGCACTCGACGAGGCGGTCGCGCTGGTGCTCGGCGTAGGGGCCGACGGCGCCGGCCAGCGGCTCGCCCTCGAACAGGGCGAGGGCGGCGCGCAGCGCCCCGGCCGCGGCGGAGGGCCGCCCGGTCTTGCGGGCCGCCTCCGCCTCCTGCAGGCCGCGCTCGAAGCGGACGAGATCGAGCGCGCCGTCGGACAGGCGCAGCGCGTAGCCGCGTCCCACCGAGGTGAGGATCTCGGGGCGCGACCGGGCGGGCCGGTCGGGTTCGAGGACCGTGCGCAGCCGGGAGACGTACGTGCGCAGGGCGCCGAGGGCTCTGGGCGGCGAGTCGTCCCCCCAGACGGCGTCGATCATCTCGGCAGGGGTGACCGCGCGACCCTCGCGGAGGAGCAGCATGCCGAGAATGGACCGCTGCAGGGGCGTGCCCAGGTCGAGTTCCTCGCCATCACG
The DNA here is from genome assembly GCF_031570565.1 of Nonomuraea sp. 3-1Str. Lineage (NCBI taxonomy): Bacteria > Bacillati > Actinomycetota > Actinomycetes > Streptosporangiales > Streptosporangiaceae > Nonomuraea > Nonomuraea sp. 3-1Str. The sequence goes on from NZ_JALHBK010000002.1 coordinate 327,430, forward strand.
CCACGCGCGCACGGGACCGAGCACGGCGAACCGTAGGCCGCCTTCGACGCTCTGACCAGCCATGCCGTATGTCTCCAGGGCAATGGAACGATTTGTTACCAAATCATAGAGCGAACCTTGCCTGACACATAGGCATGCCCCTCTGCCGGGAAAACTTCCGGCGCATCGCGATCTTCGCCGAAAGGGGCTCTAGCGGGATTCTCTTCGTATTTTCGGGTTAAGGCGTTGATTCGGTGTTGATCGGGCGTTGAGTACCGGAGCGGATGCTGAGCAGCAAGCGAGGCATGGCCCCGGAACGAAGCGGGGGCGGTCATGCCTCCCGGAACGGAATACGGGCCCCGCCCTGATCACCCGGGCGGGGCCTTGGCGGACATGGTTTCTACGCGGCCTCCACCAGCCCGAGTCTTCGCGCCAGCCGTTCACGGACGGCCGGCCACTCGGAGTGGAGGATCGAATAGAACGCCGTATCTCGGACCGTGTCGTCGGCGCCCCGGCTTTCCGCTCGCCGCACCCCGTCGAAGTGTGCGCCGAGAGCCTCGATGGCGGCCCTGGATCGGACGTTGCGTACGTCAGCCTTGAGCGTGATGCGGTGGACGTTCCAGGTCTCGAAGGCGTGTGAGAGCAGCAGGAACTTGCTCTCCCGGTTGACACCCGTGCCCTGGGCTGAGGCGCCCAGCCAGGTGTAGCCGATGTCCGCCACGGACGGGACCTCGCCCACCACGCTCTGTGCGCCCGGAGGCCAGGGCATGGGGCCCTGCCAGTACTCCAGGTTCATGAGACGGGTGGCACCGATCAGGCGATCGGTGTGCAGCCACCGGATGGCGAAGGGCAGCGTGCGGCCCTCCGCCTGCTCAGCCAGCGCGGCCTCCACGTAGGAGACCATCTCGTCCCGGCCGTTCGGGACGCGAGTGAAGGCATAGGTGGAGCGGTCTTCACTCGCCGCGGCGACGAGGTCGTCGATCGCCGCGGGGCTGAGAGGTTCCAGGCGCACGAGGCGCCCGGACAGGGTGACAAGAGCGGGCATGAGCACATGATGAGGGCTGACCGGGCCCGTTGTGACCAGGCCGCGAGCACCTTCTTCGGCGGGTTTCGGGCAACATGGTGTTTGCCCAGGTCAGCGGGGGGATTCCGGGTTTCGGACGGGCCCGCTGGGCGAAGATTTCGCCTAACCGTGACATGCGGTCGGCACAAGCGCCGGCCGTCGTTCACGCGCCGCCTCCGGGCGGCCCTTCGCGAGCCCCGACAGGCCGTCCGAGAGCTGGTCCAGGGCGGCCGAGATCCACGGCAGCGTGACGGGGTTCGCGGCGTCCAGGGCGGCCAGCCGCTGCTCGGCCGTCTCGCCGTACAGGAGGCTGACCGCGACGCGCACGCGGGCGGCGGAGGGGTCGTCGCCGAACGCGTGACCGGGCAGGACGCCGATGCCGTGCTCGTCCAGCAGCAGGCGGGTGACGGCGGCCGAGCCGCCGAGGCGGAGGTGACCGAGGTCCGGGTAGAGGTAGAAGCCGCCCTGCGGCTCCGGCGTCCGGGCGCCGACCGCGGCGAAGCGGGCGTGGACCGCCCGCGCGACCGCGCCGTGCAGGCGGCGGCTCAGCGCGACGCGTTCGGCCAGCTCGGGCGGCTCGGTGAACGCCCAGGCCGCCGCCTGCTGCACCGGCGCGGCCGGTGAGGACCAGATCTCGCTGGCCACCGCGAGCAGCCTCTCGCGCAGGTCGTGCGCGTTCTCGGGCAGCCGCGTCACGCCGATCCGCCAGCCGCCCAGCGCGAGGCTCTTGCTCAGCCCGGTGGTCACGACCGTGCGCTCGGGCGCGAGGTCGGCGGGTGAGGTGTAGGGCGGGGCGGGGTCGTGCATCAGATCGCGGTAGATCTCGTCGGAGATGATCACGAGGTCCAGCTCGCGGGCCACGTCCACCAGACGGCCGATGGTCTCGACGGTGGCGAGGCGGCCGGTCGGGTTGTCCGGCAGCGTCACGAGGAGGGAGCTCACGGTACGGCCCCGCGCGCGGGCGTGGCGGACCGCCTCTGCGACCCGGCCGGGGTCCGGCACGCCGCCCTCGCCGGCGGGCGGGGGCACCAGGATGGACCGGGAGCCGACGAGGTCCGCCTGCGCGGCGTAGCTGACCCAGCTCGGCGCGGGCAGGACGATGTCGCCGCCGATCGCGAGGAGCAGCGCGTACAGGAGGGGCTTGCTGCCCGGTCCGCAGACGACCAGGTCGGGGTCGGTGGGGAGTTCGCGCCGGGCCCAGTAGCCCGCCGCGGCGGCGCGCAGCTCGGGGGCGCCCGCGACGGGGCCGTAGCCGTTGCGGCCGGACGCGGCGACCAGCCGGTCGCGCAGCGCCGGGTGGACGGGCAGACCTGCCTCCCCGAAAGCCAGGTGCAGCACGCGCTCCCCGGCGCGCCGTCTTCGCTCGATGTCCTCGTTGGCCGCCAGTGTGGCGGAGAGGGTGATGCTCATGTTTGTCACGTTCCCAGCCTGCTTAAAGTATTGCATCAGGACAAGCGAGGCTTTTTGTGGGTAGGCGAAAGAAGGTCCGATGCTCGATTTGCGGCGATTGACGTTGATCTGCGAGTTCGCTCGACGGGGCAGCATCGCCGCCACCGCCGCGTCGCTCGGCTACAGCCCGTCGGCGGTCTCGCAGCAACTCGTCGCCCTGGAGCGCGAGACCGGCACGGCCCTGCTCGACCGGACCGCGCGCAGCGCCGAGCTGACCGACGCGGGCCGCCGGCTCGTGGCGCACGCCGAGCGCATCCTGTCCATGGTGGAGGAGGCGGAGTCGGACCTGTCCGCGCACGCGGGCACGCCCTCGGGGCGGGTCGTGGTGACGGCCTTCCCGACGGGTGCCGTGGCGTTCGCGCCCGCGCTCGCCCGCTCGCTGCGCCGCCACACCGAGCTGACCCTCCGGCTCCGGCAGAGCCGCTCCGGCCGGGGCATGCGCGAGGTGCAGTCGGGCGAGGTGGACATCGCGCTGGTCGACGACTGGTACGGCCGCGCGCGCGACAGCGAGCACCTGCGCGTCTTCCCGCTGCTGCGCGACCCGCTCGTGCTGGTGGTGCCGCGCAAGCACCGGCTGGCCGACCCGGACGTGCCGATCGACCTGCGCGAGCTGCGCGACGAGCCGTGGATGGCCACCCCGGACGGCGAGCCGTCGCGGCTGGCCGTGGACCGGCTCCTCTCCGACGTGGGCGGCACGCGGCCGACGCCGTGGGAGTTCGAGGGGCTGGGCGCGATCCTGTCGCTGGTGGCCAAGGGGCTGGGCATCGCCGCCGTGCCGGCGCTCGCGCTCGCGGCGGGGGTACGGGGGGTGGCCGTGCGCCAGTTCCCGGGCGACCCGGTGGGGCGGGAGATCCACGCGGTCGCCCGCGGGTCGAGCGTCCACCGGCCGTCGGTGTCGGTGACGCTGCGGGCCGTGCACGTGGCGGCCCGCTACATCGCCGCCGACCTGGACCCGATACGGCTCGCCGACCGGTAGCGTGTGCGGCTATGCCGCCGACGTACGACATCGAGCGCCTCCTGCTCTCCCAGCCCAGCGTCAGCACGGTGGCCGGAGTGGACGAGGTGGGCCGGGGCGCCTGGGCCGGGCCCGTGACCGTCTGCGCGGTCGTCACCGACCTGTCCGAGCCGCCCGCCGGGCTGACCGACTCCAAGCAGCTCACGGCCGCCCGGCGCGAGGCGCTGGCCGCCGAGCTGCCGTCGTGGGCCGCGGGCATCGGCTACGGCGAGGCCACGCACGAGGAGATCGACGCGCTGGGCATGACCGAGGCGCTGCGCCGGGCCGCCCGCCGCGCCCTCGACGCCCTCCCGGTACGGCCGGGGGCGGTCATCCTCGACGGCTCCCACGACTACATCGGCCCGCCCTGGCCGGTGCGCCTGGAGGTCAGGGGCGACGCGGCCAGCGTCTCGGTGGCCGCCGCGTCCGTGCTGGCCAAGGTGCGGCGCGACGCGCACATGGCGACGCTCGGCTACGACGACTACGGCTTCGCCGACAACGCCGGCTACCCCTCGCCCGTGCACCAGGAGGCGCTGGCCCGGCTCGGACCCACCGAGCACCACCGCGTGTCCTGGTCCTACCTCGACGACCTGCCGCAGTGGCGCCACCTCAAGCGCCACCGCGATCCGGCGGCGAGCGAGGGCCAGGTCAGCCTGTTCGGATAGGGGAGGTCCGGTGCGCGTCGGCGTCTTCCTGGTGGCGGCCGGTTTCCCCGGGCGGGACCCGGGGCGGGTGCTGGCCGACACGGTCGAGCTGGTGGTGGCGGCCGAGGAGGCCGGGTTCGACGACGCCTGGATCGCCGAGCACCACTTCATGACGTACGGGGTGTGCCCGTCGGCGACGACGCTGGCCGCCGTGGCCGTCGGGCGCACCTCGCGGATCGGCATCGGCACCGCGGTGAGCGTGCTGTCCACCTGGCATCCCGTGGCGCTGGCCGAGCAGGCGGCCATGCTGCACCACCTGTCGGGCGGCCGGTTCACGCTGGGGGTCGGGCGGGGCGGGCCGTGGGTGGACCTGGAGGTGTTCGGGACCGGGCCGGAGCGGTTCGAGCGCGGTTTCGGGGAGTCGCTGGACCTGCTCGTACGGGCGCTGTCGGGCGGCCGGGTGTCGGCCGAGGGGGAGTTCTTCCGGTTCCGGGAGGTGGCCATGGTGCCCGCGGCGACGCTGCGGCCGGTGGTGGCCTGCACGTCGGAGGCGACGCTGGCGCTGGCCGCCGAACGGGGGCTGCCGATGCTGCTCGGGATGCACGTGGACGACCGGGAGAAGGCCGCCGCCGTGGCCGCGTACGACGCCCTGCGTGAGCACCGGCCGGGGGAGGCCGGGCATGTGGCGGCGGCCGTGGGGCATGTGGCGGACTCGACGCGGCAGGCCGTCCGGGAGCTCAGGGAGGCGATGCCGCGCTGGCTGGAGCCCGGCCTGGCCGGCTACCTGCCGGTGGACGAGCGGCCCAGGCCCCGCCGGGACGTGGCCGCGTACGCCGGCTTCCTGACCCGGGTGCATCCGGTCGGGTCGGCGGACCGGTGCGTGGAGGCGATCCTCGGCACGGCCGAGGCCACGGGGGTGCGGCGGCTGATCCTCATGGTCGAGGGGATCGGCGACCACCGGCGGGCCGTGGAGAACGTCCGCCGCCTGGGCGCCGAGGTGCTGCCCCGCGTCCGGGCGGCGACCCTGTGATCCCGCTAGGCCACGCGCCCGCCGTCGATCCCGCCGGGCCCCGCGCCCGCCGTCGTCGTGCGGGCGGGCGCGCGGCCGGTGCGCCGGTCAGCAGTCGACCAGCTCGGGCTTCTGGTTGAGGATCTGCGCGCGAGGCGTGACGAACGCGCTCAGCGCCTCGGTCGCCGCCGGGTCGAAGACCGCGACCCGGTGGCAGTTCTGGAACGCGAGCCGTACCCCGAAGTGGCGCTCCAGCGCGCCGCGCATGGCGTCGCTCGCCAGGCACCGCAGGAGCTGGCCGCGCGCCTCCTCCGACGGAGGGGGCACCTCGTTGTCGGCGAACTCGGCTCCGTCGCGCTCCCGCTGCTGGACCAGCTCGCTGATCACCGACCACGCGTAGGGCAGGGAGTCGCGGACGCACGCGACGAACGCCGCGTCCTCGATCTCGCCGGTCCTGGCCTGGTCGAGCAGGTCGTTCGGAACGGTCAGCGACATGCTGTCTCCTCTCGAAGGGGATCGAACCGACGCTATGAGCCGTCGGCGTGGGACTCCAGATGGCTGGAGGGGGACACTCGTGTGCTCACCGGCGGCCGTAGGTGAACCCCGGGTCGATCTGCAGGGACAGGTCGAGGCCGGTGCGCGCGTCGGCCCAGGCACGGGCGTTGCGCAGGTGGAACTCCTCGGCCTGGCGGCCGAACGTCGTCCAGTCCTTCTCCTGCGCGTCCACGTGCTTGAGCAGCGTGGCGAGCGTGTCGGAGTTGGCCGGCTCCAGGTCGTCGAGGGCCAGCGGCCGGCCCTGCTCCATGGCGCGGACGGCGGCCGAGTGCTCCATCCAGGCCACGAGGTCCTCGCCCACCTCCGCGCGCAGGAAGTCGACGTCGGCCGGCCCGTGGACCTTGTTGCCGACGACGGCCACGCGGACGCCGAACCCGGCGGCGTGCTCGGCGTACTGCCGGTGGACGCCCACGCCCTGCCGCGTCGGCTCGGCCACGAGGAACGTCAGGTCGAACCGGGTGAACAGTCCCGAGGCGAAGGAGTCGGCCCCGGCCGTCATGTCCACCACGACGTACTCGCCGGGCCCGTCGACCAGGTGGTTGAGCAGCAGCTCCACCGCGCCCACCTTGGAGTGGTAGCAGGCGACGCCCAGGTCCTCCTCGCCGAACGAGCCGGTGGCCAGCAGCCTGACGCCGTCGGGCGTCGTCACCGCGTACGGCGAGGCGGCGAGGTCGTCGAAGCCGAGCAGCCGGGACCCGCGTCCCGGCGGCGTCGTCTTGACCATGGCCTCGGCCGACGGGATGCGGGGGTTGTCGCCGCGCAGGTGCTCCTTGATCTCGGGGAGGCGGGCGCCGAGCGGCTCGGGCCGCTCCTCCGCGCCGAGGACCAGGGCCAGGTGCTGGTTGATGTCGGCGTCGATGGCGACCACCGGGCCGCCCTGGCTCGCCACGTGCCGCGCGAACAGCGCCGACATCGTGGTCTTGCCGCTGCCGCCCTTGCCGACGAAGGCCACCCTCACGATAGCTCCAGATGATGATGAAAACCGTTGTCGTTTTCGATGGCGCCCATCATGCCACACTGACCCCATGCGCGACGACGAATTGGCGCGAGCCGTGCGGCTGCGGGAAGAGGGCAGCCGTGAGGAGGCCCGCGAGCTGCTTCTCGGCCTGGCGGAGCGGCACCCGGAGGACGCCGAGGTGGCCTACCAGACGGCGTGGGTCCACGACGTGCTCGGCCTGGAGAAGGAGGCGGCGCCCTTCTACGAGCGCGCGCTGGCGGGCGAGGGGCTCAAGCCCGAGGACCGGCTGGGCGCGTTCACCGGCTACGGCAGCACGCTCAGGGTGCTCGGGCGGTACGACGAGGCGCTGGCGGCGTTCCGGCGCGGGCTGGCCGAGTTCCCGGAGGACCCGGGGCTGCGGACGTTCATGTCCATGGCGCTGTACAACGCCGGCCGGGCGCGCGAGGCGGTGTCCACGCTGCTCAAGGTGCTGGCCGGCACCGAGGCGGCCGGCCAGTACCAGCGGGCGGTCACCTACTACGCCGACCACCTGGACGAGACGGTCTGACCGCCCGTCCGGGCCGGGCTCGTCCTAGTGGCAGGCGGTGTCCAGCGCGATCGGCCGGTCGTAGCCCTGGACGGTCGCGCCGGCCCTGGGCTGTCCCGGGGCGCGCACGGCGGGCCGGTCGGCCAGCGCCTTGGCGACCTTGGTCCGGATGAGGCTCCAGTCGGGGGCGGCGGTGTTGATCAGCGGGGGCACGAAGCTCAGGCTCCTGATCCGCGCGTGCTTCACCCGGTCCGACAGCTCGATGAACGGCGGCAGCAGGTTCTGCGGGACGTCGGTGGAGATGGCGCGCTTGGTCGCCGCGGCCAGCTTCTCGAAGCTGTTGAGCACGGTCACCGGGTCGGCCTGCTTGGCGACGGCGTAGAGCAGGCACTTCTGGCGTCCCATGCGCACGTAGTCGTCGCTGTCGGTACGGGAGCGGCCGAACCACAGCGCCTCCTGGCCGGAGAGCTTGCGGGTGCCGGCGGACAGGAGCCCCTCGCGGTACTTGCCGTACACGATGGGCTGCTTGATGGTGACCTTCACCCCGCCCATGGCGTCGATGATCTGGGCGAAGCCCTTCATGTCGACCATCGCGTAGTAGGTCACCGGGATGCCGAGGATGTCGCTGACGGTCCGCTTGAGCAGGTCGGGTCCGCGCTGGCCGCGGCGCACGCCGGGCACCGTCTCCGGGTAGTCCTCGGCGTACTGGAAGACCTCGTTGAGCAGGCCGGGCGTGTCGGGGCCGTCGCCGGTGAAGCCCTGCGGGAAGCGCCGGCGGGCCGGGCCGCGCGGCATCTGGACGTGCTCCAGGTTGCGCGGCAGGCCGAACAGGGTGGTGTTGCCGGTCGCGGTGTCGACACTGGCCACGGTCATGCTGTCGGTCCGCACGCCGGGACGGCCGGGCGCGGAGTCGGCGCCGATGAGCAGGACGTTGATCCGCGCGGCCCCGTTCCACGGGTCGTCGGCGACGATCGGGGTCATGTCGGCCGTGAAGATCGAGTCAACCACGTCGTGTGACACGTAGGCGAGCCGGGCCGCGTACGCGGTGGGCACCAGGACGAGCGCGCACAGCCCGGCGGTGATGGCCGCGGTGAGGCCGCGCCCCACGGCGTTGGACCGGCGGGGCCGGACGAGCACGAACGACCGGACGATCACGGCCGACCAGGCGAGGGCGAGCGCGGCCAGCGCGACCGAGAAGACCGTGAGCCAGAGGGGCTGCACGGCCAGGGCCAGCACCTTGGTGCCGAAGGCGGTCACCGCGGTGATGATCACGGCCAGCACCAGCACGTGCGTCACCATGAGCGCGAAGCCGGTCTTACGGCGATCCGTGGCGACATGTGCCACGCCCCACAGGAGTGCCGATCCCAGGGTCAGCGCGATCGCCGCACCGGGACCGAAGTCACGGTCTCTGCTCGTCATCCCTGGTCAACCCCCTGTTTTGCGCAGCTGTCCTCCACGTTAGTGATGGTTTGATGTCGAATAAGGGCGGCTTAGGGGAAGTGTCGTACCAATTCCCGGTCAACTGATACTTGCGATATAACGTGAGTATGAGACGTGGACGCTACGGGTTCGACGCCCCGATGGCCCTGCTCGGTCTCGTGGCCGGGGCCGTCATCCTGCTCGTCCTGGCGGTGACGTCCTTCGGCCAGGACGTCCCGGCGGCCGGGATCGCCTTCCTCCTCGGCGGTCTCTACACGCTGGCCAGCGCGGCCAGCTACCTCTACACGACCCGGCGCGGCAAGTTCGCCGTGTGGGCGGCCGAGCTGGAGCGGCTCAAGGGCGACGAGCGGCTGCTCGACCTCGGCTGCGGGCGGGGCGCGGTGCTGCTGCTCGCCGCGCGGCGGCTGCCCGAGGGCCGGGCCACCGGCGTGGACCTGTGGCGCTCGCGCGACCAGTTGGGCAACGACGAGAGCGTCACCCGGGCCAACGCCGAGGCCGAGGGCGTCTCGGTCGACCTCGTCACCGGCGACATGCGCGAGCTGACGTTCGACGACGAGTCGTTCGACGTGGTGGTGTCGAGCCTGGCCATCCACAACATCCCGGACGCCGCGGGCCGGGAGAAGGCCGTCCGGGAGGCGCACCGCGTGCTGCGGCCCGGCGGGCTCATGCTGGTCGCGGACTTCCAGCACACGCCCGCCTACGAGGACACGCTGCGCGAGCTCGGCGTCGTGGACGTCCGCCGGCGCGACCTGGGCTGGCGATTCTGGTACGGCGGGCCGTGGTTCAGGACCTGGATGCTGGAGGCCCGAAAGCCCCGCACCGTCGGGTGAGGCGACGTTTGCGATCCGCCGCCCGGGTACCAGGTTCTCTTCATGAGGGACGTGGATACCGGCACAATCACCACCAAGGTGCCTGCACGGCTGGACCGGCTGCCGTGGTCACGCTGGCACTGGATGATCGTCATCGGACTCGGCACCGTCTGGATCCTCGACGGCCTCGAAGTCACCATCGTCGGAAACCTGTCGGCCCAGCTCGCCAAGCCCGGCAGCGGCATCGACATCACCCAGGGCCAGGTGGCCGGGACCGCCGCCGCCCTGTACGTGGCCGGAGCCTGTCTGGGTGCCCTGTTCTTCGGCTGGCTGACCGACAAGTACGGGCGTAAGAAGCTGTTCATCATCACGCTCGTCGTGTACCTGGTGGCGACGGCGATGACGGCCTTCTCCTTCAACGCCTGGTGGTTCTTCCTCTTCAGGTTCATGACCGGATTCGGCATCGGCGGCGAGTACGCGGCCATCAACTCGGCCATCGACGAGCTCATCCCGAGCCGCCACCGGGGCCGCATCGACATCATCATCAACGGCAGCTACTGGCTCGGCGCGGCGGGCGGCGCCCTGCTGACCGTGCCGCTGCTCAACGACCTGCCGGTCAACATCGGCTGGCGGGTCGCCTTCGGCCTCGGCGTGGTGCTCGGCCTGGCCATCCTGCTCGTACGCCGGCACGTGCCGGAGAGCCCGCGCTGGCTGTTCATCCACGGCCGGGGCAAGGAGGCCGAGCAGCTCGTCGGCGAGATCGAGGAGCAGGTGGGCGGCGACCTGCCGGAGCCGAAGAGCTCGGTCACCATCCACCAGCGCAAGTCGATCGGCTTCGGCCGGATCGCGCACACCATGGTGGCGCTCTACCCCAAGCGCACGATCCTCGGGCTGTCGCTGTTCATCGGGCAGGCGTTCCTCTACAACGCCATCACTTTCGGGTACGCGCAGATCCTGTCCACGTTCTACAAGATCGACACGCACACCGGGTACTACTTCGCCGTGATCGCGGTCGGCAACTTCCTCGGCCCGCTGCTGCTCGGGAAGCTGTTCGACACGGTCGGCCGGGTGCCGATGATTTCGGCGACGTACATCGGCTCGGGCCTGCTGCTGCTCGGCACCGCGTGGCTGTTCAGCCAGGGCATGCTCACCGCCGTCACGCTGACCGCCTGCTGGTGCGCGGTGCTGTTCGTCGCCTCGGCGGGCGCCAGCTCGGCCTACCTGACGGTCAGCGAGATCTTCCCCATGGAGACCAGGGCGATGGCGATCGCGTTCTTCTTCGCGATCGGCACCGCGGCGGGCGGCATCGCCGGTCCGCTGGTCTTCGCCGGGCTGGTCTCCACCGGCGTGCCGGGCGACACGGCGCTGGCGTTCAGCATCGGCGCCGTCATCATGATCGCCGCGGGGATCGTGGAGCTGTTCCTCGGGGTCAAGGCCGAGCAGAAGGGCCTGGAGGAGATCGCCGCGCCGCTCACGGCAGCTTCGGTGGACACGGCCGCATGACCCTCAGCACCTGCGTGCTGTCGGACAGGTAGAGGTGCGGCACGTCGACGAACACCCGCATCGGACCGCAGTCCAGGCCGAGGCTCCGCGCGACCCCGGTCTGGACGTCCGACAGCGGCACGTAGTTCAGGTAGCTGGTGAACGCGTTCTGCGACCGGAACGCCGCCGTCATCACCAGCCCGCCGTCGCGGATCCGGAAGGCCAGCCCGCTCAGGCACGGCACCGAGTCGTACGGCTCACCCGGCCCGGTCAGCGAGATCCAGGCGCTCTTGCTGTACGGCTTGGTGCGCAGCAGGTCCACGGCCCACCCGAGCTGTCCCCGGATCCGGGCCCCGTAGCTGTACTTGAACGGGGACACGACCGTGTCCTGGGTGAACTTGCGGCAGTAGAGCGCGAGCCGGTCGGCGTCGCCGTACCTCTCCAGCAGCGGGTCGTCCCGCCGCACCTGCGCCATCTCGAAGAGCACGGGCGGCCCCTCCATGACGGGGCCGCGGTCGTCGTCGCCGAGCGCGCCCTCCGTCCACACGTGGCGCATCATCCAGATCCACGCCTCCCCACATGACGCCCACATCGCAGGGCCGGGCATTCAGGTCTCCACGTTCGGGAACTCGTACGGATTGCGGGGCAGGCGGCGCCGCCTCGTGACGTTGCAGCGCACGTAGTAGACCGAGTAGTGGACCAGCGCCACCAGCGCGATGCTGGTGCTCAGCAGCACCGCATCGGGCGCCTGGCCGCTGAGGCCGGTGACGCCGACCACCAGGTAGGCGCTGTCGGCGACGGCCAGCATCATGACGTTGATCCCCGGCCAGGCGAGCGGCGCGAACGTCTCCGGGTAGCGCGGGTCCACCGGCAGGTTCGGCGACCAGGCCAACTCGTCCTTGAGCCGGGTCGCGTACAGGAGGCGGAAGTTGTTGATCGCCCGCGCGGTGCGGGCGTGCGCGTCGACCGCCTCGATCAGCCGCAGGAACGGCAGCCCGGTCAGCAGCCCGAACGCCGTCACCAGGGCGAACAGGTACCACGGCACGGTGTGCCAGGAGGTGAGGGCGCGCGGGTCCACCACCTTGGCGCTGATGAGCGCGATGGTCGCCAGGAAGGGGCCGGACAGCAGGCTCATCCCGAGTCTGGTCATCTTCAGCCGCTCGTCCTTGGCGGCGAGGTGGACGGCGTAGATGCCGGTGAAGTCGACTGCGGCGAGTTGGAGGAACTGGGTCGCAGACAGCTCCTCCTCCGGCGTCATGCGAGGGGGCGTCTTCCGCATGAGGTGCTCCTGTAGAGGGCCAGCTGCCTCCAGTATGAGCACAATTTCGGGGATCTGTCGGGTTATTCCTTCCAATCATTCCAACAAATCGCAGCCGACGCTCGTCGACCCGACGATCTCGCCCACCTGCCGGAGGTACGCGGTCGGCAGGCCGTACAGCAGGGCCGCGGCCTCGCCGTGGCGCAGCACCGGGAGCGCGGCGACCGCGTCGGCGGCCAGCCCGCGGCAGTACTCCAGCGTGAGCTCCACCATCCCCGCCGTCCGCAGTTCCCGGATCACCTCCTCCACCTGCTCGCCGGTCAGCTTCCCGCCCAGCGACCCGGTCGCCCCGGCGTCCCGGGTCAGCAGCAGCGGCAGCGTGTAGACGCCGTGGCGCAGGTCCTGGCCCGCCGGCTTGCCCAGCAGGCCGCTCGGCGCGGTCAGGTCGAGCAGGTCGTCGAGGATCTGGAAGATCAGCCCGAACCGCTCCCCGTACGCCGCCATCCCGGCCCGCTCCTCGGCGGTGGCCCGCGCGCAGATCGCCGCCACCAGACATCCGGCGCGGAACAGCGCGGCCGTCTTGCCGCGGATCGAGGCCAGCGCCGCCTCGACGGTGCGGTCGGGGTCGTACAGGGAGGTCGTCTCCAGGTACTGCCCCTCGGCCAGCTCCACCACGGTCGCGGCCAGCACCTCGGCCACCGGCCGGGACACCGCGGTGATCGCCGCCAGCCCCGCCCTGGCCAGCATGAAGTCGCCGATGACCAGCGCCTTGCCGTCGCCCAGCTCGGCGTTGAGCGTGCGCGCGCCGCGCCGCTCGGTCGCGCCGTCCATGAGGTCGTCATGGACCAGCGATCCGGCGTGTATCAGCTCCACGCAGGCGGCGGCCGTGACGACCCGGCGGTTGGGCGTCCGGCCCAGGGCCAGCGCGGTGGCCAGGGTCAGCGCCGGCCGCAGCCGCTTGCCGCCGGCGCTGATGATCCGGCCGGCGCCCGCGTTGATGCCCGGCAGCGCGGAGGAGCCGCCGAGCCGGCCGATCCGGTCCTCGACGTCGCGCAGGCCCCGGGCGATGGCGGGGGAGCCGATGAGCTGATCCATGCGCCCAGCCTGCCTGGTGCTCGCTGAGCCGTCCCTGAGAGACGCTGAGAGGAGCCTCAGGCCGCTCGGCGACACGGGGGTGGAGTCTGACACCGTGTCAGGCTGTACGCCTGTTCTCGTGACGACGGCTACGGAGGAGGAACGCATGGGCATCGCCGAGCGGGTCGACGGGTTGCTGGCGGCCGGGAAGGCGCCGGGCCTGCACGGGCTCGTCGTGGTCCGGGACGGGCGGGTGGTCCTGGAGCGGTACGGCGACGGGGAGGACTTCCGGCTGGGCGAGCCGCTGGGGCACGTGAGGTTCGGGCCGGACGTGCTGCACGACGTCCGGTCCGTGACCAAGAGCGTGGTCGCCCTCCTGTACGGCATGGCCCTGGGCGACGGCCTGGTGCCCGGTCCCGGCGAGCCGCTGCTGCCGGCCTTCCCCGCGTACGCGGACCTGGCGGAGGGCAGGGAGGGCCTCACGGTGGAACACGCGCTGACCATGACCCTCGGCCTGGACTGGAACGAGAACGTGCCGTACACCAGCACCGCCAACAGCGAGCTGGCCATGGAGGCGGCGCCCGACCGCTACCGGTACGTCCTGGAGCGTCCCGTCGTGGAGGAGCCCGGGAAGCGGTGGCACTACTGCGGCGGGGCGTCCGCGCTGCTCGGCGGACTCATCGCCGACGGGGCGGGCGTGCCGCTGGAGGAGTTCGCGCGGGAGCGGCTGTTCGGGCCGCTCGGGATGCCGTTCGAGTGGACCGCCAACCGCGGGGTCGTGCTCGCCGCCGCCGGGCTGCGGCTGCGCCCGCGCGACCTGGCCGGGCTGGGGTCGCTGGTGCTCGACGGCGGGCGCGGGCTGGTGCCGGAGTGGTGGATCGGCGAGATGCTGCGGCCCCGGGTCGAGATCTCGGAGGGGTTCGCCTACGGGTACCAGTGGTACGTGAGCCCGGGGCGGTGGGTGGGCGCGACCGGCAACGGCGGCCAGCGGATCGTGGTGGTCCCCGAGCGGCGGCTGGTGGTGGCCCTCACTGCCGGCGAGTACGACGCCGCCGAGCAGTCGAGCGCCGCGGTGGCGCTGGAGGAGGTGCTCAGGGAGGACTGACACCGGCTCACGGACCGACACCCGCCTCACAGACTGACACCGCCTCACAGAGGGAGGCGGCCGATCGCGGCGCGGAACGCGGCCACGGCCGCCCCGATCGCCGGGTGGCCGCCGTACCCTCTGCGGAAGGCCGCCAGCGTGCGGCGGCTCAGCGGCAGCTCGGTGAGCGTCACGCCCGGCGGCGGGGCGAGCGCGGCCAGGCGCGGCACCAGCGCGACGCCCTGCCCGGCCGCCGCGAACGCGAGGACCGTGTCGAAGTCATCCACCTGGTGACGCACCCGCGGCTCGAACCCCGCCGCCTGGCAGGCCCGGATCGTCATGGCGTGGCAGAGCGTGCCGGGCTTGCCGGTGATCCACGGCTCGTCGCGGGCCTCGGCGAGCGCCGTCCGGCCGGTCAGGTACATGGACTCGGCGAACAGCGGCTCCGTGGCCAGCGCGGGGTCCGCCTCCGGCGGCACGAAGTCGTACTCGTGGACCAGGGCGACGTCCAGCTCGCCCGCCCGCAGCGCGCCGGAGACGTCGGCGGGGTCGATCTCCGACACCATCGGCTCCAGCGCCGGGCAGGCGCGGGCCAGCTCGGCGAGCGCGGCGGGCATCAGCGCGCGGGCCGCCGTCGGGAACGCGCCGATCCGCACGGGCCCCGACGGCTCGCCCCGGACGGCCGCCAGCGCCGCCGACGCGCGCTCCAGCTCCTCCAGTACGGCCTGTGCGTGCTCCACCAGCAGGCGACCCGCCGGGGTCAGCGTGACGGCGCGGCCGGTCCGCCGCAGCAGCGGCACGCCCGCCTCCCGCTCCAGCGCGCTGAGCTGCTGCGACACCGCCGACGGGGTGAACATGACGGCTTCGGCGACGGCGGCGATCGTGCCGCGCCTGGCCAGCTCCCGAAGCAGGCGCAGCTTCCGAGGGTCGAGCATCAGTCCAGCTTAGGCTCAACCGCACGAATCCGAACTGGACCTGACGTACGCGCCCGGGCCAGGCTCGAAGCATGCTGAAGGGAATCCACGTACCGCTCGTCACGCCGTTCGCCTCCACCGGGGAGGTGGCCGCCGGGGCGCTGGACAAGCTCGCCCGCCGCGTGCTCGACGAGGGCGCGTCCGGCCTGGTGGCGCTCGGCACCACCGGTGAGGTCGCGGCGCTGACGCCGGCCGAGCGCGCACAGGTGGTCGAGGTGTGCGCCGAGGTCTGCCGGGAGCGCGGGGCGCCGCTGACCGTGGGCGTCAACGGCAACGACACCCGCTCGGTGCTCGCAGCGCTGGAGGAGCTGCCGCCGGACGTCACGGCCGCGCTGGTGACCGTTCCGTACTTCCTGCGCCCCTCCGAGCGGGGCGTCGTCGCGCACTTCGAGGCGCTGGCCGACGGGACGCCCGTGCCGCTGGTGATCTACCACATCCCCTACCGCACCGGTCAGGCCGTGGGCGCCGCCACGCTGCGCCGTCTGGGCGGGCACCCGATGATCGCGGGGGTGAAGTACGCGACCGGCGGCGTGGACCAGGACGTCCTGGACCTGCTGGGCGACCTGCCCGACGGCTTCGACGTGCTGGGTGGCGACGACGCGGTCATCTCACCGCTGCTCGCCGCGGGCGCCTCCGGCGGCATCATGGCCTCGGCGAACCTCGCCCCCGCGGACTTCGCCGACCTCGCCGCGGCCTGGAGCGCGGGCGACGTGGCGCGGGCACGGGACCTCGGCCGTCGCCTGACCCGGCTGTCGGCCGCCCTGTTCGCCGAGCCGAACCCGGTCGTCACCAAGGGCGTCCTGCACGCCCAGGGCCTCATCCCGACACCCGACGTCCGACTGCCCCTGCTGCCCGCGAGCGAGCCCTCGATCACGACGGCCCTGACCCTGCTGGGCTGAGAGCTGGTTACCCTCGGACGGATGATCACGAACCGCCCCACGGCGCGCGTCATCCTCGCCGCCCCCGGCGACCGCGTGCTGCTGTTCCGCTTCGTCCCACCCGACCCCTGGCCACGCGAGCCCGCATGGCACCTGCCCGGAGGCGGGATCGAGCCAGGCGAATCGGTGGCGGACGCGGCTCGCCGAGAGGTTCACGAGGAGACCGGCTTCGTCCTCGGGCCCGAAGACCTGGGCGAGCCGGTGGCCATCAACGCGGGACAGTGGTCCGTCCAGGGAAGCCACTACTACACCGTGCACACGTACTTCTTCGCCCGGGTCCCGACGGCGGAAGTTCGCGGAACCGGAGACGACGGGTTCGGGCACCGATGGTGGACCCCGGCCGAGCTCGGCGCGACCACGGAGCGGGTCTTCCCACCCGGGCTGGCCGTGCTGCTGAAAGACCTGCTCCGAGGAGTCCGGCCCGAGCGGCCCGTCGCTCTCGACTGGTGAGGACGGCCGGGTGACCGGTTCGCCGGTGCGCGTCCGGAGCTGCCCGGAGCATGTTTCACGTAAAACATCGCTTGACCTCAAGCGCGGTTGAGGCGGCACGCTCGGCGCATGAGTCAGGCAACGATGAGAGCAGCGGCGTTCGCGACCCCCGGCGGCCCCGAGGTGCTCCAGGTCATGGAGGTGCCCCTGCCCGAGCCCGGGCCCGGGCAGGTGCGGGTACGGGTGCGGGCGGCGGGCGTGCAGCCGTTCGACACGGCGGTCCGTCGGGGCTGGACCCCTCCGGGCGTCACCGGCGGGCTGCCGCGCGTGCCCGGCAATGAGTTCGCGGGTGTCGTGGACGAGGTGGGCGAGGGTGCGTCAGGTGTCGAGCCGGGGACCGAGGTGCTCGGGTTCTCGTTGCTCAACGCGTACGCGGAGTACGTCGTCGTGCCGGCCGCCCACGTGACCCCCAAGCCCGGCGGGGTCCCGTGGGAGGTGGCGGGCGCGCTGACCGCGGCCGTGCAGACGGCGGAGCTGGCGCTGGACGGGCTCGCGGTGGGCGAGGGCGACACGCTGCTCGTCCACGGCGCGGCCGGCGCGGTGGGCACGGCGGCGGTGCAGATCGCCCGGTGGCGGGGGGCCACGGTGATCGGCACGGCCCGCGAGGAGAACCACGAGCACCTGCGCGCCCTCGGGGCCGTTCCCGTCGTGTACGGCGACGGCCTGGCGGACCGGGTCCGCGCGCTCGCGCCCGGCGGCGTGGACGCGGCCCTCGACGGGGCCGGCGGGGTGGCGGTGGACGTCTCGCTGGAGCTGGTCAAGGATCGCGCCCGCGTCCTCACGCTGGTCGAGCACGGCAAGGCCGCCGAGCTGGGCATCAAGGTGACGCGGGGTGAGCGCACGGCCGAGCGCCTCGGCCGGTACGCGGCGGAGTACGCCTCGGGCCGGCTGCTCTTCCCGATCCGGCGGACGTACCGGCTGGAGGAGGCGGCGGACGCGCACCGGGAGATCGAGACCGGCCACGGCCGCGGCAAGATCGCCCTCATCGTCGGCTGATCCCCGGCAGGGGCCGGTCAGCCGGTGGGCCTGTGCCGCTGGTTGAACCGGCCCACCTTCGCGCGGTTGCCGCAGCCCTCCATGGAGCACCAGCGGCGGCTGCCGTTCTTGCTCACGTCGAGGAACCACAGGATGCAGTCGGGGTGCGCGCACCTGCGCACCCGCGACGGCCGCTCGCCCATCATCCGCACGAACGCCGCCGCCGCCGTCCACGCCGGCAGCCAGGCCGGCTCGTCCACGACGACCAGCTCGCCCGGCTCGCCGTCACGCATCACCGGCCGGACCGCGCCATGGCCGAGCACGTCGTTCAGGCCCGTGTGGCCGCGCCCTTCGAGCGCGTCCCGTACGGCCTCGCGGGCCGGCACGAGCCGGTCGCGCACCGCCTCCAGATCGGAGTCCGGGCCGGCGGCCATCGCGTGGTCGGACAGCCAGGCACGAACCCCGTCGAGGTCGTCGAGCTGGTCGGCCCGCACGCCGTGCTCCACCCACACCGTGTTGACCAGGTCCAACGCCACGGGCTCCCCGCGAAGCGGGCGGACTCTCACTTGGCTAACCTCTCAAATCGGTTTGACCGGTTATCTTTCGCCATGCTATCACTTAACCGGTCAAAGCGATTTAGCCGGTTGGCGGCCTCCCCCGTCCTCTCGGCCGCCACGTCTGGAGCCTCGATGCCCCACCGCCCGCGCAAGCGCCGCCACGCCGACCATCCCGCCGGCCCGTCCCACCCGGCCCCGTCACCCGACCACCCGGCGGCCAACCCGGGCCGCGTACGGGGGACGGCACCGGTGGACGTCCGGCGCCCCCTCCATCCCGGCGACGCGACGGCCCCCGAGGCGGCGGACCTCAAGGGCGGCCCACGACCGCTCGCCGGGCCGTCGTCCCCCGGCTCGCGCGGGGAGCGGACCGGTGGACACCGGGGCCTCCTGGCCCTCCGCCCGATCGTGTCGGGGGCTCCCGCCCGGGTGCCGGTCCGGACGGTGGTGACGGCGACCGGGGCGGCGCTCGCGGCGCTGCTCGTGCTCGCCGGTGTGGCCAGAGTGAGCGGGCTGGCGCTGTTCGCGCTGCCGTTCGTGGCCAGCGCCGCCATCGTGGCCCTGGCCCCGGCCGCGCCGTTCGCGCAGCCCCGCAGCGTCGTCCTCGGGCACGCGGGCGCGACCGTGGTGGCTCTGGCCGTGACCGCGGTGGGCGGGCCGTCGATCTGGACGGCGGCCGTCGCCGCGGCGCTCACCACGGCTCCGATGCTGCTGCTGCGCGCCCCGCACCCGCCGGCCGCCGCCACCGCAGCCCTCATCGGCCTCACCGCGCCCGCCCCGTGGTACCTGCTGACCCCGGTGGCCGTGGCCAGCGCCGTCGTGATCGCCAGCGGCGTGCTGCTCGGCCGGCTGCTGCCCGCCCACCGGTACCCGGCCTACTGGCTGTGACGGTTAGACGCGCTCGCGCACGGCCCGGGCGATGGCGAGCTGCACCTCGTTCATCCGGCCGGAGCCGTCCTGGACGTCCCAGATCGTGTTCTGCAGGGCCCGGCCGAGCGTCCAGCGGGCCGCCCGCGGCCGGTCCAGCCCGAGCAGGTCCGTCATCAGGTCGAAGCGCCTCAACACCGCCCGCCGCACGTCTCCTGACGCCACGACCTCGTCCCACCGGTTGTGGAGCGCGGGCATGAGGTCGAACCCGGGGTCGCCCGCGAGCGGCTTCGGGTCGATGGCCAGCCACGGCTCGCGGTCGCCGGCGAGCACGTTGTCGTAGTGCAGGTCCCAGTGGAGCAGCCGGTCGCCCGGCTCGCCCGCCACCTCGGCGACGGCCGCCGCGCAGGTGTCCACCCATTCCCGGTCGCCGTCGCGGCCCAGCCCGTCCACGGTCGCGGGCACGTCGTCCAGCATGCCGCGGGCGATGTCGCCCAGCCGCCGCGTCCCCGGCGGCGCGGGCAGGGCCACCAGCCGCCCGAGCAGTCCCGTCAGGATCCGCAGCGCCTCCATGTCGTCGGGCACGGACGAGAGCGACCGGTCCGCGTCGAGCCGTTCGAGCAGGAGCGTGCCCGTGCCCGGGTCGTCCTCCAGCAGCCGTACGACGCCGCGCCCGGCCCAGGCGCGCAGGCCGGGACCCTCGCCGGCGTTCTCGTCGGTCACCGGCTGGAGCTTGAGCGCGGCCCGCGTGCCGTCGGCGCGCACCACGGGCAGCACCAGCGAGACCATGCCGTGCCACGGCCCGCCGTCGAGGCGCAGCTGCCACTCCTCCAGGTAGCGCTCGGCCAGCGCGGGCAGCCCCGCCGACCAGGCCCGCCCGGCCTCACCGTCGAGCTGCACGTGCCGCGCGGTCAGCGCCGCCGGCACCACGATCTCCATCGTGGGAGATCTCAGTAGTGCCAGGGGTACGGCGACCAGTCGGGCGCCCGCTTCTCCAGGAACGAGTCGCGCCCCTCGGCCGCCTCGTCCGTCATGTACGCGAGCCGGGTCGCCTCGCCCGCGAAGACCTGCTGCCCCACGAGCCCGTCGTCGATCATGTTGAAGGCGAACTTCAGCATCCGCTGCGCCGTCGGCGACTTGCCGTTGATCTTGCGGGCCCACTCGAGGGCCGTGGCCTCCAGCTCGGCGTGCGGCACCACGGCGTTGACCATGCCCATCCGGTGCGCGTCGGCCGCCGAGTAGGTGTCGCCGAGGAAGAAGATCTCGCGGGCGAACTTCTGGCCCACCTGCCGGGCCAGGTACGCCGAGCCGAAGCCGCCGTCGAAGCTGGCCACGTCGGCGTCGGTCTGCTTGAAGCGGGCGTGCTCCTCGCTGGCCAGTGTGAGATCGCTCACGACGTGCAGGCTGTGCCCGCCGCCGGCCGCCCAGCCGGGGACCACGCAGATCACGATCTTCGGCATGAACCGGATGAGCCGTTGCACCTCCAGGATGTGCAGGCGGCCCGTGGAGGGTGAGCCGTCGGCGTACTGGTAGCCGTGCTTGCCCCTGATGCGCTGGTCGCCGCCCGAGCAGAACGCCCAGCCGCCGTCCTTGGGCGACGGGCCGTTGCCGGTGAGCAGGACGCAGCCGACGTCGGCGGTCTGCCGGGCGTGGTCGAGCGCGCGGTGGAGCTCGTCGACCGTCTGCGGCCGGAAGGCGTTGCGCACCTCCGGGCGGTTGAACGCGACGCGGACCGTGCCCTGGTCGACCGCCCGGTGGTAGGTGATGTCGGTGAAGTCGAATCCCTCGACCGCCTGCCACGCCTTGGGATCGAACAGCTCGGAGACCATGCGCCAGAGCCTAACCGAACCCCTTCGCGCCGCCCCGATCAGGTGAGCTCGTCAGGTGACCTCGGCTCGCAGCTCCGCCAGCAGCTCACCCTGGTCGGCGAGCATGTCGGTGAGGATGCGCCGGGCGGTGTCGAGGAGCTGGGACAGCTCGGGGGTCGCGAGTGTGTAGACGACCGTGCTGCCCTCGCGGATGGCGCTCACGATCCCGGCCCTGCGCAGCACCGCGAGCTGCTGGGACAGGCTCGACGCCTCGATGTCGATCTGGGCCAGGAGATCCCTTACGGGGAGCGGTCCTTCCTGCAGCAGCTCCAGCACTCGGACGCGAGCGGGGTGGCCGAGAGTGCGGAAGAAGTCGGCCTTGGCCTGGTAGACCTCCACGTGCATAGTGACAGACTAATCCAGTTCACTTGCATAATTCTTCAAGTCGTAACGTTGTTGGCTAGGATGACAGCGGGGACTAGGGAGTTGCCATGGGCCGAGGAAGAGCCAAGGCGAAGCAGACAAAGGTCGCTCGCCAGCTGAAGTACACCAGCCACACCATCGACTACGACCGGCTGCGCGAGGAGCTCGGCGTCGACTCGAGGCGTGACGACTTGCATCCGGTGACGTCGTCCGAGCAGGAGTCCGAGCCCGCCCGTTGAGGCGGGTCCGGGCTGCTCAGTCGCGGCGGGTCACGAGGTGTGCGCACGGGCACGGGCCCGCGCGGTGACGCGGGCGTGCCTGGCCGGCGCGAGCGTGACGTTCTTGAGCCGCCTGGCCTCCGGGGCCGGATCGGTCACCGACAGGTCCAGGCGGCGCAGCACCTCGCGGATGACGACGCGCATCTCCAGCAGGGCGAGCTGCGCCCCGACGCAGAACCTCCTGCCGCCGCCGAACGGCATCCACGACCGCGTGTGCTGGTGTCCGCCGAGGAAACGCTCGGGTCTGAACTCCTCGGGCTCGTCCCAGGCCGCCGGGTCGTGGTGCACGAGCGGGATGCCGGGTCCGGCGTACCATCCGGCGGGCACCTCGTAGCCGCCCAGTCGTAGCGGGGCGTCGAGCACCCTCGGCGCCTCGTACACCACCGGCCGCACGCGCAGGACCTCCTTGACGACCGCGTCGAGGTACTCCTCGTCGTCCGGCAGGCGCTCCAGCACCGCGGGCAGGCGCAGCAGGCGCTCGAAGGCCCAGGCGAGGCCGGTGGCCGTCGTCTCGTGCCCGGCGAGCAGCATGGTGATCAGCTCGTCGCGGATCTCCGCGTCGCCCAGCTCCGTCTCCAGGAGGCGGCCGAGCACGTCGGTGCCGCCGGGTTCGGCGCGCCGGCGGGCGATCTCGTCGTACAGGATCGCGTCGACGGCGGCCCGCAGCCGGAGGAACCGCCCGTACGGGAGGAACGGCACGCGCCCCATGGCGGGCCGCAGCCGGGGCGGCGCCATCGCGACCGTCATCGAGCTGCTCACGTGCAGCAGCTCGGGCAGCAGCCGCCGCAGCCGGTCCAGGCGCGCGGCGTCGCGGATGCCGAAGACCAGCCGCAGGATCACCTCCAGCGTGATCTCCTGCATGCGCCCGCGCAGCGTGAACGGCCGGCCGAGCGGCCAGGCGGCGATGCGCTCGGCGGCGATCTCGGTGATCTCGTCGTGGTAGCCCGCCACCTGCCTGGCGCGCAGCGGCGGGGTCAGCAGCTTACGGTGGGACCACCAGGGGTCGCCGTCCAGTGTGAGCACCGAGTGGGCGCCGACCAGGGGTTCGAGGAAGTCACGCCGGGCCTCGCCGGCCCGCCCGCCGCCGAGGTCGGTCCGGTAGACCTGCTCGGCCAGCTCCCCGGTGGCGACGTACACCTCGGGCGGGAAGCCGAGGTAGCGCGCGGTGAAGACCGGGCCGTGGCGGCGATGGCAGCTCTCGAAGAACCCCACGGGGTCGGCCATGAACCAGGCGGTCTGGGCGGCGGCCGGGAGCCGGGGTCCGGGTGGGATCATGTCGCACCTCCATGTACATATACGTACGTCATAGACGCTCGTATACATCAGTAGCATGGATCCCGTGTCACGAACAGGGGCCGGCGGATACCGGGAACGACTGCTGGCCGCCGCGGTGAGCTGCCTGCGCGACAAGGGCTACGCCCGCACGACCGCCCGCGACCTGGTCGCGGCGTCCGGCACCAACCTCGCGTCCATCGGCTACCACTTCGGCGGCAAGGACGCGCTGCTCAACGAGGCCATCATCGGCTGCTTCGAGCAGTGGACCGACCGGGTCGAGGAGGCGATCTTCGGCGCCGAGGCGGGCACGCCGCGCGAGGTGCTGGAGCGCGCCATGGTCGCCCTGGTCGACGTGTTCGAGGAGCTGCGGCCCCAGCTCGTGGTGTGCGTGGAGGGGTACCCGGCGGCGCTACGGGAGGGCGCGCTGCGGGAGAAGCTGGCGGGGGCCTACGCGCGGGCCCGCCAGGCGGGCGTGGACATGCTGCGGCGGGCGGGCGCGGCGGGCGCCGCCACGCCCGCCGGGTCGCCGGTCCCGCCGGAGGTGCTGGTGTCCGTGCTCATCGCGGTCTCCGACGGCCTCATGCTCCAGTGGCTGCTCGACCCGGAGAGCACGCCCGACGCCCGCCAGGTCGTGGACGCGCTCGCCGCCCTGTCCGCGTTCGCGAGCTGAGGCGACCTGCCGTGGTGCGGGCCGAGCCGCGCCGGGGTCATGTCCGGGTGGCGGTGTGGGCGAGGATGGCGCCGGCCAGTTCGTCGTGCGTCTCGGGCGGGAGGGTGTGCCCCATGCCCTCGACCATGAGCAGCCGCGCCCCGGGGATCCGCTCCGCGATGATCGCGCCGTGCCCCGGCTTGGCCGGCTCGTGCGTGCCCTCGACGACCAGCGTCGGCGCCTTCACCTGGTGCAGCACGCCCTCCGGCTCGAAGTCGGGCTTGGCGGCGAAGGCCAGCCGGTGGTTCGCGGCGGCGGCGAGGTCGCGCGCCCGCTCGTGGACGCGCTCCTGGAGCCGCCGCTCGGCGTCCTCGTCGAACGGCAGCGCGGTGCCGTGCAGCACCCGCGCCTCCTCGATCATCGCGTCGATCCGCTCGCGCCGGCCCTCGGGCGGCGGGCTCGCGATCACCTTCCGGTAGTGATCGACGAACTCGGGCCTGGGCGGCGGCAGGCTGCCCTCCGGCTGCGGCTCGCCCATGAGCGCCCGCATGATCACCTCGCCCTCGTGCCCGCCGAGCGGGGAGGAGCCGATCACGGTGAGCGTCCTGACCCGCTCCGGGTGCCGGACGGCGATGAGCTGGCCGAGCAGGCCGCCCGCCGAATGGCCGACGAGGTGCGCGCTGTCCAGGCCGTACGCGTCCATGACCCGCAGCACGTCGTCGGTGACGTCCTCCCACGTGTACGGGTGCTCGGCGAAGTCGAAGGTGGACGAGCGGCCCGTGTCGCGGTGGTCGTAGCGGATCACCCGCCGGCCGCCGGCCGCGAGCCGGCCCACGAACGCGTCGGGCCACAGGACCCCCTGCGTCATCGAGCCCATGATGAGCAGGATCGGCGTGTGTGCCGGGTCGCCGAACTCCTCGGTGTGGAGCTGGACGCCGTCGATGTCGATCAGGTTCGTTTGCATGCCGCAACTCTGCCGGGCCGGGGCCCGTACGCCTTCCGTAGGACTACTGGGCTTCACAGCAGCCGGGCCAGCTCAGTACGTGAGGTGATGCCGAGCTTCGGATACACCTTGTACAGGTGGTACTCGACGGTGCGCGGGCTGAGGAAGAGCTGGGCGGCCACCTCCTTGCTGGACGCGCCGGCCGCCACCAGCCGCGCGATGCGCAGCTCCTGCGGCGTGAGCGCCGCGAGCGCGTCGCTCTGCGGCCGGGCCGCCGTCTCGCCCGCCGCCCGCAGCTCGCCGTGCGCCCGCCGCGCCCACGGCTCGGCGCCCAGCCGCTGGAACGTCTCCCTCGCCGCCCGCAGGTGCGCCCGCGCCTGTCCGGGCCGTTGGGTCCGGCGCAGCCGCTCGCCGTACAGCAGGGCCGTGCGCGCCCCCTCGAACGGCTCCCCGTGCAGCCGCAGCGCCTCCTCGAACAGCTCGTCGCCGCCCCCGGCCAGGGCGCGGCACCGGGCGAGCAGCGCCCTGGACTCGGGGGTCGTCGCGCCGGCCGCCCACCGCTCCAGCCCCTCGACCGCCTCGCGCGCCGCGTCCGGATCGCCCGCCGCCACGGCCGCCTCCACCCGGTCCGGGGTCGAGCGCCACACCACGGTCGGGTGCCCCGCGCCCGGCCCCGCCGTGGTGATCGACACGAACCGGGCGTGCGCGGCCTCGAACCTGCCGAGCCCGAGATCCAGCATGGCCAGCGCGTACGAGGCGACGGCCGCCCGCAGGCCGACCCGGTGCGGGATCGCGATGGCCAGCGCCTCGGCGGCGTACCGCCGGCAGGTCTCCTCCTCGCCGCGCAGGGCGGCCACGACGGCGAGGTTCGCCAGGTGGGCGCCGACCGAGTTCGTGTAGCCGGCCTCCTGGGCCAGGGCCAGGCCCTCCTCGGCGATGGCGGCGCTCTCCGCCAGCCGGCCCCTGATGCGCTCGGCCGTCGAGACGAACTCCAGCACGACCGGGAGCTGCCCCGCGATGCCCGACATCCTGGCCACGGCGCCCGCCCGGCCGGCCAGCTCGGCCGACACGTCCGCCTCGCCGAGGTAGCTGGCCGCCGCGCACGCCCACAGGAACTCGGCGGCCTCCCGCAGCTCCCCGGTACGGGCCAGCGCCGCCCGCAGCAGCTCCTTGCCGTCGCCGCCGCCGGGGTCGAGCATGGCGCCGATGCCCGCCACGGTGTCGCGCAGGAAGCCCCTGGGGTGGGCCCGTGCCCGGCGCCCCAGCTCCACGATGGCGTCCACGTCGCCCACGTAGCTCGCCGCCTCGGACGCGTCGGCCAGCGCCTCCAGCGAGTCGCCGGCGCCCAGGATGCGCACGGCCTCGGCCGCGTCGCCCCCGTTCAGCTCGAACCGGCCCCGCAACCGCGCGATCTCCCCGACCAGCCCCGCCACCGTCCGCAGCCCGCCCTGGGATGCGGGGCGCCCGGTCTCGTCGTACGGGGTGCCGCCGGGGTCCGTGGGATGACCGGGCAGGGTTTCGGCGAGTTCGCGGGCCTCCGCCAGGTGGGTCTCGGCCTGTCCCGGGCGGCCGGCGAGCCAGGCGGCCGTGGCGGCCTCCACCAGGCGCTCGGCGCGGCGGCCGGGGTCGGGGGTGAGCTCGGCGGACCGGGCCAGGGCGGTGGCCGCGTCGCCGTACCCGCCGCGCGCCCGTGCCCGCCCGGCCGACGCGGCCAGGGCGGCGGCCACCTCCTCGTCCGGCGCCAGGGCGACGGCGGCCAGGTGCCACGCTCGCCTGTCACCCTCGACCAGCCCCGCGAGGACCGCGTGCGCCTGCCGCAGCCGCGCCGAGCCGGCCCACGCGTGGACCGCCGACCGGACCAGCGGATGCCGGAACCGCACCCGCGTGCCCTCCACCGCCACCAGACCGGCCGCCTCCGCCTCCACCAATCCGTTCCCGGGCCCGTCCCCGGGCCCGTTCCCGGGCCCGTCCCCGGGCCCGTTCCCGGGCCCGTTCCCGGGCCCGTTCCCGGGGTCGTTCCCGGGGTCCGGGAGGGTGCCGTTCAGACGGAACGAGGCGCGCAGGACGACGTCGAGATCGCTCTCCAGCGAGGCGGCCAGCAGCACCAGGCGGGCCGCCTCGCCCAGCCCCGCCACCTGGTCGCCGAAGAGCTGCTCGCCTCCCGGCAGCGGGTCCGGGAGCGGCGCGCGTCCCGCGAGCTGCCCCGCCGTCAGCCGCGCCGCCGTCTCCCTCAGCACGAGCGGGTTGCCGCCCGACAGCGCCACCAGCCGATCCCGTACGACCGGTGCCACCTCGGCGCCGGACCCGAGCGTCACGGCCACCCGCGACCCGAGCAGGTCGCCCGCGCTGGCCGCGTCGAGCCCGCCCACTCGCAGCTCCGGCACCCCTTTCACGGGCATGTCACCCCGTACGGCCAGCAGCATCGCCACGCCCTCGGTGCGCAGTCGCCGGGCCGCGAACAGCAACGCGTCCGCCGACGCCCGGTCGAGCCACTGCACGTCGTCCACCAGGCACAGCAGCCCGTCCGGTACGGCCGCCTCGGCCAGCAGCGACAGCACCCCGGCCGACACCAGGAACCGGTCCGAGCTGGGCGCGGCCAGACCGAGCGCCCCGGCGACCGCGTCGCGCTGCGGCCCGGGGAGCGCGTCCAGCAGGCCGGTCACGGGCCGCAGGAGCTGGTGCAGCGCGGCGAACGCGAGGTCCGCCTCCGGCTCCACCCCACCGGCCCGCAGCACCCGCATGGCGCCGTCTCCCGAGGAGGCTTCTCCCAGCGAGGCGGCCAGGGACAGGAGGGCGGACTTGCCGACCCCGGCCTCGCCGCGCAGCACCAGGGCCCCGCCCTCCCCGGCGGCGGCCGAGGCGAGGAGGCCGGTGATCGCGGTGGTCTCCGAGACTCTGCCGTACAGCATGAGAAAGGACTGTATACGGCGATATGTCGGACTCTGAGTCACGCCCGCAGGATCTCGGACCGGGGCGACGGCACGCGGATGAGCGAGGCGTTCTGCCGCCCGTTCAGGGTGGCCAGCGCCGGCACCCGGTCGAACAGCCGGAAGACGAACGGCGGCGCGGTCGTCCCCTTGGCCAGCCGGGCCGCCGCCGCGCGCTCGGCGCGCCGCTGACTCCGCTGCTCCCTGTCCGTCGGCGGGCGGCGGACGGCCTCCACCTCGCGGCAGGCCGCGTCCAGCGCGGCGGCCGGCGAGGCGGGGTCGAGCAGGCAGGGCAGGAGTGCGTTGGCGGTGGCCGCGGCGTCGGCGATGGCGAGGTTGATGCCGTTCCCCCCGACCGGGGAGATCACGTGGGCGGCGTCGCCGATGAGCAGCAGCCCCGGGCGGTACCAGGTGTCGACCGTGGTGATCCGCACCGGGAGCAGCGTGAGCTGGTTGACGTCGGTCAGCGAGAAGAGCCGGTCGCGCAGCCACGGCAGCTCCCGCGTGAACGCCTCCACGACGGCCCCGACGCCCCTCTCCCGGACGCGGCCGTGGCCGCCCGCGGCGATCAGGTATCCGAGCTGCCAGCTCGTGTCCTGGTTCAGCACGGCCAGCAGGGCGCCGGGGGCGGTGACCAGTTGCAGGCCCGACAGGGGCGGGTCCTCCGGCGTCCTCGGCACCGCGTACCACAGCACGTCGAGGCCGGCGCCCAGCTCGGTCGCCGTGAAGCCGCCGAGGCCGCGCAGCTTCGAGTTGCGGCCGTCGGCGGCCACCACCACGCGGGCCCGCAGCTCGCGCGTGACGCCGCCCTCCGTGTACGCGACCCCGTTCACCCGGCCGCCGTCCCCGTCGCGCAGGAGCCGGCCGACACGGGCCCCCATCCGCAGCTCGAACCCGGGATAGGCGGCGGCCTTCTCCGCCATGAACGGGAGGAACCGGGCCTGGGGGATGAGGGCGTAGTAGGGGTAGCGGCGGCTGGCGCGGCGGTAGTCGGCCAGGACGTAGGCGCGGCCCCCGGCCCGCCAGACGAACTCCCCGGCCACGGTGTGGGGCAGCGTCTCCAGCATCTCGTCGGCCAGCCCGAGCGTGTGCAGGTAGTCGAGAACCGCGGGCGCGATCGAGTCGCCGCGGAAGCGGCGGTTGAAGTCGCCGTGCGACTCCAGCAGCGTCACCCGCGCCCCGCCGCGCGCCAGCAGGTACGCGAGCACCACGCCCCCCGGCCCGCCTCCGACGACGACACAGCCGGTGTCGTACGCCTCGCCGGCCCGGGGCCGCCCACCGCCATGGTCTGTGGTCATGGCCACCTCCTGCCCCCGCCTTCGGCGGCCATGAGGCGCTCGGTTGCACCCCGGCCGGACGGGTCAGGTGGCGGCGCAGGTGTCGTGGGTGGCGTCGAAGCCCGCGATCGCCTCCGTGTCGTCCGGCGGCAGCGGCTTCAGACCCTTCCAGTCGTCGCCGATGACGAGGATCAGCCGGCTCGTCCTGGCCTTGGGCACGGAGCGCGGCGTCACGGCCGGCAGGTCCTTGCTCAGTGTGGGGACACTGGTCTCGCCGCTCGGCGAGTAGAAGACCGAGGTCTTCGGGTACGGCTTGCGGGCCGTGTCGCCGACCTTGGTGATGTGGTAGCCGCGCTGTTCGAGGGCGGCGGCGACCTGGGTGCCGAGGCCGCCGCGGTACGTGCCGTTGCGCAGCTCGATCTGGACCTTGGAGCGGGCCACCTTGGTCTGGCCGCCCTTGACGCCCTCCGGGCTGCGGTCCTTGGCCACGATCTGGAACAGCCTGGCGGCCTGCGGCTGCACCCATTCGACCCGGCCGGGCTGGGTCAGCGAGTAGTGCCAGGGCGTGGTGATGAAGCGGATCTTCCCGGCGTTCAGCCCCTGAAGGTTGGTCGCCAGATCCTTCATCACGGACGGGGTGAGGCCGGGGTCGGTGGTGACGGCCTTGGTGCCCGCGTCGAGGAACCCGAGCAGCTTGGCCGGGTCGGTCAGGGTCTGGCCGCTCATCACCTTCTTGACCATCGAGGCGATGAACATCTGCTGCCGCTGGATCCGGCCGATGTCGGAGCCGTCGCCGAGGCTGTAGCGGGCGCGCACGTAGCCGAGCGCCTGCTCGCCGTTGAGGCTCTGGCGGCCGGCGGGCAGGTGGAGCAGGGCCTTCTTGTCGTTCACGGCCTGGGGCAGGCACACCTCGACGCCCCCGATGGCGTCCACCATGCCCTTGAACCCCGTGAAGTCCACCTTGACGAAGTGGTCGATGTGGATGCCGGTGAGCGACTCGACGGTCCGCCACGTGCAGGCGATGCCGCCGGAGTTGAACGACTCGTTGATCATGCCGAGGTGGGCCTGCTGGCCGGGCAGGCCGCCCTTGGCGCGGCAGGCGGGGAGCTGGACCAGCGAGTCGCGGGGGAAGCTGACGACCATCGCGTTGTTCCGGTCGGACGACAGGTGGGCGAGCATGATGGTGTCGGTGCGCTCGCCGGCCACGCGGCCGTACTTGGCGTTCTTGCCGTTGCGCTGGTCGGAGCCGACGATCAGCACGTTGAGCGCCGTGCCCGCGACCTTGGGCGGGCGGGTCGGGCCGAGGTCCTCGGAGCTCACGTCGGTGTGCTTGACGTTGCCGGTCAGCCGGGCGTACACGGCGACCGCGCCGCCCGCGATCAGGAGGACGACCGTGACGGCGACCACCAGGACCCACCGCGTCCAGCGTCGCCGGCCGCGCCGGGACGTGCCGGTCGGGGGGGACGGCGGCGCGTCGACAAGCCCGCTGCTCACATGACTCCCAAAGACGGGGCCGAGGGGGACCGCCCGTGGCCAGAGCCTGGTGGCGCAGATGTTCGGCCGGTTGAACCACGCCGAGTGTACTTATCTCGCGTATGGGGGACGTAAGGATGGCGAAATATCCGGTTGGCCGGACTTGATGGTCAGTCCGGCAGCGGCACCCGGAGCGACAGGGCGCCGCGCAGGTCCAGCCAGGCGCTGCCGGGGCCGCGCACCACCCGCAGCACGACCTCCTCGCACCCCGGGCAGCGGCCCACCAGTCCCGGCTCGGGGCCGTACACGTGCAGCGCGGCGATCGGCCCCGCCAGGCCGCAGCTCGCGCACCGGCCGGTCGCCGCGGTGACGTCCACGGCGAACAGCTCGGCTAGCGGGCCGGCCAGCGCGTTCCCGTCGAGGTGTTCAGCGGTCATGCCTGTCCCCTGATGGTCCGGTCAGCCTGGTGTGAGGCCGAGGTGTCTGGTGTCCGGTCAGCCCCCGGTGGGGCCGAAGCGTTCGGTGCGGATGCGCTCGGGGGCGTGGCCGAGCGCGAGCAGCAGGTCGGCGGCGGCCTCCACGAACCCCGTCGGGCCGCACACGTAGCAGTCGGGCTCGAAGGAGGAGGGCCAGCCGCCCTCGGCGAGGTCGTCCAGCATGACGCGCCCGGCCGGCCGGGGCCAGGGGACGGGCGTGGAGCGCGTGTACAGGAAGGTCACGTCGACGCCGGGCTCGGGCCGGCGCAGCTCCTCGGCGTAGTAGCGGCTGCCGGGCCCGCGCAGCGAGTACAGCAGCCGGAACGGCACGCGGCTGCCCACACGGCGGCGCTCGCGGAGCATCGCCATCAGCGGCACGATGCCGGACCCGCCGGCGACCAGCAGCACCGGCGCGGCGCTCTCCGGCCGCCACACGAACCACCCGCCGACCGGCCCGCGCAGCTCAACCTCGTCGCCGATCTCCATGATCTCGGTCAGGTACGGCGAGACCTCCCCGCCGGGCACGCTCTCGACGGTCAGCTCGACCGTCCCACCGTCGGAGGGCGCGGCCAGGGAGTAGCTGCGCTGTGTGCTGTAACCGTCGTCGGCCGTCAGCCGCACGTCCACGTGCTGGCCCGCGAGGTGGCCGGACCACCCGGGCACCTCGAAGCGCAGCGTGCGGGCGCTGGGCGTCTCGTCGCGGACCTCGGTCAGCCGGGCGGGCCGCCAGCTCACGCGGCGGGTCGCCGGCCGCCCCACTAGTCGCCCTCGTAGCGCTGCTCGCGCCACGGGTCACCGTAGTTGTGGTAGCCGGCCGTCTCCCAGAAGCCGGGCCAGTCCTCGTTCACCAGCCGGATGCCGCGCACCCACTTGGCCGACTTCCAGAAGTACAGGTGAGGCACCAGCAGCCGGGCCGGACCGCCGTGGACGGGCGCCAGCTCCTCGCCGTCGAAGGTGTGGACGATCCACGCCTTGCCGTCGAGCAGGTCCTCGACCGGCAGGTTGGTGGTGTAGCCGCCGTACGAGTGGACCAGCGCGTACTCGGCGGCGCTCTCCACGTTCTCGAAGAGCACGTCGAGCGAGACGCCCTCCCACTGGGTGCCGAGCTTGGTCCACTTGGTGACGCAGTGGATGTCGACGGTCGGCCGCTCGCCGGGCAGCGCCATGAGCTCCTGCCACGACCAGCGGTGGGTCTCGCCGGCCTCGGTGTCGATGGTGAACTCCCACCGGTCGAGCGGCACCCGCGGCGTCGGCCCGGCCGACAGCACGGGGAAGTCCTCGACGAGGTACTGGCCGGGCGGCAGCCGGTCGCCGCCCTCTCTGGGGCGGCCGCGAAAGCCGCGCGAGACGATGGCCACGGGGCCTCCTTCAGCGACACCTGTCCCGCCATTCCATCACGGCACCATTCCATGATCCCCATGGGGCACGTAGCCTGGCAGGAGGGGCCGTCGTCATCCGGGGAGCCGCATCTTGAGCGACCGCAAGCCGTACGGAGTGAACTTCGAGTCGTGGATCGACCGGCAGATCCGCGAGGCGGAGGAGCGGGGCGAGTTCGACGACCTGCCGGGCAAGGGCAAGCCGCTGTCCGACCTCGACAAGCCGCACGACGACATGTGGTGGATCAAGCAGAAGCTGCGCAGCGAGGGCCTGTCCATGCCGCTGCCGCCGACGCTCGCCCTGCGCAAGGACGCCGAGGAGGCGCTGGCCGAGGCGCGCGCCGCCCGCTCCGAGCGCGAGGCGCGGCAGATCGTCGAGGAGATCAACGCGAGGATCCGCGAGGCCATCCGCACCGGCCTGTCCGGCCCGCCGCTCAACCTGCTGCCGTTCGACGTGGAGCGCGTCGTCGCGGAGTGGCGCGCCTCCCACTGAACGCGCGTCTCACCGAACGCGCGTCCCACCGAACGCGTCTCCCACCGAACGCGCCTCCGACCGAACGCGCCTCCCGCTGTGCGCGTTGTGTATGGACCCGCCGGGGGACGGCGCTCACAATCAGGCCATGAGCGATGGTGCCGTTACTGATGGGGGCACGGGCGGGCACGTGGGCGCGCGGGCGCCGCGCCGGGAGGACGCCCGGCTGCTGACCGGCCGGGCCAGGTACGCCGGCAACGTGCGGCTGCCCGGGACGGCCCACGCCGTCGTCGTGCGCAGCCCCGTCGCGCACGGGCGGCTGACCGGGTGCGACGCCAAGGCCGCGTGGACGGTCGAGGGCGTGCTCGACGTCATCACGCCCGCCGACGCCGTCGACGTGCGGCTGCCGTGCGTGACGCTCGCCGCCGGGCAGCGCGACACCTCCTACCCGGTCCTGGAGGAGACCATCCGGTACGTGGGCCAGCCGCTCGCCGTGGTCGTCGCCGAGACGCCCGAGGCCGCCGCCGACGCCGCCGCGCTGCTGGACCTCGACCTGCACGAGCTGCCCCCGGTCGTCGGCGTGGAGCGGGCGATGGAGCCGGACGCCCCTCTCCTCCACCCCGACTGGGGCTCCAACGTGCTCACCGACTCGGTCCTCGGCGACGCGGACTGCGAGGAGGCCATCGCCGGCGCCGAGCACGTGGTGGAGCTGGCCTTCCGGTACGGCAGGGCGTCGCCGTACCCGATGGAGCCGCGCGCGCTCGTCGCCACGTTCATCGACGGGGAGCTGACCATCCGCATCTCGACGCAGGCGCCGCACCACGTGCGCGACCACGCCGCCGACGCGCTCGGGCTCACCCACGACCGGGTGCGCGTCGTCAGCGGCGACACCGGCGGCGGGTTCGGCGGCAAGGAGCACATCTACCCCGACGAGACGCTGGTCTGCCTGGCCGCGATGCGTCTGGGCGGCCGGCCCGTGCGCTGGACGGAGTCGCCCGGCGACCGGCTGGTCGCCACCCTGCCCGCCCGGGCCGCCGTCCACCGGGCGCGGCTGGCGCTGGACGCCGACGGCCGGTTCGTGGCGCTGCACGCCGACGTCGTCGGCGACCTCGGGGCGCACCCGTCGAACGTCGGCATCTCGCCGTTCGCGGTGACCGCCATCATGCTGCCCGGCCCGTACCGCTTCGACCGGGCAGGGGTACGGCTGCGCGGCGTCGTCACGACGACCACGCCGACCGGCTCGTACCGGGGCTTCGGCCAGCCGGAGGCGACGTACACGCGGGAGCGGCTGATCGACGAGGCGGCGCGGCGGCTCGGGCTCGACCCGGTGGAGCTGCGGCTGCGCAACCTGCTGGGGCCGGAGGAGCTGCCGTGCGTGACGCGGATCTGGCAGCCGTACGACTCGGGCGACTACCCGCGCGCCCTGCGCACGCTCAGGGACATGGTCAGGGTGTTCCCCGGCGGCGACGGGCGCCGGCGGGGCGTCGGGTTCTCGTGCCACGTGGAGGCGACCGGGCTGGGGCCGTCGCAGGACATGAAGGCCGCGGGGCAGCAGGTCGGCGGGTACGAGATCGCGGTGCTGCGCATGGAGCCGGACGCCTCGGTCGTCGTCGCCTCCGGCCTGGCCGCGATCGGGCAGGGCATCGAGACGACGCTGGCCCAGCTCGCCGCCGACCGGATGGGCGTCGATCCCGGCCGGGTCCGGGTGGTGCTGGGCGACACCGCGGCGACGCCCTACTCGCCGATCGGCTCCATCGCCAGCCGGGCGCTCGCCGTCGGCGGGGGAGCGCTGGTCCAGGCCGCGGCCCGGCTGCGCGACAAGATCCTGACCATCGCCGCGCACCGGCTGGAGGCCGCGCCGGAGGACCTGGAGATCACCGACGGGGCCGTACGGGTGAAGGGCGACCCGCGCGCCTCGCTGACGCTGCGGGAGGTCGCCACGTCGGCGTGGCGCGGCTGGGACCTGCCCGAGGGCGCGTCGCCCGGCCTGGAGGAGCGGGCCGTCTACGACCCGGCCGCCTACACCTACGCCTACGGCGCCCACGCCGCGGCCGTCGCCGTGGACCCGGAGACCGGGGCGGTCGAGGTGGAGGGCTACTGGGCGGTCAACGACGCCGGTGTGCTGGTGAACCCGGCGATCGTCGAGGGCCAGCTCAGCGGCGGCATCGCGCAGGGCATCGGCATGGCCCTGACCGAGGAGGTCGTCCACACCGCCGACGGCCAGCCGGTCATCGACTACCTGCTGCCCACGACCAGGGAGGTGCCCGCGATCGAGCTGGCGACGCTGGTGACGCCCTCGCCCATCACGCCCGGGGGCATGAAGGGCGTCGGCGAGGCCGGCACCATCGGGCCGCCCGCCGCCATCGGCAACGCGGTCGCCGCCGCCCTGCCGGAGGTCGCCGGCGAGATCACGGTCACGCCGCTGACGCCCGAGCGGTTGTGGAGGCTGCTGACGCATGCCCGCACGCCCACCGGGTAGCCGTAGCCGAATGGACTTCGCGGACTGGTTCCTCACCCAGGACGAACGCGACAACCCGGCCACCCGGCTGGGCGCCTGGACGACGGGCAACCTGGTGCGCCCCCTCATCCACGGGGCGACCTACTTCGCCGAGCTCAAGACGTGCCTGGACAGCGTGCGGGCGCACGATCTGGTGCTGTTCGCCGACTGGCGCGGCGACCCCGACGAGCGGCTCGCCGACGGCGGACCGCAGATCTCCGAGGCGCTGTCGGGGGCGGCCGCCAGGGGAGCGCTGGTCAACGGGCTGATCTGGCGCTCGCACCTGGACGCGCTGCGCTTCAGCGCCGAGGAGAACCGGCACCTCGGCGAGAAGATCGAGGCGGCCGGCGGCCAGGCCGTGCTCGACACCCGGGTACGGCCCGGCGGCGCGCACCACCAGAAGTTCGTCGTCATCCGGCGACGCGACGACCCTGACCACGATGTGACGTTCGTCGGCGGCGTCGACCTGTGCCACAGCCGCCGCGACGACGCCGCCCACCACGGCGACCCGCAGGCCGCGCCCATGCCCGACGTGTACGGCGACAGCCCGCCGTGGCACGACGTGCAGGTGGCGATCCACGGGCCGGCGGTCGCGGAGGTGGAGACCGTGTTCCGCGAGCGGTGGGAGGACCCGGCCCCGGAGACGCGGCAGCCGTTCAGGAGGCTGCGCGACCATCTGGAGCGGATGGACGACGTGCCCGCGCTGCCGCCGCCGGGCCCGGCTCCCGGACCGGCGGGGACGCACGCCGTGCAGCTGCTGCGCACCTACCCCTACCGGCGCCGCCCGTACCCGTTCGCCCCGCGCGGCGAGCGGAGCGTGGCCCGCGCCTACCAGAAGGTCCTGCGCAGGGCCCGCTCGCTCGTGTACCTGGAGGACCAGTACCTGTGGTCCACCGAGGTGATCGAGCCGTTCGCGGAGGCGCTGGAGCGCGAGGAAGAACTCCGCATGATCATCGTGGTGCCGCGCCATCCCGACCAGGACGGCTGGCTGGCCGGCCCGGCCAGCCTCATCGGCCGCAGCGAGGCGCTGCGCCGGCTGAAGCAGGCGGGCGGCGACCGGGTCGCGGTGTACGACCTGGAGAACCACGCGGGCACCCCGGTCTACGTCCACGCCAAGGTCTGCGTGGTGGACGACGTGTGGGCGTCGGTCGGGTCCGACAACGTCAACCTGCGGTCGTGGACGTACGACTCGGAGCTGAGCTGCGCGGTCGTGGACGAGGAGCCCGACCCCCGCCCGCCCGCCGGTGGCCGCCGGTTCGCCCGGGAGCTGCGGCTCACGCTGGCCGCCGAGCACCTGGACCGCGACCCGGACGACGTGGACGACCTGTGCGACCCGAAGGCGGCCTTCGAGGCGCTGGCGGAGTCGGCGCGGCGCCTGGACGCCTGGCACCGGGACGGGCGCCGGGGCCCGCGTCCGCCCGGCCGCCTGCGGCCGCACCCGGCTCCGGAGCTGGGGCGGGTGCGCAAGCTGCTGGCCATGCCGCTGTACCGGGTCGCGGTCGACCCGGACGG
This sequence comes from Nonomuraea sp. 3-1Str, assembly GCF_031570565.1. Lineage (NCBI taxonomy): Bacteria > Bacillati > Actinomycetota > Actinomycetes > Streptosporangiales > Streptosporangiaceae > Nonomuraea > Nonomuraea sp. 3-1Str. The sequence continues at coordinate 363,937 of NZ_JALHBK010000002.1, forward strand.
CCGTCCCTCGGACATGCGCCGCTCCCGCCGCTTCTGACCGCCTCGTCCGTCAGGCGGGACGGGCGGACGCGGCACTGTCCAGGACGGCCTGGAGCTGCGCCGGCTCGGAGGTGCCTCCGGCGGCGAGGACGACGCCGTGGCGGTCCGTGACGACCGCGTACGGCGGCCACGGGATGTCGTTGCGCTCGTACACGTCCGGGTCCACCACCCGGGGCAGCCCGTCCAGCCCGTCGGCCCCGTCCTTGGGCGCCGCGGTGACCAGGACGACCTCCATCCGGGCGGCCATGGCCACGAAGTGGGGGAGCATCGTGGTGCACAGCCCGCACCCGGGCGAGACCAGCGCGTACAGGACCCGGTCCGAGGCCCGCTCCGGCGCCCCTTCCAGCGCGAACGGCGTGCCGGGCCGCGGCCCGTGCTCGGTGCGTCCCGTGGTGTAGGTACGACCGGACGTATCGGTACGCCCGCCGGACGAGCCGTGACGTCCGGCACCGGGCAGCAGGATCGGGAGCACGAACGCGAGCCCGAGCAGCGCGGCGGCCACCGCCACCTGAGCCGGAGCGAACGGCGACGGCCCCGCCGCGACCGCCATGAGCGCCAGCGCCAGGAGCACCCCCGTCCGCACCATCGTCCCGGGCCCGACCAGGTCGCGGCCGCCGAAGCAGCCGCAGCCGACCCGCAGGCCGCGCCGCAGCACCGAGCCCATCGCCGCGAGGAACACCGCGAACAGCAGCGCCGCGACCACGGCCCCCAGCCGGCGCAGGCCCGGCGCCAGCAGCAGCCCCGCGGCCGCCACCTCGACGGCCAGCACGGTCACCGCCGCGGGCAGGGCCAACGGAGCGGGCAGCACCCGGTAGCCGTCGATGGCCGCCGCGAACCCGCGCACGTCGCGGACCTTGCCGAGGGCCGCCCCCAGCAGCACCGCCGCCACCGCCAGGTACGCGGACGCGAGGACGATCACGGCACCCCCTGGTAGGCGGACGCCTGCAACTCGTAGAGGTCGGCGTAGAGCCCGTCGCGCGCCATCAGCTCCTCGTGTGTGCCGTGCTCGGCCACGCGCCCGTGATCGAGCACGTAGACCCGGTCGGCGTAGCGGACGCTGGCCAGCCGGTGGGTGATGAGCACGATCGTACGGCCGTCGGCGTGCTTCCTGATCCGCTCGAACAGGGCGTGCTCGGCCCGCGCGTCCAGCGCCGAGGTGGGCTCGTCGAAGATGACCAGCGCCGCGTCGCGGTAGAAGCCGCGCGCCACGGCGATGCGCTGCCACTGCCCGCCCGACAGGTCGTGCCCCCCGCGGAAGCGGCGGTCGAGCAGGGCGTCGTACCCGTCCGGCAGCGCGGCCACCACCTCGTGCGCGCCCGACGCCTCCGCGGCGGCGGCCAGCCGGTGCTCGTCCACGGGCTCACCCATGACGATGTTCTCCCGGACGGTGAGCGGCCAGCGCGTGTGGTCCTGGGCGATCACGGAGACGTGCCGGCGCAGCGTGTCGGCGTCGAGCGTGCCGAGGTCGGCGCCGTCCCAGCGGATCGCGCCCTGGTCCGGCCGGTAGAGCCCGGCCAGGAGCTTGGCCAGCGTGGTCTTGCCCGAGCCGTTCTCGCCGACGAGGGCGACGACCTCGCCGCGGTTCACGGTCACGCTGACGCCCGACAGCGCGGGGCGGTCGGCTCCCGGGTAGGTGAAGGTCACGTCGTCGGCGGTCAGCCGGCGGAACGGCGCGGGCGGGAGTGCGCCGTCCGTGCGGGCGACGCGATCCTCGGCCAGCTCGCGGAAGGCCAGGTAGTCGCCGAAGTACAGGCCGGCCTCGTACAGCCGGTTCATGGCCTGGACCAGGCCCGTCAGCGAGCCCTGGCCGGTCCTGACGGCGAGCACGGCCGCCCCGGCCACTGCCAGCGGGACGATCCCGGCCGCGAGCAGCCCGCCGAGGGCCGCGTACACGCCGGCCGTGGCGACCCCGGTCAGCAGGTCGCCGGCCGCCTTGGCGGCGGTGCGCCGGCGGGCCACGTCGAGCTGCACCTCCTGCTCCAGGTCCGCCACCTTGGCGTACTGGCCGAGCAGGAAGTCGCGCAGCCCGTAGGCCCGCACCTCGGCGGCGGGTAACCGCTCGGCCATCAGGTCGGACAGCATGAACTTGCGCCGCCGCGCGGCGGAGAGCCGGTAGAACCCCTGGTAGCCGAGGCGGGCGGCGCGTACGGCCGCCCAGCCGGCGGGCACGGCCGTGACCAGCAGCAGCGGCATGAGAACCGGGTGCAGCAGGCCGAGCGCGGCGGCGGAGGCCAGCACGCCGACGGCGGCGGTGAGCACGGCGATGGCCGTCTCGACCACGGTCGCGCTGTCGGGCACGCCGCTGTCGCGGGCGCGCCGCATCCCGTTGTGGAAGTCGTGGTCGTCGAACGCGGTGAGGTCGACGCGGGTGGTCAGCTCGAACAGCCTGGTCTCCGCGAGCCGTTCGACCAGCGGCTTCAGCCGGGCCTGCGCCCAGCCCGCGCCCGTCAGCAGCGCGCCGCGCAGCCCGGCCGCGGCGGCGACGAGCACCAGTGAGGGCAGCGCGGCCCGCACCCGCTCGGGGGTGGGCCCGGCGGCGAACAGGGAGGCGAGCACGTCGGAGGTCGCCACCAGGCCGAAGACCGTGAACACGCCGGCCGCGAGGCTGCCCGCCACGGCCACCGCCGTGTCTCGGCGGCTCGCCTGCCAGGCCAGCCGCAGCGCGGCGGCGACGAGCGAGGGGAGGCGGCGGGCGATGGTGCCGAGCGTCGTGGTCAGGAGGTGCTCGTCGTGGCTCTCCCAGTAGGCGACCACCAGCCCGGACCTGTCGTCCGGGACGTCGGGCCCCCGCCTGCGCCACAGCCTCACGCGGGGAGGCCCTCTCGTGACAGCCGGCACGGCGGAGTTCCCCGAATCACGGAGTCAATCTAAGTGACCATCGCGGCAGTGTAAAGGACGAAGTAAATGCCTTTTTGGCAATCCGCGATGCCTCTGGACATGCGTCCGGATATCTGCCCATAATGCGACCGTTTGTGCGTCGCCTTGGTCGTGAACGCGATTCTCGACGGCGCACAGGGCACGGGAAAAGGCGCTTACCAGCGTCATCCCGAGGCTCAGATCCCTACAGCGGCCGTCCATCGACGGCCAAGGAAGGAGCCCCCATGTCCGTGCTGGCCCTTGAGCCCCGCGACGCAGGCGTCATCGAGTTCGAAGACCTCATGGTCGACTTCGAAGGTGAGCTGGGCAAGCTGCTCCACGGCCCCCAGGCCTGCGTCAACACCTGCAAGCGCACGGTCTGCAGCAGCTTCCCCTGCTGCCCGTCCATCGTGTAGCTCCATCCGGTAACCCGCTCGCGGCCACGCGGGGACGCGTGGCCGTGCAAAGCGCTGTGGAAAGGCCATCGGCGCAGTTCCGGTGGCCTTTTCTTTCATCGGCATAAGCGCTCCGCGATCGAAGGGTCACGATGGACGTAAATGTGCGCGACCGCCTTACCCGATTTGCCGATTCGTATGGTAGGGAAATCTACGAGGACGACACGTGGATCAGCGTTCACGACCCTGAGGCGGAAACCCCGGTCCAAGGCTGGAAGCTCCACGTCTCGGCACGTCCCGGAACCCTCGCCGACACCCTCGACCGGGCCCTGCCCGTCCTCGCCGCCGCCGGGTGCGCCTTCAAGGTGGCCCGCTCGGCGCACACGCTCATGGAGCTCAACTCGGGCGACCTCGACCCCGGCGCCGTGGGCAAGGCCATGACGGTCTACCCGGCGCAGAACGCGGTGGTGGAGATCGGGCACGCCCTCGCGAGCGCGCTCGCCGGGATGGCCGCGCCGCGCATCGTCAGCGACCGGCGGATCCGCAGCGACGCGCCGGTCTACTACCGGTACGCGCCCTTCGCCCCGCAGTACCGCGTGGACGACAACGGGGACTTCGAGCTGGTGGTGGTCGGGCCGGACGGGGAGCGGCTGCCGGGGGCGGCGGGCCCGGAGTACTCCTGCCCGCCGTGGACCACCGACCCGTTCCGGCCCGGCGACCCCTCACCCGCCGGCGAGGCCGGTTCCGGCTCGTCCGCCGCGGAGGCCGGCTCCGGAGGCAGGCTGATCGGCGGGCGATACCGCGTGACCTCCGGCGTCGTGCGCGGCCCCCGGGGCAACGTCTACCGGGCCACCGACGCGGCCGGCCGGCCCGTCGTGGTCAAGGAGGCCCGCGCGTACGTCGGCGAGAACACCCAGGGCTGGGACCTGCGGATGTACCTGCGCAACGAGCTGCGCGTCCTCCAGGCACTCAAGGGCGTGCCCGGCGTGCCCGAGCCGATCGACCACTTCCGCCACGGCGACGACGAGTTCCTCGTCATGACCGACGCGGGCAGCCGCGACCTCAACCGGTTCGTGGCCGAGAACGGCCTGTTCACCGACCGGCCCGCCGGGGCCGGGCCATGGGACCGCGACCTCGGCGCGCTGGCCGCGCGCCTGCTGGAGGTGCTGGACGCCGTGCACGCGCGCGGGGTGGTGGTCCGGGACCTGTCGCCCAAGAACGTCGTGCTGGGCGAGGACGGCCGCTGCACGCTCATCGACTTCGGCAACAGCCGGTACGACGGCCTCCAGCTCCCGGGCTGGAGCCGCGGCTACAGCGTGCCCGACCAGCACACCGACCGGGAGTCCGGGCCCGCCGACGACTACTTCTCGCTCGGCGCCACCCTGTTCTTCGCCACCACCGGCATGAACCCCGTCATGATCGACCCCGACCCGGTCCGCAACCTGGAGCGCACGCTGATGTGCCTCGCGCGGATGTCCCCCGGCGCTCCAGGGGGCGTGCGCGGCCTGCTGCCGTCGCTGCTCAGCCTGGACCCGGAGGAGCGCACCGAGGCCGCCGCGGCGCTGAGGTCGGGCCTGGGCGGGGCGTCCGCGTTCCCCGCCCGGACGCGGCCCGTGCCGCCGAGGCTGACCGGAGACCTGCTGGCGAGCGTCCTCGACCACACGACCCGCGAGTGCGTCGCCTTCGCCGAGCGCCTCATGGCCGCCCCCGGGGCCGCGCGCCGGGCGAGCCCGCCGGTCACGAACGTCTACGGCGGCTGCGCCGGCGTCGGCATGGAGCTGCTGCACCACCCCGAGGCCAAGGCCGTCGCCGCCGACCCGGCCCGCCGGACGGCCCGCGTCATGCCGCCCGCCGCGCTCCCCCCGTCCCTGTACTTCGGCCGCACCGGGCCGGCGCTGTTCCTGCCCGCCGCCCGGCTGCCCGCCGTGCCGGAGCTGGCCGTGCCCGAGCCGGTCACGCTCGACGGCCCCCAGCGCGCCGACCAGGCGCACGGCGTCGCCGGCATCGGAGCCGGCCACCTGGCGCTGGCCGCGATCGGCGACGACCCCCGGCATCTGAAGGTCGCCGCGGAGTGCGCCAGGCGCCTGCTCGCCGGGGAGGTCACCGCGCCCGAGGAGGACGTGCCGCCGCCGCCCGGGTCGGGGGTGGCCGTGGACGCCGCGTTCGCCCACGGCGAGGCCGGCTGCGCGGACTTCCTGCTCTCCTACCACGAGGCCACCGGCGACCCGGCGGCCGGCGAGGCGGCCAGGGAGCGGTTCGCGGGCCTGGCCGTACGGGCCGAGGCCATGCTGGCCGAGCTGGCGGGGCCGGAGGCGCGGCCGATGGGCGCGTCCTGGTGCCAGGGCGTGTCGGGCATCGCGAGCGCGCTGGCGCACGCCGCGGCGGCGTACGGCGACGACGGCTACCTGGCGCTGGCCGAACGCGGCGCGCTGGCCGGGCTGACGGTCGCCCCGCAGGCGTGGGTGGTCTCGCAGTGCTGCGGCCTGGCCGGCATGGGCGAGGCGCTGATCGACCTGGCCCTGGTCACGGGCGACGACCGCCACTGGCGCGGGGCGGAGCAGATCGCCGAGCTCATGCTGGTGCGCGCCGGAGGAGAGCCGGAGCGGCCGGTGTTCCCGGGCAACGACCTGGACAAGGCCGGGTACACCTGGGCCACGGGGACCGCCGGGGTGCTGTCGTTCCTGCGCCGGCTGGACCGCCGCTCGGGCACGCGCCTGTGGACGGCCGCCTGGCGCCTGCCCGGGTAGGGGCCCGGCGGCCTACGCCCTGGTCGCGTGGTACAGGCCGTTGACGGCCAGGGCGTAGCCGTACACGCCGAAGCCGACCACGATGCCGCGCGCGACCGGCGACAGGTACGAGTGGTGCCGGAACTCCTCGCGCCGGTGGACGTTCGAGATGTGCACCTCCACCACGGGCAGCTCGGCGCCCTCGATGGCGTCGTGCAGCGCGACCGAGGTGTGGGTGTAGGCGCCGGCGTTGAGGACGGCGCCGATGCACCGGCCCGCCTTGACCTCCGCGCCGGCCTCCTGGATCCAGTCGACCAGCTGCCCCTCGTGGTTGGACTGCCGGAAGACCGTGTCGAGGCCGAGCTTGCCGGCCTCCTGCCGGCACAGCTCCTCCACGTCGGCGAGCGTGGCCGATCCGTAGATCTCCGGCCTGCGGGTGCCGAGGAGGTTGAGGTTGGGGCCGTTGAGAATCAGAACCGAGGTCACAGCGGGAGACTAACCCGAGGGGTGAACCGGTGGGGCGAGGGGCGCGTACCTGGGAACGAGCCCGAACTCCCGAACCCACCGATCCCCGAGGAGCGAGCATGCCCCAGAAGCGCGTCGTGGCCGTCCTGGCCGTGCTGGGTGTCCAGCTCGTCGCCGGATGCGCAGCCGCCTCCCAGGCCCAGCCCGCCCCGCCCGCCGCGATGGCCGGGGCGGCGACGCAGGACGGCCACGCGGAGGCCGACGTCTCGTTCTCGCAGGAGATGATCACGCACCACCGGCTGACGATCCGGCTGGCCGCGCTGGCGCCGGACCGCAGCGACACGGCGTACGTGCGCGACCTCGCCGGGAAGCTGGTCGCCGCCGAGCAGAAGGACATCACGCAGATGACGTCGTGGCTGCGCTCGTGGAAGGCCGAGGTGCCGGACGAGAGCCACGCCGGTCATGACATGCCGGGTATGGAGTCGGGCACGAACATGGCCGGGATGGTGTCGGCCGACGACCTGGCGGCGCTGAAGAAGCTGTCCGGGCCCGCGTTCGACCGGGCGTGGCTGAAGGCGCTGGCCGACCACTTGGACGCCGGCGTGAAGATGGCCGAGGTGGCACAGGCCCTCGGCAAGCACGCGCCCACGGTCAAGCTCGCTCGCAGGCTCGTCGAGGAGCAGCGCGAGGAGGTCGCCGCCCTCAGGCAGCACCTCGCCTGACCGGAAGGGTCGCGGGGGTGGCAGATCTTGCCGCCCGCTCGACCGAGCCGCAGGTCAGCACCATGCCCGCCACCTGTGAGGTGGCGCAATCCGGCTGTTATCCCATCTTCCCTACCTGATTGATAGGTTAAACGGGAAATGAGGAGCGAGCCGGGAGGAGAGGCATGGACCGGCCGGTGGCCGCACCCGACACCCGACGACGCCGCGCCGACCGCGCCAGGCAGGTGGCCGACCTGCTGCGCCGGCAGATCGTGCACGGCAACCTGCCACGCGGCCGGCTCCCCCTGGAAGGGGTGCTGGCCCGCGAGTTCGGCATCTCGCGCAACACCGTGCGCGAGGCCCTGGACCTGCTGCGCGAGGAGGGCCTGGTCGAGCGCTGCCCCGGCGTGGGCACGACCGTCGCGGCCGAGAAGTACCCGCACGGCCTGCACCAGCTCCTCGGCCTGGCCGAGACCCTGCACGAGCACGGCGAGGTGACCAACGCGGTCCGCACGATGAGTCTCATCGAGCCGCCCGCCCCCGTCAGCCACCGGCTCGGCCTGCCGCCCGGCGAGCAGGTCGTCTACCTGGAGCGGCTGCGCAGCCTCAACGGCCTGCCGCTCTCCCTCGACCTGACCTACCTCGTACGGGACGTGGGCGAGCCGCTGTTCGACGCCGACCTCGTCCACAACGACATCTTCGTGCTGCTCGAACAGGTCGCCGGGCAGCCCCTCGGCATGGCGGAGCTGACCGTCGAGGCGGTCAACGCCGACACCCACACCGCCGCCGCCCTCGGCGCCCCGCGCGGGGCCGCCCTGCTCATGGTGGAGCGGCTCACCCACCTGTCCGACGGCCGCCCGGTGGACCTGGAGTTCGTCCGGTTCCGGGGCGACCGGCTGACCATGCGCGGCCATCTGCGCCGCGAGCACCCCATCCCCCCGGGCGTCCCCCCAGGCGCCCTCCCGGGCATCCCATCGGGCATCCCATCAGGCGAGGAGTGACAGGCATGGCCCTGGTCAACCAGCGGGTCGAGGTCCCCGTGACCGTCGACGAGGCGCTCTGCATCGACGGCTGCACGCTCTGCGTCGAGGCGTGCCCGCTCGACTCGCTCGCGATCAGCGACGAGACCGGCAAGGCGTACATGCACGTGGACGAGTGCTGGTACTGCGGCCCCTGCGCCGCTCGCTGCCCCGTGGACGCCATCACCATCGACATCCCCTACCTGCTGCGATGAAGGGACCCGACATGCGCAAGGCTCTGGCCGCCGCGCTGGTGCTCGCCCTGGCCGGCTGCTCGGTGTCCCAGGCGGCGGGCGGCGGCGACGGGAAGGTCAAGGTCGTCGTCGGCTACCAGTCCAAGACCATCAACACGGTGACCGCCGGGACGCTGCTGCGCTCGCTCGGCTACCTGGAGAAGCGGCTCGGCGACCGCTACACGGTCGAGTGGCAGGACTACGACACCGGCGCCCCCATCACCGCCAAGATGGTCGCCGGAAAGATCGACATAGGCTCGATGGGCGACTACCCGCTGCTCATCAACGCCTCCCGCACCCAGGCCGTCGAGACGGCCCGCACCGAGCTGGTCTCCGTCACCGGCTACAACCTGCGCGGCGGCCTCAACATGGTGGTCGTGCCGCCCGGGTCGAAGGCGAGGACGCTGACCGACCTGAAGGGCGCGAAGATCTCCGCCAGCGTCGGCTCCGCCGGCCACGGCACGCTGGTCCAGGCGCTGGAGAAGGCCGGCCTCGACCCCGCCAAGGACGTCGAGGTGGTCAACCACCAACCGGCCGTCGGCGCCGCCCAGCTCGAATCGGGCGGTGTGCAGGGGTACGCCCAGTTCGTCGCCTGGCCGGGGCTGCTGGTCTTCCAGGGCAAGGGCCGGCTGGTCTACGACGGCTCGGCGCTCGACGTGCCGACCTTCCACGGCGTCGTGCTGCGCCAGGCGTACGCCAAGGAGCACCCCGACGTGGTGAAGGCGTTCCTCCAGGCGCAGATCGACGCCACCCGCTACCTGCACGAGCACCCCCTGGCCGCCGCCGAGTCGGTCGCGAAGGTCACGGGGCTGCCGCCCGAGGTCGTCTACCTCTACAACGGCCCGGGCGGCATCTCCACCTTCGACGTCACGCTCAAGCAGCCGCTCCAGGCCGCGCACGAGCACGACGTGGCCTACCTCAAGCGGATCAGCCCCGACTTCGGGGGCGTGAACGTCTCCTCCTTCGTCGACGACCGCTACCTGCGTGAGGCGTACGGGCCGTCGTACGACTCCGACCGGGCCTCGACGGTGAACCAGGCCCGCGTCACCGGCACCGACGCCGCCTGCGGCGGGACCGTGTCCGACCCCGCCACCGCCTCGGAGCTCTGGCTGGCAGGGGAGAGCGCGACCCACCCGGCGGAGACGCCGACGTGCCTGCTGCGCCAGATCGCGACGGCCAAGGGCGCCGTGCGGGCCGCCTACGTGCCGGACACCACGACCGGGACCCGGTGGTTCGCCGACAAGTCGATCTGGCTGCGCGACCGTACCGCCCTTGAGAAGGCCCGGCTGCTGCCCTTCACCACCCAGGACGGCGCGGACGCCTACCGCGAGCGCCACCCGAAGGCCGAGCCGGTCACGTACGAGCAGGCGGTCCAGGCGGCCAAGGGCGGGGGTGACGCCTGATGAGTGCCGAGACCGACCTCAAGACCCAGCCGGTGACCCCCTCCGAGCCCCTGTCGACCGGTCCCGTGTCGGCGGGCGTGAGCGGTGGGGCGGCGGCTCCGCGTGAGCGGCGCGGGCGGCGCGGGGCGGCGTGGGCCGTCAGGGCGGCGTCGCTGCTGGCCGCCGCCGCTCTGTGGCAGGTCCTCACCGCCAACGACGTGCGGCTGTGGCTGCGGTTCGACCGGCTGCCCACGCTGGTCGAGATCGGCCGGCAGGCCGCCCGCCAGCTCACCACCCAGCTCTACTACCTGGACCTGCTGCAGAGCCTGGTCAGGATCCTCACCGGGTTCGGGCTCGCCGCCGTGGCGGGCGTCGCCGTGGGGATCGTGGTGGCCAGGTCCCGGCGGAGCGGGTACGTGCTGCTGCCGCTGCTCGAAGCGGTGCGGCCGATCCCGGCCATCGCGCTGGTGCCCGTGGCGATCCTGCTCTTCCCGGCGGATGAGCAGGGGATCGTGTTCATCACGTTCGCCGCCGCCTTCTTCCCGATCATGGTGAGCACCCGGCACGCCGCGCGGGCGCTGCCGACGCTGTGGGAGGACGCGGTCAGGACCCTCGGCGGCGGGCGGCGGCACGTGCTGTGGCACGTGGTGCTGCCCGGCATCCTGCCCGGGGTGTTCGGCGGGCTGTCGGTCGGCATGGGCGTGGCGTGGATCTGCGTCATCTCGGCCGAGATGATCTCCGGCGAGTTCGGCGTCGGCTACCGGACGTGGAGCTCGTACACGATCGTCGACTACCCGGCCGTGATCGTCGGCATGATCACCATCGGGCTGCTGGGCTGGCTCACCTCGGCGGGGGTCGAGCTGGTCGGCCGGCGGGTCACCCGCTGGCTGCCCCGCGCGGAAGGGAGCGGCGCATGAGCGCGACGACAGCGGAGACCGCAGGGGAGATCGTCCAGGTAGGGCTCGGGTTCACGCTCGACGGGTTGTCCCTGGGATACGGCGGCGGCCTGGTGCTGCGTGATGTGGACCTGGAGGTGCGGCCCGGCGAGGTGCTCGTCATCGTGGGAGCGTCCGGGTCGGGCAAGTCCACGCTGCTGCGGGCACTGGCCGGGCTGCTCAGGCCGTACGACGGGAAGATCGTCGCAGGTGACGCCGCGTCGACCGGCCACGGAGACGCCGGCCACCGTGACGCCGACCACCGTGACGCCGACCACCGTGATGCCCACCACCGTGATGCCCACCACCGTGATGCCCACCACCGGGCCATGGTGTTCCAGGACGACGCGCTGCTCCCGTGGCGCAGCGTGCGGCGCAACGTCGAGCTGCCGCTGCGGCTGCGCGGGGTGCCCCGGCGCGAGCGCCGCCCCGCCGCCGACCGGTGGCTTGCGCGGGTCGGCCTGGCCGGGTTCGAGGAGCGGCTGCCGCGTGAGCTGTCCGGCGGGATGCGCCAGCGCGTTCAGCTCGCCCGCGCCCTGGTCGCCGCGCCGCGCGCCGTCCTGATGGACGAGCCGTTCGGCGCGCTCGACGCCCAGACCCGCGCCGGGATGCAGCGCCTCCTGCTGGACGTGCTGCGCGACACCCGGGCCACCGTCGTCTTCGTCACCCACGACGTGGACGAGGCGCTGCTGCTCGCCGACCGCGTCGTGGTGCTCGGGCGGGGCGGCGTCCGCTCGCTGATCGACGTGCCCACGCCGCGCGAGCCCGCCGCCGACCGCGGCGCGCTGCGCGCCAGGATCCTGGAGGAGCTGTAGATGGACGTCCCCGCGATCGAGGACCGCCTGCACCTGGAGTGCGAGGTGCTGGTCGTCGGCGGCGGCACCGCCGGCACGATGGCCGCGATCACCGCCGCCGAGCGCGGCGCCCGCGTGCTGCTGCTGGAGAAGGCGCACGTACGGCACAGCGGCGCCCTGGCCATGGGCATGGACGGCGTCAACAACGCGGTCATCCCCGGCAAGGCCACGCCGGAGGACTACGTCGCCGAGATCACCCGGGCCAACGACGGCGTCGTCAACCAGAAGACGATCTACCAGACCGCCACCCGGGGCCACGCCATGGTGCGCCGCCTCGAACGGTACGGCGTGAAGTTCGAGAAGGACGAGCACGGCGAGTACGCGGTGCGCAAGGTGCACCGCTCGGGCAGCTACGTGCTGCCCATGCCCGAGGGCAAGGACGTCAAGAAGGTCCTCTACCGGGTGCTGCGCCACCGCGACCTGCGCGAGCGGGTGCGCATCGAGAACCGGGTCATGCCCGTGAGGGTGCTCACCGAGGGCGGCCGGGCCGTGGGGATCGCCGGGTTCGACACCCGTTCCGGGCGGTTCGTCACGGTGTCGGCCGGGGCGGTCATCCTCGCCACCGGCGCGTGCGGCAGGCTCGGGCTGCCCGCCAGCGGCTACCTGTACGGGACGTACGAGAACCCGACGAACGCCGGCGACGGCTACGCCATGGCCTACCACGCGGGCGCCGAGCTGAGCGGCATCGAGTGCTTCCAGATCAACCCGCTGATCAAGGACTACAACGGCCCGGCCTGCGCGTACGTGGCCAACCCGTTCGGCGGCTACCAGGTCAACAACCGCGGCGAGCGGTTCGTCGACTCCGACTACTGGTCGGGGCAGATGATGTCCGAGGTGGCCGCCGAGATCGCCTCCGCGCGCGGCCCCATCTACCTCAAGCTCACGCACCTGCCCGAGGAGACGATCGCGGCGGTGGAGGGCATCCTGCACTCGACCGAGCGGCCCACCCGTGGCACGTTCCACGCGGGGCGCGGCCACGACTACCGCACGCACGACGTGGAGATGCACATCTCCGAGATCGGGCTCTGCGGCGGGCACTCCGCGTCGGGCGTGTGGGTGGACGAGCACGGTGCGACGACCGTGCCCGGCCTGTACGCGGTGGGCGACCTGGCGTGCGTGCCGCACAACTACATGATCGGCGCGTTCGTCTTCGGCGACCTGGCCGGCGCCCACGCCACCGAGCACCGGGCCGCCCCCGGCGGTGCGCCGCCCGAGGACCAGGTGGCCGCCGCGCACGAGCTGGTCTACCGCCCGCTGCGCAACCCCGACGGCCCGCCGCACGCCCAGGTGGAGTACAAGCTGCGCCGCTTCGTCAACGACTACGTCGCCCCGCCAAAGACCGGCGCGAAGCTGGAGATCGCCCTGGAGTCGTTCGAGCGGATGCGCGGCGAGATCGCCGCGATGGGCGCGCGCACCCCGCACGAGCTGATGCGCTGCGCCGAGGTGGACTTCATCCGCGACTGCGCCGAGATGGCCGCCCGCGCCTCGATCACCCGCACCGAGAGCCGCTGGGGCCTCTACCACGAGCGTGCCGACCAGCCGCGGCGCGACGACGGGGAGTGGCTGTTCCACCTGAACCTGCGCCGCCGGGCCGACGGCGCCATGGAGTTCGTCAAGCGGCCGGTGGAGCCGTACCTGGTGCCGGTCGAGGGGTTCGAGCCGGTCGCCGCCGAGCCGGTGCTGCTCGGGGCGCACACCTCCACGGCGGTGCGGCGGGCCCCCGCGCACGGCCGCGCCGAGCGGGCCTCGGTCGGCCGCTCGCCCCGCATCCTGGAGCTGCACCGGCTGGCGGAGGAGCAGCCCACGGTCGAGCGCCTCACCCCGTACCTCGACGACCCCGACCCCAAGGTGCGGCGCGCCGCCATCGCCACCCTCACCGAGACCGTGCCCGCGGGCACGGGGGCGGCCCTCGTGGCCGCTCTGGGTGACGCGCACGGCACGGTACGGCGGGCCGCCGCCCCCCGCCTGCGGGGGCTGGTCGGGGTGCTGCCCGCCACGCCCGAGCTGGGGACGGCCCTGACCGCGAGGTTGTCCGGCGCGGACGCGCTCGTGCGTGCCACGGTGCTGGACGTGCTGCGGAGCCTGCGGCTCGGCGGCCGCGAGGTGTTCGAGGCGGGGCTGGGCGACGCCGACCACCGGGTGCGCATCGAGGCCGTCCGGGGGCTCGTGTCGCTGGACGAGACCGACGTGCTCGCCGCCGCCGTGGCCGACCCGTCCCGGGAGGTGCGGGTGTGGGCGGCCAAGGGCATCGGGCTCGTCGGCAAGCCGTCGGCCGCCCTGGAGACGCTGGCCGAGGATGCGGACCCGCTGGTCAGAGCGGCGGCGCTGGAGTCGTCGGGCACGGTCGGCACGCCGCTGGAGGCCCTCGCCGTACGAGGGCTGGCCGACCCGGCATGGGAGGTGCGGGTGGGCGCGGCGCGCTGCCTCGCGGCGGCGGGCCCCGAGACGGCGGCGGCCCCGCTCATCGTGGCGCTGTCGGACGCCAACCTCGACGTGCGCAAGGCGGCCGTGCTGGCGCTGACCCGCTGGGCGGAGCGGGCCGAGGTGGCCGCCGCGCTGCGTGACGCCCTCACCGACGCCGACGCCGACGTCCGCGCCTACGCCCGCCGAGCCCTGACGCCGTGATCAGGCTTTCCGGCACTCGGTGCGGAAGCCGCCGGCCGGCCGGTTTCGCAGCCCCGTCGCGGTGAGGACGGCGTTGCCCCGCGGGGGATGCGCGGGACGGGAGGCGGGCGGAGGCACCCCAGTCCTCCACCCGCCGTTCGCCGATCCCGTCAGCGGCCTCGATCATGCGCTATATTTCCTATGAAAGCAATAGGAATTGTTGGAATGGTCAAGGGGTCTTGATCTCGACACCAATGAAGGGCGAATCTTCATGAATCTCCCGGTCCGGACGCCTACCCTCGTGCCCATGCTGATCGAAGACGGGAGCGCCCCGGCCGTGGAGGCACTGATCCCCGCCCCGGAGCGCTCGGTGGCCGCGGTCGTGCCCGAGTCGTCCGGAGCCGGGCACTGGGTGGGCGCGCCCAGCGCGGTCGCCCACGACGGAGTGATCCACCTGGCGTACCGGTTGCGCCGGCCCATCGGGGAGGGGCGCGGCCACGCCGTCGTCGTGGCCCGCTCCACCGACGGCGAGCGGTTCGAGCCGCTGCTGACGATCACGCGTGCGGAGATGGACGCCGAGTCCCTGGAGCGTCCCACGCTCGTCCGCCTGCCCGGCGGGCGCTGGCGCCTCTACCTGAGCTGCGCCACGTACGGGACCAAGCACTGGCGCGTCGAGGTCCTCGAAGCGGACGACCCCGGCTCCTTCGACCCGGCCGCGCGTGCCACCGTCCTGCCCGGCGACCCCAAGACGGGCGTCAAGGACCCGGTCATCGTCCGGCGGGGCGGCACCTGGCACCTGTGGGCCTCCTGCCACCCGCTGGCCGACCCCGACGAGGCCGACCAGATGGTCACCGACTACGCGACCAGTGACGACGGCCTGTCCTGGACGTGGCAGGGCACGGCCCTGAGCGGCCGCCCCGGCACGTGGGACTCGCGCGGCACCCGGGTGAGCGCCGTGCGCTTCACCCCGGCCGGCGTGCTGGCCTTCTACGACGGCCGGGCGAGCGCCGCCGAGAACTATGAGGAGCGCACCGGGATCGCGACCGGGACGGACCCGGCGGCGCTGACGCCCCTGGGCGACGCCCCGGCCGCCTCGTCCCCGCACGGGGGCGGCGGGCTGCGCTACCTGGACGTGGTGGACCTGCCGGAGGGCGGGGTGCGCCTGTACTACGAGTACACCTGCGCCGACGGCAGCCACGAGCTGCGCACCGAGCTCCGCCCCGCCTGAGCGCCGCCCCGGCCCACGCCTCGCATGAGCCCGCGCCTCGTCGTCGGGGCGCGGGCGGGGACGGCGAGTGGGTCAGCCCTGCTTCGGGCGGCCGTTGCGGGCCTGTCGCTGGCCCGGCGGGCGGGCGCCCACCAGGCCGCCGGAGCGCTCCCGTGGCTGCAGCCAGTCGCTGAAGTCCGCCCCCGTGACCTGTTGCAGCAGCTCGACGTCCTTGGCGAAGTACGGGATCAGCGCCCGCCGCTGCTCCCAGGTGAGCGGCCGGCGAGACTTGCCGCGACGCTGGATCAGGTGCTCCAGGCGGCCGTTCAGCGCCCGCTCCAGCCCGTGCGGCAGGAAGCGCGCCGTGCGGGTCGCCGCCGCCAGCAGGCGGTGCCGCCCGTCCTGCTCGGGGTGGGCCGTGACGTTCTCGCGGGGCACCTCGGTGACCAGGCCCCGCTCGACCCCGAGGAAGCCGGTGATCCGGTCGAGGGTCTCGGCGGGCCGGTCGACGAGGTCGCGGTAACGGAAGACGAGGACCTGGTCGCGGGGGAAGAGGGTGTAGAGGTGCGCGAGCTGCTCGCCGTACCGGCCGAGGCCGACGTAGTGCCAGAAGTGCGCCCACCCGGCCGCGATCCGGCGGCGCTCGTCGGCGCAGGCGCGCACCACGTCGCCGACGGGTTCGAGCCCGGCCGACCACAGGTGCGTCCAGTTGGAGTGGGCCCGCTCGACGGGGTCGCGCAGGATGGCGATCAGCTTCGCGTGCGGGACGAGGGCATGGATGCGCCGCTGCGCGTCCAGGTCGTACAGGTAGAACGGGGTGGCCTCCCCGAGCAGGGCGCCGGGCGGCGCGCCGGCGAAGAGGGCTTCGTAGTCGGCTCTGCGCCAGACGTGCTCCCGGTAGGTGGGCGCGTCGCCGGGGCCGCCGCGGGTGGGGGGCGGTCCGTCGGTCAGGAAGAACTTCGGCTCCTTCACGTGCGGCAGGTGGAGTCCGGGGTGCTGCTGGAGCGCGGCGTGCAGGGCCGTGGTGCCGGCCTTGGGGGCGCCGATCACCAGGAAGTGGGGCAGCGGCATCGTCCTCGTCCTTCCTTCTCTCCATGCTCCGTCAATCCTTATTTTCCTACCAAATGTGTGGGATAATCTAGTCATGAGTCTGGACAGGACCCGCTCACCGAGCGCCCGCGCGGAATCCCCACTGACCGCCGCGATCCTGGCCGGCAGGTGGATCAGGTCGGCGGCGGTGGACGACGCGCAGGGCCGGCACTGGCGGGCGAACCCCGATCTCCGCGGCCGGCCGGCGGCCACCCCCGAGGAGCCCTGGTCGTTGTACTCCGGCGGCGCGGGCATCGTGCTGTTCTTCCTGGAGCTCGCCGCCGCCACCGGCCACGAGGCGTACCTCGACGACGCCCGGGCCGGAGCCCGCCGCCTGGCCGCCACCTGGCGTGACCAGGGCGACCTTTCTCTCTACCATGGCCTGACCGGCGTCATGATCGCACTCATGGAGGCCGGCTGGGCTCTCGGCGACGCCGGTTTCGAGTCCGAGGCCAGGGCCATCGCCGACCTGATCGTCAGCAGGGGGCGCACGGCCGACGGCGAGGCCGGCTGGTCGCCCGACCCGGCGCAGCGCGGCGACGGCGGCATCGTGCTCGGCCTGCTGAGGGCCGGGGCCCACCTGGGCGTGCCGGCCTACGAGGAGTTCGCCGTCGAGGCCGGTCTGCGCATCGCGCGGCTGCCCGTGCCGGGCCACCTGTTCGGCGACTGCGCCGACCTGCCGGTGGACGCGGTGACGCCGGGCTTCCTCGCCGGTACGGCCGGCACGGCGTTCCTGCTCGCCCGCCTGTACGGCGTCAGCGGCGACGACCGCTTCCTGCGCGCGGCGCGCAGCGGGGCGGACTTCGTGCGCGAGGTCAGCATCGTGAGCGGTGACTCCGCGGTGGTGCCCCACCACGTGCCGCACGCCCGCGGCCTGCACTACCTGGGCTTCTGCTCCGGCTCGGCCGGGGTGGCGCGGATGTTCTACGAGCTGCACCAGGTGGCCGGCGACCCGGGCGACCTCGACTGGGTGGAGCGCCTGGCGCGGGGCATCACGAGCAGCGGCGTGCCGTACCGGCAGACCGAGGGCTACTGGAACGTGGCCTGCCAGTGCTGCGGCGCGGCCGGGCTGATCGAGCTGTTCGTCGGGCTGTGGGCGGCGACCGGGCGCGTGGCCCACCTGGACTTCGCCCGCACGCTGGCCGGCAACCTCATCGGCCGGGCCAGCGACCACGACGGTCACGGCTACCGGTGGTACCAGGCGTACCGGCGGCTGCGGCCGGAGGAGGTCAGCGCGGACACCGGTTACATGGTCGGCGCGGCCGGCATCGGCGCCGCGCTGCTCCACCTCGACGCCGCGGGCCAGGCCGCCCGGGCACGCCGGGTGATCCTGCTGCCCGACAACCCGTTCCCCGCCATCCCGCTGCCGCCCACCGCCCTGGCCCCGCCCGGCTGACACGCATCCGTGTCGAGGCCCATCCGTGTGCCTATTTCCGACTGTTCCTACTGGTTTTACATGTGAGGAGCCTCTGATGACCGCGACCACGGACGCGCCCGCCTACGCCAGTGTGGCCGATCTTGAGACCCACGGCCCGTACGGCCCCGGCCGCCTGCACACCTCCCCGATGTGGAACCGCCCGATCTACCCCTTCCAGGACCGGGTGACCGCCGACGGCTCCAGCGGCTACCGGGCCGAGCCCGGCCGCTATCACCTCTACGTCGCCTGGGTCTGCCCTTGGGCGCAGCGCGCCGCGATCGCGCGGAAGCTGGCCGGGCTGGAGGACGTGGTGTCGCTGTCGTACGTGGACGACGACCGCGACGGCCGCGGCTGGGCCTTCCGCGAGCGCCGCGGCCCCGACCCGGTCAACGGCTTCACGCTGCTGGAGCAGGCATACGAGGCCACGGAGCCGGGCTACCGCGGCCACATCTCCGTGCCCGTGCTCTGGGACCGGCGTACCGGCCGGATCGTCAGCAACCACTTCCCGGACATCACCCTCGACCTCGGCACCCAGTTCCGGGAGTGGGCCGACCCGTCCGTGGACCTCTACCCCGAGGACCGGCGGGAGGAGATCGACGCGCTCAACGAGGAGATCCTCCAGGAGGTCAACCACGCGCCCGGCAGGGTGGCCGCCGCCGGGACGCAGGACGAGTACGAGGAGTCGCGCCACCGCGCGGTCGCCGCGCTGGAGCGCCTGGAGGAGCGGCTGGCGACGCGGCGGTTCCTGCTCGGCGACCGGATCACCGAGGCGGACGTGCGGCTGTGGCCGACGCTGGCCCGGTTCGACCTCCTCCACAACCCGCAGGCGCGGATCAGCGAGCGGGCCCTGACCGACTTCCCTGCCCTGTGGGGGTACGCCCGCGACCTCTACCAGCGGCCCGCCTTCCGGGAGACGACCGACTTCGCCACGATCCGCACGAGCCCGTCCGGAGGGGACGGGCTCGTGCGGACCGCCGTCGAGCCGGTGGAGGCTGACTGGGGCGCCCCGCACGACCGCGACCGCCTGGCCGCCTCCTGATCGGTTGTTACCCTTTGCTGCGCGCGCCGGGGCGTACCGGCGCGCCTCCCCTGGAGGAGTCCTCCGTGACCACGACCAGACCCGCCCACGACGCCGCCGGCGCGCACGGCTCGGGCGAGCCGGAGGAGTTCCCCGGCGACGTCCACTGGTACGACCTGCCCGACGACGACGCCGAGCCCGACGAGGGGCCCGGGGTCCCGTAGCGGCGAACCCGACGCCCTGACGCAGGGCCGTCTCAGCATGCGGGCGTGCCTAATGCCTATAAAACAGGTAGGTTAATATGGATTAGGCGCCGGGCTGGGACCCGGCGGCCTGTCCCCCTGTTCCCCGAAGGGCATTCGCATGTCATCGTCCACACCCCGCCCGGTCCTCGCGTCCCTCGCCGCCGCCGTCGCCGCCTGCCTGCTCAGCGCCTGTGGCGGCGGCGGGGCCCCGGCCGCCGGCGCCGCCGCGGCGGCCGGCAAGCCGGTGTACGGGGGGACGCTGACGTACCTCGAACACCAGGCGCCGACCTGCCTCTACCTGCCGGCGGCCGGCTTCTATCCGAACGGCGGCGTGCTCAACCAGCTCACCGACAAGCTCACCTGGCAGAACCCGGAGACGCTGGAGATCGAGCCGTGGATCGCCACCTCGTGGGAGGTGAACAAGGACGCCACGCAGTACACCTTCCACCTGCGTGACGGCGTGACCTTCAGCGACGGCACGCCGCTCGACGCCGACGCCGTCGCGGCCAACTTCGACGTGTACGGCAAGGGCGACCCCGCGCTCAAGCTGCCCGTCGCCGAGTTCGTCAACAACTACGAGCGCAGCGAGGTCCTCGACAGGAAGACCGTGCGCTTCCACTTCGGCAAGCCCTCGCCCGGCTTCCTCCAGGGCACCTCCGTCATCGGCGCCGGCCTGGTGTCGAAGAAGACGATCTCCCTGCCGTACGAGGAGCAGTGCCAGCTCAAGAACGTCGTCGGCTCCGGCCCGTTCACGCTCGCCGGTCAGGTCGTGGACAAGGAGATCGACCTGGCCGCCCGCAAGGACTACGACTGGGCGCCCAAGTCCAGCGCCCACCAGGGCCGCGCGTACCTCGACCAGATCAAGATCATTGTGACGCCCGAGGACAACGTCCGCGTCGGCGCGCTCACCTCCGGCCAGGCCGACTACGTCCGCTACGTGCAGGCGTACGACGAGCAGACCGTCAAGGACGCCGGGTTCACCATCCGCGCCGAGCCCACCCGGGGCGTCAACAACGGCCTCTACCTGCGTCCGGCCAACAGCATCCTGCGGGACATCAAGGTCCGGAGAGCGCTCCAGAAGGGCACGAACGCCAAGGAGGTCGTCGACACCCTCTTCACCGCGAGCTATCCGGTCGCGACGTCGGTCCTCAGCCACCTCGCGCAGGGCTACGTCGACCTGTCCAAGGAGCTGGCCTACGACCCCGACGCCGCGGCGAAGCTGCTCGACGAGGCCGGCTGGGCGAAGGGCGCCGACGGCGTCCGCGAGAAGGACGGCAGGAAGCTCCAGCTCGGCGTCTTCGTCTCCGGCCCCCAGCCGCTGTCGAAGCAGACCCTCGAGCTCGTCGGCCAGCAGTGGGCCAAGCTCGGCGTGAAGCTGGAGATCCGGCCCGCCGACGCCGGCACGCAGGCCGTGGACATCAAGAACGCGGAGAAGACCGCCATCGCGCACAGCATGGTCGGCCGCGCCGACCAGGACGTCATCAAGAGCCACTTCCACACGAAGAACCGCGACGTCATCCTGTCGAACGACAAGACGCTCGACCGGCTGCTGGAGGAGGAGGCGGCCCTCGCCGACGTGGCCAAGCGCAACGCCAAGGTCGCCGAGATCCAGCGCTACGTGATCGACCAGGCGTACGCCATCCCGCTGTTCGAGGAGCCGCAGGTGTACGGCGTGGCGCCGAACGTCCACGGCGTCGCCTTCGAGGCGGTGGCCCGGCCGAGCTTCTACTCGGTCTGGAAGTCATGAGCGGATCCGCCAGGTACCTCCTGTCGCGGGCGGGGCAGGCGGCGCTCGTCCTGTGGGCCGCCTTCACCGCCGGCTATGTGCTCCTCCAGCTCCTGCCCGGTGACGCGATCCTCATCAAGTTCCAGAACCCGGAGCTCGGCCTGTCACCCGAGCAGATCGCCGAGATCCGCGCCTACTACGGCACGAACGGCCCCGGCGCCTACCTGCACACGCTGATCGGCTTCCTGCGGGCGGACTTCGGCTACTCGATCGACACCGGGACGCCCGTGGCCGAGCGGCTGGCCGAGGGCCTGCCGGCCACCGCGAGGCTGGCGGGCTCGGCGTTCGCGCTGGCCGTGCTGATCGCCGTGGCCGTCGCGTTCGCCTCCTGCCACGCCCGGCTCGGCTGGATCCGGGGGGCGCTCCAGGCGGTGCCGTCGCTGTTCATCTCGGTCCCGGCGTTCTGGCTCGGCATCGTGCTCATCCAGGTGTTCTCGTTCCGGCTGCGGCTGGTGCCGGTGATCGGCGGCAGCGAGGCGCAGCAGCTCCTGCTGCCGGTGCTCACGCTCGCCGTGCCGATCTCGGCGCCCATCGCGCAGATCCTCGCGCGCAGCCTCGACCAGGTGCGGGCCCAGGCGTTCGTGCCCGTCGTCGCCGCCAAGGGGGCCTCGCCCGGGTGGATCCTGTGGCGGCACGTGGCGCGCAACGCCCTCCCGCCCACCCTCACCGTGGCGGGGCTGACGTTCGGCGAGCTCATCGCCGGGTCGGTGGTCACCGAGACGGTCTTCGGCCGCAACGGCGTGGGCCGGCTCACCGAGCAGGCGGTCAACGCCCAGGACACGCCGGTGCTGCTGGCCGTCGTCGTGCTCGCCGCGACGGTGTTCGTGCTCGTCAACCTGGTCGTGGACCTGCTGTACCCGGTGCTCGACCCGAGACTGAGGAGGGCCGTCGCATGAGGCCCGGCCTGATCCTTTCGTGGGCGCTGGTCGTGCTGGTCGCCCTGTGGGCGCTCGCGCCCGGCCTGTTCACCGGGTACGACCCGATCGCCGGGGTCCCGGCGGAGAAGCTGACCGCACCCGGCCCCGGCCACCTGTTCGGCACCGACGCCGTGGGCCGTGACGTGTTCGCCCGGGTGGTGCACGGCGCCGTCCACTCGCTGTCCGGCGCGTTCGTCGCCGTCGCGGTCGGCCTGGTGCTCGGCACGCTGCTCGGCCTGCTCGCCGGCTCGGCCGGCGGGGCGCTGGACGAGGTCGTCATGCGGGTCGTGGACGTGCTGCTCTCCGTGCCGGGGCTGCTCCTCGCGCTCACGGTGATCATCCTGCTCGGGCCCGGCACGGTCAACGTGGCGATCGCCGTGGGAGTGGGATCCGTCGCCTCGTTCGCCCGCCTGGCGCGCTCGGAGGTGGTGCGGGTACGGCGTACCGACTACGTGGAGGCGGCGTTCGGCAGCGGCGGCCGGTTCCTCGCGGTGCTGTGGCGGCACGTGCTGCCCAACTCGCTCGTCCCGGTCGTCGCGCTGGCCGCCCTCCAGTTCGGCGTCGCGATCCTGGCCATCTCCACGCTCGGGTTCCTCGGGTACGGCGCGGAGCCCCCCACGCCGGAGTGGGGACTGCTCATCGCCGAGGGGCGCAACTACCTGGCCACGGCGTGGTGGCTCACCACACTGCCGGGAACGGTGGTGGTGGCGGTCGTGCTCGCGGCCAGCCGGATCAGCCGGTCCATCGGGAGGGAGAGCGGATGAGCCTGCTGGAGGTCCGCGACCTCACCGTGTCGTACACGCGGAAGGGACGCCGGGGACGGGCACAGCCCCGCCCGGCGGTCCGCGGGGTGTCGTTCACCGTGGACCCCGGCGAGGTGGTCGCCGTCGTCGGGGAGTCGGGCTCGGGCAAGACCACCACGGCCCAGGCCGTCATCGGCCTGCTCCCGCCGAACGGGCGGGTGGAGAGCGGCGGCATCCTGCTCGGCGGCACCGACATCGCCGGCTGGTCGCAGCGCCGCCTCCAGGCGGTGCGCGGCGCCCAGATCGGCCTGGTGCCGCAGGACCCGGCCAACTCCCTCAACCCGGTCAAGCCCGTCGGCGCCCAGATCGGCGAGGCGCTGCGCATCCACCGGCGCGGCGACCGGCGCACGATCGCCCGCCGGGTCGTCGAGCTGCTGGAGCGGGTCGGGCTGCCCGATCCGGAGGTGCGCGCCCGGCAGTACCCGCACGAGCTGTCGGGCGGCATGCGGCAGCGGGTGCTGATCGCCATCGCCGTGGCGCTCGAACCCCGGCTCATCATCGCCGACGAGCCCACCAGCGCCCTGGACGTGACCGTGCAGCGGCGCATCCTCGACCTGATCGACGACCTGCGCGCCGAGTCGGGCACGGCGGTGCTGCTCGTCACCCACGACCTGGGCGTGGCCATGGACCGCTCCGACCGGCTGGTCGTGATGAAGGACGGGCGGATCGAGGAGCGGGGCGCCACCCGCACCGTGCTCGGGGCGCCCCGGGCCGCGTACACGGCCCGGCCGCTGCGGGACGCGCCGGCGCTGAGAGCACCGGATTTCCTCGTCGCGGACGGGCCGCGCGAGCCGGCCATCGTGGTGCGCGACCTGGTCAAGGAGTTCCGCTCCGGCGGGCGGCCGTTCCGCGCCGTGGACGAGGTCTCCTTCGAGGTGCCGCGGGGCACCACGCACGCACTGGTCGGCGAGTCCGGTTCGGGCAAGACCACCACCGCCCGCATGGTCATGCGGCTGGCCGAGCCCACCTCCGGCTCGGTGGCCATCGGCGGCGTCGAGACGGCCGGGCTGCGCGGCGCGCGGCTGCGGGCGCTGCGCCGGGACGTCCAGCTCGTCTACCAGAACCCGTACGGCTCGCTCGACCCCCGGCAGAGCATCGCCGACATCGTCGAGGAGCCGCTGCGCAACTTCGGCCTCGGCGACCGGCGGGCCCGCCGCGACCGGGTGCGCGACCTGCTCGACCGGGTCGCGCTGCCCGCCGACGTGCTCGGCCGCCGGGCCGGGGAGCTGTCCGGCGGGCAGCGCCAGCGCGTCGCCATCGCCCGCGCGCTCGCGCCGGACCCCCAGGTGGTGGTGCTCGACGAGGCGGTCTCGGCCCTGGACGTCAGCGTCCAGGCGCAGATCCTCGACCTGCTCGGCGACCTGCAACGCGACCTCGGACTCACCTACCTGTTCATCTCGCACGACCTGGCGGTGGTGCGGCAGATCTCGCACACCGTCTCCGTCATGAGCAAAGGACGCATCGTGGAAACCGGAACGACCCGGCGGCTCTTCGAGAACCCGAGCCACGCCTACACCCGCGCGCTGCTGGCCGCCGTGCCGGGCACGGCCGCCCAGGAGGCGGCCCGATGACAGAGCACCCGGTCACCGGCCGCCGGCTCGGATTCTTCACCCGCCTCCTCGACGACGCGCCGCCCGCCGAGCGCTACCGCCTGGCCGCCGAGCAGATCGCGCACGCGGAGCGCCACGGCTTCGACACGGCGTGGGTCGCGCAGCACCACTTCAGCGCGACCGAGGGCGGCCTGCCCGCCCCGCTCGTCCTCCTGGCCCACGTCGCAGCCAAGACCAGCCGCATCCGGCTCGGCACCGGCATCATCACGCTGCCCCTGGAGCACCCGGTACGCGTGGCCGAGGACACCGCCGTGCTCGACCAGCTCTCCGGCGGGCGGCTGGAGGTGGGCGTGGGCAGCGGCGGCACTCCGTCGTCGTTCGCCGCCTTCGGCCGCGAGAGCGCCGAACGCGCCGCCCTGTACGCCGAACACCTCGCCGTGCTGGTCAACGCCTGGTCGGGCGGCGACCTCGGCGGCGGCAATCGGCTCTACCCGGCGGCCCCCCGGCTGCTCGGGGCCGTGTGGGAGGCCACGTTCTCGGTCGGCGGGGGCGAGCGGGCCGGGCGGGCGGGCAACGGGCTCATGCTGTCGCGCACGCAGCCGCGGCCCAAGGACGCGCCCGGCCTGACGCTGGCCGAGATCCAGCGGCCCATCGTGGACGCCTACTACGAGCACCTGCCGGCCGGGGCGGCACCCAGGATCATGGCCTCCCGCACGGCGTTCGTGGCCGACACGCGGGAGGAGGCGCTGCGGTACGCGGAGACGGGCCTGGCGCGGGCCGTACGGCACTTCGAGCTGAGCGGCTTCCCCGTGCCGGCGGACGGCGGGATCGAGCGGCTCATCGCGGCGTTCGACGTCCACGTGGGCACGCCCGA
Organism: Nonomuraea sp. 3-1Str; assembly: GCF_031570565.1. Lineage (NCBI taxonomy): Bacteria > Bacillati > Actinomycetota > Actinomycetes > Streptosporangiales > Streptosporangiaceae > Nonomuraea > Nonomuraea sp. 3-1Str. The sequence continues at coordinate 389,052 of NZ_JALHBK010000002.1, forward strand.
CGACGTGATCGCGAGCCTGCGCGCCGATCCCACGCTCGACCGGGTCACCGACCTGGTCTTCCAGGTCCACTCCGTCGATCCGCCGCACCCGCGCATCCTGCGCTCCATCGAGCTGCTCGCGACCGAGGTCGCGCCCGCCCTCGGCTGGGCGCCCCCCTCCCCGGACGGGCTCTCACCGGCGAACACGTCCCCGTCCCCGTCCCTTCACCGAAGGAACTGAGTACGCCATGAGCACCGACATCATCGACCGGCTGGCGGGCATCGAGCCCGGCTCCCCGCTCGACCGGCTCCGGCGCCGCCGCCCGGACGCCCGCGACCACGCCCAGCGCGGCTACCTCGCCCTCTTCCCCGAGTCCCCGGCCCCAGTCTCGGCTCCCGCCCCAGTCTCGGCCCCGGCCCCGGCCTCAGCCTCAGCCCCGGACACCGGCACGGGGGAGGTGAGCCGGGTGGAGCGGCACGCGGTGGCGGCGTTCGTCGCGGGGCTGCACCAGGACGCCCCGGCGGTCGAGCACTACGCCGGGCTGCTCGCGGCCGACGCCCCCGAGCTGGCGGCGGCCGTGGCGGCCGAGGTCGAGGCAGCCACCACCACCGGACCGTACGGCATCTACCCCGAGGGCCCGCTGGCGGGCGAGAGCGTCCCCGGCCCCGTCCACCGGGTCGGCGACCGCACCGCGCTCGGTGAGCGGCTCGCCGCCGCTCTTGAGCACGCGCACCTCCTCGTGTTCCGGCCGCGCGAGGCGGACAGGGAGGCGCTGCGGGCGCTGGCCCGCGCGGGCTGGAGCACGACCGGGATCGTGACCCTCTCGCAGCTCGTCTCGTTCCTGACCTTCCAGATCCGGGTCGCCACCGGCCTGCGCCTGCTCGGCGCCACCACGCAGACCTCGCACGAGTACCAGGAGGCCCGTCCTTGACCGCCGCACCACTCGCCTTCACCACGGACCGGCTCGGCTGGGAGCCGTGGCTGGAGCCGCTCGCCGAGGCCGAGCTGACCGACGCCCACCGCGAGGCGCTGATCGACCAGGCGCGCGTCGACTCGCCGTACTTCCGCCTGCTCGCCCGCGACCCCGCCGTCCTGCACGCGCGCACCAAGACCGACCTCGACATCTTCCACAACGCCGACGGCGGACTGCCGCGCGCCGAGCGGGAGCTGGCGGCCACCGCGACCTCGCGCCACAACGGCTGCGTCTTCTGCGCCTCCGTGCACGCCCGCTTCGCCGCCCACTGGTCCAAGCGGCCCGACGACGTCGAGCGGCTGCTGGACGAGGGGGTCGGGGCGGAGCAGGACCGGGTGTGGCGGGCGGTCGTGGACGCGTCCGTGGCGCTCGCCGCCACCCCGTCGGCGCTCACCGGCGGGCACCTCGACGCGTTGCGCGCCGCCGGTCTGGACGACCTGGCGATCAGCGACGTGCTGCACGCGGCGGCGTTCTTCAACTGGGCCAACCGGCTCATGCTGTCCCTCGGCGAGCCGACCGCCCCACCCGCGCCGACCGGCCCGAACGGCCCGAACGGCTCGAAAGGCCCAAGCGGTCCGAACGGCTCGAACGGCTCCAACAGCTCGAACAAGGAGTAGGTCATGACCCATCTCGAACTGGACCACCTGGTCTACGCCGTGCCCGACCTGCTCGCCGGCGTGAAGGAGTTCGCCGAGCGCACCGGCGTGCAGCCGGTCCCCGGCGGCAGCCACCCGGGCGGCACCGCCAATCACCTCGTCGGGCTCGGCCCCGGCGCGTACCTGGAGATCATCGGCCCCGACCCGGCCGCCGGCCCGGGCGCGCGGCCCCGGGCGTTCGGGCTGGAGACGCTCACCGAGCCCCGGCTGACCGCGTGGGCGGTGCGCGGCGACGACCTGGAGGCACGCGTACGGCGGGCGCGCGAGCGCGGCTACGACCCGGGGAAGGTCGAGCCGCTCTCCCGGGTCCGGCCGGACGGGGTCAGGCTCGACTGGGTGCTCACCCGCCGGGACGACCCGGCGGCGGTGCGGCTGGTGCCGTTCCTCATCGACTGGGGCGACGCGCCGCACCCGGCCGCCTCGGGACTGCCGCAGCTCGCCCTGGTGTCGTTCACCGCGTCCCACCCGGACCCGGAGTCCGTACGGGCGGACCTGGCGGCGCTGGAGGCCGGGCTGGAGGTCACCGAGGGCCCGGAGCCGGCGCTGCGCGCCCACCTCGACACCCCGCGCGGCCCAGTGACCCTCACCTGACCGCCCCTCCCGGAAAGACCACCCCTCCGGAAAGACAACCCGGAAAGACCACCCCTCCGGAAAGACCGCCCGCCCTGGAAAGCAGGACATCTCCCGCAATGACCACTCTTCGCGAATACCTGTCCCACAAGCGCGAGGCGCTGCTGGCCCGGCGCGCCGCGCCGTCGGGCGGCCCCGTGCCGCTGCACGCCCACGTCACCGCCGAGGGCCGCAGCGGCGTGCGCCGCATCAGGATCAGAGACTTCCAGATCATCAGCGACAGCGGCCCCGACCTGGCGGGTTACAGCCTCGGTCCGGGCTCGCCGGAGCTCCAGGCCGGCGTGCTGGGAAGCTGCGTCACCCACATCTTCCTCATCAAGGCGGCGGAGCTGGAGATCCCGCTCGACTCGCTCGAAGTCGACGTCCAGGCCCAGTACGACCCGCGCGCCCAGGCGCCGGACGCCACGGGCATCCCCGTCCACCCGTACGACTTCCGGTACGAGGTGCGCCTGTCCTCGCCCGCGCCGGACGAGGAGCTGGCCCGGCTGCACGCCGAGGTGGAGCGGGTCTGCCCGATCCTCAACCTGATCAGGAACCCGGTGGCGATCAGCGGCTCCCTCACCCGGGTGGAGGCAGCCGCCTGACCGGCCAGGGCCGGACGGCCGGGAGGGCAGCGGCGCCCGTCACCTGGGCACAGGCGACCAACCGATCAGGAATCAAGAAGCGCCGGGCATGGGGCTCTCCGTAGCGTTGTCTCCACGGGGATCACCCCCGAAGAACGAAGGAGACAAGGCATGAAGGCGCACGTCAGTTCCATCCTCCTCGCCGTCCGGGACATGGACCGGGCCAAGCAGTTCTACACGGAGGGGCTCGGCTGGAAGATCAAGAACGACTACGGCATCTCGGTGTTCTTCGAGTCGGACGGAGCCTCGCCCGTCGGCTTCTACGGCCGTGAGGGCCTGGCCGACCAGGTGGGCACGAGCCCGGAAGGCAGCGGCTTCAGCGGGCTGGTGCTCACGTACGTCGTCCGCAGTGAGGCGCGGGTCGACGAGATCATCGCGGAGGCCGAGAAGGCCGGCGCCACGATCCTCAAGCCCGCCGGCGCCCTGCCGTGGGGCGGGTACGGCGGCTCCTTCGCGGACCCGGACGGCTACGTCTGGAGCCTCGGCTACAGCGCCCAGGGAGCGGACCAGCCCTACGCCGAGTAGCCGATCCCTCGGCCTCGAAGGCAGGGGTCATGACATTCCGCCTCGTCAACATGGGTCCTCACACCTTGACCGGGAGGCAGGTCATACCGGGGCACATCCGGATGTCACCACAGTGGCACCCGGCGTGATTGAAAGGCTTCGGACGCGGGAGAATGGTCGTGCCGGCATGGTCGCGCCGCGCATCGTCGTCGTGAGCATTCCCGTGATGTCACCGCCCCCCGCAGGGTCGGCGTCCCCGTCGATCCGCTTGTTGCTGGTCGAGGATCACGACATGGTGGCCGAGGCGATCGGCCTGGCCCTGGGACAGACGGACGGGGTGGAGGTCGTGGGGCGGTCCGCGTCGATCGCGGCGGCGGTGGCCGACACGGCGCGGTTCAAGCCGGACGTGGTGCTGCTGGACCGGCGGCTGCCGGACGGCGACGGGATCTCCGCGATCGGCCGGCTCATGGCCGCCGCTCCGGAGGCGCGGGTGCTGATCCTGACGGGCGAGGCGTCCGCGTCGGCCGCCACCCGGGTGGCCGAGGCCGGCGGGGTGGGCCTCGTGCTGAAGTCGTCGGCGCTGCACGAGCTGGAGGCGGCGGTGCGGCAGGTGGCCGAGGGCGGGGTGGCGTTCGCGCCGGAGTTGCTGGCCGGCGTGCTGGACCGGCTCACCGGCAGGATCCGGCTCGCGGGGGCGGGGCTGACGGCGCGGGAGCGGGAGACGCTGCTCCTGCTGGCCGAGGGGGCGAGCACGGCGCAGATCAGCGAGCGGCTCGGCGTGGCGCACAACACCGCCCGCAACCACATCCAGCGCGTCCTGGAGAAGCTGGGCGCGGGCTCCAAGCTGGAGGCGGTCGCGATCGCCCGTCGCGAGGGCCTCATCGACTGACGCAGATGCACTACTCGGGACGCCGCGACTGCACCAGACCAGATGGAGCCGGTGACTCTCGTGACACCGGCGTACACCGGCGATCCTGAGAGGATGGGTACAGAGGGTTCGGTGTATGCGGTTGAGCACCATCTGACGCAAGAGCTCGACAGCATCACGACGGCCCGCGACCTGACCCGGCGGGCGCTGGCCGAGAGCGGATACACCGGCCTGCACGACGACGCGCTCCTGGTCGTCTCCGAGCTGGTGACCAACGCGCTGGTGCACGGCGCCGGCGCGCCGGTGCTCCACCTGGTCGTCGGCCTCTCCCGGGTGCGCATCGAGGTCCGCGACTCCAGTCCCCGGCTGCCCGAGCCGCGCGAGCCGGGGCCGAGGAGCGGTTGGGGCCTCAACGTCATCGAGCGCCTGTCCATCCGCTGGGGGTCCATTCCCCAAGGGGACGGCAAGGTCGTCTGGTGCGAGCTGGCCGCCGTTCCCGCCCCCGTCTGGGCCAACTGACATCTGGGCGTGCGAAGCTGCACTATGCCCGAGTCAAGCCCCCCCGAGATCACCCAGACCGACTACCGGCTGCTGGTGCAGAACATCGTCGACTACGCGATCTTCATGCTGGATCCGCGAGGCCGGATCGTGAGCTGGAACGCGGGCGCGGAGCGGATCAAGGGGTACCGGGCGGAAGAGATCATCGGGCGTCACTTCTCGGTGTTCTACCCGCCTGAGGACGTGGCGGCGGGCAAGCCGGCTCATGGGCTGGTGGTGGCCGCGGCGGAGGGGCGGCTGGAGGACGAGGGCTGGCGGGTGCGGGCCGACGGCACGCGGTTCTGGGCGAACGTGGTGATCACGGCGCTGTACGACGACACCGGCGAGCTGCGCGGGTTCGGCAAGGTGACCCGCGACATGACCGAGCGGCGCATCGCCGAGCGGGCCCTGCGGGAGAGCGAGGAGCGCTTCAGGCTGATCGTTCAGAACGTCGTCGACTACGCGATCTTCATGCTGGACCCGCAGGGCCGGATCGTGAGCTGGAACGCGGGCGCGGAGCGGATCAAGGGGTACCGGGCGGAAGAGATCATCGGGCGTCACTTCTCGGCCTTCTACCCGCCTGAGGACGTGGCGGCGGGCAAGCCGGCCCGTGAGCTGGTGGTGGCCGCGGCGGAGGGGCGGCTGGAGGACGAGGGCTGGCGGGTGCGGGCCGACGGCACCCGGTTCTGGGCGAACGTGGTGATCACGGCGCTGTACGACGACACCGGCGAGCTGCGCGGGTTCGGCAAGGTGACCCGCGACATGACCGAGCGGCGCACCGCCGAGCGGGCCCTGGACGAGCGCAGCAGGCTGCTGACCCACCTCGTCCACGCGCAGGAGATGGAGCGGCGCCGCATCGCCTGGGACGTGCACGACGACACGATCCAGTCGATGGTGGCCGTCGGGATGCGCCTGCAACTGCTCGCCGACCAGTTGGAGGGTGAGCACGCCGTGGGGGCCCTGCAGCTCAACGAGACCGTGTCGGCGGCCGTCCACCGGCTGCGCGACCTCACCTTCCGCCTCCGGCCGCCCGGCCTCGACCGGGACGGGCTGGTCGAGGGGCTGACCTCGTACCTGGACCAGGTGGTGACCGGCGCCGGGCTGACGTACTCGTTGCGGCACGAGCTCGACCGGGAGCCACCCGCCGAGACAGCGATCACGATATTTCGGATATGTCAGGAGGCGCTGAATAATGTCCGCAAGCACGCACAGGCGAAGGCGGTGACCGTGTCCCTGGCCTCCAGCGGCCACGGCGTGCTGACGCGGGTGGCCGACGACGGCGTCGGCGTCAGTGACCCCGCCGGCCTCCTCGCCGTGCCCGACCACTTCGGCCTCATCGAGATGCGCGAGCGCGCCGAGATGGCGGGCGGCTGGTGGAGCATCCGCGGCCGGCCGGACGACGGCACGACGGTCGAGTTCTGGGTGCCCGCACTGGCCTCGGGCGGTGAGGACGGTCGCGTATGACCGGGCGGGACGGTCGTACGCCGGCGGGCGCGCGGCTGACCGTGCTCATCGGCGACGACGAGCCCATGATCCGTGACGTGCTCAGTGAGGTGCTCCAGGCCGAGCCCGACCTCAGTGTCGTCGCGCTCGCCCAGGACGCCGAGGAGGCCATCGCCCTGGCCGAGCGCCACACGCCCCGCGTCGCCATCCTCGACGTGCGGATGCCCGGCGGCGGCGCCCACGCGGCCCGGGTGATCCGCGACCGCTGCCCGGGCACGCGCGTCATGGCGTTCTCCGCCTACGGCGACTCCGGCGCCGTCGAGGAGATGCGCCGGGCAGGCGTCACCGAGTACCTCCTCAAGGGCCTGCCCAACATCGACATCGTGGCGGCCGTGCGCCGCGTCGCGGCGGACCGCTGAAGCCCCGCCACGGGGGCGGATCGCCCGCGCGCCGCGACCTGTCGTGTCCGGCCTGTCGTGCCGGGGCGGCCGGTCCGGGCCGCCGCCCGGCGACACGCGCCGCTGTCACGGGCAGCCTCGGAGGGTCCGTGGGGGATTTGGACATGAGATATCCCTGTCGTACCTTGGTGAGCGGAGGGGAGTACCCGAAACCGTCAGGGTCGTCAATACGGCGAGCCCCGAGGCCCGCCCGGTCCTGACGCCGTCTCGCGCGCGAGAGCCGTGGGAGGGCGGGGAGACCTCCGGCCGACGACATCGGACCGGAGGTATCTCGTTGGACGTCCCCTTCTGGGCCTGGCCTGCCGTGCTGGGCGTGATCGCCGTCATGCTGGCGATCGACCTGTTCTCCCATCGGCGTGCGCACGCGGTCGGCGTGCGCGAGGCCGCGTTCTGGTCGACGATCTGGATCGCGCTCGGCCTGGCCTTCGGCGCCGTGATCTGGTGGCTGTGGGGAGCCGAGCTCGCCGGGCAGTACTACGCCGGCTACCTCATCGAGAAGTCGCTGGCGGTCGACAACGTCTTCGTCTTCGCGATCATCTTCAGCTACTTCGCGGTCCCGGCGCGCTACCAGCACCGCGTGCTGTTCTTCGGGGTGCTGGGCGCGCTGGTGTTCCGCGGCGTGTTCATCGCCGCCGGGTCCGTGCTCATCGCCAGCTTCTCGTGGGTCCTGTACGTGTTCGGCGCCTTCCTGGTGCTGACCGGGATCCGGATGGCCCGTCACCGGGACGAGAGCATCGATCCGGGCAGCAGCAGGACGCTGCGCCTGTTCCGCAGGCTGATCCCCGTCACCGACGACTACCACGGTCAGCGGTTCCTGGTGCGCCGGAGCGGCCGCTGGGTGGCCACGCCGCTGCTGGCGGTGCTCGTGCTGGTCGAGGTCAGCGACATCGTCTTCGCGGTGGACTCGATCCCGGCCGTCTTCGCGGTCACCTCGGAGCCGTTCCTCGTCTTCACCTCCAACGCCTTCGCCATCCTCGGCCTGCGGGCGATGTACTTCATGCTCGCCGGCCTGATGCACCGGTTCGCCTACCTCAAGCTGGGCCTGGCGCTGGTGCTGGTCTGGGTGGGCGTGAAGATGCTGCTCCTGGAGGTGTACAAGATTCCGACGGCTCTCTCGCTGGGGGTGGTCGCCGCGATCCTCGTCACCGCGGTCACGGCGAGCTTGCTGCGCTCCCGCGGTCAGGACAAGGGTCAGGAGGAGCGGGAGGAGGCGGTCAGCGAGGCTGTGGAAAGGTGATCGGCTCGCCGCTCATCATGCGCTCGAACGTCTGCCGCATCGAGTCGGCGTCGTTGAGGTGCGGGAACGGCTCCGCGGGCGCCTCGACGCCGAGGAAGCCGCACAGCGGCTCCCACCCCTCGCGCACGTCGAACACGAGCAGGCGCTTCGCGGGCACGTCCGCCTTGACGGCGGCCACGTGCCGCTCGAACGCCTCGACGGCGTACTCCTCGTCGGGTACGCCCTGCCCGAAGCTCCAGCCGGGGCCGAAGTACGACCGCCCGATGGCCTCCAGGACCGGCCCCATCCGGCCCATGCCGGTGAGCATCGCGCGTACGGGCTCAGGAAGCTCCTCGAACGGCTGGCCGTTCATGGTCGCCGCGGCGGCCCCGGGACCGGACAGGAGCATGTTGATGCTCGGATACCAGGAGCGCGGGTCGCGGACGGTCAGCACCACCTTCGCGTCGGGATAGACCTCGGCCAGCTCGCGCCAGTAGTGGCTGGCCGGCCAGTCCTGCGCCGACCGGTACCCTCCCGCGAACACCCGGTCCCACCCTTCCCGGTCGCGGACCTCGCCGGCCGTGACCGAGTGCCACCGGTCCACGTGGTCGGGATGGGTCATGACCTCGAACATGTGATAGCACGGGCCGAAGCCGAGGCGCTCCAGCGCCGCCTTCATCGAGGTCGTCCCGGTACGCGGCAGACCCGCGCCGATGACTTCGAGCATGTCCCTCTCCCTCACCGTGGTCGTCGGCATGACGACCTCACGCTAGGTCGGCGCCCGCCAGAATTCAACGCCCGTAGATTTTCGGCCGACCTGAAACTTTCAACCACCGGGCACCCCGCGCCGACCCCGCCGAACAGGACAAACACCCGCGATCTCCCCGGCCGCCGCATGGCCGGGACGGGCACGTTCCTACAGCTCAGAGCACCCACGTTGATACCTTGCCCCCGATCGCGCGCCCCCCGCCGGCACGCCTCCCGCGATCCCCCCACCGGCTCATTCGGAACCCGAAAGGCCACCACCGTGAAGTTGCTCCCGCGCCCGCTCCGCGGACGTGCCGCCCTCGCGATCGGCGCCGTCGCCGCGCTCACCCTCGGAGGAGTGGCGGTCACCCCCGCCGTCACCGCCGCCGCCACCACCGGCTGCGCCGTCACCTACACGGCCAGCACCTGGCAGGGCGGCTTCAGCGCCAACATCTCCATCAAGAACCTCGGCGACCCCGTCAACGGCTGGACCCTCGGCTTCACCTTCCCGGACTCCGGCCAGAAGGTCGTCCAGGGCTGGTCGGCCACGTACGGACAGAACGGCGCCGCCGTGACCGCGCGCAGCCTGAGCTACAACGGCTCGCTCGCCACCAACGCCTCGACCACCATCGGCTTCAACGGGAGCTGGACGGGCGCCAACCCGGCGCCCACCTCGTTCACGCTCAACGGCGTCACCTGCACCGGCTCCACGACCCCCGGCCCGACCCCCACCGTGACCCCGACCGTCCCGCCGCCCACGGACGGCACCCCCGTCGGCATCAACGGGCAACTGCGCGTCTGCGGCGTCAACCTCTGCAACCAGTACAACAAGCCCATCCAGTTACGCGGGATGAGCACGCACGGCCTGCAGTGGTTCGCCAAGTGCTACAACACCGCCTCCCTCGACGCGCTGGCCAACGACTGGAAGGCCGACCTGCTCCGGATCTCCATGTACGTCCAGGAGGACGGCTACGAGACCAACCCGCCGGCCTTCACCGCCCAGGTCAACAACCTCGTCGACATGGCCGAGGCGCGCGGGATGTACGCCCTGATCGACTTCCACACGCTGACGCCCGGCGACCCCATGTACAACCTCGACCGCGCCAAGACGTTCTTCGCCGCCGTCTCCACCCGCAACGCCGCCAAGAAGAACGTCATCTACGAGATCGCCAACGAGCCCAACGGCGTGAGCTGGTCGACCATCAAGAGCTACGCCGAGCAGGTCATCCCCGTCATCCGCGCCAACGACCCGGACGCCGTCGTCGTGGTCGGCACCCGCGGCTGGTCGTCGCTGGGCGTGTCGGAGGGCGGCAACGAGAGCGAGGTCGTCAACAACCCGGTCAACGCCGCCAACGTCATGTACACCTTCCACTTCTACGCCGCCTCCCACGGGGACTCCTACCGGGCGGCGGTCAGCCGGGCAGCCACCCGCATCCCGCTGTTCGTCACGGAGTTCGGCACGGTCACCTACACCGGCGGTGGCACGGTGGACCTCGCCAGCACCACGACCTGGCTGAACCTGCTGGACCAGTACAAGATCAGCTACGCCGACTGGACGTACTCCGACGCCGACGAGAGCAGCGCCGCCTTCAAGCCGGGCACCTGCTCCGGCAACACGTACGCGGGCACGGCCGTCCTGACGCAGTCGGGCACGTACATGCGTGACCGCATCCGCACCCCGGACGCCTTCCCGACCGGCTGACCCCGCGGCCGCGAACGGGCCCGCGGAGACTCGGCTACGCGCCGAGAGCCGTCTCCGGCGGGCCCGTGTGGCCGACGCGGCGATACCACTCGTTGGCCAGCATCTGGGCGCGTGCCTGCTCGGGCAGGCCGGTCAGCAGGGTCATCGACGCGCCGCGTCCCACCTCCGACGCGTGCGCGTGCATGGCCTCCCACTTGCGCTCGGCCCATCGGCCGACGTCGAGCCGCGTGGTGACCTGGTCGTCCGGGACGCCCGGGAGCGTCTGGCCCGGCTCCGGGTCCGTCCCGAACACCGACCGCCAGTGCGACACCACGACGGAGCGCGGAACGGTGGACAGGTAGAGGGCCCGGGGCCGCCACGGCTCGCCCGTGCCGGGGTGGAGCTGGTCGTACCCGGCCGCCTCCACCGCGGCCATGGTGACCCGGTGCGCGTGGACATGGTCGGGATGCCCGTAGGAGCCGTACGCGTCGTAGGTGAGCACCACGTCCGGCCTGAACCGCCTGATGTGCCCGACGACCCGTCCCACCGCCTCGTCGAACGGCACGTCCAGGAACCGCGGGGCGCCGGGAGCCGACTCGGGCTTGTTCGCGTCGGCGTAGCCCAGCAGCCTCGGCTCGCCCGCGCCGAGGACGCCGAGCGAGCGCTCCAGCTCCCCGGCCCGCACGGTCCCCTCGGCCCAGGTGCACGTGACGACGGCCGTCCTGGCGCCCTCGTCGGCGTACCTGGCCAGCGTGCCGCCGGTCCAGATGGCCTCGTCGTCGGGATGGGCATGGACGCACAGCACTCCGAAGCCCGCCACGGCACCCTCCTTGATGATCACGGGCGGCCATCGTAGCGCCGGGACTCAGCGGAGGCGGGCGATCAGGGGAGCGTGGACCACTGACAGGCGCGTTCGAGCGTGCCGTAGGGCGGGAACTGGTCGACGAGCTGGGTGATGACCAGCAGCCGGGCCATGATGCCGTGCACGCCGATCAGGCGTAGCCCGCCGCCGCGGGCCTCGGCCTGGCGCTGGCAGTTGATGAGCTGCCAGAGCCCGCTGGAGTCGCAGAAGCTCAGCCCGGCCATGTCCACCACGATCCTGGGCCGCTCGGCGGACAGCGGCTCGCCGAGGGCATCGGCCAGCAGGTGCTGCGTGCTCATGTCGAGCTCGCCCGTCAGGTGGACCACCGCGACATCGCCGTGCCGCTCCGTCCCGATCGCAAGGCGTGTCATGTCGCCGCCTCTCCGTCGCTGCGTCGATGCCGTCGCCGTCGCGACGGGCACCAGCGGGGATCCTGTCCAGCGTATCCGCACGTCCGAGCCGCGCTCCAGGTCGTGGCCCAACTGAGACGGTCGCCGCCCTGGAACTTCAGCATTTCGGTACGTTTGGCGACATGTCACTCGCCCCAGCCACCCCCTCCGAGGCGATCCGGCCGGTGACCCGCAGGCTCGCCTGGCTGGACGCGCTGCGTGGCGTCGGCGCGCTGGCCGTGGTGGGTGAGCACCTGCTCACCTGGTCCATGCCGTGGCTGCGGCCCACGCAGTTCAACCTCGGCGTCTACGGCGTGCTGGTCTTCTTCATGGTGAGCGGGTACATCATCCCGGTCTCGCTGGAGCGCGGCGGCGACGTGCGGGCCTTCTGGATCGGCCGCTTCTTCCGGCTCTACCCGCTCTACCTCGCCGTCCTGGGGCTGATGCTGGCCCTGTCATGGTGGATTCCGGTCCGCCAGGAGGTGCCGCGCGAGCCGCACGCGGCCGCCGCCCACGCCACGATGCTGCTGGACGTGGTCGGTGTCGGCGGCGTCGTCAACACCATGTGGACGCTGTCGTACGAGATGGTCTTCTACCTGGTGGTCGCCGCTCTGTTCGCCACCGGGGCGCACGCGGGCCGTGGCCTGATCGCGGTGGCGCTGGGCGCGGCGGCGCTGGTGGCCGGCGTCACCATGTCCTCGGCGCCGCTGTCGGGAGCGTGGCCGGCGTGGATCTCGCTCGGCGTGTTCGCCGCCGGCATGGCGTGCGTGCTCACGGGGCGGCTGTCCACGCTCGCCTCCTGCGTCCTGGGGGTGATGGGGCTGGCGCTGCCGCTGCTGAGCAGCCGGGTGCCGTGGTTCGGGCTGGCGATGCTGGCGGTGATGTTCGCCGGCACCGCGATCCACCGGTGGGAGCGCGGCTCGGGCTCCCTGTGGCCGGTCGCGCTCACCCTGGCCGCCGTGGCCGCCGTCCCGATCTGGGCGATCAGCGCCGGCTGGTGGTGGGTGCGACCGGACGTGTGGATCACCACGATCGCCCTGGCCGCCGCCACCTTCGCCGGCGGCATGGCGTTACGCGCCCGCCGCCTGCCCGGCCCCCTGACCTGGCTCGGGGGCATCAGCTACTCGCTCTACCTGACGCATCTCCCGATCCTCCTCGTGATGATGGAGATCCTGGGGGAGCGGCGCTGGTCCCCCCTGCCGCACCAACTGGCCACCGTGGCGGCCGCCCTGCTCCTGATCCTGCCGGCCAGCCGCCTCACCCATCGCCTCATCGAGCAGCCCATGCAGCGTCTCGGCCGGCGCCTGGCACGCGGGGGCTCGTCAGAGCCGGCCCGCTGAGGATTCGAGCGGGCCGGCCCCGTCGAAGATCTCCTCGCGGGCGGCGACCGCGGACAGGTCGTCGGGCTGCAGCTCCGCCGACATCTCGGCGTGCACCGTCGTCCGGTAGCGGTCCGTCTCCCGCCTGATGTCCTCCTCGTCCCAGCCGAGCACGGGCGCGATGAGCTCCGCCACCTCGGACGCGACGCCGATGCCCCGGTCACGCTCCTCGATGGAGATGCGGGTACGGCGCACCAGCACGTCCTCCAGGTGCAACGCGCCCTCGTGGGTGACCGCGTACACCGCCTCCGCCCGGAGGTAGTCCGCCGCCCCGGTCAGGGGCTCGCCGAGCGAGGCGTCCGCCTCGATCAGCTCGATGAGGTCCTCGACGGCCGAGCCGTAGCGCCCGAGCAGGTGCTCGACGCGGGCGACGTCGATGCCGGCGCGCGCGGCGAGCCGGGTGCGGCCGTTCCGCAGCGCCTCGTACCCCTCCGCCCCCAGGAGCGGCAGCCGGTCCGTCACCGACGGCGGCACGGCCGCGTCCAGCTCCCGTACGGCCACGTCCACGGCGTCCTTGGCCATGACCCGGTAGGTGGTGTACTTCCCGCCGGCGATGACGACGAGGCCGGGCGCGGGCCGGGCGACCGTGTGCTCCCTGGACAGCTTGGCGGTGTCGGAGGCGTCCCCGGCCAGCAGCGGCCGCAGGCCCGTGTACACGCCGTCGATGTCCTCGTGCGTGAGCGGCGTGCCCAGCACCTGGTTGACGTGGTCGAGCAGGTAGTCGATGTCGGCCCGGCTGGCCACGGGACGGCCCTTGTCGAGGTTCCAGTCGGTGTCGGTGGTGCCGATGATCCAGTGCCGTCCCCACGGGATGGTGAACAGCACGCTCTTCTCCGTACGGAGGATCAGGCCGGTGTGGAGGGTGATCCGGTCGCGCGGAACGGTGATGTGGACGCCCTTGGACGCCCGGACGCGCAGGCCGCCCTCGTTGCCCGCCAGCTGGGCGGTCTCGTCGGTCCAGACGCCGGTGGCGTTGATCACCTGGCGGGCGCGCACGACGATCTCGCGGTCGCTCTCCAGGTCGCGCACCCGGGCGCCGGTGACCCGAGCCCCGTCGCGCTCCAGCGCCGTCATGCGCGTCCGGGTCGCGACGGCCGCCCCGTACCCGGCGGCGGTGCGCGCCAGCGTCATCGCGAACCGCGCGTCGTCGACCTGCGCGTCGTAGTACTGCACCGCGCCGATGAGCGCCTCCGGGTGCAGGGAGGGCGCGGCGGCCAGCGCGCGGCGCCGGCTCATGTGGCGGTGGCGGGGCAGGACGTGCCCGCCGTCGAGCATGTCGTAGAGGGCGATCCCCGCGCCGACGTAGAACCGCTCCCACAGCCGGTGCCGCAGCGGGAACAGGAACGGCACCGGGCGCACCAGGTGGGGCGCGAGCCTGGTCAGCAACAGGCCGCGTTCCTTGAGGGCCTCCCTGACCAGCTTGAAGTCGAGCTGCTCCAGGTAGCGCAGACCGCCGTGGACGAGCTTGCTCGACCGGCTCGACGTGCCCGCCGCCCAGTCCTGGGCCTCCACGAGCGCGACGGAAAGGCCACGGGACACCGCGTCGAGCGCCGCGCCGGCGCCCACGACGCCGCCGCCCACGACCAGGACGTCGAACTCGTCGTCGCCCATCCGTCGCAGCGTCTCCGCGCGGTACGCCGGTCCCAGCGGTACAGATGTCACAGTAAAGCTCCTCATCTCAGAGAATCGTGCGGGCCCGGGGCCGCGGCCCCGCATGGGCGTGCGGGACCACGGTCCGGGCGGTCGTGCGGCTCAGCCGACGTCGACCCAGTCGAGGGTGCGGGTGACGGCCTTCTTCCAGGTGGCGTAGCCCGCGTCGCGCTGCTCCTGCGACCAGGTGGGCTCCCAGCGGCGGTCTTCCTGCCAGTTCTGCTTGAGCTCCTCGGTGGACTTCCAGAAGCCCACGGCGAGCCCGGCGGCGTAGGCGGCGCCGAGCGCGGTCGTCTCCGCCACCACGGGCTTGGAGACGGGGACGCCGAGGACGTCGGCCTGGATCTGCATGCACAGGTCGTTGGCGGTGACGCCGCCGTCCACCCGCAGCACGTCGAGGGTGACGCCGGAGTCCTGGCGCATCGCCTCGACCACGTCCCGGCTCTGGTAGCAGATGGACTCCAGGGTGGCCCGGGCGATGTGCGCGTTGTTGTTGTAGCGCGACAGGCCGACGATCGCGCCGCGGGCGTCGGAGCGCCAGTACGGGGCGAACAGGCCGGAGAAGGCGGGCACGAAGTACACCCCGCCGTTGTCCTCGACCTGCCGGGCCAGGGACTCGCTCTGCTCGGCGCCCGAGATGATGCCGAGCTGGTCGCGCAGCCACTGGACGGCCGAGCCGGTCACCGCGATGGAGCCCTCCAGCGCGTACACCGGAGCCTCCTGGCCGAACTGGTAGCACACCGTGGTGAGCAGCCCGTGCTTGGAGTGGACCGGGGTGGTGCCGGTGTTGAGCAGCAGGAAGTTGCCGGTGCCGTAGGTGTTCTTGGCCTCGCCGACCCCGAAGCAGACCTGCCCCACGGTGGCGGCCTGCTGGTCGCCGAGGACGCCGCCGAGCGTGATCTCAGCGCGCAGCGGGCCGTCGGCGCGGGTGTGCCCGAACCCCTCGGCGTGGGAGGAGGGCACGATCTTCGGCAGCATCTGCCGCGGGATGCCGAAGAACGACAGCAGCTCGTCGTCCCAGTCGAGGGTCTCGAGGTTCATGAGCATGGTGCGGCTGGCGTTGGTCACGTCGGTGACGTGCCGCCCGCCGTCGGTGCCGCCGGTCAGGTTCCACAGCAGCCACGTGTCGGTGGTGCCGAAGATCGCCTCGCCGGCCTCGGCCGCCTCGCGCACCCCTTCGACGTTCTCCAGGATCCACTGGATCTTGCCGCCGGCGAAGTACGTCGCGGGCGGCAGACCGGCCTTGGCGCGGATGACGTCGCCCCTGCCGTCGCGGTCCAGCGCCGAGGCGATCCTGTCCGTGCGGGTGTCCTGCCAGACGATGGCGTTGTAGTACGGCCGGCCGGTGGCGCGGTTCCACACCACGGAGGTCTCGCGCTGGTTGGTGATGCCGAGCGCGGCCAGGTCGGAGGCCACGAGATTCGCCTTGGTGAGCGTGGTCTCGATCACCGCCCGGGTGCGCTCCCAGATCTCCGTGGGGTTGTGCTCGACCCAGCCGGCGCGCGGCAGGATCTGCTCGTGTTCGAGCTGGTGGCGGGCGATCTCGTTGCCGCCGTGATCGAAGATCATGAAGCGGGTGCTCGTCGTTCCCTGGTCGACGGCTCCGACGAAGTCCGGCATGGAATCGTGCCTCCTCAACGGGATGGGGTGGTGGTCAGGCGTTCTCGAACGAGTCCTTCTCCGGAACCCGGCCGGGCTCGGGGCCCTCCGCGATCGGCAGGAACCGTCCCACCAGGAGCTGGTAGAGGCCGGCGCCGAGCAGACCGCCGATGATGGGGCCCACGATGGGCACCCAGAAATAGAGCTGCCCGTACTGGTCTCGCCAAGCCGTGTGATACCCGGTGATGAACGACGCCAGACGTGGCCCCAGGTCGCGGGCCGGGTTGATGGCGTACCCGGCGTTGGTGCCCCAGGCCATGCCGATGGCGACGACGATCAGGCCGATGATGAACGGCGCGAGGTTGGCGAGCGGCGGGGTGCTGTGGACGTCGGTGACGGCCAGGATCAGGAACAGCAGGATCGCGGTGCCGATCACCTGGTCGCGGAAGGCGCCCCAGGTCCCGACCGGAAGCACGCCGTTGCCGGGCAGGGTGGAGAAGACGCCCTGCGTCTTGACGGTGTGGCCGGGATCGACCTTGGCCAGCACCTCGGCGTAGTTGAAGCGGACGATGAGTGCTGCCACGAACGCCCCCGCGATCTGTGCCAGCGCGAACGGCGCCACCTTCCGCCATTCGAAGCCCTTGAACACGGCCATGGCGATGGTGACGGCCGGGTTGAGGTGCGCGCCGCTGATCCGCGCCGCGACGTAGACGCCCAGGGTCACGCCGAGCCCCCAGGCCCACGCGATGCTGTCGTGGTCCCCGAAGCCGCCCGCGACGACCTGGGCCACCACACCGACGCCGAACAGGATGAGGATCAGGGTGCCCGCGAACTCGGCGGCCAGCTCGCCGAGCATGCTACGGGCCTTCAACCGTTCCGCCATGTCTCCTCCTCGAAGTGCCCGGCCACATCGCCGTCCTCGGGCAGGAACGGATGCCGCCGAAGGCATGAAGTCCGGTGAGGCGACCACCACCTCACGGATGACTTGGAAGCTAAGTGAGGAAAACCACAGCGTCAACGACATGGTGCCGACAATGTCGAACACTAGTCAGCTATGACATGCGGGATTATGGTCTGATGCTATGGGGCAGCGCACATCGCGCCCTGTATGAGGTGATATGTGTAATTTTTTTCTTGACCCGTGCCGACATTGTCGAACGTCGGCCGCAGAGGGCTAGGCTCGATGCCGTGCCTGGTCCAGTGCAGTCCATCCAGCGAGGAGCCGCCATCCTCCGCCTCCTCGCGCGCAGCTCGGGAAGACTCGGCGTGGGAGAGATCGCCACCTCGCTCGGTCTGCCCCGCGGCACCGCCCACGGCCTGCTCCGCACCCTGCAACTGGTCGGCTTCGTGGAGCAGGACGGGGCGACGGGCAAGTACCAGCTCGGCGCGGCCCTGCTCCACCTCGGCACGAGCTACCTGGACGTCAACGAGCTCCGCTCACGCGCGATCAACTGGGCGGACGCGCTCGCGGCGCGGAGCTGCGAATCCGTCAAGATCGGCACCGTCCTCGACGGCCAGGTCCTCGTGGTGCACCACGTCTTCCGTCCCGACGACACCCTGCAGACCCTCGACGTCGGCTCGCTGATGCCGATGCACGCCACCGCCCTGGGAAAGGTGCTGCTGGCCTTCGACTCCGGCGCGAGCGCCGCCCTCGGCAACGGACCGCTGGAGGCGTACACCCGCCGGACCATCGTCGCCCCCCGGGATCTGGCCCGGAGCCTGGCGGGCATCCGCGAGGTCGGGTGGGCCTCGCAGGTGGAGGAGATGGCCGTCGGCGAGGCCGCCATCGCCGCTCCCATCCGCGGTCACGGCGGACTCGTCGTCGGAGCCATCGGGATCTCGGGCGCCGTCGAACGGATATGCGACGCCAAAGGCCAGCCCAACACCGTCCTGGTGACGTTCGTGCGCGACGCCGCACGCGCGGTCTCCCGGGACCTCGGTGCCTCGCGCTGGTGACACCTAACTCATACATACCGAGGTGAACGCCATGGCCGCGCGCTACGTAATGTCCATCGACCAAGGTACGACGTCGACCCGGTGCATCATCTTCGACCAGCAGGGACGCCTGGTGTCGGTGACCCAGCGCGAGCATCGCCAGCACTTCCCGCACCCCGGGTGGGTGGAGCACGACGCCGTCGAGATCTGGCGCAACCTGGAGCGCATCGCCCCCGCGGCGCTCCGGCAGGCGGGGGTCGGCCTGGACCAGCTCGCGGCCGTCGGCATCGCGAACCAGCGGGAGACCACCCTCCTGTGGGACCGGAGCACCGGCCTGCCCCTCCATCGGGCGATCGTGTGGCAGGACACCCGGACGAACGCGCTGGTCGACGACCTGGCCGCCCGTCCCGACTCCTCGATGGTGCAGAAACGCTGCGGCCTGCCGCTGGCCACCTACTTCTCCGCCCCGCGCGTGCGCTGGCTGCTCGACGAGACCCCCGGGCTGAGGGAGCGCGCCGAGCGGGGCGAGGTGCTGTTCGGCACCATGGAGACCTGGCTCATCTGGAACCTCACCGGCGGCCCCGACGGCGGCCTGCACCTCACCGACGTCACCAACGCCAGCCGCACCCTGCTGATGGACCTGACCACGCTGGAGTGGGACGACGACCTGCTCGACTTCTTCGGCGTCCCGCGCGCCATGCTGCCGCAGATCCGGCCCTCGACCGAGACGTACGGGGTGGCCAGCCGCATCCTGCCCGGCGTCCGCATCGGCGCCGCGCTGGGCGACCAGCAGGCGGCGCTGTTCGGCCAGACCTGCTTCGCGCCGGGCGAGGCGAAGTGCACCTACGGCACCGGCGGCTTCCTGCTGCTCAACACCGGCGACGAGCCGGTCCGCTCCACCCACGGGCTGCTCACGACCGTCGGCTACCAGGTCGGCGCCGAGCCGGCGGTGTACGCCCTGGAGGCGCCGATCGCCGTCACGGGCGCGCTGGTGCAGTGGTTCCGCGACGGCCTCGGCCTGATCAACAGCGCTCCGGAGATCGAGACGCTGGCCAAGACGGTGGACGACAACGGCGGGTGCTACATCGTGCCGGCGTTCGCCGGGCTGTTCGCCCCGCACTGGCGGAGCGAGGCCCGCGGCGTCATCGTCGGCCTCACGTCCTACATCACCAAGGGGCACCTCGCGCGGGCGGTCCTGGAGGCCACCGCCTGGCAGACCCGCGAGGTCGTCGACGCCATGAACGCGGACTCCGGGCTCGACCTGCGCGGTCTCAAGGTCGATGGCGGCATGACCGCCGACAACCTCCTCATGCAGTACATCGCCGACGTCCTGGACGTCCCGGTCGTCCGCCCCATGGTGGCCGAGACCGTCTCACTCGGGGCCGCGTACGCCGCCGGGCTGGCCGTCGGCTACTGGCCCGACCTGGAGGGCCTGCGCCGCAACTGGCACCGCGCCGCCCAGTGGCTGCCGGCCATGGACCCGAAGCGCCGCGACGAGGAGTACGACAACTGGCGCCGGGCCGTGGAGCGGACGTTCGGCTGGATGCGCCCGCACCACTGACGCCCGGTCACCCGGCCTGCTCACCCGGCCTGCTCACCCGGCCTGCTCACCCGGCCTGCTCACCTGGCGGGCGCCTCCTGGAGCGGGAAGTGGCAGGCGGCCGCGTGCAGCGGCTCGCCCAGGGACGGCTCCAGCGGCGGCACGTCCTGGGCGCAGACGTCCTCCGCCTTCCAGCAGCGGGTCCGGAACCGGCACCCCGACGGCGGGTCGAGCGGGGAGGGCACCTCGCCCTTGAGCAGGATCCGCTCCCGCCGCGCCCCCTGGCTGACGTCGAGCACCGGCGCCGCGGACATCAGCGCGGCGGTGTAGGGATGGCGGGGCCGGTCGAAGACCTGCTCCGTCGGGCCGGTCTCGACGATCTTGCCGAGGTACATGACCGTGACGCGGTCCGCGACGTGGCGGACCACGGACAGGTCGTGGGAGATGAAGACGTACGACACCCCGAGCCGGGCCTGGAGGTCGGTGAGGAGGTTGAGCACCTGCGCCTGGACCGACAGGTCCAGCGCCGACACCGGCTCGTCGCACACGATGACGTCCGGTTCGAGCGCCAGCGCGCGAGCGATCCCGAGCCGCTGGCGCTGGCCTCCGGAGAACTCCTGCGGATAACGGCGCGCGTCGCCGGCCCGCAGCCCCACCATGTCGAGCAGCTCGGCCACCCGCTTGCCGCGCTCCTTGACCGGCACCAGGTCACGGTGCGTGCGCCACGGCTCACCGACGATGTCCTCGGCGCACAGCCGGGCGTTCAGCGACGCGAACGGATCCTGGAAGACCATCTGCACCCGGCGCCGCCACTTCAGCAGCTCCTTGCCGCGCAGCGCGAACGGGTCCACGCCCTCGAACCGGACGGTGCCCTGGTCAGGGCGTTCCAGCATGAGCAGCACCCGGGCGAGGGTCGACTTGCCGCAGCCGGACTCCCCGACCAGGCCCAGCGTCTCGCCGTGCCCGAGCCGCAGGTCCACCCCGTCGAGCGCGCGCAGCCGGTTGCGGCCGGAGGCGCCGCGGGCCACGTGGAAGGACTTGCTGACCCCTGTCACCTCCAGCAGGGGAACGGCCGTCTCCTTCGCCGCGAGGGTGGGCGTGGCGGGCTCAGTCATCGGTCAGCTCCCTCCAGTGGTGGCACGCCGACAGACGGCCGGGGCCGGTCTCGACGAGGACAGGGCGCTGCTCCGCGCACACGTCGCCGGCCATCGGGCAGCGCGCGCGGAAGGCGCATCCCGAGGGCACGGAGTGCAGGTCGGGCGGGCTGCCCGGGATGGACTTCAGGGTGGTGCCGCGCGCCACCTCGGCCGGCACCGAGTCCAGCAGGCCGCGGGTGTAGGGGTGGCGGGGGCTGGAGAAGACGTCCGCCACCCGGCCGGTCTCGACGACGGCGCCCGCGTACATGACGGCCACGTGGTCGGCCTGCTCGGCCACCACCGCGAGGTCATGGGTGATCAGGATCAGCGCCGTCTGCTGCTCGGTGCGCAGCTCACGCAGCAGCTCCATGATCTGGGCCTGCACGGTGACGTCGAGGGCGGTGGTGGGCTCGTCGGCCAGCAGTACCTTGGGGTGGAGGGCCACCGCCAGCGCGATGAGCAGCCGCTGGCGCATGCCGCCGGAGAACTGGTGCGGATAGGCGCTCACGCGGGCGCCCGGCTCGGGGATGCCGACCCGTTCCATCAGCTCGACGGCCCGCTGCCGCGCCGCGCGGCGCGACAGGCCCTGGTGGATCCGGAACGGCTCGGCGAGCTGGGCGCCGACCGTCTGCACGGGGTTCAGCGCGGTCAGCGCGTCCTGGAACACGATGGACAGGCCGGGACCGGCCAGCTTGCGGCGCTGTGCCGGCGACAGGGTGAGGATGTCGGTCCCGTCCAGGCGCACGGCGCCGCCGGCGACGTGCGCCACCGGGTCGAGGAGGCCGACGATGGCCTGCGCCGTCATGCTCTTGCCGCAGCCCGACTCGCCCAGGAGCGCCAGCGTCTCGCCGGAGCGGACGGAGAAGCTGACCTCGCGCACGGCGCGGACCGTCCCGGCGGGGGTCCTGATGTCGACGGCCAGCTCGTCGACCTCCAGCACCGGCCGTCCCGGCTTCGCGGCGGCGATCGCCGTGCCGTTCGACTCGCTCACGCCCGCACCTCCTTGATCTTGCGCCGGGAGCGGGGCAGGGTGAGCCGCCACCGCTGTCCGGGGTCCATGGCCAGCCGCGCCCACGAGGCGAGGACGGTCGCCGAGACGGTGGTCACCACGATGGCGAGACCGGGGAAGACGGCGATCCACCAGGCGCTCTGGAGGACCTGCCGGCCCTGGGCGACCATCAGGCCCCAGCTCATGTCCGGCGGCTGGATGCCGATGCCGAGGAAGCTCAGCGACGATTCGGTCAGCATCACGAAACAGAAGTCCAGGGTCGCGACGGTGAACAGGGTCGGCAGCACGGTCGGCGCCACGTGCCGGCCGATGATGGCCCAGCTGCCGGTGCCGAAGGTCCGCGCCGCGTCGACGAACAGCCTGCTCTGCAGCTCGGCCGACTCCGCCCGCGCGGCCCGCAGGTAGATCGGGATCCGGGCGACGGCCAGGACCAGGACGATGTTCATGGCACTGGGCGAGAAGACGTACAGCACGACCACGGCCAGCAGCAGCGAGGGGAAGCTGAGGATGACGTCGGCGATCCGCATGGAGACGTTCTCGCGCCGGCCGCGGTGGTAACCGGCCCACATGCCCCAGACCGACCCGATGACCAGCGAGATCAGGACGGCCGGGACCGAGACGGAGAGCGTCGTGCGGCTGGCCACGATGAGCCGGGCCAGCACGCTGCGCCCGAGCGAGTCGCTGCCGAGCAGGAACGCGAAGCCGTCGTCGAGGCTGAAGGGCGGCCGGTTGACCGCCCGCAGGTTCTGCCGGGTGGCAAGGTCGCCGAGCAGGATCGGCCCGATGAGGGCGCAGGCGGCCACGACCAGCAGGATCACCACCGCCACGCAGGCGAACCGGTCCCGCAGCAGCAGCCGCCACCAGGTGACCCGCCGGACGGCGGCGGGCCCCGCGGCGGGGGTCTCGCCGGGCCGCTCCGGCCCGGCCTGAGTCGTGGACATGAGGTCTCCGTTGGTCATGTCGTCACGCCCTGGCGGACACGGGAGTCCAGGGTCGCGTAGCAGGCGTCGATGACGATGTTGAGCGCGAAGATCGTGAGCGCGGTCACCAGGACCGCGGCCTGCAGCACCGCGAAGTCACGCTGCAGGATCGAGGTGATCATCAGCTTGCCGATGCCCGGCCAGCCGAAGATCGTCTCGACGACCACGGCCCCGTTGACCAGCCCGACCGTGAGGTCTCCGGCCACGGTCAGCGCCGGAGGCGCGGCGTTGCGCAGCGCGTGGCCGAACACCACCCGGATCTCGCCCGCGCCCTTGCTCCGCGCCACCTTGATGTACGGCGCGGACAGCGCGGTGACCATCGCCCCGCGCACCACCTGCACGAGCACGCCGAACGGCCGGATCAGCAGGGTGAGCACAGGCAGCACCCACGCCGGCGCGCCCTCCGTGCCCGAGGTGGGCAGCCAGCCGAGGGCCACGGCGAAGACCAGGACGCCCATGATGGCGAACCAGAAGTCCGGCATGCTCGCCGCGGTGGTCGAGGTGAAGCTGGCGACCCGGTCCGCGACGGAGTTGGGACGGTAGGCCGCCCAGCTCCCGACGACGACGGCGCCCAGGATCGCCAGGATCATGGTCGCCCCCGCGAGCTGGAGCGTCGCCGGGAACGCCCGCAGCACGGCCTCGGCCGCCGGCTGCGCGGTCCGCAGCGACTCGCCGAAGTCCAGCCGTACGACCTGGCCCAGGTACTCGCCGAACTGGACGAGCAGCGGCTGGTCGAACCCGTGCCGGGCGGAGAACTCGGCCCGCATCTCCGGCGTGGCGCTGAGCGGCAGGTAGAGGTTCGCCGGGTCGCCGGTGAGACGCGCCAGGCAGAACACCCCGAGGACCACGATGACCAGCGGGATCGCGCTGGAGACGATGCGACGCCGCAGGAAGGTCAGCACACGCGTTCCTCTCAGCCGGCCGGGTGCATGTCGGCGAGGCGCATCTCGTCGTTCGTGGCCGCGTTGGGCTTGTAGGAGACCTTGGGCGACAGGGCGAGGATGCCGGTCATGTGCGCCATGACCGCGTCCCGCACGACCTCCTTGTTCTGGTACTCCAGCGCCTTGGCGAACGCCGCCTGGCGCTCCTCCGCGGAGGCCTGCTCGGCAGTGTTGATCAGGTTGTCCAGCTCGGCGGTGCCGTAGCTGCTCTGGGCGCCCTTGCTGCCGTAGATCTGGCCCATCGTGAAGGCCGCGTCACCGGCCTGGTTGCCGTGCTGGGCCTGGAGCAGGGTGGGGCCGGGGTCCTTGGGGAACGGGCGCAGCAGGTACTCCAGCCAGGCGTTCACGTCGAGCATCTCGATCTTCACCGACAGCCCGGCCTCGATCAGCGAGTTCTGCACGACCTCCATCGCCTCGGCGGCCTTGGGGTAGATCCCGTTCCGGCCAATGATCTTGATGGGGGTGTCCGTGGGGACGCCGGCCGCCTTGGCCTCCGCGATCAGCTTCTTGGCCTGGGCCATGTCGTACGGCCACGGCTGGATGGCGGTGCTGTGTCCGGTCACGCCTTCGGGGACGAGCTGTCCCGCCGGCTTGCCCAGCCCGGCGAAGACCGAGGCGACGAGGCCGCTCCGGTCGATGGCGTAGTTGATCGCCTGGCGTACGCGGATGTCGTTCAGCGGCGGCCTGGTGGCGTCGATGCGCAGGTAGGAGGTCTCGTTGTTGGGGAACTGCACGGCCGAGTCGCCGGCGCCGTCCTCCGGGGCGAGGCCGATGGCCACGTCCGCCTCGTCGCTCTTGACCATGGCCGCGCGGATGCTGCCCTCGGTACGCCAGACGTACTCGGCGGCGGCGAACTCGGGCGCCTTGCCCCAGTAGCCGGCGAACCGCTCCAGGCGGAGGCTGCGGCCGGTGTCCCACTTCGCGAGCTTGAACGGGCCGGTGCCGACGGGCTCGCGGACCTTGCCGGTCGTGCTCGTGGTGGTCGGCACGACCTCGACGAACGACAGCCGCAGCGGCAGGATCGGGTCGGGCTTGGCGGTCTTGACCTTGAGCGTCGCGTCGTCCACGGCCGTCGCCGTGAGCTTGATGCCGCCGAAGACGTAGCCGTTCACGTTGCAGTCGATCTTGGAGCCGAGGGTGCGGTCGATGGAGAAGGCCGCCGCCTTGGCGTCGAACGCGGTGCCGTCGTGGAACTTCACGCCCTTGCGCAGGGTGAAGGTCCACTCGGTCGGCGAGTCCTGCTTCCACTCCGTGGCCAGCGCCGGCTGGAGCGCCCCGGTGCTGGGGTCGCGCTCGGTGAGCGCCTCGGTGATGTTGGCCCGGGTGACGCGCCCGGTGGCGGTGAGGGAGGCGTCACACGGCTCCAGCGTCGGGGGCTCCTCGGGCAGCACGATGCGGACGGTGGCCGCCGCCGCTCCGGACGAGGGCTCCGGGTCGCTGTTCGCGACCGAGCAGGCGCCGGCCGACAGGATCGTGCCCAGTGCCAGGAGGGCTGAGGCCGCCTGACGGCGGTGAGGGGTGTTGAACACGCGCGGTGTTGTGGTCATGGTTCCTCCGAAAACGCCTGCTGCCGGGTACCGGGCAGGCGACGTGCTATGCGACGGGCGTCGCGCTGAGGGCGGCGAGCCCGCGGTCGATGATGCGGGCGAGCTGCTCGCGGTGCTGCGGGGTGACCTGGGCCAGCGGCGCGCGGACGGGTCCCGCGGAGCGGCCGCGGATCTCCAGCCCGGCCTTGACCAGGGAGACGGCGTAGCCGGGAGTGGTCTGGCGCAGCTCGGCGAGGGGGGCGTAGAACTCGCGCAGCAGGAGGTCCTGGGTCGCCTCGTCGCCCTTCTCGAACGCCTGGAAGAACGCGACGGCGACCTCCGGGAGGAACGCCAGCACCGCCGAGGAGTAGGCGCGGGCGCCGAGACCGACATAGGAGCGGGCGAACACCTCGGCGGTGGGCATGCCGTTGAGCAGGGGGAGGCGTCCGCCGGTGGCGACCTGGATGAGCTGGAGCAGCTCCATGTCGCCGTGCCCGTCCTTCAGCGCGACGATGTTGTCCACCTCGGCGAGCTCGGCCACCGCCTCGGGCGAGAAGATCGCGGTGCCGCGCTGGTAGAGGATCACGTCCAGGTCCGTGGCGGCGGCCACCTCGCGGTAGTGGGACACGAGCCCGGCCTGCGGCCCGACCTGGAGGTACGGCGGAAGCGCGAGCACGCCGTCGGCCCCGGCGGCCTGCGCGGCACGGGCGAACTCGGCGGCCGTCCGGGTGCCGCCGCCGACGCCGGCGAGCACGGGGGTGGCGCCGGCGACGTGCTCGACGGCCGCGCTGACCACCGCCTGGTGCTCGGTGGCGGTCAGGGATGCCAGCTCACCGGTCCCGCAGGCGACGAAGATCGCACCCGGCTTCGTGTCGAGCACGTCGGTCAGGTGGGATCTGAAACGGGACAGGTCCACGTCCCCCGACTCCGTGAACGGAGTGACGGGGAAGGCGAGCAGACCGGTCAGCGTGGCGGCGACCCGCGGGACGGTGGAGGACATCAACGGCTACCTCTTGTCTACATATGGAGACCGCATCTATATTTGTAGCCGAGACATTAAGTTGGTGTTTCCATAAACGTCAAGAGGGGTGTAGATGGGGATCATGTCCCCCAATGCATCGACCGGCCCCCCCGAGACCGGAGGAGGCGTCCGCAGCGTCAAATCGGCCGAGCGGACCATCGCCGTGCTCGAATACCTCAGCTCCGCCAAGGAGGCGTGCTCGCTGCGCGACGTGTCCACCGCGCTGGGCATGCCCCGGGCCAGCGGTTACGCGCTCCTCACCACCCTGGTCAACACGGGATGGCTGGAGACCGACGGCGTCGGCCGTTACCAGATCGGCATCCGAGCGCTGCGCGCCGGGGCGGCGTACGTCGAGCGGGACGACGTCGTCCAGCGGGCGCAGCCGGTGATGAACGAGCTGAACGCCGAGCTCGACGAGACCGTGCACCTGGCACGCCTCGACGGATCCGAGGTCGTCTACCTGGCCACCAACATCTCCCGGCACTCCCTGGCCGTCGTCTCCCGGCCCGGCCGGCGGCTGCCGTCATGGGCGACCGGCCTCGGCAAGGCCATCCTCGCCGAGCGTCCCTGGGAGGAGGTGGACGAGCTCCTGCCGGAGACCCTGGAGCCGCGCACCACCCACACGATCACCGACCGGGCGGCGCTGTGCGGCGAGCTCCAGGAGATCCGGCGCCGCGGCTACGCCGTGGACGAGCAGGAGTCCACCATCGGCCTGCGCTGCTTCGCCGTCGCGCTGCACTTCGGCTCCGCCGTCCCCAACGAGGCTCTGAGCTGCTCCATCCCCCTCGTCCGCCTCAGCCCGGAGCGGGAGGAGGTGATCGTGGCCTCCCTGCTCCGTGCCCGGACGCGCATCACCAGCTGATCGCTGGTCGCGGCGCCCCTGCTGAGCGTCGCCTCCGGGGCCGGTGGGGGCGGATCCAGCCGGTCCCGGAGGGGACGCGGACCTAGTCGGCGGCGGTGAGTCCTTCGGCGATCTTTTTCAGCTCGCGGTCGACGGCCTCGGGGCCGTCGAGCTTCTTGACGTACATCGGGCTGAACATGATCTCGGCCCGCCGCCGCTCGCCCATGTTCAGGAAGAGCGTGGGGGTACCCTTCCCGCCGTCCTCGCCGACCCCCTGGACGACCGTGTAGCCCGTCCGGTCGCCGACGGTCACCTCTTCGCCCTCGCCCTCGTCACGGTGCGCCTTCACCCGGTCGTCGATCTCCTGGACGGCCTGGTCCTCGTACACGTAGATCTGGACGCAGTAGAAGCCGTTCTTGTCGCCGTCGTAGTTCCACGAGGTCGTGTACGCGTCACCGTTGTCCACGGACCAGTGGGACCACTGCAGGCCGTCGGGCAGGTACCCCACCTTGACACGCCCGAACGCCTTCCCGTCGCCCAGGTCACCGAGGCTCGGGGGCTCGGACGGCGCGGGCGGGGTGTCGTCGATGGCGGGCTCGGCCGGCGCCTCCGAGGCCGAGGCCGTTTCGTGGGCGGCGGGCGCCTGCGTGGCGCCCGGGGCCACCGTCAGGTAGAGGGGCGCCGCCGCGGCGACGGCCAGCGACGTGGCCACCGCCGCGATCCTGCCCCGTCCCCGTCTCCGCCGGGAGGACCGCATGACCCGCCAGGCGAGGTCCGGTGCGGCGTGCAGTTTCGCGGTCTCGTCCGCCATGATCTGGCGGAGCTGGTCCTCAAGCGCGGGCATTGCCGATCACTCCTTCCATGGATTCCTCGCCAAGCGCCGTACGGAGCTTGGCCAGTGCCTTCGACGCCTGACTCTTGACCGTGCCGACCGAGCAGCCGAGCACCTCCGCGGCCTGCGCCTCGCTGAGGTCCTCCCAGTAGCGCAGGACGACCACCGCGCGCTGCCGGGGAGGCAGGTCGCGCAGCGCGTCCATGAGCACGTGGCGCAGGTCGACGTCGGCCGAGCGCGCCGGCGTCTCCGGCAGGACGCGCGTCGGGATGATGCTCAGGATCTTCCGGCGGCGGGCCCGGCTGATGGCGGTGTTGACGATGACGCGGCGTACGTAGGGCTCGGGGCTGTCGGCCCGTACCCGGTCCCAGTTCTTGTAGGTGCGCTCCAGCGCCGTCTGGAGGAGATCCTCTGCCTCCGTCTCGTTTCCGCAGGCGAGATAGGCCACTCGCAGCAGACTCGTGGCTCTCGCGGCCACGAACTCGCCGAAACTGTGCTCCGCGCCGCTCACGGCTGTCTGTCCCGTTTCACGCCTCCTAATACGCCTCGGTGGCCCTGACCGTTGCCCTCCGCCTCGGGCAACCTCCGAGAGGGCCCAGGCGTATTGAGGTTCGTCACTTCTGATCTCTGGAGGAACGCATGAAGTTCGCGACCGCACCGGTCCGTCGGCTGATCGCCCTCAGCGCCGGCCTGGCCGCGCTGGGCGCCGCCGCCCTGGTGGGCCTGCCCGGCCCCGCCAGGGCACCGGAGATGCGACTCACGGCCGCCACGTCGGCTCCCCCTGGAGGGGCTTACTGGCACAGGAAGGTGCTGTGGAAGGAGACGCATCAGCGCCAACTGGGCAGCGCAGGGAACCGCTACTCGGTGGTGGAGCAGGGGCTCCTCGAGCGGTGGACGGCTCCCGACGGCAGATCCTGGGTGGGGTCCAGGACGCTGGGGACGTATCCGCAGAGCGCGGCGGACCGGAAGGCGTGGCGCCGCGACGGCTCGCCGGCCAGGTGGGCCCGTGCGGCAGACGGTCAGACCGTGTCGCTGTCCACCCAACCGGGCAAGGGCCACGTGAGCCCCGAACGGGGAGACAACACCTTCAACCTGGCGGGGCAGAAGCTGACGTACGACGAGGTCCAGCGACTGCCCGCGGACCCGAACAGGTTGAAGTCCTGGCTCGCCGAGGCCGCACGAGCCGCACGGGAGATGAACGTGGACATGTCCGTCACCGAGGCGCTGCCCGAGCTGCTCTACCTGATTCCGGCGCCCAAGGAGGTGCGCGCCGCGGCCTACCAGGCCCTGCTGACGACGCCCGGCGTCAAGTCCCGGGGCAAGGCGACGGACGGCATGGGCAGAGCCGGTGCGGCCCTCTCGTACGGCTACCCGGACACTGTCGAGAAGGGCAAGACCATGGGGCTCAGAACCGACCTGATCGTCGACACCGGCACGATGCTGCTGCTGTCGAAGGCTCACACGACTTTGATCGACGGCAAGCCGTTCCCGGACAAGACCAGCACCGAGACCGTGCTCCAGGCCGGCTGGACCGACGCCCAGCCGGCAGTGCCCAGCGTGCCGTAACACGCGGGGAGAGGGGGAGCGCCTATCCCTTGAGCCCGCCGGCCAGCAGGTCGGCGCGCCAGAAGCGCTGCAGGACCAGGACGAGAACGATCAGCGGGACGACCGACACGGCCGAGCCCATGATGACCAGCGAGTACAGGTCGCCGTCGCCCGCGCCCTTGCCCAGGAACGTGTACAGGCCGAGAGTGATCGGGTATTTGTCCTGGTCCGACAGCATGATGAACGGCAGCAGGAAGTTGTTCCAGATGCCGACGAACTGCAACAGGAACACCGTCACCAGCCCCTGCGTCATCATGGGCAGCACGATGTGGCCGAAGATGCGGACCTCGCCGGCCCCGTCCAGGCGTGCCGCCTCCAGCGTGCTCTGCGGGACCGCGGCATTGGCGAAGACCCGGCACAGGAAGATGCCGAACGGGTTGATGATGACCGGCAGGAGCACCGACCAGTAGGTCCCGGCCAGGCCCACACCGGCCAGCAGCAGGTACTGCGGGACGGCCAGGACGATGCCGGGCACCAGCACGCCGGCCAGGATCACGGAGAACAGCACCTCGCGGCCGCGGAAGCGGAACTTGGCCAGGGCGTAACCCGCCATGGCCGACACCAGGGTCGACAGGATCGCGCCCACGCCGGCGTACAGCAGCGAGTTGAGCCCCCACTGCCAGAACTGGCCGTCGCCATACTCGCTGAGGTTGGCGAGGTTGTCGGCGAATCCGCTGCCGGGCGCGAAGGAGAAGGTGGTGAACAGCTCGCGCGGGGTCTTGGAGGCGGCGGTGACCACCCAGAGCACGGGGGTCAGGCAGTACAGCGCGCCGAGCAGCAGGACGATCAGCGGCAGCCGCGGCCGCCTGCGGGCGGCGGGGCGGTGGCGGTGGTCGAACTGGCGGTCGCCGGTGCGGGGCGAGGTCTGCAGGGCGGCGCTCATGCGTTGTCCCCGAAGGTCCTGCGCTGGAAGAAGCGCAGCAGGAGCAGCGAGAGGACGAGGATGCCCAGGGCGAGCACGACGGAGGCGGCGGCGGCCCCGCCGAGATTGTCGTTCATGAACGCCTCCTGGTAGATCTTCATCAGCGGCACCCAGGTGGAGGAGATGGTGGTCGTCATCGGGCGCAGCGTGGCGGGTTCGCTGTACAGCTGCAGGGTGCCGATCACGGAGAACAGGCCGGTGAGCACGAGGGCGGGGGCCACCAGTGGGATCTTGATGCGCCAGGCGATCTGCAGCTCACTGGCTCCGTCGATCCGGGCCGCCTCGTAGATGGAGGTGGGGATGGCCCGCAGCGACGTGAAGATGATGATCATGTTGAAGCCGACGCCGGACCACAGCGCGATGTTGGCCAGCGAGAAGTACAGGGCGGGGAAGCCGAAGAAGTCCAGCGGCCCGGCGTGCAGCCGCTCGGCGAGGTAGGTGAGCGGGCTGGTGCTGGGCAGGTAGAGGAAGCCCCACAGGAGGCTGGCGATCACACCGGGCACCGCGTACGGCAGGAAGATCGCGGTTCGGGTGAAGCCGCGCGCCCGCACCCGGGGGGTGTCGAGCAGCAGCGCGAACAGCAGGGCCAGGCCCAGCACGCTGGGGATGGCGATGACGCCGTAGAGCAGGACCCGGCCGAGCCCGGCGACGTACCCCGGGTCGCCGAGCGCGGCGAGGTAGTTGTCGAAGCCGACGAAGGTCTGCACGCGCCGCCCGAACGCGCCACCGCCTTCGACGCGGAAGCCGCGGAAGCTCAGATAGATCGCGTAACCGATCGGGACGATCAGGAACAGGGTGAAGAGCACGATCGCCGGCGTGGCGAACAGCCATGGGGTGGCGACGGCGCGGATACGCGTGCGCCGTCCGGTCGGTGCGGGGGCCGTGGAGCCAGTGGCGGCCGGGGCGGCCGAGGTGGAGGTGGCGGGCATGAGGCGTCCAGGGTGGGTCGAGAGGCCGACGCTGCGGGCCCGGCCGGTCGCCGGGCCCGCGAACGGCTACTTGGTCACGGTATAGCCAGACTTCTGCAGGTCAGCGACGACGGCCTGCTGCGTGGCCTTGTACACCTCGCGGAAGGAGGTCTTGTTGAGCGCGGCGGTGTTCAGGGCGTCGCCGAAGGCGGTCTGCGCCACGTTGACGTTGGGTCCCCAGGTCACCGGGATGGTCGTGTTCTTGATCACCTGATCGGCGACCTGGTAGAAGTCCTTCTGCTGCGGCATCAGCCGCGGCGGCTCGTGGGTCAGCGTCGCCTGGCGTCCCGCGTTGCCGCCGGGGAAGATGTCGAGGCCGAGCGTCAGCTTGGAGCCCTCGTCGGACGCGCCGAGCCAGGCGGCGAAGGCCGCGGCCTCCTTGGCGTGCTTGGACTTGGCCGGCACCAGATACGTGGAGCCGCCCAGGAACGGGACGGCCGGGTCGCCGGGCGTCCACTGCGGCAGCGGCGCGGACTCCCACTTGCCGGAGGTGTCCGGCGCCACCGAGTGGATCACGTTGGGCGCCCACGCGGCGGCGGCCCAGCTCAGAATCCTGCCGTCGTTGACCTGCGCGTTCCATTCGGGGGTGAGCAGGGGCTCGACCTTGACCAGGTCGCGCTTCACCAGGTCCTCCCAGAAGTCGGCGGTCTTCAGCGACGCCTCGCCGTCGATGCCGACCTTCCAGGCGTCGCCGTCGTTGCTCCACCACCGGGCGCCGGCCTGGGCTGCCTGGGCGGCGAAGAACTCGATCTGGTTGGCCGCGAAGCTGGCGATGTAGACCTTGGGGTCCTTCTTGTGGATCTGCTCGGCGGCCTTGGCGTACTCGGCCCAGGTGGTGGGCACCTTGGCGCCGTACTTGGCGAACAGGTCCTTGCGGTAGGTGAACATCATCGGCCCGATGTCCTGGGGCACGCCGTAGACCTGGTTGTTGAAGGTGGTCAGGGCCCAGATGTTGGGCTCGATGCCGGACTTGGCGCCGGCCACGTCGGCGGTGATGTCCTTGACGGCTCCGGCCACCACCAGGGCGGGCAGACCTCGGTACTCCACCTGCACCACGTCGGGGGTGTCGCCGGCCTGGTCGGCGGCCAGCAGCTTGGAGGCGGTGTCGGCGGTCCCGCCGACCTCCGACAGCTTGATCGTGACGTTCGGGTGTTCCTGGTGGTACTTGTCGGCGATCGCCGTGGCGCGCGGATCGTTGCCCTTGAGGTTCCAGGTCCAGACCTGCAGCGTGACCGGTCCGTCGGCGGCCGCGGTGCCCGAGGAGGCGCCCGAGGAGGAGGTGTCGCCGGACGAGCAGGCGGTCAGCGACGCCGCCAGGGCGACCGTCAGGGCGGCGGCCGGCATCATCCCGCGGCGGCGGCGACGGGGCGGCGGGAGGGTCGGTGGGGTCATGACGGTCTCCTCGGACAGGTGGTGCATCACGGCGGGATGCCGGGTTCGTGCGTTGGGATCTAACCTGATGTTAACGTTGTCATCCTGTCAAGCCCCTGCTCGTAACAGAGCCGACATCGCTTCGGAGCTCACCCCCGTGCTCACCTTCCGCAACCCGGTCCTGCCCGGCTGCTATCCGGACCCGTCGATCTGCCGAGCCGGCGAGGACTTCTACCTGGTCACCTCTTCGTTCGCCTACTATCCGGGCATTCCCCTCTTCCACAGCCGTGACCTGGTCCGTTGGCGTCAGCTCACGCACGTGCTGAACCGGCCGGGTTGCCCCTCCCTGGAGGGGCTGGACGTCTCCGACGGCGTCTGGGCGCCGACCATCCGCCACCACGACGGCACGTTCTACGTGGTCTCCACCGTGGCGAGCGGACGGCGGGGGAGCCTCACCTTCGTCGTCACCGCCGACGACCCCGCCGGGCCGTGGTCTGACCCCGTCCCGCTGGAGGCCGAAGGCATCGACCCGTCGCTGTTCTTCGACGACGACGGCCGCTGCTGGTTCACCGCCTGCCGGGACGCCGCCCAGCCGAACGGCGGCGGCCCCGGCGAGCTGTGGATGCGCGAGCTCGACCTGCGGACCCTCGAACTCGTCGGGCCCACCCACGTGCTCTGGCACGGCGCCGTACGCGGGGCGTGGGTGGAGGCGCCGCACCTGTACAAACGCGACGGCGTGTACTACCTGATCGCCGCCGAAGGGGGCACCGAAGGCAATCACAGCGTCACCGCGGCGCGCTCCGGCGTCGTCACCGGTCCCTACGTCACCGATCCGCGCAGCCCGCTGCTGACGCACCGGCATCGCGGCCCGGACGAGCCCATCCACAACGTCGGCCACGCGGACCTGGTGGACACCCCCGACGGTGAGACGTGGGCGGTGACGCTCGGCGTCCGGCCGATCGAGGGCACCCACACGCTGGGCCGGGAGGTGTTCCTGGTGCCCGTCGCGTGGGGCCCCCACGGGCCCGTCTTCGCCCCGGAGTCGGGCGGGGTGCGGCTGTCGGAGCGGTTGCCGTCGATCGCCTCCGGCGGGCCGGAGGGGGACGACGCCGGGGTGGCGGGCCGGGTGACCTTCGACGAGCCGGTGCTGGGTCTGGAGTGGAACAGCCTCCGCGGCCCGGTCGGCGACCGCGTCAGACCCTCGGCCGGCGGGCAGGGGCTGGACCTGGACCTCGCTGCCGAGCCGCTCAGCTCCACCGGCGTACCGGCCTTCGTCGGCCGGCGCCAGCAGCACGTCCGCTTCCACGCGCGGACCCGGATCAGCTTCACCGCCACCCATCCGGCGGAGGAGGCCGGTGTGGCCGTCTTCCAGAGCCAGGACCGCTACGCCACGCTCGCCCTCACGGTGGACGCCGGGGGAAGAGCGCAGGCGGTGCTGACGGTCCGGGACGCGGGCACCAGCACCCGCCTGGCCTCGGTGCCGGTGTCGGCAGGCGAGGCGGTGCTGGCCGTCGACGGAGACGAGGCCGGCTACACCTTCCGCCTCAAGGAGCCCGGCGCCGGCCAGTGGACCGACCTGGCCGGTGTCGAGCGGCCCTTCTTCAGCACCGAGCGCGCGGGCGGGTTCGTGGGGGTCTTCCTGGGGCTCTACGCCACCGGTAACGGACAGGCCGGTCACGGCCGGGCGCACGTCCACTGGTTCGACTACCGGCCCGCCGGCTCCGACGGCCCCGCGTGACGGAGCCGTCGGGGCAGAGCGGCTAGCGCTGGGGCCGGGGCGGCGCGGTGCTGCGCCGGACCACGAGCTCGGGAGCGATCCGCTCGCTCATGGCCGGCTCGCCGCGCATCATCCGCAGCAGTTGCTCGATCGAGCGCTGTCCGAGACCGACGAAGTCCTGACGGACCGTGGTCAGCGCGGGCACCAGGTAGGCGGCCCCGGCGGTGTCGTCGAACCCGACGAGCGAGACGTCCGCCGGAACCTTGACGCCGAGCTCGGCGAAGGCCGCCAGCACGCCCATGGCCATCTGGTCGTTGCCGGCGAAGATCGCCGTCGGAAGCTCGTGCTCCGGACGGGTGACGAGGTAATGGGCGAGCCGATAGCCGCTGTTGCCGGTGAAGTCGCCTTCGAGCAGCTCTCCGCCGGCTCCCGGCATGTCGTCCAGCGCGGCCCGCCAGCCGTCCACGCGGGCCCGCGCGTCGAAGGTGCGCAACGCCCCGGTCAGGTGGACGACATGGCGATGCCCCTGCTCCAGCAGGTGCCGCACGGCCAGCCGCGCGCCCAGCTCCTGGTCGAGCTCGACGAAGCCGAGCTCCGGGTTGGGCACGTTGCCGGACATGACCACCGTCATCGGCACGCCGGTGACGATGTCGGCCAGCGCGTCCGCCACCAGGGGCCGGTCCGCGATGACGGCGATGGCCTCCACCGACTGGTCGGTGAGCCGTTGCAGCGTCTCGGCCAGGTCCGTGGTGCTGCCGCCCTGCCAGCTGGCCAGGTTGACCCAGTACCCGGCCAGCTGCGCGGCGGTCTGCACGCCGCGCAGGATCCTGGGCAGCTCGAACAACTCGGCCCCGGCGAGGACCACGCCGATCGTCGAGGAGCGGCGGCTCTTGAGCGCGCGGGCGACGCTGTTGCGGCGGTAGCCGAGCTTCTCGATGGCGGCCTCGACCCGGGCGCGGGTCTCCGGCCGGACGGAGGGGTGGTCGTTGAGGACCCGGGATACGGTGACGTGTGACACGCCGGCCTCGCGTGCCACATCCACCATGCCTGGTGCCCGGTTCATGTCCTTCGTTTCCCGCGCCTCCACCGCGGCGTGCTCGCCTGGCGGTGCTGACTCGATCGTGCCACATCCGCCGGGCGTCTCACGCCGCCTCCGAGCCTCAGGCAGGCGCGTCCGCCGAAAAGGATGCCGGCCGGATGTGAAGAACGGGCGGACGGCTCCGACCTTCCCGTGAAGGCGGCGCCGGACGGGCGCCGCGGACGCAGGAGGCAGCGAGATGACCAAGGTCACGTGCGACATGGCGATGTCCCTCGACGGCTTCGTGGCCGGGCCGCACCAGAGCATGGAGAACCCGCTCGGCGAGGGAGCGGGCGAGCGCCTGCACCAGTGGATGTTCGACGAGCCCGAGCGGCACGCCGCGGAGATCGAGGGCATCACCGCGGCCGGGGCCTTCATCATGGGCCGCAACATGTTCGGCCCCGGCCGCGGCGCCTGGGACCTGGACTGGAACGGCTGGTGGGGCGACGAGCCGCCCTACCACGCGCCGGTCTTCGTCCTCACCCACCACCCGCGCGAGCGGGTGACGATGAAGGGCGGCACCACGTTCACCTTCGTCACCGGCGGGATCGAGGCGGCGCTGGCCCAGGCGCGCGAGGCCGCCGGCGACCGTGACGTCGCCATCGCGGGCGGCGCCGCGACGGTGAACCAGTTCCTGGCGGCGGGGCTCATCGACGAGCTGCGCCTGCACGTCGCGCCCGTGATCCTCGGCGGAGGCGAGCGGCTGCTCCGCGACGTCGGCGACCTCACCCTCGAACCCCTCGGCGCCCCCTCGGGCACCGGCCTCGTCACCCACCTGACGTACCGGGTGGTCCGGTAGAGGGACCGCACGTCGTGGAGGGCCTCATCGCAGGCCCGGAGCCGACGTCGCGCCTGCCCGGCCGTCCGGGAGAGCCGGCTCGGCGTCCGGCCGGGCCTTGGCCGGCAGGAGCTTGCCCAGGGTGACGAACAGCAGGACCAGACCCACGGTGAGCAGGATGTGACCCAGCCCGGCGATCAGCGCGATGGCATCGCCGCTGGGACGTCCCAGCACCGTCAAGGTCCCGTGGAGGGTCATCATGGCCATGCTCAGCACCAGGCCGGCGTTGTAGATCCAGAAGAACCAGCCGAACAGCCGGCTGGAGGTCAGCGCGAACTGCTTCTCCAGTATCAGGACGATGAGGAACACCAGCATGCCGAGCGCGAACGCATGCGTGTGGACGACGCTGAGCTGCGTGTCGCCGGTGAAGTCGTTCAGCTTGGTGAGCTCGCGGTAGTAGAAGCCGCTGACCAGGCCGATGATCATGTAGAGGTGGGCGGTGTTGAGGATCTTTCGCATGTGTCACGTCCTTCAAGGCGTGCCGATGGGGCACATCAACTGTGCGGACCCGGCCGATCCCGCATCAATGACGGGTTCGGCAACGTCCCATGACCCGTGGCTCAAAGATCCCGGAGCCGCTCCGGCGCGCGGGCCCGCTGACGACGGCGGAGGTGCTCGTGGGCGCGCAGCAGGGTGGGCACGAGGGCGTACACCACCACGGGGACCACGATCGCGGTGAGCACCAGAGTGCGCAGGGGCAGCGGGAGCGAGGCCAGGGCCGAGCCGATCAGCAGCTGGACCAGCATGATCATCGAGTAGACGGACAGCCAGGTGAGCAGTGCGCGCCGGTGGACGGAGGGGGCGGAGAGCATGGTCGATCCCTTTCCAGAGCAGGTTCCAACTGGATAGTTGGAGTCTGGCAGACGGATCCCCAACTGTCGAGTTGGAATTCTGGCTATGCTGACGGCCATGGCGTGGAACACGGAACGGACGCGGCAGCTCCTGCTGGACGCGGCGGTGCAGGAGTTCGCCGAGCACGGCCCCGCGGGCGCCAGGCTCGACCGGGTGGCGAGCACCGCGGGCGTCAACAAGGAGCGCATCTACCAGTACTTCGGCAACAAGGAGCAGTTGTTCGCCGCCGTGCTGACCTCGGCGTTGGAGCGGCTGGCCGA
Organism: Nonomuraea sp. 3-1Str; assembly: GCF_031570565.1. Lineage (NCBI taxonomy): Bacteria > Bacillati > Actinomycetota > Actinomycetes > Streptosporangiales > Streptosporangiaceae > Nonomuraea > Nonomuraea sp. 3-1Str. The sequence goes on from NZ_JALHBK010000002.1 coordinate 426,619, forward strand.
GGCGGTGCCGATGGACGACCGGCTGGCGGCCGACCTGCCGGAGTACGCCGGCCGGGTGTACGACTACCACCGCGAGCATCCGCAGCTCATCCGCCTGCTGCACTGGGAGGGCCTGCACTGCGGCGACGGCCCGGTCGCGGCGGGGGAGCAGCGCGGCGCCCACTACGCCGCCAAGCTGGCCGCGCTGGCCGCGGCCCAGAAGAGGGGCGCTCTGAGCGCGGAGTTCGCGCCCAGGGAGCTGCTCTACGCGGTGATCGCGCTGGCCGGATGGTGGTACGCCACTCCGCAGCTCGCCCGGCTCATCATGGCGGAAAGTCCTGGGAGTGCCCGGGAGACCCTCGTCCGCGTCGTCGCCAAGCTGGTCGGCTAGCCCCTTGGACTCGCGCCGCCGGCATATGTCGTCGCCTCCGTCACGAGCACGACCGTCACGGGACGATCGTGCCCGGTTCGCCGTCGCATCGGGTCTCAGCGCTCGTCGACGACCTGGCCGTTCAGGGCGGTGCCGTCCTTGGTGAGCGCCATGGTCAGCGGCGCCTCCGGGAAGGTGGGGATGGCGGCGAGCGCGGCGCCCATCTGCGCGCCGGTCTCCCAGTGCCAGGTGTCGGTGTAGCTGCCGTCCTCAAGGCGGATCAGCACGGCGTGGGTGAGCCCGGTGTGGCCCTCCCGGACGGTCGCGATCAGCGAGCTGCGGCGGGCCAGGAACTCCTCCAGGTCGGCCTCGGCGACGGAGTAGCGGTGCGAGCGGACGACGGACATGTCGGTGTCTCCTTCTGGATGTAGGGGGTGGGGGTTACCAGCTGCCGGCGACCTGCCGGATCGGGGCGTTCAGGCGGTTGAAGAGGTTGGTGACGGCGGTCATCAGCAGGATCGAGGCGAGCTGCTGCTCGTCGAAGTGGTCGGCGGCGTCGTTCCAGACCTCGTCGGAGACGGCGTCGGTGTGGTCCGCCAGCCGGGTCGAGGCCTCGGCCAGCGCCAGCGCGGCCCGCTCGGCGTCCGTGTAGTACGGAGCCTCGCGCCAGGCGGCGACCAGCCCGATGCGATCGTCGCTCGCGCCGAGCTTGCGCAGGTTCTTCAGGCCGGCGTCCACGCAGAAGCTGCAGCCGTTGATCTGGCTGACCCGCAGGTGGATCATCTCCATGAGCTCCTGGGGCAGACCCTGCGACTGGGCGGCCTTCATCAACTCCATGATCGGCTTCATCGCGGCGGGGATGACCGTGGCGGGGTTCTTCATCCGGGCTTCCATCGTGTTCCTCCGTGGCTTTGTCAGTGCGGGTTCGTGCTCGGTTCGTGTGAGACCAGAGTGGCTGCCCGGATTGATACATTCGCTATGCGCGCACGATGCGAAGGTGATGGGGGGACGATGCTGCGCTTCACCCTTCTCGGCCCCGTCCAGATGATCGTGGACGGCGCGCCGCTGACGGGCATCGCCCCACGTCACCGGGCTGTGCTGGCCTACCTCCTGCTCAACGCCGGCCGGGTGATCAGCATCGAGCGGCTGATCGACGCGATGTGGGGTTACGACCGGCCCGACACCGCCCGGTCGCAGATCCACGCCTCGATCACCGCGATCCGCAAGGTGCTGCGTGCCGCGGGAGCCGTACAGCTCCTGGAGACGCGTGCCGGCGGCTACGTCGCGCAACCGGAGGCCGGGCAGGTGGACGCGCAGGAGTTCACCGAGCTGGTGGCCGCCGGCGAGCTGCGCGCGGCCCTGGATCTGTGGAGCGGCGAGGCGCTGGAGGACGTGCACGCGCATTACGTCACCGGCGTCCGCGAGCTCTGGAACGACCGGCGGCTGTCGGCGTACGAGCGCCTGGTGGAGGGCGAGCTGGCCGCCGGGCGGCACGGCGACCTGCTCGACGAGCTCGCCGCCCAGGTGACCGCCGAGCCGCTCCGCGAGAAGCTCAACGGCCACCTCGTCATGGCCCTGCACCGGGCGGGACGGCAGGCCGACGCCCTGGCCGCGGCGCGTGCCTACCGGACGGCTCTCGCGGACGAGCAGGGGCTGGACCCCGGGCGCGCCTTCACCGAGCTGGAGCGGGCGGTCCTGGCGGACGATCCGGCCCTGCGGCCGGCCGGCGCGCCGCCGGTCGGCTCCGGGCCGCCGCGTCGCTCCACCTTCCTGCCCTACGACATTCCCGATTTCTCCGGAAGGTCCGCCGAGCTGGCGCGGCTCGTGGACGACTACCGCGGGCCGGCGGTCGTCACGATCGACGGCATGGCCGGGATCGGCAAGACCACGCTCGCCGTCCACGTGGCCCACCGGCTGGCCGCCCACTATCCGGACGGCCGGCTGTTCATCGACCTCCAGGCCCACACCGCGGGCCGGGAGCCGGTCGACGCCGCCGCCGCGCTGGAGGCCCTCCTCCGCCAGCTCGGGGTGCCCGCCGACCGCATCCCGGTCACGCTGGTCGAGCGGAGCGCCCTCTGGCGCGCCGAGCTGGCCGATCGCCGCGTGCTGGCCGTCCTGGACAACGCCTTCGACGCCGAGCACGTACGTCCCCTGCTGCCGGGACACTCCGACACCCTCGTCCTGGTCACCAGCAGGCGGCGGCTCGTCGACCTGGACGGCGCCCACGCCCTGTCGGTCGACGTGCTGGGTGAGGAGGACGCCGTCGAGCTGTTCGAGCGCATCGTGGGCGAACGCGCTCACCACGAGCCGGACGCCGTACGCGAGGTGCTGCGGCTGTGCGGGCACCTCCCGCTGGCCATCCGCATCTCGGCCGCCCGCCTCCAGCACCGCCCGCGCTGGACCGTGTCCTACCTGGCGGACCGGCTGCGGGACCATCGCCGGCTCCTGGACGGGGTGTCGGCGGCCTTCATCCTCTCCTACGAGCAGCTCCACGAGGCCGAGCAGCGCATGTTCCGCCTGCTCGGGCTGGTGCCGGGGCGCGACATCGACCCGTACGGCGCGGCCGCGCTGGCCGGGATCTCGGAGGAGGAGGCGGAGGAGCTGCTCGAAGCCCTCCTCGACGCCCACATGCTCCTGCAGCTCGAACCGGGCCGATACACCTTCCACGACCTGCTCCGCGAGCACGCGCGCTCGATCGCCGAGGACGACGGCGCCGTCCTGCGGCTGCTCACCTACTACCTGCACCGCTCCCGCGCGGCGGTGGACCGGCTGTTCCCGGACAGCCTCAGCCAGCGGGAGGGCATCCCCCAGCCGGACTCCCCGATCGCCCCCGGCCGCGACGCCGCGGAGGCGATCGCCTGGCTAGACGCCGAGCGCTCCAACATCATCGCGACCGCCGTCCACGGACCCGAGATCTGCCTGGGCATGCTCGCCCTGGCGATGCGCCCCTACCTCGACCGGCAGGCGCACCACGACGACGCGATCACCCTCCACACCCTGTCGCTTCAGCGCAGCCGCAAGCTGGGCCGCCGCGAGTTCGAGGCGCGAGCGCTCACCGACCTGGCGTGGACGTACTGGCGGCTCGGCGAGTACGAGCGCGCGGAGGAGCACGCCCGCCAGGCGCTCGACGCCTGCGAGGACGCGTACGAACGGGCCAGGGCCCTGCTCACGCTGGGCAACGTGGCCCGGCGCCGGCGGCAGGACGCGCAGGCGCAGCAGTACCTCAAGCAGGCGCTCGACCTCACTCGGATCGGCAACGACACCTGGGGCGAGGCCCACGTGCTCGGCATCCTCGCCCTCGTCCTGGACCGCGCCGGCCGTCCGGAGGAGGCCCGGCGCCATCTCGACCTCGCGCTGGCGCTCCACCGCAAGGTCGCCAACCCGGCCGGGGCGGCGGTGACCCTCAACCATCTCGGCGTCGTCCTCCGGCATCAGGGCGAGCTCGCCCAGGCACGCACCCGCCACGAGCAGGCCGCGGCCCTCTACCGCAGGCTCGGCAACACCGCCGACGAGGCGGCCGCGCTCAACGGGCTGGCCGAGGCGGCGGGCGACCCGGCCCGGGCGGTCGAGGAGCACACGGCCGCGCTCGCGCTCGCCGACCGGACCCGCAACCGGCCGGAGCAGGCGCGTGCTCACGACGGGCTGGCGCGCGCCCACCTCGCGCTCGGGCACGCGGAGCAGGCTCGCGAGCACGGCCGGCTGGCTCTCGGCCTTTACGGGGAGCTCGGCGTTCCGGAGGCCGAGGAGGTCCGCGCCTTCCTGGAGGAGGCCGTCCGCACCGCGTGATCGAGCCGTCGGCGCCGGCGGCGACCCTGCGCGGCCGGCGCGCGGTCACCTCCGGGCCGGATCAGGCCCAGGGGCGGGGGAAGGTGCCGCCGTCCAACCGGTCGCCCGCGGCGAGCCCGAGAGGGTCGGTCACGATGTGCTCGCCCCCGCTGTAGCGGGTCGCCTCGTCCATGTAGATGGTGACGTGCGCGAGCCGGGCCTGGTCGGTGCGGTTGGGCAGCGCCATGTGGCCGGTGTAGCCGCTGTGGAAGGTGCAGTCGCCGGCGCGGAGCGGCACGGTGACGCGGGGGATCCAGCGCAGCGACGGGTCCATCGTGAACAGGTCCTCCTCGTGGTGGAGGTCCTGCGGGCGCAGGCCGGTGCGATCCTGGGTGCCCGGCAGGAAGGTCATGCAGCCGCGCTCCGGCGGAACGTCGACCAGCGCGATCCATGCCGACAGCGGGAGCCGGTCACCCGCATGAGGCCAGTACGGCCGATCCTGGTGGAACTCGGTCGCGGCGTTGTTGTGCGGCTCCTTGACCAGCATCTGGTCGTGCCAGAGCCGCAGCGAGAACCCGGCGAGCTGCTCGGCGATCCGGCCGAGCCGCGGGTGGAACGTGAGCTCGCGCAGCGTGCGGTCGCGTTGCCAGACGTTGACCAGCTGGCTGAAGACGCCCTGCTTCTCCAGACTCTCCGCGCGATGCGCCTCCAGGAACGCCTCGGCGCTCGCCCGGAAGCGCTCCACCTCGCCCGGGTCGAGGACGCCTCGTACTCGTACGAAACCGGATTCGCGGTATGCCGTCACAAGCTCGTCCGACACCCGGCCGTCGGCGTCGACGTCGCTGCCGGACTGCTCGATCGTGGTCGTGTCCATCAATGACCTCCATGGTCCTGCCGTTGGGCTACCGCAAGCGTCGCCGTTGGGTGCCGCCATGGGCTAGGCCGATCCCGACGAGCAGTCGTACGATCCCGACATGCCTGCCACGCTGCACGAGCACGCGCTGTTCGCCGGGAGCCCGGTCCTGGGCGGCGTTCACCAGGTGGATCTCGACATCGAGTCGCACGCGCACGACTTCCTCGAGATCGCGGTGATCGGCAGCGGTCACGGCCGGCACGTGACCAGCCAGGGCGAGCACCCGCTGCGGCGCGGGCAGGTCATCGTGCTCCGCCCCGGCGCCTGGCACGGCTTCCGGGACTGCAGCGACCTGACCGTCGCCAACTGCTGCCTGTCCGCCCAGGCGCTACGAGCCGAGCTGGCGGCCCTGTACGACATCCCGATGCTGCGCCGGATGCTGTGGACCGATCCGGTGGCATCCGGCACGCACGGCGTCGCGGTCACGGCCGTCGATCCGGCCGCCGCCGAGGAGACCATCACGGAGATCAGCCTGCTCGAACGGGACCTCGCAGGCGCTGAGAGCCGGCCGGGCCGCGTGCTGGGCCGGCTGGTCACCGTGCTCGGCATCCTGGCCGACGGCCGGGACCCCGGACGGAAGACTGCCGAGCCCGTCGTCCACCCCGCCGTCGCCGCCACCGTCGCCCGCCTGGAGGCCGATCCGGCCCGGCCGTGGCGGCTGGACGATCTCGCCCGGGCGGTCAACCTGGATCCCGCCTATCTGGGCCGGCTGTTCGGACGGTACGTCGGGTTGACGCCGCTGGGCTTCCTGGCTCGGCTGCGGGCCGAGCGCGCCGCCACGTTACTGACGCACTCGACCCTGCCGGCCGCCCGGGTCGGCGCCGCCGTCGGCTGGGACGACCCGACGTACTTCGCCCGCCGCTTCCGGACGCTGGTCGGACTGACGCCCTCCGAGTACCGGCGCCACAGCCGGGCAGCCGCCGCACAGGCGGCCCCGGCGGTGTGGCCGGTGAGCGGCTGGTGAGCGTGGCCGGTCAGCGTGCCGGTGAGCGGCTGGTGAGCGTGTGGTGAGCCGCCCACGCCACGGTTGACCCATGGCCGGGTCCGCACCGAGGACCGGCCCCGCATCTGAGGAGCTGACATGGGTTTCCTGGCAGGCAAGACGGCGCTGGTCACGGGTGGTTCGCGGGGCATCGGCCGGGCGGTGGCGCTGCGGCTGGCCGCCGAGGGCGCCGAGGTCGCCGTCCACTACGGCGGCAACGAGGAGGCGGCCGAGCAGACCGTGGCCCGTATCGAGGAGGCAGGAGGCCGCGCGTTCGCCGTCCGGGCCCGCTTCGGCGAGGACGGCGAGGTGGACCGGCTCTTCGAGGGCCTGACCGCGGGGCTGGCGGGGCGCGGCCTGGACATCGTGGTCAACAACGCGGGCATCGGCTCCGGCAACCCGATCGCGCGGGTCACGCCGCAAGAGCTGGACATGCTGCTGGCGATCAACGTCACCACGCCGTTCTTCGTGATCCAGCGGGCCCTGCCGCTGCTGAACGACGGCGGCCGCATCGTCAACATGGGCTCGACCGCCAGCCGCTTCGCGGTCTCCACGCAGATCGGCTACACCATCACCAAGGCCGCGCTGGAGTCGATGGCCCCCTCGCTGGCCAACGAGCTGGGCCGGCGCGGCATCACGGTGAACACGGTCGCGCCCGGCGCGGTGCGCACCGACATGACCGCGGGTTACACCTCCATCCCCGAGGTGGTCGCCGGACTGGAGGCGATCACCGCACTCGGACGGCTCGGCGAGCCGGAGGACGTCGCCGACGTCGTCGCCTTCCTGGCCGGGCCGCAGGGCCGCTGGGTGACCGGCCAGACCATCGACGTCTCCGGCGGAACCTACCTCGGCCCCATCGCCTGACCCTTCCCGAGCGGGCGCGCTGCGGAAAGAAGCTGTCAGCTCATCTCCCCAGGCAGCTCAGCGCCTGCATCGCCGCGCGCTCTGTGCGTGCGATATCGCCCAGGACGTCGCCCGCCTGTACGAGGTACTGCGCATCGCCCGCTTCACCGGCTTTCGCGATCAGTGCCGCGGCTTCCGTCCACAGGCTTGCCGCCTCGGTGTACAGCCCGTGGCCGGTGCGCAGGTGGCTGCTGTCGAGGAGTTGGACGCACTCGCCGAGGAAGTCTCGGTAGAGGTTACGGAACAGGGCGCCGCCGGTGCCGGCCTTCTCCATCAGGAGGGCGGCCTGCGGCAGGTCCCGCTGCGGGTCGTCGGCCCGCTGGAGCCACGTGCGTACGAGCTTGCCGGCCTTGTCGATCCCACGGTGACCCAGGTTGGCGATGGGCGGGTCGAGGAAGGCGTCGGCGCAGGCGGTGATGGCAGGAATGACCTGGTCCCGCGGGGAAGGCAGGCTCGTCGGAGCGGTGAGGGTGAAGGACCGGTGCTTGGCCGTCATCGGGCCGCGCGCGGCCCTGGCCAGGGCGAGGCTGGTCAGGCTGGTGGACACCGCTCCGCCTTGCTGGTCGGTGTCCACCAGGTAGGCGTCGTGGTCGTCGTAGCCGTACATGGCGACGACATGACCGCCGAAGTGCACCTTCGACCCGAAGTAGTCCAGGTGGTAGCTGTCGAGCTGCAGCCCGACGGGGTGGCCGGCGTCGATGGGGGCCGCCACGTTCTCCCATGCCCTGCGAGGGGAGGCGGTCTCCCGGACCACGAGCTCCAGCCCGAGCCTGGTGGCCAGGTTTCTGGTGAGGTCGAAAGGCTTGACCCGTCCGCCGAGGAAGGGGAAGTCCATGCCCTTGCTGTCCCAGTAGACGAAGGACAGGCCGGAGCCCAGGCCGAAGAGCATGGGCTCGGACAGATCGACTCCTTGGTGCCGCAGCAGCACCCCCAGAGCCGTCGTCTCGCAGTGCTGCGTACCGCGGGCATCGACATCTCTCACCTTCGTCATGCCATGCTCTCCTCAACGGGGATGATCAGCCGGGTCGTCAGGGTGATGGTCCGGGCATCGCGTGCCTGTGCGGGCGCACGCCAACATGGTGGACTCTCCCGCGGTGGGAGAGTCCACCGCTGTACCGAGGGGCCGGGCCGGGGCCGCTGGCGACGAAGCGGGCGTCGCCGCCGGGAAGGTCACTCCCGTCGCGCCGCCGCCTTCTCCAGAGACTCCCGTGACCAGGTGATCCGCCCGGCACGCAGGTCCTCGACGACCCCGCGCAGCCACCGGGCCTCGGCCGCCGTCACCTCGCGCAGGTACTCGATCTCCAGCACCGCGATCCGCGGCAGGTCGTCCTCGGCCGTCAGCATCTCCTCCAGCCCGGCCAGCGTCTTCGCGACCGCCCGCTCGCGCCGCTCCAGCGCCTCGGCCAGGTCGTCGGGCGCGAGCAGGAGCGCGGTGGCCAATGCCGCCGGGAACTGCGGGAACTCCTGTCTTGGGGCGCTCAGCATCTCGTCGAGCCAGCGGTACAGCGTCCGGCCGCCCTCGTCGGTGATCTCGTAGACCGTGCGCTCCGGGTACTGCTGGTCGCGGCCGGTCTCGCGGACCTGGATCAGGCCGCCCTCCTGCAGCCGGTCGATCGTGCGGTAGAGGCTCGCCCGCTGGCCCACGTTCACCACCACGTCCTTGCCCCACTGTTTGAGCAGGCGCTGGATGCCGTACGGGTGCAGCGGCTGTTGGCGCAGCAGGGCGAGCACTGTGAGGGCGAGCGGAGAACCGCGGTCAAGAGCCATGGCCTGATGTTATCCCCAGCGTTACTAGTTGACGCGTAACTAGTGTCGCTGTAACTATAAACACCATGAGAGAAACCCCCGTACTGATCGTCGGCGGCGGGTACGCCGGCCTCGCCTCCGCGCTTTTCCTCGCCCACCAGGGCGTTCCCTGCCTGCTCGCCGACCGCCACAGCGGTGTCTCACTCTTCGGCCGCGCCAGAGGCATCAACACCCGCACGCTGGAGATCTACCGCCCGCTGGGCCTGGACCAGCTCATCAAGGACGCGGGCCGCCCCTTCGACGGCGACGCCGGCGTCGCCAGGTGCGCGAGCCTGGCGGACGACTGGCAGTGGATCTTCGACGAGGAATTCCCCCGCGCGCTGCCCGAGCTCACCGCGGGCGAGTTCTGCCTGGCCGACCAGAGCACGGTCGAGCCGATCCTGATCGAGGCCGCCCGGAGCAAGGGCGCCGAGCTGCGGTTCGGCACCCGCTGCGAGTCGATCACGGCCGACGCCGGCGGCGTCACCGCCGAACTGCGCGACCTGGCCACCGGCGAGCCGCACACGGTCCGGGCGCAGTACGTCATAGCCGCCGACGGCTACCACAGCGGCATCAGGGAGCAGCTCGGCATCGCCCGCCCCGGCCTGCGCGAGCTGCGGCACTATGTCACGTTCGTCATCCGCGCCGACCTGTCGGGCATCCTCACCAGGCGCGCCTTGTTCTGGATCATCGGTGACCCCGGCACCGGCGCCATGGGAGCCTTCACCACGCACGCTCTCCGCGATCACTGGGGCCTGTCCCTCGCGTACGACCCGCGCACCGAATCGCCCGCCGACTTCACCGACGAGCGCTGCCTCGCCGCCGCGAAGCGGCTCATCGGCCGCGACGTGCCTGTGGAGGTGGTGAGCAAGGCGTCATGGACGGAGGCCGTCGGCGTCGCCGACCGCTTCCGCTCCGGCCGCGTCTTCCTGGTCGGCGACGCCGCCCACGTGTGGCCGCCCGCCCAGGCGATGGGCGCGAACTCGGCGGTCCAGGACGCGCACAACCTGGCCTGGAAGCTGGCCGCCGTGCTCGAAGGGCGGGCCTCCGACGCGCTGCTCGACACCTACGAGGCCGAGCGCCGTCCCGTCGCCCTGGAGCTCGCCGACCTGACCGTGCGCAGCCAGGCCGCCCGCTTCGGCCCCACCCCCGAGGAGGACCCGGTCGACCCGGTGATCTGCATCCTCGGCCAGCGCTACACCTCCGCCGCCATGATCGGCCCCGGACCCGGCCCGGTGTTCGGCGACGAGGTCGAGCCGAAGGCCCGGCCCGGTGTCCGCGCCCCGCACCTCTGGCTCGACCGTGACGGGCGGCGCATCGGCGTCCACGACCTGTTCCATGACGCCTTCACGTTGCTGTGCGGGCCCGGCGGCGAGGCATGGGCGCGCGCCGCGCAGAAGGTGGACGGCGTACGTGCCCACCGCGTCGGCCCCCGGGCGACCGATGCCGAGCTGACGGACGTCGAGAACCGCTGGGCGGAGCGCTACGGCAGGGCCGCCGTCCTGGTCCGCCCCGACGGCTACGTCGCCTGGCTCGCCGACGGCGAACCGGATGCGGAGCGGCTGGCCGACGCACTACGGCGTGTCCAGATCACCGCCTAGAGGCCGGCCGGCGCACGGACGGCAAAGCGAACGGATCGACGACCACTGCGAACCCGCTCTGCACGTTTAACCCCTGGCGCCGCGTGCAGAGGGCAGGACGGCGGAGGCCGGAATGACCACAGGGAGCGGGGTTCGAGTGGCCGATCAGGACAGCGGGCTCAGGCTGTGTCAGGTGGTGCTCGACTGCACCGATGCCAGGGCCTTGGCGGAGTTCTACCGGTCCCTGCTGGGCCTGGTCTACCGGCCCGGCGATGAGCCGCCGGAACCGACGGGCGATGACGAGCGGGGCCGCGACTGGCTGGTGCTGAGGACCCCGGACGGCGCTCCCCAGCTGGCCTTCCAGCAGGTCGACGAGCTGCCGGAAGCGACATGGCCACAGGGCCGGGTGCCGCAGCAGTCGCACCTGGACCTGACCGTGACATCGGTCGAGGAGCTGCGGGCACAACATGAACGCGTCCTGCGCCTCGGCGGCCGGCTCCTGCTGGACCGTATCGACGACGCCGAGGAGCCCCTGCGTGTGTACGCCGACCTGGCTGGACACCCCTTCTGCATCTTCGTTTCCAGGCGCGGGCACCCTTGAGGATCGCTGACGACCTCTGATCGCGCGTGGCGTCAGCGAGATGTCCTCGGGCCGCCCCCGTTTCCGGGTCGCGGGGGCTACGGTGCCAGCACGATCCTGCCGAAGACCTCACCCGCGTCCATCTTCTGGTGCGCCAGCACGGCTCCGTCCAGTGGCAGCAGCTCGTGCACCACCGTTTCGATCTCGCCGCGACCGGCTGCGGCGAACTGCTCGCCGCGCACCGCACCCCGATCGGCCGGGCTGACGGTGGCCGCGCTGAACGTGGCGAAGGACATCGACTTCTGGAACGCCGCCATGATCTTCATGCCGAAGTCCGCGGGCGGCAGACCTGCGACAGCGCCCACGGCCACCATGCGGCCGTTCGGGTTGAGCCGGTCGAGGAACGACGGCATGTGCTCACCGGCCACAACGTCGATGATGACGTCATAGCCCGCGGGAGCCCCCTCCCCGCCGTCGCCGGAGCGGTCCAGCACATGGGTCGCGCCGAGACGGCGCAGCCGCTCGCCGCGCTCGGCCGACGATGTCGTGACCGCCACCGCGGCGGCACCACCGCGAGCGGCGAGCTGTACCGTCATGATCCCGATGCTGCCGGCCGCGCCACGCACCAAGACCGTCTCCCCGGGAGCGAAACGGGCGTGGCGCAGCCCGAAGTGGGCCACCACACCGGAACTGCCGAGCGTCACAGCGTCGACGGCGGACAGGCCACCGGGCAGGGGAAGGATCTCCTCGACCGGCGCGACGGCCTGTTCGGCGTAGCCTCCGCCGGTGCCGGTGAAGCCCCACACCCGCCGGCCGATCCACGACGCGTCGACGCCGTCACCGACGGCAGTCACGGTGCCCGCCACCTCGCCACCGGGGATGTGGCCCTCCTTGAAGCCGTAGGCGGCCAGAGCCCCGCTTCGGATCACGGTGTCGACACCCCCGACGCCCACCGCCTCGGTGGCGATCAGCACCTGCCCGGCAGCGGGTACGGGAACCGGCAGGTCGACAACGGCCAGACCTTCAGGAACTCCGTACGTCCGGATGGCGATTGCCTTCAATGTCGTCTCCATGTTCTCGGACCGCTCACGCGCGATCCTTCACCACATCCGCCACCGATCGCCGCCTGGCGGGAAGGGGCTGGTCGAGCTCCTACGTCCTGGACGTTAACGGACGCCCCCGTCCGTTTAGGTAAAGTGAGAGTGGTGGCCGACCATTTGCCTCATACCCGTCGTTCCGACGCGCTGGACAATCGCGAACGCATCCTCGACGCGGCCCGGGCGCTGTTCTCCGCCGGCGGCCTGGACGTGCCGATGCGGGAGATCGCGCGGCGTGCCGGGGTGGGACCCGCCACCTTGTACCGTCACTTCCCGACCAAGCAGCTGCTGGTCGCCGATGCCTTCGCGGACCAGCTGCACGCATGCCGCGCCATTGTCGACGAGGGGTGCGCGGACCCTGATCCGTGGCGTGGCCTGTGCCTGGTGATCGAGAAGATCTGTGAGCTGCACGCCCGCGATCGGGGCTTCACCGAAGCCTTCCTGTCGACCTTCCCAGGGGTGACCGATGTCGCCGCGGGCCGTGAGTACACGGTGCGAGCAGTCGCCGAGCTGGCCCAGCGAGCCAAGAAAGCGGGACGTCTGCGGCCCGACTTCGTCCTGGACGACCTGATTCTCATACTCATGGCCAACAAGGGGATCCACGCCACATCGGCCGCCACCCAGGTCTCGGCCTCCCGACGCTTCGCCGGGTTGGTGATCCAGGCGTTCGAAGCCTGCCCTCAGCACGCGCCACTACCACCGGCGGCACGACTGGCATCCACAGCACCGCACGGCTTGCCGCGGTAATGCCGGAGAGGCTTTCGACGGTCAGGGGTCCGATGTTCCGGGTATTACTTCTCGGCCGTGCCGGGTTGCCCCTTGACGGACTCCTGATAGATGTCCGCGTAGGTGGGCGAGTCCTTCACCAGGTCGTCGCAGAAGGCGGCGACGTCGGTGCCGATGAGCTCCAGAACCCCCTTGCCGGCCGCGACGCCCTCCTCGAAGAAGTCGACGATCCCGGAGAGCAGGGTCCCGTCATGCAAGTCGATCGGCCCTACCTTGAAGAAGTACCTCTGGATCTCCTTGTAGACGATCTGGTAGTCGGGCGGGAGCGCCTTGACCCGCGCCATGTGCGCCCGCCACTGCTTCTTGCCCTCGATGATGTCCTGGATGCCCACGTCAGCCTCCTAGCCGGCCCAATTTCCTTGCGACGTTCCTGTTCAGCTGCTCGCGCCACCGGTCGCGATAGCTCCGAGCCCCTTCTCCGCCGGCCAGCGCCGCGCAGAAACCCTGGATGTCGTCACCCAGCACCTCGTGAATGCTCTGCCCCTCGGACGCCGTCTCTTCGAGCAGCCCCAGAGCACCGTCGAGAATTGGCATCAGGTTGCGGCCGGTGAAGTCCGAGTAGAGAGAAAGATGACCCTTGATCTCTTCCCACGCCGCCCGGTAGTCGGCCGGCAATGCCTGGGCCCGGGCTTCGAACGCCTTCCATTCCCTGGTGAGATCGCTGCCGGTTATGGTCTCCCAGAAGTTCATCTGCCGCCCTCCTTGAGCCTGTCGATCCGTGATGTGATGTAATCCCATTTCGCCCAGAACGTCGCGAGTTCTTTGCGCCCGGCGTCGTTGAGCGCATAGAACTTGCGCGGCGGACCCAGTCCGGACGGTCGTTTCGTCACCTGGACGAGCCCGTTCTTCTCCAGTCTCAGCAGGATGGTGTAAACCGTCCCTTCGACGACGTCGGCGAAGCCGAGTTCGTTCAGCCGGCGCGTGATGGCGTACCCGTAGGTCTCCTCGCTGCCGATGATTTCGAGCACGCAGCCCTCAAGCGTGCCCTTCAGCATCTCCGTCAGGTCGTGCATCGTGGGTCCTCTTCGGTTCTCCTGGTACTTCGTAGTACCGAGTATGGGGGCCGCAGGCGAGCAGCCACGACGGTGGCGGGTGGCCCGTACGCCGGCTCGCCTGTCATGGGTTCGTGGTCACACGTCCCAGGTGACCGGGAGGCTCTTGACCCCGTAGATGTCCGCGGTCTCCGGGCGCAGGGCGACCTCTTCGGCCGGTACGGCCAGGCGCAGCGTGGGGAAGCGGTTGACCAGTGCGGGGAACGCGACGCGCATCTCGACGCGGGCCAGTTGCTGGCCCAGGCACTGGTGGATGCCGTGGCTGAAGGCCAGGTGGCCGCCGTCCTGCCGCCGGAGGTCGAGGACGTGGGGGTTGGAGAAGCGTTCAGGGTCGCGGTTGGCGGTGTGGAGGGACAGGATGACCGTGGTGCCGGCCGTGATGGTGTGGCCGCCCAGTTCGACGTCCTCCAGCGCGACCCGGTGGAACTGCTTGGCGACGGTCAGGTACCGCAGCAGCTCCTCCACGGCCGGGTCGGTGAGCGCCGGGTCGGCGCGCAGCGCGGCCAGCTGCTCCGGGTTCTGCAGCAGGGCGAAGGTGCCCAGCGCCAGCATGTTCGCGGTGGTGTCGAACCCGGCCGACAGCAGGATCAGGGCCATCCCCTGCAGCTCCTCGTCGGTCAGGTCGCTGTCGAGCAGGTCGCTGAGCACGTCGTCGGTGGGGTGGGCGCGCTTGGCCACCACCAGCTGGGCGAGGTACTGCTGGGTCGCGGTGTAGGCCGCGAACAGCTCCTCGTCGCCGACCTCCCCGCCGAGGAACTTGTCGATGTTGTCCTGGAAGAAGCCCCGGTCCTCGTCCGGCACCCCCAGCAGCTCGCAGATCACGATGGCGGGGATGGGCTTGGCGAACGCGGTCACCAGGTCTGCCGTCGGCCCGGCCTTCTCCATGGCGTCCAGGTGGTCGGCGGTGATCTGCTCGACGCGCTCGGTGAGCAGCCGCATCCGCCGTACGGTGAACTTGCCCACCAGCGGTTTGCGATAGCGGCTGTGCTGGGGCTCGTCCATGAGGAGGAACTCGCCGGGCGGCGCCGGAGGCACCTCGATGCCGCCGTAGTCGATGGTCGGGTGGTGGCTCATGAGCTCCCTGCGGGAGCTGAACCGAGGATCGGCCAGGACCGACCGGACCAGGTCGTAGCCGGTGACCAGCCAGCCCTGGTGCCCGTCGGGGAAGGGGAAGCGGCTGATCGGGCTCTGCTCGCGGGCCTCGATCAGCTCCTTGGGCGGATCGAACGGACAGCCGGACTGACGCGCGGTCGGCATCGTCGGGAGGGTGTGGGGGGAGTCGGTCATGAGCTTTCCTTCTCTCGCGATAAGGCGTGTTGTGTGGAGCTCGAAGGGCACGTCGTGAGGAGGGCCGCCACGCCGACCGGGATCAAGACGGCCCCCGCCGGTGCGGCCTAGGAGATCTTGCGACGGTAGGTGTTCATGGCGAAGCCGTACGCGACGACGAGGATGCCGACGCACCAGGCCAGGGCGATCCAGATGTCGGTGCCGACCGGCTGCTGGGCGAACAGGGCACGGACGGCGTTGACGACAGAGGTCACCGGCTGGTGCTCGGCGAAGACGCGCAGCGGGCCGGGCATGGTCTCGGTGGGGACGAACGCCGAGCTGAGAAAGGGCAGGAAGATGAGCGGGTAGGAGAACGCGCTCGCGCCTTCCATGGTCTTGGCGGTGAGACCGGGGATGACGGCGATCCACGTCAGGGCCAGGGTGAACAGGATCAGGATGCCGGCGACCGAGAGCCACGCCAGCACTCCCGCCCCCGAGCGGAATCCCATGAGCAGGGCGACGAGCACGACGACCACGAGCGAGATCAGATTGGCCACGAGCGAGGTCAGCACGTGCGCCCACAGCACCGACGACCGCGCGGTCGGCATGGACTGGAACCGCTCGAAAATGCCGCCCTTCATGTCCATGAACAGCCGGTACGCCGTGTAGGCGATGCCCGAGGCGACTGTGATGAGCAGGATGCCGGGCAGCTGATAGTTCACGTACGACACCGAGCCGGTGTTGATCGCGCCGCCGAACACGTACACGAACATCAGCATCATGGCGATCGGCATGATCGCGGTCGTGATGATGGTGTCGGGGCTGCGCGTGATGTGGCGCAGGGACCGTCCCAGCAGGACGGCGGTGTCGCCGAAGAAGTGCTTGCTCATCGTGGTTCCTTACGCGTTCGTAGCGGCGTGGCGGTGCTTGCTGTCGGCGCCGACGAGGGCGAGGAAGACGTCCTCGAGGGTCGGCTGCTTCTCGACGTATTCGACCTTGGCGGGCGGCAGCAGCTGCTTGAGCTCGGCCAGGGTGCCGTTCACGATGATCCGGCCCTCGTGCAGGATCGCGATCCGGTCGGCGAGTTGCTCGGCCTCGTCCAGGTACTGCGTGGTGAGCAGCACCGTCGTCCCCTGAGCGGCGAGCTCCTTGACGGCCTGCCACACCTCGATACGCGCCTGGGGGTCGAGCCCGGTCGTCGGCTCGTCGAGGAAGACGACCGGTGGGTTCCCGATGAGGCTCATCGCGATGTCGAGGCGGCGGCGCATGCCACCCGAATACGTCCCCACCTTCCGCGCGCCCGCCTCGGTCAGCGAGAAACGCTCCAGCAGGTCATCGGCGATCTTGCCCGGGTTCTTGAGATGCCGCAGCCGGGCGACCAGCACCAGGTTCTCCCGCCCGCTGAGGAGCTCATCGACGGCCGCGAACTGCCCCGTCAGGCTGATCGACTCCCGCACGTTCGCCGGTTGCGTGGCGACGTCGAAGCCGTTGACCCTGGCCGTGCCCGCGTCGGCCTTGAGCAGCGTGGACAGGATCTTCACGGCCGTGGTCTTGCCCGCTCCGTTGGAGCCGAGGAGGGCGAAGATGCTGCCCCGGGTCACGGTGAAGTCCACGCCGCGCAGCACCCGCAGATCCTTGTACGACTTCTCCAGGCCATGCACCTGGATGGCCGGGGCGTGCTGTGTCGTCATCAGTCCGTCCTGTCTTGTCGTCCGGTGTCTTCGCCGACGGCGCGCGCGATGGCGCCGGTGAATCGGTTGCGCTCGCGGGTCCTGTACTGGCCGAGGGGGTGGTTGGCCATGAACGTCTCGACGAGCTCACGGGTCTTCGCCGAAGAGCTACTCGGTGTTGCTGACTACTGGTACAAAGTAACACTGACTACCGCTATCTAGCAACACTGAATAGCTGGGCAATGATTCGCGATCGCCTGTGTGGGTGCGGGTGACCTGATCGCTGTTCGTGAGTGCGGAACGGTGTGAACCGGTGTCCGTTGGGTGCCGTGGCCACGGTCGCGCTCGTGGCGGCCGTCGTGTCGTCCAACGCCTCGCCTGGCAGTGGGCGAAGACTCGCCGTGCGGAAGACGGCGCGATGCCGAGCGGGGTGGCCATAGCCAAGCAGTTCGGGCGCTCTCACCGATGGGGGCTCAACGCTCCGGCTCGCCGTACCTGCCAGGGGCAAACTCCTGGACCCTCCCCTCGCGGACCGCCTGGTGCAGGGCGGCGCGGAAGCGGCCCGGTCCCCACCTGCGGCCGTGGACGTGCTCGGCGAGCGTGTCGCGATCCGCAGGGCCGTGGTGTTCCAGCGCGTGAGCCACCTCGTCGATCTCCCGATCGAGGGCTTCCTCGGCGATGGCAGCGTGCCGGCTGGCCGTCCCACTGGTGCCGATCGCGCCTGGCGAGTACAGCCTGGTCCCGGGACCTGGGCGGAAGCGTCGGGCCCCGGCGCTCTCCAGAGCCCTTCGGCGCTTGCTGCGCAGGAGAGTCCGCTCCCTGTGCTCCGCCGCCTCGCGCCTGCTCTCCATGCTCAAGCCATACTCGCGCTCGGCCCGGAGCAGGGACTCGCGCTCGGCGGGCTCCATCTGTTCTTCCTCCGCCGTCAGCGGGCGGGCGATGTTCTCCAGCGACTGCTGCTCGGCCCGGACGCCGAACAGCAACTCGGCGATGCCGCCGATGGCCATGGCCGCCGCTCCGATAAGGAACCCGAGCGCCACCAGGCTCACGTTGCCACTGTGGATGAACTGGCCGAACAGGGCCGGCCCAGTGACGCCGCCGATGGCGGTGCCGATCGCGAAGAACAGGGCGATGGCCAGGGCCCGGGTCTCCATCGGGAAGACCTCGCTCACCGTGAGGTAGGCGGAGCTCGCGCCCGCCGAGGCCACGAAGAAGGTCAGCGCGATCAGGGTCATGAACGAGCCTGTGGTCAGCGCCTTGTTCATGAGCAGCACGGCGATCAGGGCGGTCAGGGCGGCGGAGACCAGATAGGTGCCGGCGATCATCGGAATGCGGCCGACGGTGTCGAACCAGCGCCCCATGACAAGGGGACCGAGGAAGTTCCCCAGCGCGAAAACGGCCATGAAGTACGGGACGTTCCCGGACGTCACGCCGAAGAAGCCGTTCAGCAACGTCCCGAGATCGAATGTGACGGCGTTGTACAGGAACGCCTGGCCGACGAAGAGAGCCAGGCCCAGGATCATCCGGCGCGGATAGCGCTCCATGGCCACCCGGGTGATCTCGCGGAAGGGGATTGCCTTACGCTGCCGGACGGTGATCGCAGAGCCAGGAGGCGGAAGCTCCTGATGGGTCTCCGCGCGGACCTCGGCCTCGATCCGGTTCACGATCCGTTCGGCCTCCTCGGCGTGCCCGTGGATGAACAGCCAGCGCGGACTCTCCGGGAGGTGTCGGCGAGTGACCATGATCGCGAGCCCGATGACGCCGCCAATGGCGAAGGCCAGCCGCCAGCCGAGGCTCGGCGAGAACAGCGGGCTGAGAAAGGCGAGCGCGGCGACGCTGCCGATGGCGGCGCCCACCCAGTAGCTGCCGTTGATGGCGAGGTCCACCCGGCCGCGGTTGCGCGCCGGGATGAGCTCGTCGATGGCCGAGTTGATCGCGGCGTACTCGCCGCCGATGCCCATCCCGGTCAGGAAGCGCATGAGGAACAGGTACCAGGGCTGGACGGCGAAGGCGGTGGCCACAGTGGCGGCCATGTAAATCCCGAGCGTGACCATGAACATCCTCTTGCGGCCGAGACGGTCGGTCAGCTGGCCGAACAGGAGAGCTCCGATACACGCTCCGGCGACGTAAATGGCCGCAGCGGTGCCGATGTCGGCGGGGTTCACCACGATGCCGCTGCCACGTTCGATCATGCGGGAGGCGACCGCGCCGACGATCGTCACCTCCAGTCCGTCGAGGATCCACACGGTTCCGAGCCCGAGGACGACCTTCCAGTGGAATCTGGCCCATGGCATGCGGTCGAGGCGGGCGGGGATATCGGTTCGAACGGTGCCAAGCCGCGCTGTGGTCATGGTCAAGGCTCCTTCACCTAACACCGACGGATGGCGGATCAGCGCAGCCCCGGCCGTGCTGCGCTGTACGGTGGGTTACATGCTCCGCTGTCGGGTTCTCGGGCATCGGTTCCGGTTCACCAGCGAACAGGAGACGATGAGCTGGCGGTGCCAGCGAGGCTGCGAGGCAGGCGGCGCCAGACGATACGCCTCCGCCGAGGATGCCCGCCGCTACGCCGAGGCCTTCGACAAAGAGGACCGGGAGGATCTCGGCAGGCGAGCCCCCCTGGTGGGACTCATGCCGCTCCGGCTCATCCGCGCCCTGCGCCGACGGCGAAAGACTGACCGCTAGGGCAGCACCGAAGCCAGGTCCCTCGGCATGCTGGATTTCACGTCCTCCCACTCGCCATCGGTAATGTGCTTCCTGAGCGCCTGCAAAACCGTCTTGACGAGATCATCGGTATTTTCGTGGAATTCGAAGTTCACCCCGCTTGACACGCGGTCGAGGAACTCCTCACGGTTGACCTTCACCGGAACCGCGCCCGGGCGCCAGCCGTCGTAATAAAGACCACGGATCAGCAGCGGCAGTTGGGCGGCGAGGTGCGCGCTCTCCTCGACGGACAGCCGGTCGCGGAGCGCGTGAAGCACCGCCCGGAGGGCGGCGTAGGATCGGTTCCGCTGCTCAGCAGACCAACCGTGCGCCTCTTCGATCTCACGCAGGACCCGGTTCGTCTTGTCCACGGTCCGGTTGAACGGCGCATAACCGGTCTCCGCCATCTCGTCCATCCCTTCGCGTTCTCTTGTGGCACTACAACCTTGGCTCCAGTCGTCGCCGGACCACATCCCCAAGCCATGTAGTGGACCGAGCGCAAAAGATCTCCACAGGCAAGGGATTCGCCGCTCCTGCGCTGGAAAGCGCTCGATTGGAGGGAACGAGATGCGGGGTCGCGAACGGGAATGGCGCCAGGTCGAGGGGCTGCTTCGCACGCTGCGACAAGGCGGGACCGGCACGCTACTCGTAGACGGTGAACCCGGGGCGGGCAAGAGCAGGCTGCTGCACGAAGCCGCCGGTGTCGCTCCCCACCACGGCATCGGCCTGATCCGCGGCGGCGTGGAAGAATGGGGCGAACTCGTTTCGTGCGGCTTCCTGCTGCAGTCCCTCGATCTCCCGTTCGAGGCGCGGTCCGTCGGCTCACCGACGCACCTGCTGGACCGCCTGACGAAGGCCTTCGAAGAGCGGGCCAGAGCGCCGGTGCTGGCCGTGTTCGACGACCTGCACCGGGCCGAACCGGCGACGCTGAAGATTGTCCGCGCCCTACACGACCGGCTGACGACCCGGCCCGTCGGCTGGTTGCTGAGCGGCTCGACCGCCGAGAACGACGGCCGCGCCGCCTCCCTGTTCGGTTTCCTGGAGCGGAACGGCGCCGCGCGGGTGAAGCTCGCGCCGCTCTCGCCGGAGGCCGTCACGGAGCTGGCAACGGACCTGCTCGGGAGGGCGCCCGATCCGACGACGAGTGTGCTGGTGGCCGGTGCCGGGGGCAATCCTCTGCTGATCATCGAATTGCTCGCCGGCCTGCGCGACGAAGGCCGCCTCGACGCGTCCCGTGGTGCCATGTCTCATGCCCATGTGCCCGTCCGGCTGCGAGGGGTGGTGCGACGCTGGACCGACACCCTGAGCGGGCAGGCCCGAAGCCTGGTGGAGACCGCCGCCGTGCTCGGCGGGCCGCTGCCGATCGAGCAGGCCGCGTCGCTGCTCGGCACCACGCCGGCCGGGTTGCTCTCCGCCATCGAGGAAGTCACGGCGGCGGGCATTCTCGACGTCACCGGGCGTGGGCTCGCCTTCCGCTACGAGCTGGTCGCGAGCGTCACCGCCACATCGGTTCCTCCGCCAGTACGGGATGCACTGCTGAGCCAGTTCGGCGCTCTCACAGACCTGGAACCGGCGGGCGGCCGTTTCACCACTTCGGCCGCTGCCGTCCACGCGGCGGTCACCGGTGGACGGCTGGAGGAGGCCGAGAACATGGTCCAGGAACGTCTCGTCGACAATCGCTTCGCACAGAACGTGGCGGAACTACGATGCCTGCTGTCGGACATCATGTACCGGACCGGCAGGGACGACGAGGCGATCCACGAGGCCGACAGTGTGCTGGCCCTCCCGGCCCGCTGGCATCACGTGCGCGACCGCGCGGTCGTGGTGAGGCTGTATGCCATGACCCGCCAGCATGACGACTACGTAGGTGCATACGCGAATGACATCATCGAGGGCGAATCCGGGGACGGTCCAACAGTCAGGGTCGCCGCGCTGACCGCCCTCGCCACGATCGAGCGGGACGAGGGCAGGCTCTCGAACGCCTTTGCGCTGGCCGAGGACGCCTGGCGGCTGGCCAGCAAGGACCGGCCGAGCGAACGCCGCTACGAATCCTGTCTCACCATCGCGGCGATGCTCATCGATGTGCGCCGCCTCGACGAGGCGCGGGCAATGCTCCAGCAGGCACGCACGGAAATGCTCGTTCATGACCATCTGGCCTGGGCGGCGGACGTCGCGGCATTGGAGGCTCGCGCCCAGTTCGCCGCAGGCCGGTTCGACGGTGCGGTCACCGCAGGGAAGATAGCTCTGAGCCTCGCCGCCGTTCACAACATGCCGCTGGCCGCCGAGGTGGCCAGCGGCGTGCTCGCCGCCGTCGCTCTCCGGCGGGGCGACCTGCGAGAAGCAATGCGACGTCTCGCGGCCCCCGCCGAGGGATCGAGCGAAGCACACGCGCGGCACGCCCTGCTGGCAGCCCAGGTCACCGAGGCGTCTGACGGCCCCCGGAGCGCGATGACCTTGCTCACGGCTCTCTCCCGCCCGCTCCAGCTGTTTTCGCTGCTCGCCATGGATTCGACGGTGAGCGCGTGGATGGTGCGGGTCGCCATGGGCGCGGGAGACCGTTCAACGGCCGAGTCCATCGTCACCACGGCGGAGGCCCTCAGTCGCGCCAGCTTGGGCCTCCCGATGTTGGCCGCGTCCGCCGCGCACGCCCGGGGCCTGCTCGATGGCGATCGCGAGGCTCTCTCCCTCGCTGCCGAGCAGATCGAGGACAAATGGGCGCAGGCCTCGGCCGAGGAGGATCTCGGCATGGTGCTGAAGGCCCTCGGGGAGCAGCAGGAGGCGGTCACCAGTTTGGACCGAGCCTTGGCGATCTACGATGACATCGGATCCACCAGGGACGCGGCACGCGTCCGCCGGAGGTTGCGCGACTTGGGGGTGCGCCGCCGCCACTGGCACCACACTCAGCGGCCCGCCTCCGGCTGGGGCAGCCTCACGGAAACCGAGCATGCCGTCGCGCTGCTCGCCGTCGAGGGATGGACCAACCGGCAGATCGCCGAGCAGATGTTCCTCAGCGTCCATACGGTCGCGTTCCATCTGCGGCATGTCTACCGCAAGCTGAGCATCGGCTCCCGTGTCGAGCTCACACGCCTCGCGGTGGAGCAGGAACGTGTCAGCCCCGACCGGTCGCACGATGAGAGGCAAAGCTGAGCCGCCGAAACTACACGTGTGGGGGATGTGACCGCCCAGCGCGCCGACAAGGGTCAGAGCAGTAAGTCCTGAGCCCGAACCCCCCAATCCCAGTAGGGGGACCGATGGCATTGCTGGCAATGCGCCGCAGGGGCGGCGTCTTTCCGACGGCGTGCTGACCATCACCGTTCCGAAGGCGGCGGCTGCCAAGCCCCGGCACATCGAGGTGGCCGCCTGATGCGGGGAGAGGAGGAGCCATGACCGTCGCGCCGGCCGGTTCCGTCACCGCCAACAAGGAACGGCTCGCCAGTTACCAGACGTACCAGGAGGCGCAGAAGACCGTCGACTATCTGTCGGATCACGGGTTCCCCGTACACGGAACGCTGATCGTGGGCGTGGGCCTGCGCTCGATGGAGCATGTCCTCGCGCGCATGACTCATCTCCGCGCGGCCGGCTGGGGCGCGCTGAGCGGAGCCTGGTTCGGCCTGCTCGTCGGCCTGTTCTTCGGGATCTTCTCGACCATGGCCGAGTCCCTGGTCGCCCTGATCCTGTGGGGCGCGGTCGCTGGGGCGATCTTCGGCGTTATCGCGCACGCGGCGCACGGCGGACGGCGGGACTTCGTCTCCGAGACCGGCCTGGTGGCCGACAAGTACGAGGTCCTCGTCGACTCCGAACACGCGGCCAGGGCCCATGAGCTCATTGGGAAGGCGAACGAGCAATGGCGAAAGCAGTAGGCATCGACCTAGGAACCACGAACTCGGTGATCGCCGCTACCGAGGACGGTCACCCCACCGTGCTCCCCAACGCGGAAGGGTCACGCACGACCCCGTCCGTGGTGGCGTTCACCCCTGAGGGTGAACGCCTGGTGGGCCAGCTCGCGCGACGCCAGGCCATACTGAACCCGAAGGGAACGATCTACTCATCCAAACGGTTCATCGGCCGTCGTTACGACGAGGTCGAGAGCGAGATCCACGCTGTCTCGTTCGACGTCGTCGAAGGGCCGCAGGGAGACGTCCGCTTCCAGGTCGGCGAAAAGCAGTACGCGCCGGAGGAGGTCTCGGCGCTCATCCTGCGCAAGCTGGCCGCTGACGCGGCGAAGTATCTCGGCGAGAAAGTGACCGAGGCGGTCATCACCGTACCGGCGTACTTCAACGACGCCCAACGCCAGGCCACCAAGGACGCGGGGCGCATCGCCGGCCTCGAGGTCCTGCGGATCATCAACGAGCCGACCGCCGCCGCCCTGGCGTACGGGCTGGACAAGAAGTCCAACGAGACCGTGCTGGTCTTCGACCTGGGCGGCGGTACGTTCGACGTCAGCATCCTGGACATCGGCGAGGGGGTCGTCGAGGTCCGCGCCACCTCCGGCGACGGGCACCTCGGCGGCGACGACTTCGACCGCAGGATCGTCGATCATCTGGCTGACGAGTTCCAGCGAGAGCAGGGCATCGACCTGCGCAAGGACCCGCAGGCGCTGCAGCGCCTCTTCGAGGCGGCCGAGAAGGCCAAGGTCGAGCTGTCGTCGGTGACCCAGACCACGGTCAGCCTGCCGTTCATCACGGCGGACGCCTCCGGACCCAAGCACCTCAACACCACGCTCATGCGGTCCACCTTCGAGCAGATCACCGCCGACCTCGTCGAACGCTGCATCCATCCCGTCGAGCAGGCGATGGAGGACGCCAAGCTCAGGCCCGCGGACATCGACGAGGTCATCCTCGTCGGCGGATCCACGCGGATCCCCGCCGTCCAGAGCCTCGTCCGCAGGCTCACCGGGGGCAAGGACCCCAACATGACGGTGAATCCGGACGAGGTGGTCGCCATCGGAGCGGCGATCCAGGCGAGCATCATCAAGGGCGAGGTGCAGGACGTCGTGCTGCTCGACGTCACGCCGCTCTCACTCGGTGTCGAGACCCTCGGCGGGCTCATGACCAAGGTCATCGAGCGCAACACCACCATCCCGGCCCGCCGGACCGAGACGTTCTCCACGGCGGAGGACAACCAGAGCGCCGTGGACATCGTGATTCTGCAGGGTGAGCGGGAGCGCGCCGCCGACAACCGGGTGCTCGGGCGCTTCCGGCTGGAGAACATCCGGCCCGCGCCACGAGGGGTGCCGCAGATCGAGGTGACCTTCGACATCGACGCCAACGGCATACTCAACGTTTCCGCCCGGGACAAGGACACCGGGGCCGAGCAGCGGATCACCATCAGTGAGAGCTCCAACCTGGGCAAGTCGGAGATCGAGCGGATGGTCGCGGACGCCGAGCAGCACCGTGACGAGGACACTCGGCTCCGGGAGACCATCGACGCGCGGAACGAGCTGGACTCGGTCGCCTACCAGGTGGAGCGCCGGCTACAGGAGCTCGGGGACGGCGTACCCGTGCACGAGAAGGCACGTGCGGAGCAGCTCGTCGGGGACGCCCGCCAGGCGCTCAAGGAAGAGGCGCCGATCGACCGGCTGCGGGCGCTCAGCGCCGAGCTCCAGCAGGTGTACCAGGGACTCGGCGCCAGTGTCCGGCCGGATACGCCTGAGGTGCCGCCTGATGTCCGGGCGGAAGGCGCCCCCGGCGCCGACGACGACGTGATCGACGCGGAGTTCACCACCTCGGAGCCCGATTGACATGCACGAGAACGTACCCGAGGGCCGGAGGGAGCCCCCTGAGGAGGCCGCCGCCGCGTCCGCGGAGACGGACGCCAAACTCGTGGAGCTGGAGGACCGATGGCTGCGCGCCGTCGCCGACCTGGACAACCTCCGCAAGCGGATCGCCCGCGACAACGAGCGGCTGCGGGCCGAGGAACGCGCCAGGGTCGCCGCCGCGTGGCTGCCCGTCCTGGACAATCTCGAGCTCGCGCTGAGCCATGCGGGCGACGGCGACGGCGACGCGAAGGCGGTGCTCGACGGCGTGCGAGCGGTGCGCGATCAGGCCGTCTCCGTCCTGGCCAGCCTGGGCTACCCGCGATACGACGAGACGGGCGTGATGTTCGATCCGGCGCGCCACGAGGCGGTGGCAGCCGTCGAACGGACCGATGTCGAGCCTGGCACCGTCGTGGAGGTGCTGCGGCCCGGCTATGGCGAGGGCGAGCGGCAGCTGCGGCCCGCAAGAGTCGCCGTCGCGAAGAAGGCGGAGTGATGGCCGCACGGCGGGACTTCTACGAGGTACTCGGCGTGGACAGGAATGCCGACGCCGACGAGATCCAGCGCGCCTATCGCAAGCTCGTGCGCGCCTACCACCCGGACGTCAACAAAGATCCGGGGGCAGAGGACAAGTTCAAAGAGATCTCGGAGGCCTATGCTGTGCTTTCCGACCCCGAGCAGCGTCGCCGCTACGACGCCTTCGGCCACGACTTCCGCCAGGTCCCGCCCGACGTGGACCCCGCGGACTACGCTCGCGCCCGCGCAGGCACGCGCGCCGGATCGGGTGGCACATGGCGGTCGGCGCCTGACCAGGGCGTTGATTTCGGCGCGGACCTTGACCTGGACGACCTGCTCAGCGGCATGTTCGGCGGCCGTGGCAGGCGACGCTGGGGCCCTGTGCCGGGCGCAGACCAGGAGGCGCAGCTCACGCTGACCGTCGAGGAGGCCTACCGCGGCGGCCGTCGCACCATCACACTCCCCGATGGCAGGCGGCTGGACGTCACGATCCCGCCCGGGGTCACGAACGGGCAGCGCATCAGGCTCGCCGGGCAGGGCGGGCGCGGAAGCGATGGAGCGCCGGCAGGCGATCTGCACCTGATCGTGCGGATCGCCGACCATCCCCGGTATCGCGTGGAGGGCCGCGACATCCACACCACCCTGCCGCTCGCTCCCTGGGAGGCGGCACTGGGAGCCACGGTGCCCATCGACACGCCAGGCGGCGAGGCGAAGGTGACAGTGCCACCGGGCACGTCCAGCGGCCGTCGCCTGCGCTTGCGAGGGCGCGGCATGCGCAACCCGAGTGGCCCCGCGGGCGACTTCTTCGCCGAAGTCCAGATCATGGTGCCGGCCAAGCTCACCGACACGGAGCGACGCCTGTTCGAACAGCTCGCCTCCGCATCGCGGTTCGACCCGAGGAGGCGCTCGTGATCTACGCACTCGTACGCCCGTCCCGGCTGGACCTCGACTCCTACGCGCGGGCCACGGGGCTGCACCCGGAGATCGTCCGTCGGTTGGTGACCCTCGGACTGCTGGAGCCCGACAGGGACGCCAGAGGGGAGCTGTGTTTCGCCCCCTCCAAGGTCACGGCGGCCGCCCGCATTCAGCGGCTGCACGAGGGCCTGTCCATCAACTACGCCGCGATCGGTGTGGTGATCGACCTCCTCGATCGGATCGCGGAGCTCGAGGCCGCCCTGCGCGGCCCTTTGCCACGACGCTAGGGAGACTTGGAGTGGACCCGAACAGGATGACGCAGAAGACGCAGGAGGCCCTGCACGACGCCCAGACCAAGGCGCTGCGGCACGGTCACACCGAAGTCGACGGGGAGCATCTCCTGCTGGCCCTGCTTGACCAGCCCGAGGGGCTGGCGCCCCGGCTGCTGCAACAGGCGGGTGCCGACACGCAGCTTCTTCGCGCCGATCTGGAAGCGGAGCTGGCGCACCGGCCCAAGGTCAGCGGCCCGGGCGCCGCGCCCGGCCAGGTGTTCCTCACCCAGCGCCTGGCCCGGCTGCTCGACGCCGCGGACCGGGAGGCCGGGCGGCTCAAGGATGAGTACGTCTCGGTCGAACACCTGCTGCTGGCCCTGATCGAGGAGGGCTCCGCGACCGAGGCGGGGCGGCTGCTGCACGGCCAGGGTGTGACCAGGGACCGGTTCCTGCAGGCGCTCACCGCCGTCCGGGGCAACCAGCGGGTCACCTCGGACATGCCCGAGGTCGCCTACGAGGCGCTGGAGAAGTACGGGCGCGACCTGGTCGCCGACGCCCGCGCGGACAAGCTCGACCCCGTGATCGGCCGCGACACGGAGATCCGCCGCGTGATCCAGATCCTGTCCCGCAAGACCAAGAACAACCCCGTGCTGATCGGCGACCCCGGCGTCGGCAAGACGGCCGTGGTCGAAGGACTCGCCCAGCGGATCACCCGCGGCGACGTCCCGGAGGGGCTGCGCGACAAGACCATCTTCAGCCTGGACATGGGCTCGCTCGTCGCGGGAGCCAAGTACCGCGGAGAGTTCGAGGAACGCCTCAAGGCCGTGCTGAGCGAGGTGAAGGCGGCTGAGGGCCAGATCCTGCTGTTCGTCGACGAGCTTCACACGGTGGTCGGCGCCGGGGCGACCGAGGGCGCCATGGACGCGGGCAACATGCTCAAACCGATGCTCGCGCGCGGCGAGTTGCACATGATCGGCGCGACCACGGTGCAGGAGTATCGCCAGCACATCGAGAAGGACGCCGCCCTGGAGCGGCGGTTCCAGCCGGTACTGATCGACGAGCCCTCGGCCGAGGACGCTGTTTCGATCCTGCGCGGCCTGCGCGAGCGGCTGGAGGTCTTCCACGGCGTGAAGATCCAGGACAGCGCGCTCGTCGCCGCGGTGACGCTCAGCCACCGCTACATCGCCGACCGGTTCCTGCCGGACAAGGCCATCGACCTGGTCGACGAGGCGTGTGCGATGCTCCGCACCGAGATCGACTCCATGCCGGCCGAGCTCGACGCGCTCACCAGGAAGGTGATGCGGCTGGAGATCGAGGAGGCCGCGCTGGCCAAGGAGGACGACCCCGCGAGCCGGTCCCGCCTGGAAGAGCTGCGCAAGGAGCTGGCCGCCACGCGTGCCGAGGCCGAGGCGATGCGGGCGCAGTGGGAGGCCGAGCGGTCGGCCCTGCGCAAGGTGCAGAGCCTGCGGCAGGAGCTGGAGAGCGTGCGGCGGGAGGCCGAACAGGCCGAACGCGCCTATGACCTCAACCGTGCCGCCGAGCTCCGCCACGGCCGGATCCCCGAACTGGAACGCCGGCTTCGCGCCGAGGAGGAGCGGCTCGAATCCCGGCAGAACAGCCACCGGCTGCTGCGCGAGGTCGTCACGGAGGACGAGATCGCGTCCATCGTCTCCCGCTGGACCGGCATCCCCGTGACCCGGCTGAAGGAGGGGGAGCGGGACAAACTGCTCAAGCTCGATCAAATCCTGCACGAACGTGTCATCGGGCAGGAGGAGGCCGTGCGGCTCGTGGCCGACGCCGTCATCCGCGCTCGCTCCGGCGTCAAGGATCCTCGGCGCCCCATCGGATCGTTCCTGTTCCTCGGACCCACCGGGGTCGGCAAGACCGAGCTCGCGAAGTCACTCGCGGAGGCCCTGTTCGACACCGAGGACAACATGGTGCGCATCGACATGAGCGAGTACCAGGAACGCCACACGGTCAGCCGGCTCGTCGGTGCTCCTCCGGGCTACATCGGTTATGAGGAGGGCGGTCAGCTCACGGAGGCGGTGCGGCGCAAGCCGTACTCGGTGGTGCTGTTCGACGAGATCGAGAAGGCACACATGGACGTGTTCAACACGTTGCTGCAGGTCATGGACGACGGGCGGCTGACCGACGCGCAGGGCCGCACGGTCGACTTCCGCAACACCGTGGTCATCATGACCTCCAACATCGGCTCCCAGCACCTGCTGGACGGGGTCACCGCCGACGGGGAGATCAAGCCCCAGGCACGCGAGAGCGTGATGGGGGAGCTGCGCATGCACTTCCGGCCCGAATTCCTCAACCGGGTCGATGACATCGTGCTGTTCAAGCCGCTGACCGAGGCCGAGATCGAGCGCATCGTGGACCTGATGTTCGCCGACATCAGAAGCCGCCTGGCCAGCCGCCGGCTCACCCTGGAGGTCACCGAGGACGCACGCCGGCTCATCGCCAACCAGGGCTACGACCCCGTCTACGGTGCCCGGCCACTGCGTCGGTTCATCGCCCGCGAGGTGGAGACCAGGATCGGACGCGCGCTGCTCGCCGGCGACGTGCCCGACGGGTCGACCATCACGGTCGGCGCCGACAAGGGTGAGCTGAACGTCACCTTCTATCCGCCCAGGACCTGAGATGCGCACCGTGAACTGCCCCAACTGCGGCAGACCCAACAGGGTCCCGGACGCCTACCGAGGCAAGCCCCTGTGCGGGGTGTGCCACCGGCCGCTGCCGTGGATCGCCGAGGCTGACGACAACACCTTCGCCGAGGTCGCCGAGCGCGCCGACCTTCCCGTCCTGGTCGACTTCTGGGCGCAGTGGTGCGGGCCTTGCCGGATGGTCACCCCGGCACTCGAACAGCTCGCCCGCGAGATGGCGGGACGGCTCAAACTCGTCAAAGTCGACGTGGACGGCTCTCCGGCCCTCGCCCGCCGATACACGATCACGGCCGTCCCGACACTCATGGTGCTGCACGAGGGCCGCGTCGTGGCGCAACGCGCGGGCGCGGCGCCGGCGCCGCAGTTGCGCGAGTGGGTCGAAGACGCAGTGCGAGCTCCGTCATGACAGAGCACTCCAGCGTGGAAACACCGGACCTGTGCGGGGCCTATCCCCGGCTGGACGAGGGGCAGATCGCCAAGTTGTCCCTGCACGGCGAGCGGCGGTCCGTGTCGCCGGGCGACATCCTCTACCGGGAGGGCGAGCCTACCCCCGAGTTCATCGTGATCCTGCGGGGCAAGGTGGCCATGGTCGAGGGG
Organism: Nonomuraea sp. 3-1Str; assembly: GCF_031570565.1. Classification (NCBI taxonomy): domain Bacteria; kingdom Bacillati; phylum Actinomycetota; class Actinomycetes; order Streptosporangiales; family Streptosporangiaceae; genus Nonomuraea; species Nonomuraea sp. 3-1Str. The sequence continues at coordinate 456,771 of NZ_JALHBK010000002.1, forward strand.
GACGGTGCGAAACAGCGGACGATCGCAGTCCACGGCCATGGGCGTTTCCTCGGCGAGCTCGGCCTCCTCACCGGCCAGGCCGCATTCGTCACTGCGGTCGTGCGGGAGCCCGGCGAGGTGCTGGCCGTGCCGGCCGACGAGGTGCGGACGCTCGTGGCGGGCGACCCGGCGCTCGGTGACCTCATCCTGCGGGCCTACCTGACCCGCCGCTCCCTGCTGATCGGTCTGGACGTCGGGTTCCGCATCATCGGCTCCCGATACTCACCCGATGCCCGGCGGCTTGTCGAATTCGCCGCACGCAACAGGATCCCTCACCGGTGGATCGACCTGGAGGAGGACGAAGCCGCGGACGCGCTCCTGCGCGAGCTGCGCATCTCCCCGTACGACACCCCGGTGGTGATCTGGCACGGCGACCAGGTGCTCCGCAACCCGACCCCGGCCGAACTGGCGAAGACCATCGGCCTGCCCGCCCCTGCGTCGAGCGACGCCGTATGCGATGTGATCGTCGTAGGCGCGGGACCCGCAGGCCTGACCGCCGGCGTGTACGCGGCCTCTGAGGGCCTGACAACCGTCGTGCTCGATGCCGTAGCTGCGGGCGGGCAGGCGGGCACCTCGTCCCGCATTGAGAACTATCTCGGCTTTCCCACTGGCATCTCGGGCGCCGAGCTCGCCGAGCGTGCCGTCATCCAGGCAGGCAAATTCGGCGCCCACCTGACCGTCCCCGCCGAGGTGGGCAGCCTGGAACCGCGTGAGGGCCACTACGGCGTCATCGTGGAGGGCGAGTGCGCCGCGAGGGCCCACGCCGTGATCATCGCCACCGGCGCCCGCTATCGGAAGCTCGACGTTCCCCACCTGGAAAAATTCGAAGGATCCGGCGTCTACTACGCGGCGACACCGTTTGAGCTGCGCATGTGCCGGCGATCGCCCGTGGTCATCGTCGGCGGCGGGAACTCTGCCGGCCAGGCGGCGCTTTACCTGGCCAGGAACGCCTCCTCGGTATGCATGCTCGTGCGCGGCGGCGACGTACGCGCGAGCATGTCCCGCTACCTCGTCGACGAGATCGACCGAGCTCCCAGCATCGAAATCAGGTACTACACCGAGGTACGCGAACTACTCGGAGATCGCACACTACGGGCCGTCCGCGCGCAGAACACGCGGACAGGAGAACTCCTGGAGATCCGGACCAACGCGCTGTTCACCTTCATCGGAGCCGACCCGCACACTGCATGGCTCAAGGGAACTCTCCCGCTGGACGACCGCGGCTTCGTCCTCACGGGCCAGGGCACGTCGCCTTGGGGCGCCCTTCCCCTGGAAACAGGGCACCTGGGCGTATTCGCCGTCGGCGACGTTCGCAGCGGCTCCGTCAAACGAGTCGCCTCCGCGGTCGGTGAAGGCGCGATGGCGGTCCGCATGGTGCACGAAAGATTCACTGCCACAGGGAATCAACAGGAAAGACGGTGATCCACATGCCCGTGATCGCAGTTTCCAGGTTCGAGCACTTCTTTCGCGCCGCCGCGGGACTCGACGTGGACAAGGCCGACCTCAAGCGCTACAGCGACTTCGTCAACCGCAAACTGTACGACATGCTCGTCGTCGCCGAGGCCGCCGCGAAGTCGAACGCGCGGGACATCATCCAGCCCTGGGACCTGCCCATCACCAAAGGACTGCAGGAGAGCATGCACGACTTCCGGGACCTGGACGAGGAACTGGACCTGGCCTCGATCCTGGCGGAGCTCGCGGCGCTGCCTCCGCTCGATCTGTCGCTCAGCGAAGATACCGAGGCCCGGCTGCCTGCCGTGTCGGGTGGGCTCTCCGTGGCGCTCGCCAGGGCGATCAGAGTCATAGAGCCCGCTCGCAAGAGCCCGGCGAGCGAGGAGTGGACACGCACCATCCGTGTCTTCGACCTGCTGCTATGACGAGATTCGGCCTGTTGCTGGTGCCTCGCCGGCGGCCACCTCGATCGGGTTCCGTACCGCAGTGACAGCGAGCATGCGGAGATGCGCGGTGAAGGGGTGGCGTCGGGCCGTCCCGTGACAATCTGGTGCAGGTGGGGGCAATGGAGGGGCGTCGCGGACAGCGAGTACTTTCCTTGCGGCGGGTTTTGATGTGCGTCCTGCTCGGCGCCGTGGCCGGCGGAGGCGTCGCACTCCTCGGCGCCCCTGAACTGTTCTTCTTCGTCACCTGGGATGTGGCGGTTTCCCTCGTCCTGGCGTGGGTGTGGCAGATCAGCTGGTGGCAGGACCACGAGGGGACCAAGCGCATCGCCGAAGAGGAAGGCGGGACGCACACCACCGACACGGGCATCCTGATCGGCGCGGTGGCCAGTCTCGCGGCCGTCGTGGCCGCGCTCCTCCGCCCGAGCAGTGATCAGGATCCGGTCGCCGTGATCGAGGTGATCTTGAGCTTGGTGACCGTGGCCCTGTCCTGGGCTTTGACGAACACCGTTTTCGCCCTCAAGTACGCACGCTTGTACTACGTCGACGATGACGGAGGCATCGACTTCCAGCAGGAGCAGCCGCCGAGCTACAGCGACTTCGCCTACACGGCGTTCACCGTGGGGATGGCTTACGGAGTATCGGACAATGTGCTGGCCAGCACCCGCATCCGGAAGGTCGCCTTCGGGCACGCCCTGCTTTCCTACCTTTTCGGCACCGTCGTTATCGCGGTGTCCGTCGGTCTCATCGCCAATCTGGGGCAGCGGTGAGCCCGTGTCCGCCTTCCCGACCCAACCGCGCCCGCCGACGCCTGAGCCAGGACGCGTGCCGAGCGCCTGAGGGTCATCCACAGCGGCATCCAACGGTAGGTCGCCGAGCGCTCTGGTCCGGCCGGGCGCTGGCCTCAGGGCGGGAACTACGCGTCCTTCTCGTCCTGCCAGCCGCCGGGTTCGGGATGGTAGCCGTAAGCGGCGGCCCGCACCGTGTCCTCGTCCTCCAGCCCGGAGCCGATCGCGCCGCCGACGGTGGCCAGCGAGCTGATGATCCAGGCCAGGATCAGGTAGTCGGTGAAATCGACCGGCCGCTGCAAGATCTGTTCCAGCACGGATGTGTCGATCAGCAGCGCCGCGGCGAGTATCGTTCCGGCGAACAGCACCAGATAGGACACCGCTGCGGCCAGGGTGAGGGTGAGAATCGTGCCCACGTTGAACAGCCGGGCCAGCTCAGCCGGTGTCTCCCGGTCCGGTTTCTCCCACAGGTCGTGCGCAACGATCAGCCAGACCACCAACGCGGTCAGCCCGAGAAGCATGATCACGGCGAGGCGGAGTCCGCCGAGCGCATCGCCCATCTGCCAGATGGTGTTGGTGGTGAGCGCGAACGCGGCCGTACCAAAGGCGCCGACCAGCAATTTGGACAAGCCCAGCAGGGCGCGCCCCGGGCGGTTGGCCCGGACCATTCCGGTCAGCAGCCGCACCCGGCCGATCAGCCGCGAGGCGACGTAGCCCAGTTCCCCGGCATCAACCTCGCCGACCACCCGGTGAATGGCGGCAATCCGGCCGGCCAGCTCAGCCGGTGCCCCGCCGGCCGGCGGTACCCGCTCCTCGGAAGCGTCACTGAGTAGCCGGCCCACGAGATCCGGAACGGCTGCGCGGACCGCTCGCAACTGGCGCAGCCCCAGCGAGGGCAAGGACACCATCGCGACTCGGCGCCGGGCGGACGTCTGCGCGACCAGCGGCACCCGCTCGATGTGCAGCGGCAGGTCGGTCAGGCAGATCGCGACGTCCCACCGGGCGTCGGCACGCCGGTTGGCAAGATCGTCGAGTAGCGCCTCAACGCCGCCATCGCGGCGGGGAGCCACGTCGCCCCAGCCTTCCCGGACGGTCCACCGCACGTCCGGGTCCACCCGCTCGGTGAGCAGGTCGGGCAGATCGGCGGTGAGCCGCGCAACCACCTGCGCCGGATAGTCCGGCGGGGTCGCCACGAGCCCGACGACGATCTCCGGCCGATGCTGTTCACTGGTGGCCATTGGTGCTCCTCGCCGGTAGCCGGGCGGAGTCCCGGGACTCACTACCCGCAGTCGCGCGCCACATGCGCCCTTGTATCGGGTGTGTCCGGCTTGGACCAGCAGCCCCGTTGCGCCAAGTGCACGGCCGTGCGCAGGGTCTCCTCAGCGGTGCCGGTTCCTTCGCCGTCACCGGCCGGGCTGGCGCTGGGCAGCGCTCGCACGTGGTCAGAGGCCCGCCACCGCACCCGATCCCGGAATCTGTCGGTCTGCCCCTCCCTCAGTTCCGGGCGCCGCCCGCACGAGGACCGGAGGATCTGAAGGAGGCGCGGTAGGACTGCGGCGTGACCCCGACGACACGCTTGAAGCGCTCGCGGAAGGCGGTGGCCGAGCTGAACCCGGACTGCGCCGCGACCCGTTCCACGCCGTGGTCGGTGCTCTCCAGCAGGAACTGCGCCCGGCGCACCCGGGCCCGCAGCAGCCACTGCAGCGGCGTGGTGCCGGTCTGCTCACGGAAGCGGCGGCTGAACGTACGCTCGCTCAGCCCACTGCGCGCGGCCAGATCCGCCAGCGTGATCTCCTGGGCGAGGTGCTCCTCGATCCACGCCAGCACTGGCTCCAGCAGCGAGCCCCGGGGCACCGGCGGCAGGGCGTGCGAGACGAACTGCGCCTGCCCGCCCTCCCGTTCCAGCGGCACCACCGACAGCCGGGCGGAGTCGGCGGCCACGGCCGAGCCGAAGTCGCGGCGGATGAGGTGCAGGCACAGGTCCAGCCCCGCCGCCGCCCCGGCCGAGGTGAGGATCTGGCCGTTGTCGACGTACAGCACGTCCGGCCGCACGTCGATCAGCGGGTACGCCTCAGCCAGCCGCCGCGCCGCCGTCCAGTGGGTGGTGGCGCTCAGCCCGTCCAGCAGGCCGGCCGCGGCGAGGGTGAAGGCGCCAACGCAGATGGAGGCGATCCTGGTGCCGCCGGCCGCCGCCGCGCGCAGGGCCGCGAGCACCTCCGGGTCGGGCGGCGCGGCCGGTTCCGAGCGGCCCGGCACGATGACGGTGTCGGCCTCGCGCAGCGCCTCCAGCCCGTACGGGGCGACGATCGTGAACGCCTCGCTGGTCACCTGCGGCGTCCGCGCGCACACCCGGACCCGGTACGGGCGGCGCCCGTCGGCGAGGGCGGCCCGCCCGAACACCTCGACCGGCGTGGCCAGGTCGGCCGGCACCACGTGGTCCTGGGCCAAGACGGCGATCGTGTGCATGACGGACACCGTAGCGGCCACTGCCCCGCCCGAAGCAGTACGTCGGGAACCGCCCAGACCCCCGCCGGAAGCAGCGCGTCGGGACCGCCGGCCCCCAGTCGAAGCCGCGTTGTCGAGGGGGACGGCCCGGACGCCCCGCCCGGGCCTTCGTGGCCGGCCGGGCGGTGCCGAAGGTGAGAGCCGACGCCTACGAGAGGGCCGGTGGCGGGAACCCGTGGGAAATTGTCGATTCAGCCCATGGGGCGGCGGGGGCGGTCGTCCTAGTCTGGCGCCGCCCCCTCTCCTTCCCTTCACGTTTCGCAGAACGGTACGCCGCCTCTCATGTCCATCCTCATGCCGATCCTGATCGGCCTGATCGCCGTCACCCTCATCTCCCTGATCCCCGAGCCGCACCGGCGCACGGTCAACGCCGTGATCGTGGCCGGCGCGGGCGCCGCCTACCTCAGCGGCGGCGGGCTCGGTTACGCGGAGTTCGTGCTGCCGATCGTCATGACGTACGTCGCCTACCGGGGGCTGACCAGCTATGCCTGGATCGGCGTCGGCTGGCTGCTGCACACCGTGTGGGACGTCATCCACCACCTCAAGGGCGCCCCGATCCTTCCCTTCGCCGAGCACTCCTCGTTCGGCTGCGCCATCTGCGACCCGGTGATCGCGCTGTGGTGCTTCGCGGGCGGGCCCTCCGTCATCGGCTGGATCCGCGCCCGCTTCTCCCGCGAACCCACGACCTCAGCCACCTCCGGTACTCAGGCCACCCCCGGTACGAATGCCACGTCCAGTACGAATGCCACGTCCGCCGGGCCGTCCGCTGCCGGGTAGGCCATCCTGACCCGCGGCTACCATCGACAGGTAGGAGATCGACGGGACACCGGCCTCGGCCCCTTGCGGTTGCCGACGGGCGCGCCGGCAAGACGACCCTGCTTTCACGGCCGCGCTGCCTGACGCAAGCCGTAAGCCCGTCCTGCGCCGCCGCGATGAGAACAACCAGCCGTGGCTCACCCAGAAGGACGCGCAGAAGGCCCTGCGCGACGCCCTCGGCAAGGTGGACAAGGGCAAGTTCGTCCAGCCGAGTAAGCAGACCCTGGGTGCGTACCTCGACGTGTGGGTGGCCGGGCTCAGGCTCGAACCCTCCACCTTGGCGAGCTACCAGAAGAACATCCGCCTCCACCTCAAGCCATACGATCTCGGCAAGACACCGACGAGGGGGGACTTGAACCGTTTGCCTATCTCCTCGACAGTCGGCCGGATCCGTGGTTGTGCCTGTGATAAGCGCATCTCGATGCCTCCTGCGACTAGCGCACGAAGCGCCGTCCCCGGGACTGCACGAGGCCGAGGCAATCAAGCGGCAGATGGCCGAATGCGATCGGAAGCTGGCTCGCCACCGCGCGGCTCTGGAGGCCGGCGCCGACCCGGTGCTCATCGCAAGCTGGATGGGTGAGGAACAAGGTCGAGAGACTGAGCTGCAACACAGGCTCACCCGGCTCCCCGTCGCCCGGTCCCGTCTCTTGGACCGCGACAGCCTGGCCGTGTCCCTGCGCAGTCTGGGGAGCCTCGTGGAGGTCCTGGTGAGAGCGGACCCAACCCGGAAAGCCAAGATCTACGCCAGTCTCGGCCTGGAGCTGGTCTACCACCCCTCACAACACAAAGTCCTGGTCGCCGTCTCCAGCGACCAGGACCATATGGGGTACCAGTCTGTGTCCGAGGGGGGACTTGAACCCCCATGCCCCGCAAAGGGCACTAGCACCTCAAGCTAGCGCGTCTGCCTATTCCGCCACCCGGACTTGGTGCCTGCACGTGGGACCGTCATCCCGCGTCGGCTCAGTAAGGTTAGCAAACTCTGAGGGGTGCGTGATACCGCGAATCCCCGAGAGCGGATGGCGCGGCGTCCGATGGCCTGCGCCGGCCCGGGTGACGCGGTTCCAGACAGTCTGTCGCGGCGGGCTTCCTTGGCCGCGTACACGTTCAGGCCCTGGTCGCGTACACGTGCGAGCCGTCCGTCGCTCAGGGGCGTAGCCAGGGTCCGCCTCCTGCGGAGCCGCCCCGCTGCCCACCCCGCCTTCCTGCCGTAGCTACCGGCCTCGCCCGGCCGGCCGCCTCCGCGCCAGCCCCGTCTCATCCCAGCCTCCGCCCCGCCTCCGTCTCCGTCTCGGTCTCCGTCCCATGGGAGGGAACTGCGGGTCATTCGGGGGAGCGCGATGGTCCCAGAGTCCGAAGCTTGACTGATTCATGGGTCTCCGGTGAAAACAGCTTGCGATCACCTTGGGTGCTGCTACGGTTACGCATCGTTGAGGGGTGAGTCCAGGGACCGGCCTCACGACGTGAGGTCGGTTCCGGATATGGGGAGGTCACGTGACACGCACGCCGGTGCGACGACTGAGGGCGATGGCCCGGGTCGTGCTCCGCGTGTCCGTGTCCGTGCCCGTGGCCGTTCCGGCAGGCGAGGCGATCACCGAGCGGGCGCACCGGATGGCGCGGTTCGCGGCCGGTGCCCGCCGGGTGGTCGCGCGGGCGGCAGTCGCAGGTGGCGTGATCGCCGCCGGCTGGTTGCTCGCCGTCCTGTTCGGGACGCTTCTCTCCGCCGCTCCGGCCGCCGCGAGCACCGGGACGGCGGACTCCACCGCCACCGGCGCGACCACGACGGCCGCGACAGTGGCAATGACAGAGGCGCTGCCAGAAGCAGCCACGGGAACCAGTGGCTCCCACTCCGTCACCCCCGACGCCGTCACCGGGTCCTTCACGGACGGTTTCCCCACGGACGACGGCGCAGTCTCGGCGGCGGACAACGCCGAGGCGATGGCAGGGCGCACGGTCGACGGGCTGACCAGCCAGTCCGACCCCGGCCTGCCGCCTCCCTCCACCGCGAGCAAGATCCTGGGCACCGACGGACTGGTGCCGGGCGGCGGTGGCGGCCCGTTCGGGCCAGGTATGGGGGACGTCGCGAGGTCATTCCTCGACCCGCGGCCCGAGGCTGGACGCGCCGTCGTGGCGCGCGTGCTTCCCCCCGTCGTCCGCACAGCGGCGGACGACCCTTCTTTCTCACCTGACTGATCCCCGCCGTTGATGCCGGTCCTCACGGGCCGGCGGCGGAGCGCGGCCATGGCCCGCACCCGCCCGGGGCCCACCTGGCCCCACTCGCCATCGGGCCGCACGGCCCGCACCCGTCACGAAGGCGCGAGGCCGGCCGAAGAGGCCGGACGGCCGCTCACGCGACGGGCCGGCGAGAGGCGGGAGTCGTGGTTCGCGTGCGCGACGGGTCGGCGAGGGACGGGAGCCGCGGTTCCCGTCCACGACGGGCCGGGCCCGCCGGCGACAGGCCGGCGGCGCAGTAAGCCCGCTCTCACGAATCGGTGGGGCATGAGCCCCTCCGCCGGCGGGCGACACGTCAGTCATCACTGGTTCGCGGTCGCGAGGTCCCGCTGTACGGCGACGCGTCACGCTCCCGTACGGCCTCGCCGCCCGCGAACCGTCAGGCGCAATTCATTCCCCCCAGAAGTCATAGGAGCATTCATCATGCGTACGTGGGCGAAGGCTTCCACACCCGCGGCTCTGCTCGCGGTCGCGGTCATGTCGTTCGGCAGCGGCACCGCCCTGGCCGACACCTCCGGCGACCACTCCATCGGCGGCGGCAACCAGGTCAACCTGCCCGTCACCCTGCCGATCGACATCAGCGGCAACTCCGTCGCCGCGGTCGGCGAGTCCCACGCGGTCTCCCAGGGCGGCGCGTCGGTGGAGAACACCGGCCGCTCCAGCATCCCGGGCAAGACGTCCGGCGACTCCAGCATCCTCGGCGGCAACCAGATCAACGCGCCGATCACCGCCCCGGTCAACGCCTGCGGCAACGCCGTCTCCCTGTTCGGCAGGTCCGACGCCGGCTGCAAGGGCGGCGCCACGGTCAAGAACAACGGGCGCGGCGGCCCCGGCGGCAACCGTACCTCCGGTGACCACAGCATCCTCGGCGGCAACCAGGTGACGGCGCCCATCACCGCGCCGATCAACGCCTGCGGCAACGCGGTGGCCGTCTTCGGTGAGGCGACCGCCGGATGCAAGGGCGGCGCGTCGGTCAAGAACACCGGCCGCGGCACCGGCACCGGCCGCAACACCACCTCCGGGCGCAACTCCGTGCTCGGCGGCAACCAGGTCCTGGCGCCCGTCAGCGCCCCGATCAACGTCTGCGGCAACGCCGTCGCGGTGGTGGGCGAGGCGTTCGCGGGCTGCAAGGGCGGCTCGTCGGTCACGACCGGGCGGCCGGGCGGGCACCCCGGCGGCGGTTACGGCCGCGGCCACGGCGGGCACGGCGGATCGGGCTCCTCCGGCAACGACACCGACGGGCGGTTCGGCGCCGGCAGCGGCAACCAGGTCATCGCCCCGATCAGCCTGCCCATCACCGCCTGCGGCAACGCCGTGGGCAACGCGCCCGCCGGGTGCAAGGGCGGCGCGTCCGTGGAGAACACCGGCCGCGGGACGGGCGCCGGTGGCAACACCACCTCCGGGCGTTCGGGCGTGCTGAGCGGCAACCAGGTGGTCGCGCCGATCACCGCTCCGATCAACGTGTGCGGCAACGCGGTCGCCGTGCTCGGCGGGGCCTTCGCCGGGTGCAAGGGCGGCGCGTCGGTGAAGAACGACGGCGGCCGGGGCGCGGGCGGCAACCGCACTTCCGGGCGTTCGGGCGTGCTCAGCGGCAACCAGGTGGTCGCGCCGATCACCGCTCCCATCAACGCCTGCGGCAACGCCGTCGCGGCCCTCGGCCTGGCCGAGGCGCACTGCAAGGGCGGCGCCAGCGTCTCGCCGCAGCAGGGCTCCGGCGCGGGTGGCAACACCACTTCCGGGCGTTCGGGCGTGCTGGCCGGAAACCAGGTGGTCGCGCCGATCACCGCTCCGGTCAACGTGTGCGGCAACGCGGTCGCCGTCCTGGGCGACGCGGCCGCCGGGTGCCTCGGCGGGGCGCACGTCGGCAAGCCGGCCGACAACGGCCACGGCGGACACCCCGGCCACCCCGGCCACGGCGGCTCCGTCCGTCACCCGTACGCGGCTCCCGGCGCACAGGGCGGCGGGATGCTGCCCGCCCTCCCCGCCGTCGGCGGCCTTCAGGGCGCCGGGGACGTGACGCGTCAGATGCAGGGCGCCGGCAACCTCCCGGTCGTGGGTGACATGTCCGACTCGCTGGGCCTGCCGGTCCTGCCGTCGCTGCCGGGCCTGCCCGACCGCCCGGCCCGGCCCGCCGTGCAGCCGGTCAAGCCCGCCAAGCCCGCCAAGCCGGTCAAGCGCGCCAAGCACGCCAAGGAGGTCGCGTCCAACGCCTCCGCCGCGTCCGGCCCGCTGTCCGCGGTCGCCCCGGCGACCTCGCTGGTCGCGGCCACGCCGGTCGGTGGCGCCGCCACCTCGGCCGCGCGCTCCCTCCCGGTCGGCGACATCGGCCTGATGAGCGCCGCGCGGCCCGCCGGGGTCACGGGGATGAGCTTCGGCGCCCTGGTCGCGCTGCTGATGGGCGGGATGTGCGCCGCCTCGGCGACGCTGTTCGCGGCCACCCGCCGCTTCCGCCTCGGCCGGAAGTAAGCGCCCCGCTGCTTCCGCCTCGGCCGGGAGTGAGCGCTCCGCCGCTCCCGCTCCGGCCGGGCACAAACGACCCGCCGCTCCCCTTCGGCGGGAAGTGAGCGCCCGGCGTGAAGTGCCGGAGGTGGGCGGTCCCCGCGCGGGCCTCGACCTGGGGTACGTGGCCGATCTCACCACATGTCCCGGGGCTCTCACTCCACGGTAAGGGCATCCGGATCGGCAGCCGCAAGCACAGAAGAAGAAGAGGTACGGTCAGGCCCCCACGCCATGGGCGGCCGGACCGAAAACCCCGCCCGTCTCCGCACCCAGGAGGCGGGCGGGTCCACAGACGCTTTGCCCGTCTCGGGGGCGCGGCCCGGGACGGGCAAAGCCATGTGCGCGTCCGGACGGGCGCGTACCAGGAGAGGTGGGCGTACGTTGAGAAAAGTCACAGAGTGCGGCGGACCCGCATGACCTTGCGGCGCAGCCGCACCTGCCGGCTCCCGTCGGGGTGCAGGCGCACCCGCGAGAGCTCCCACTGGCCGTACTCCGCGTGCTCGGTCAGCAGCTGACGTGCGGCTTCGCGGGAGAGATCGCGCGGAATGAAGATATCCATGTAGGAGTAGTCGAGCACAACGATTAGTCTCCAGGGTGAGTCAGGGCGCGGTGCCGCTCGTTGGGCCTTATTCTGCGTGCTTGTGGGTGGACCCGAAAGCTAGTGGGTAGCCCCGGGGGAAGGAAAATTCCGCGAGTCGGGTTACCTTTCAGATCTGTGCCGGCTCCCGGCAGGGGGAATTGCAAGCGAACAGCGAGGTAGGAAGCAGCGTGCCAGCCAACAACGGCAGCGCCGGCGGAACACGCCTGGTGATCGTCGAGTCGCCCGCCAAGGCGAAGACGATCGCCGGGTACCTCGGGCGCGGCTACATCGTCGAGTCCAGCATCGGCCACATCCGCGACCTGCCGGAGAAGGCCGTCGACATCCCCGAGAAGTTGAAGGGGGAGCCGTGGGCACGCCTGGGTGTGAACGTCGATCATGGGTTTGAGCCGCTGTACGTCGTGAACCCCGACAAGCGGGCGCAGGTCAACAAGCTGAAGCAGCTGCTGCGTGACGCCGACGAGCTGTTCCTCGCCACTGACGAGGACCGCGAGGGCGAGGCCATCGCCTGGCACCTGCGTGAGGTCCTGAAGCCCGAGGTGCCGGTCCACCGCATGGTGTTCCACGAGATCACCCCGCAGGCGATCCGCGACGCGGTCTCCAACCCCCGCGACCTCAACCTGCGCCTCGTCGACGCCCAGGAGACCCGGCGCATCCTCGACCGCCTCTACGGCTACGAGGTCAGCCCGGTCCTGTGGAAGAAGGTCAAGCCCCGCCTGTCCGCCGGGCGCGTGCAGTCGGTCGCGACGCGGCTGGTCGTGGAGCGCGAGCGGGAGCGGCTGGCGTTCACGCCCGCCCACTACTGGGACCTGCAGGCGCTGTTCGACAGCAACAAGCCCGAGGAGCGTCCGCGTGACTTCACCGCGACGCTGACGGGGGTCGACGGCAGGCGGGTGGCGCAGGGCCGCGACTTCGCCAGCACGGGCACCCTCAAGTCGTCCGAGGTGCTGCACCTGTCGGAGGCCGCCGCCGGTGAGCTGGCGGCCCGGCTTCAGGGCGCCTCGTTCGCGGTCCGTTCCGTCGAGCGCCGGCCGTACACCCGCAAGCCGTACGCGCCGTTCCGGACGACCACTCTGCAGCAGGAGGCCAGCCGGAAGCTGGGCTTCTCCGCCAAGTACACGATGCAGGTCGCCCAGCGGCTGTACGAGCAGGGCTTCATCACGTACATGCGTACCGACAGCATCACGCTGTCGGAGACGGCGATCGCCGCGGCGCGCTCGCAGGCGATCAAGCTGTACGGCTCGGCGTACGTGCCCGACAAGCCGCGCGTCTACACCAGCAAGGTCAAGAGCGCGCAGGAGGCGCACGAGGCGATCCGGCCCTCGGGCGAGGAGTTCCGCACGCCGGGCGAGACCGGGCTGTCGGGCGACATGTTCCGGCTGTACGAGCTGATCTGGCAGCGCACCGTGTCGTCCCAGATGAAGGACGCGGTGGGCGAGTCGATCTCGGTGAAGGTCGGCGGCCGTTCGTCGTCGGGCGAGAACGTCGAGTTCAGCGCCTCCGGCCGGACGATCACGTTCTACGGCTTCCTGAAGGCGTACGTGGAGGGGGCCGACGACCCGTCGACCGACCGCGACGACTCCGAGAAGCGGCTGCCCAACCTGGCCGAGGGCGACGCGCTGGGCCTGTCGCGGCTGGACGTCGCCGGCCACTCCACCAAGCCGCCGGCCCGTTACACCGAGGCGTCGCTGGTCAAGGAGCTGGAGGACCGCGAGATCGGGCGGCCGTCCACGTACGCCTCGATCATCGGCACGATCCTCGACCGCGGCTACGTGTTCAAGAAGGGGACGGCGCTGGTGCCGTCGTTCCTGGCGTTCGCCGTGGTCAACCTGCTGGAGCAGCACTTCGGCAACCTCGTCGACTACGACTTCACCGCCGAGATGGAGAAGGTCCTCGACGACATCGCCAACGACCGGGCCGAGCGGGTGCCGGAGCTGCGGCGCTTCTACTACGGCCACGAGGGCGACGCGGGCCTGAAGGAGATGGTCACCGACCTCGGCGACATCGACGCCAAGGAGATCAGCTCCTTCCCCATCCGGGGCACCGACATCGTCATCCGGGTCGGCCGCTACGGCCCGTACCTCGACCGCGACGGCGCCCGCGTCAACGTGCCCGAGGACATGACCCCCGACGAGCTGACCGCCGAGAAGGCCGAGGAGCTGTTCTCGCGGCCGACAGGCGACCGGGAGCTGGGGCAGGACCCGGTGACCGGGCACCTGATCGTGGCCAAGGACGGGCGGTTCGGGCCGTACGTCACGGAGGTGCTGCCCGCTCCGCAGGAGGAGGAGGGCGCGCCGAAGCGGCGCACCAAGAAGGCCGACGCGGCCAAGCCGCGCACGAGCTCCCTGTTCAAGACCATGTCGCTCGACACGGTGACGCTGGAGGACGCGCTCAGGCTGCTGTCGATCCCCCGGGTGGTCGGCGAGCTGGAGGGCGAAGAGGTCGTCGCGTTCAACGGCAAGTTCGGCCCGTACCTGAAGAAGGGCACCGACTCGCGGTCGCTGGCGTCCGAGGACGACCTGCTGACGGTCACGATCGAGCAGGCCAAGGAGCTGTTCGCGCAGCCCAAGCAGCGCGGCAGGGGCCGGGCGGCCGCCGCGGCGCCGCTGCGGGAGCTGGGCGACGACCCCAACTCCAAGAAGCCCGTGGTGGTCAAGGAGGGCCGGTTCGGTCCGTACGTGACCGACGGCGAGACCAACGCGTCGCTGCGCAAGGGCGACACGGTCGAGGACATCACGATCGACCGGGCCGCCGAGCTGCTGGCCGAGCGGCGTGAGCGGGCCCCGGCGCCGAAGAAGACGACGGCCCGCAAGCCCGCCGCGAAGAAGCCCGCGGCGGCGAAGAGCACGACGGCCAAGAGCGCCACGTCCAAGACCACAGCGTCCAAGAGCACGACGGCCAAGAGCACCACGGCCAAGACCACGACGGCCAAGAAGTCCGCGGCCAAGCCCTGAGAGTCCGCTCCTCGCTGAGAGGGCTCTCAGGCCGGACACCGCCCGGGGGCGGCGCTGCTCGTAGCATGACGGCGTGGTCTTGGGCTTCGTCTTCATGATGGTCGTGGCGGTCGCCGCCGTGCATGTGTACCTGTGGCATCGGCTGGTGCGCTCCACCACCCGCCGTGGGCGGCTGCGCTGGGTGCTGACCTGGGTGCTGGCCGGGCTCGGCGTCCTGGTGGTGGTGACGTTCGCGGGCACGCGGCTGGGGGTGGGGCACTGGCTGGCCTGGCCGGGGTACCTGTGGCTGGCGGTCATGTTCTACCTGCTGGTGTTCCTGGTCGTGCTGGAGGTGCCGCGCGCGGTCGCGTGGGCGCTCATACGGCGTGGCGGGAATCGGGCGGACGCCGGGGCGCGGGTACCGGAGACGGTCCCGGCCGGCGCGCCCGTTCCCGGCTCAGCTCCTGACGCCGCCCCGGTCGTCGAGTCCGGCTCTGACGCCGTACCGGCCGGCGGGTCCGCGCAGGCGACCGACATGAGCCGGCGGCTGTTCCTCGGGCGGGCGACCGTCGCCGTCGCGGGCGTGGGCGCGCTGGGCACGGTCGGGTACGGCGTGAGCAGCGCGCTGGGCGACCCCGTCATCGAGCCGGTCAAGGTCACGCTGCCCCACCTCGACTCGCGGCTGAGCGGCCTGCGGTTCGCCGTGGTCAGCGACATCCACCTGGGGCCGCTCACGGGCCGGGGCCACACCGAGCGGATCGTCCGGATGATCAACTCCCTGCGTCCCGACGTGGTCGCGATCGTCGGCGACCTGGTGGACGGCACGGTGGCCGAGCTGGGGCCGCTGGCGAGGCCCCTGCGCGATCTGGAGTCCAGGTACGGGGCCTTCTTCGTGACGGGCAACCACGAGTACTACACCTCCAAGGGCCCGGCCGAGTGGATCGAGGAGCTGGACCACCTGGGCGTGCGGTCGCTCCGTAACGAGCGGGTGGAGATCCGCCACCAGGGCGGCGTGCTCGACCTCGCCGGGGTCAACGACATCAACGGCGCGACCATGGACGACGGCCCCGACTTCGCCAAGGCGCTCGGCGGGCGCGACACGAGCCGGTCCACGGTCCTGCTCGCCCACCAGCCCGTCCAGGTGACCGAGGCCGCCCGGCACGGCGTGGACCTGCAGCTCTCGGGGCACACGCACGGCGGCCAGATCGCGCCGTTCAACCTGGTCGTGCCCCTGCAGCAGCCGGTCGTCTCGGGGCTCGCGACGGTGGACGGGGTGCAGGTGTACGTGACGCGGGGCGCCGGGTTCTGGGGGCCGCCGGTACGGGTGGGAGCGCCTCCGGAGATCACGCTGCTGGAGCTGCGATCGTGACTTTCCGCGATCCTCTGGTCACCGGAGCCGTCCTGGCGTAGTATCCGTCGGGATACCCAGGAGGTGGCGATGACGTCCACACCGGCCGGGAGCGTGTTCGAGCGGGGCGGCGTCCCTGACGTCACGTTCTGGGCGCAGCGCGGTGGTTGGCTGTTCAAGCAGGCCAGACACGCCGCGAGCATGAAGCAGGCGGCGCTGGCCAGCGCCAGCGGCACGTCACGGACGACGCTGTCGGCGTACGAGCACGGCCGCAAGTCGCCGACGCTGGAGACGGCCGGGCGGATTCTCGACGCCGCCGGGTTCCGGCTGGCGCTGGAGCCCAAGGTCGAGTTCACCCGGGGCGTCGCCGCCGACGGCAGGCCGTTTCACGTGCCGAGCCGGTTGCCGCGGTTACCGCCGTCACGGGCGCTGGCCAGGGTTACCGTGCTGGGGCGCGCGTACGATCTCGCCGACCGCGGGCAGCGCCGGGAGGCGTACGCCGCGCTGCTCGGGGCAGGCGGTCCGGAGGACCTGCTGGCGCACGTCGACGGGGTGCTGCTCGTCGAGCTCTGGGACGAGCTGCCCCTGCCCGACGCCGTGCGCTCGGCCTGGCTGCCCCTGGTACGAGAGGCCCGGGGCGAGCCGGGGTCAAAGTCGTAGGCCGTGAACCATCGGAGAGCAGCGGGACGGGGGGCCACAATGGCTGTTTCGGGGGCCCGTTCGCGGCCCGAAACCTGCGCGCCGCCCTGCCGACGTAATACTCTCAGCGGCGAGCCACCGGGCCTACCCGGCCCGTCTCACGCCTTCCCCGTCCCGGCGAGCACCTGGATACGCTGACATCATGACCGCCCCTGGCCGACGCCGACCCGCCAACGTGCTGGCAAACGCACCGTTCCGCCGGCTGTGGACGGCCATGTCGGTGTGCAGCCTGGGCGACTGGCTCAACATCCTGGCCCTCACCGCCCTGGCCGGCAATCTCACCCGGGGCGACGACTACCGCGTCCAGTCGCTGGCCATCGGCGGTGTGTTCATCGCCAAGATGCTGCCGGCCGTCCTGCTCGGCCCGCTCGCCGGGGCCTTCGCCGACCGGTTCGACCGGCGGCTGACGATGTTCGTCTCCGACCTGGCGCGCTTCGCCGTGGTGCTGTCGATCCCGCTGATCGGCAGCTACCAGTGGATCATCGCCGCGACCCTGCTCGTGGAGTGCGTCAACCTGTTCTGGGTGCCGGCCAAGGAGGCCACGGTCCCCAACCTGGTGCCCAAGGACCAGTTGGAGGCGGCCAACCGGCTCAACCTCCTGGTCACCTACGGCAGCGCGCCCGTCGCGGCCCTGCTGTTCGCGGCGCTGTCGGTGGCGGGCGACATGCTGCGCAGCCTCGTGCCGCCGCTGTCCGGAGTGGACCCGACGAGCGTGGCCCTCGTCCTCAACGCCCTGGCGTACCTGGTGTCGGCGTTCCTGATCTTCACGCTGCGCGACATCCCGCGGCGCGACGGCGCGATCTCCACCCCGTCGGTGCTCAAGCAGGTCGTCGAGGGCTGGCGGTTCGTCGGCGGCGACCGGCTGGTGCGCGGGCTGATCATCGGCATGCTCGGCGCGTTCGCGGCGGGCGGCGCGGTCGTGGGCGTCGCGAAGATCTACGTGGTGGCGCTCGGCGGCGGCGACGCGGCCTACGGCGTCGTCTTCGGGGCGGTCTTCGTCGGCATGGCGCTCGGCATGTTCTTCGGGCTGCGGCTGCTGAGCGGGCTGTCCAGGCGGCGGCTGTTCGGGCTGGCCATCACGGTGGCGGGCCTGGTGCTGGTCGCGATCGCGCTGGTCCACAACCTCGCGATCGTGGTCATGCTGACCGTGGCGCTGGGGGCGTGCGCGGGCATCGCCTGGATCATCGGCTACACGCTGATCGGCCTGGAGGTCGAGGACGCGCTGCGCGGCCGCACGTTCTCGTTCCTGCAGTCCACGGCGCGGGTGACGCTGCTGCTCGTGGTGGCCGCGGCCAACCCGCTGGCGGCCCTGTTCGGCGAGCACCGCCTCGACGCGGGGGAGCTGTCCTACCGGTTCGACGGGTCCAACCTGGTGCTGCTGCTCGGCGGGGCGCTGGCCGTGGCCGTAGGCATCCTGGCGCTGCGCCACATGGACGACCGCAAGGGCGTGCCGCTGTCGGAGGACCTGATCGCCGCGGTTCGCGGCGAGCGGTTCCGCTCCGAGGGGGCCGAGGACATGCCCGGGCTGTTCGTCGCGTTCGAGGGCGGCGAGGGCTCGGGCAAGACCACCCAGTCGCGCATGATCGCGATCTGGCTGCGCGACCAGGGCTACGACGTCGTGCAGACGCGCGAGCCGGGCTCCACCAAGGTCGGCATGCGGCTGCGGGCGATCCTGCTCGACGCGGCCGAGCGTGGCCTGTCGCCGCGCGCCGAGGCGCTGTTGTACGCGGCGGACCGGGCCGAGCACGTCGAGAAGGTCATCCGGCCGGCCCTGCAGCGGGGCGCGATCGTGGTCTGCGACCGCTACGTCGACTCGTCGCTGGCCTACCAGGGCGCCGGCCGCTCGCTCGACCGGCAGGACGTGGCCAAGGTCAACGCCTGGGCCACCGGCGCGCTGGTGCCGCACCTGACCGTGCTCATCGACACGCCGCCCTCCGTCGGGCTGACCCGGCTGGGCGGCGCGGCCGACCGCATCGAGTCCGAGCCGCTGGACTTCCACGAGCGGGTCCGCAAGGAGTTCCGGGCGCTGGCCGCCGCCGACCCCGGGCGCTACTTCGTGGTGGACGGCACGCTTCCGCCCGAGCAGATCACCCGCGCCATCCAGGATCGCGTCCACGAGATCCTGCCCGACCCGGTGCCCCATGAGGCCGAGGACGTGACGGGCACGATGCCGGCCATCCGCGACTAGCCTTTGTCCGTGACAGTTTCCACCGGCGTCTTCGCCGACCTCGTCGGGCAGGACCAGGCCGTGGCCGTGCTCTCGCGGGCCGCCGCGGCGGCGGGCGAGGCGGTCGGCGGCGGGCGGGGCGCGGGCATGACGCACGCGTGGCTGTTCACCGGCCCGCCCGGCGCGGGCAGGGAGGACGCGGCGCGCGCGTTCGCGGCGGCGCTGCTGTGCCCCGACGG
The DNA here is from genome assembly GCF_031570565.1 of Nonomuraea sp. 3-1Str. Lineage (NCBI taxonomy): Bacteria > Bacillati > Actinomycetota > Actinomycetes > Streptosporangiales > Streptosporangiaceae > Nonomuraea > Nonomuraea sp. 3-1Str. The sequence goes on from NZ_JALHBK010000002.1 coordinate 475,526, forward strand.
CGGCTGCGGCCACTGCGACCAGTGCCACCAGGTGCTGATCGGCTCCCACCCCGACCTGGAGTCCGTGCGCCCCGCCGGGTTGTCCTACAGCGTGAAGCAGACGCGGGAGCTGATCCTGCGGGCCGCCGGCGCGCCCACGCAGGGCAGGTGGCGGGTGATCCTGTTCGACGACGCCGACCGGGCCACCGAGTCCGCCGCGAACGCCCTGCTCAAGGCCATCGAGGAGCCGCCGCCGCGTACGGTGTGGCTGCTGTGCGCCCCGGCCCCCGACGACATGATGATCACCATCCGGTCGCGCTGCCGCCTGGTCACGCTGACGACTCCCGGCACCGAGGCGGTCGCGCACGTGCTGGCGACGCGCGACAGCGTGCCGTGGGAGACGGCCCGGTTCGCCGCCCGCGCCGCCCAGGGCCACATCAGCCGGGCCCGCGCCCTCGCCCTGGACGAGAACGTCCGCAGGCGGCGCGAGGCCGTGCTCGGCATCCCCCGGTCGCTCACGGGCGTGGGGGAGTGCGTGTCGGCCGCCGAGCGCCTGGTCAAGACCGCGGAGGAGGAGGCCGCGGCGGCCACGGCGACGCTCAACGAGGCCGAGACGACCGACCTGCGGCGCCTGTACGGCGAGGGGTCCACGGGCAAGGGGCTCAACCGGGGCCTGGTGCGGGGCGGCGCTGGCGCGCTGAAGGAGCTGGAGGACCGGCAGAAGTCGCGGGCCACGCGCATCAAACGCGACTCGCTGGACGCCGCGCTGCTGGAGCTGGTGTCGTTCTACCGTGACGTGCTGGCCATGCAGTTCGGGGCGACGGTGGAGCTGGCCAACGACGACATCCGCTTCGACCTGGACCGCACGGCGCGGGAGTCGACACCGGAGGAGACGCTGCGGCGCATCGGCGCGATCATGCGCTGCCGGGAGCGGCTGGAGGCCGCCGTCAACCCGCAGATCGCCATCGAGGCGATGATGCTGTCCCTCCGCGGAGCGTAAGATCACTATCTTCTACGGCACGGCCAAGTTGCCCCACCCGCCGTCGTGGATCGCCGTCTGTCACGGCCGGTCGTGAAGGCTCACGGGCTGCGCGCCGTGACGAGCGCATAGCCGGCCGTCTTCTTCGGTTGGCGTCCACGTGGGCTCTGGCCGGCGGTTCTGCCGGCACAGCGAGGCCCACGATCGCGGGACGGGTGGCGGCTCTCGGCCGAACTCTTGAGGAGGCATGGTGAACAGCCCTGTGGAAGACCGCCCGCGCGAGGCGTTCCTCGAAGCTGGAGCCGAGTCGGAGGCCGGTGCGCTGAGGCCGCTCGTCGTGCCGGACGGCCGGTGGATGCGCATGGCCATGAGGCTGGCAGTGGTCGCGGCGGCGGTCGTGGTCGCCGGGGCGGGGACCGTGTGGGACGTCACGGCCTCCCACGCCGACGAAAGAGCGGCTGTGGCGACTGCTCGGACACGGGTTCCCGTACGGGCCGATGTGTTGGTGTTCCTCTGCACGGGACGGGAGAAGGACCACGAGCTCTGTCATCGGCGGGCCGCCACCGAGGAGCAGAAGAAGGCTCTGGCCGCGTCCCTGCGCGAGGTGCCCGGAGTCGCCAAGGTGACCTTCGAGGACCGCAGAACCGCCTATAAGCGCTTCCGCACGGCGTTCGCCGGCCAGTCGGACATCGTCTCCAAGGTCCGGGCGGCGGACGTACCGGAGTCGTACCAGGTAACGGTGCTCCCCGGTACGAAACTGGAGAAGGTGGTGGCAGCGGCGAAGAGGACGCCGGGCGTGGCTCTGGTTTCCGATCGGACCATGACCGACGGCTACAACCCGGCCCGCTTCAAGGGGGCGGACGACGTCACGGTGTTCCTCTGCGGGGCCTCGTCCCCGGAGTCCTCGTGCAGGAAATACGAGAGAAGCAAGACCTTGAAGCGCGGCAAGGGCATCACCGCCGATGACAGGAAGAAGCTCGGGCGTGAGATCAAGGCGATGCCCGAGGTCAAGAAGGTCGACTTCGAGGACCAAGCCGAGGCGTACGCCGGTTTCCGGAAGGAATTCGCCGACAACAAGGCTCTTCTGGCCGCCACGAGCGCGAGTGACATGCCTGAGTCGTTCCGGATCCAGCTCAAATCCGATACCGACTCCTCCAAGGTGGCCGCCACTCTGGAGAAGCGGCCGGGTGTCGCCCAGGTGATGGACATGAGGTGCTTCGCCGCCGGCACCAGACTCTCGTCGGACCACGGGATCGAGCGAGAAGGCATCTGCGGCTGAACACCTCGTCTCATCACCACGAGCGGGCCCGCGCACGTGGTGGGGCAACGGAACGCCGCACCGCCCCGAGGCTTCTACGGCACGGCCAAGTCGCCCCACCCGCCGTCGTGGGTGGCCGTCTGTCATGGCCGGTCGTGAAGGCTCACGGGCTGCGCGCCGTGACGAGCGCATAGCCGGCCGTCTTCTTCGGTGTTCGATGCCCCTCGCGCCCACGTGAAGATCGTCCTCAGTGCCCCGTACGAGGGATCGCCCGGCGCGAACATTCCGGCACCCCGATCACCGTGCGCGGCAACGGGATCGGAGGCCCGAGCAGCAAACGAGCCCCCCATGCGTCTCTGTGATGTGGAAGTCGAACTGCTCTCCCAACGGGAGGCCCGGACCCGGGACCGCGTCGATGTCGCGGCGATCTTCGCCGAGCATCACGTGGGCCTCGTACGGCTGGCCCTGATCATGGTCGGTGACCAGGCGACCGCCGAAGACGTCGTCCAGGACGCCTTCGCCCGCACTCACGCGGGGCGATCCCGGCTGCGCGACCCCGACAAGGCGCTGGTCTACGTCAGATCGGCGGTGCTCAACGGGTGCCGGTCGGTGCTGCGCAGACGCGCCACGGTGTTCCGGCGTGCCGTGCCGTACGAACCGCCGGTCTGGTCGGCGGAGAGCGCCGCCCTGGTCGGCGAGGAGCGCCGCCAGGTGCTGGTGGCCCTGACCGCGCTGCCGCCCAGGCAGCGCGAGGCGCTGACGTTGCGCTACTACCTCGACCTCACCGACCAGGAGATCGCCGAGACCATGGGGATCAGCGGCGGTACGGCGAGGTCCACGATCGCGCGAGGGCTGGCGGCTCTCGGCCGAGCTCTTGAGGAGGCATCATGAACAGCCCTGTGGAAGACCGCCTGCGCGAGGCACTCACCGAGGCGGGGGCCAAGGTCGACACCGGCGCGCTGCGGCCGCTGGTGGTGCCGGATCGGCGCCGGTTCCGGGTGGACGTGCGGCTGGCCGCCGCGGCGGCGGCGGTCGTGGTCGCGGGGGCGGCGACCGTCGCGGGGTTCACGGTCTCGGGTGCCGGGAAAGAGGTGAGCGTGGCGTCCGCCCGGGCGCAGGCTCCTGACCAGGCCGATGTGTCGGTGTTCCTGTGCACGGGGCTGGAGTTGGACAAGAAGGCATGCCAGGGGCGCGCCGCCACCGAGCAGCAGACGAAGGCCCTGGCCGAGTCGCTGAGCAGGCTTCCCGGGGTCGCGAGTGTCTTCTTCGAGGACCGCAGGAGCGCCTATGAGCGCTTCCGCAAGGCGTTCGCCGACCGACCGGACATCGTCGCCAAGGTGAAGGCGGACGACGTGCCAGAGTCCTACCGGATCACGCTCGAACCGGGTTCGAAGCCGCAGCCGGTGTCCGCTGCGGCCAAGGATATGCCCGGCGTGGCGCTGGTCTCCGATCGGACCATGACGGAGGATGCCGCGGCCTTGCGCAACAAGCCGGTGGACATCTCGGTGTTCCTCTGCGTTGGCTCATCCGACCTGCCCTCCTGCAAGAGCTATGAGGCGAGCCGTAAGACCTCGAAGCACGGCAAGGGCATCACCGCCGAGGACACGGACAAGCTGGCGCGCGAGATCAGCGCGATGCCCGGGGTCCAGAAGGTCATCTTCGAGGATCAGCGGCAGGCATACGAGCAATTCAAGAAGGCGTTCGCCCGCAACAAGGCCCTTCTCGCCGCCACGGAGGTCACGGACATGCCCATGTCGTTCCGCGTCAGCCTGACAACCGGGACCGATTCCGCCAAGGTGGCCGCCACCCTGCGGACACGGCCGGGTGTCGCACAGGTGGTCGACCAGAAATGCAACCTCGCCCAGTTCATGCTCATGGCGGACCACGGTATTTCGCGAACGCTCACGAACACCTGCGGCTGACACCCTCACCACGAGCGGGCTCGCGCACGTAGTGTGGCAACCGAAGGCCGTAAGACCCCCGAGGCCGTCAGGAGGCGAGCTGCAGCCCATGGGCATGATCATGGCCGTGAGCTTCACACGCTACGGGAGGCTCTACTACCTCGATCCGGGTGGGCACACGCCCAAGGTGGGCGACAAGGTGCTGGTGCCCACCGACGCGGGTCCCGAGGTGGCCGAGTGCGTGTGGGCGCCGCAGTACGTGAGCGAGGACATCGACGGATTGCCGGTGTGCGCGGGCGTCGCGGGGGAGGAGCAGCTCACCCGCGACGAGACCAACAAACGCCGCCGGGCCGAGACGCGCAGCGTGGCCAAACGGCTGATCAAGCGGCACGCGCTGCCGATGAAGGTCGTGGGCGTCGACTACCTCGACGAGGACAACGTCTTCACGGTCTACTTCTCGGCCCCGCACCGGGTCGACTTCCGCGCGCTCGTCCGCGACCTGGCCCGCAACCTGCGGGCCAGGGTGGAGCTGCGGCAGATCGGCCCGCGCGACGAGGCGCGTCTGCAGGGCGGGATCGGCCCCTGCGGTCGCGACCTGTGCTGTGCCACGTTCCTCAAGGACTTCGAGCCGGTGTCGGTGCGCATGGCCAAGGACCAGGACCTCCCGGTCAACCCGTTGCGCATCGCGGGGGCGTGCGGCCGGCTGATGTGCTGCCTGAAGTACGAGCACCCGCTGTACATGGAGACCCGGCAGCGGATGCCCCGGGTCGGCAGCCGGGTCAGCACTCCGCAGGGCGAGGGAAGCGTGGTGGGGCACAACGTTCCGTCCGACACGGTGACGGTCCGCCTCGACGACGGGGGCCGCCGCTGCGCCTGCCCGTCGGCCTCGGTCTGCTCACCCCGTCAGCAGCACGAGAAGATGTACAGCCCGGAGCCGGGCACGCCCGCTCAGGAACCGTGACCACACCAGGGCCGTGCTCGGTACACACACGGACCTCAGGCAAGAGGGGAAGGGGAGGCCCGGGCGCAGCGCGACGGCGGCCATGTCGGGCGTAAGATCGCCACCCATGTGGTCCCGTGCCCTGGCCGTTCTCGCCGCGGTCGCGCTCCTGGCCACCGGCTGCACCCGGGAGGAGCGGCCGGGGCCGGGGAGCGGCGGCCTGGCCTGGTCCGGCTGCGGTGACGGGTTCCAGTGCGCGAAGCTCGCGGTGCCGCTCGACCACGCTGACCCGGGCGGTGAGCGGATCCGGATCAGCGTCATCCGGCTGCCCGCCACCGGCGACCGTATCGGGTCACTGGTGCTCAACCCGGGCGGACCCGGCGGATCCGGGGTGGACTACGCCAGGGCGGCGCAGTCCGTGGTGAGCGCCGACGTACGGGCGAGATTCGACATCGTCGGGTTCGACCCGCGCGGCGTGGGGGCGTCCGCGCCGATCGAGTGCCTGGACGACGACCGCCTCGACGCGTTCCTGGCGCTGGACGCCACCCCGGACGACGCGGCGGAGGAGGCGGCCCTGGAGCGCGGGTCGCGGGAGTTCGCCGAGGGTTGCCGGGCCGGGGCGGGCAAGCTGCTCCAGCATGTGGGCACGGTGGACGCGGCCCGCGACATGGAGGCGCTGCGCGAGGCGCTGGGCGACGAGAAGCTGACGTACCTCGGCAAGTCCTACGGCACGTTCCTGGGGGCGGTGTACGCGGACCTGTTCCCGGGGCGGGTGCGGGCGCTGGTCCTGGACGGGGCGGTGGATCCCGCCCTGTCGAGGTTCCGGTTCAACACCGACCAGGCGGCCGGGTTCGAGGGCGCCTTCCGGGCGTACGTGGACGACTGCCTCTCCCGCGGCGACTGCCCGTTCCGGAGCCGCGACGCCGACGGCGCCCTCGACGAGCTCACGGCGCTGCTCCGCCGTACGGACAGGCGGCCCCTGCCCGGAGGCGACCGTGAGGTCACCGAGACGCTGGCCCTGCTCGGCGCGCTGACGCCGCTCTACAACCGCGGTAGCTGGCCCACGCTCACCGAGACGCTCACCCAGGCGATGAAGGGCGACGGCACGATGCTGCTCCAGAACGCCGACCTGCTCCTCGGCAGGGGACCCGACGGTTATTCGAACCAGACCGAGGCCAACATGGCCGTCAACTGCATCGACGGCGCGTACCCGAAGGACGTCGCCTCCTACGCGAAGGCCGCCGCCGGCCTGGCCCGGACGGCGCCCCGCTTCGGCCCGTACATCGCCTGGAGCTCCCTGCCCTGCGCGTACTGGCCGGCCCGCCCCACCTTCCAGAACCACCCGCTCGTGGCCAAGGGCGCACCGCCGATCCTGGTCGTCGGCACCGAACGCGACCCGGCCACCCCTTACGCCTGGGCCAGGTCCCTGGCCGGCGAGCTGCAGTCGGGGGTCCTGCTCACGTACGAAGGGGACGGGCACACGGCCTACTTCAGCGGGGACACGTGCGTGGACACGGCCGTGGACCGCTACCTGATCACCGGCGCGCCTCCGAAGGACGGCACCACGTGCCCGTAGCGGGCGGGGGAACGGCGCAAGATCGCGGGCCGGGCGGGAGCGAATACCCCTCGGGCTCCTGTAGACTTCTTCACGCTGCACGGCACGCCGCCTTAGCTCAGTCGGCCAGAGCACTTCACTCGTAATGAAGGGGTCTGGGGTTCGAATCCCCAAGGCGGCTCCCAGGTCAAAGGCCCTCCCGGTTCGTCCGAGAGGGCCCTTTGTGTGGGCGGACAGCAGCGAAGTACAGCTACGGGTTCTCACCGTCGAGGCTGGCGTTGAGCTGGTCGAGGAGCCTTGCGGGTCTCTGCGCCGGCGATCTGGGTGTAGACGGCTGCCCGGTCTCTTGTGGGCGGACGGTCCGTGCGTCAGGCCCAGTAGTCGCGCTCGGGCAGTCGCATCCACACGTCGGGTGAGCCAAGGATTGGCCGGGCGTCGGCCAGGCGCAAGTCCGCGCCGGCACAGCAGTAGGCCACGGCGCGGAAGTGATAGAGGCAGGTGGCGAGGACCTCCTTGGCGGGGTCGTCCGGGGAGACACGGCCTCCGCCGAGATGCGTGTCCCAGGCTTCGAGGGCGCCGTCCCGGGCGACGCGTCCCTGGTTGCCGCTCTTGGGGTTGGCGAACATGGCGTCCCGGGTTGGCCCGAGGACTTCCCCACGGCGCAGGCCCAGGACGAGCATGAGGACCCAGGCCGCGTACAGAGGCTTTTCCACGGCCCACAGATCCTCGAAGAAGGCCCGAGCGTCATCGACGCTCCTCGCCATGTCTGGCAGCCATTTCGGGGCTAAGTGGGCCTGCGATGGCAGATCGCCTACCTGTCAGGTAATCGCCCTGCCTACCAAGGGCGTGTCAGGATCGTGAGCGCACCGAACACGACTCCACCGGGAGGACACCATGCCGGCCTACGTCATCGCCCACCTGCAGGAGGCAGCCCCGCACCCGGAGATCGCCGAGTACATCGAACGGCTCCCCAGCACCTTCGAGCCGTACGGCGGCCGCTACCTCGTCCACGCCACCCAACACGAGGTGAAGGAGGGCAACTGGCCCGGACATGTCGTGATGCTCGGCTTCCCAGGGATCGCCGAGGCACGGGCATGGTGGGACTCTCCCGCGTACCGGGAGATCGCGCCGCTGCGCTCGCGGCACATCGAGACCGACCTCATCCTGGTCGACGGCGTGCCCGAGAACTACGTCCCGACGGCGGCCGTCACTGCGATACGGGAGGCGGCGGCCCTGCCCGCGTAGGTCAGCGTCTGGGATGACAATGGCCATCTCTACGTCAGTGGCTGAGGTAGAGATCGTCGCGCCGAGACTGGGACCGCCATCGACTTGATCATGGTCGGGCTCTACTGGCTGTCACCAAGCGAAGAGGAACGCTTTGCCCGCTCGACCAGACAAATGGAGACACTCGCCCGCCCACTGCGGTACTCGTTGCAGAAGGCCGCAACAAGGGGCTCTCACTGACAGCCGTCCTGCAGCGTCTTCGCGAAGACGTCAGCTGCAGCAGGCTCTGCCGAGCGGATCACGTGGGCGTAGACGCGCAGGGTGATCGCGGGGTCGGTGTGGCCGAGGTGAGCCGCGACGGCGCGGACGGGGACGGCCGGCCAGGAGCAGCAGGGTCGCGTGGACGCGGCGCAGGTCGTGCAGGCGGATCATCGGTAGTGGGTCGGTGGCGGTCCCGTTGTGGGCCTCGATGAGCTTGCGTGGCAGGCCGGTGACGGTCGTGGGGTAGATCGGGCCGCCTCAAGCCGTTGTGAACACCGTGTCGTCATTGCCCTTCCAGGAGTCGCCGACGCGGGTCTTGTCGGCTTCCTGCGCCTTCTGATGCTCGCGGAGTACGAGCGCTGGTGTAGACGGCCAGGTGGAACCGGCCCCGTAACGTTCGAAGCCTGCTACCGGCGGCACATCGACGCTGTCAGGCGGTGTTCGACTCGGCGCACACATACCGCCCGGGCAAGGGCAGCGAGATCGCGTGGCTGTACGGCGTCGCGCGCAACAACGCCGCCGGGAACTCGCCCGGGATTACGTGTCCGTCTGAGAAGCGGCTGACGTGGGGGCGCATGTTCTGCGCTCCCAGCAGCCCCACTGGCCGATGATGTTGTGCTCGGTCCAGGGGATCTGTGCCGGCGTGAGCGCCTTGGACGGGCGGCGTTCCTTGCCGCGCGGGCTTCCGCTCGCCCGGAGGCGGGATGACGTGGACGCGGCACCTGCTCTGTACCGCTCGCATCAGCGGCAAGGCACGCCCGAGCAGTTCGCTCGTACGCAGCGGCCGGGCGAGCGGGCAACCACGCTCGCCCGGCAACGCTCTTCGTCATGACCGGGTGAGGGGTCGGGTCTCCACTGCGCCGGTGACCGCGAGGTGGCGGCGGCGGCTCGGCATCATCATGGTCGGGTGGTAGATGCTCCAGGCCGCGCTGGCGCAGATCATCTCCTTGATGCGGGCGGCGGTCCGGCCCGTGAAGACGGTGGACGTGACCTGGTCGTCGGGGGTCACGCGCTGGATGATTCCATCGCGGCGTCCGAGGCTGATGCACTGCACGGAGTAGCCGATCGTGGTCTCGGGAACCTTGCGACCGGTCAGGCGCGCGGCGATGACGTCGGCTGCCAGCCACGCCATCGGGTTCGCCGAGGCGCAGGACATGCGCAGCGGCTTGCCACCTGCTCCTTCGGCGAGCGCGGCGTCGCCGACGGCGTACACGTCGGGGTGCGAGACCGACCGCATGCCGGCGTCGACGACGATCCGGCCTGTGTCGGACACCTCAAGGGTGGTGGCGGCCGCGATCGGGTGCACGCTGAAACCCGCGGTCCACACGGTCACCTGGGCCCGGATCTTTCGGTCCGCACCGGTGACCACGCCGTCCGCTTCGACGCGCGTGATGTCGGCATGGTCGTGGACCGTGATGCCGAGCCGGTCCAAGGCGCCGCGCAAGTGGTGCTGGGCCTTGTCGCTGAGCCAGCCGCCGACGCGGCCGCGGGCGGCGATCGCGACCTCAAGGTCCGGGTGGGCTTCGGCGATCTCGGTGGCTGCCTCGATGCCGGTCAGGCCGCCGCCCACGATCAGCACGGTCTCACCGGGCTTCGCCTCGCTCAGGCGCGCCCGCAGTCGGAGAGCGGCCTGCTTGCCGGCCACGTTGTGGGCGTGCTCCGCGACACCAGGGACGCCGTGTTCGGCGCCGGTGCTGCCCAGGGCGTACACGAGGGTGTCATAGGCGAGGGTCTCACCGCCGAGGTCGACGGTCTTGCCTTCCACATCGACAGCGGTGACCCGCGCGGTCCGGAGCTGTACGCCGGTGCCCGCGCAGAGGTCGCGCAGGGGGCGAGGCCGCAGATCCTGCCCGCTCGCGAGCTGGTGCATGCGCACCCTTTCGACGAACTCCGGGTCGCCGTTGACCAGGATGATCTCGACGTCGTCGCGGTGCAGCCGCTTGGCGAGGCGGCCGGCGGCGTTGGCTCCGGCGTACCCGGCTCCCAGGACGACGATGCGGTGCTTCATGGCTGGCTCCTATCTGGTTGCTTGCACCTCCTGAACCGGACAGGCGCGCGATCCCTGACAGGTAATAAGTGTGATCTGGGTCACCAATGCGCCACCTGCGCGCGATGAGGTCCAGCGGCCGCCCACTGGCGCGCGATGCGCTGAAGCTTGTCGGGGTTGACCTGGATGTGGACCGAGGCGAGGCCGTCGGGGGTCGCATCGAGGCAGAGCACCCCGATGACCTGCTCGTCGACCTCGACCAGCACGGCAGGACCGCCGTTGACGACGACGGCGTAGAAGGCGGGACTGCCACTGACCAGGGCGCGCTTGGCATCGCTCGGCTGGAACAGAGCACGCAGGTACTTCGCGATGTCCATCGCTCCGAGGACCGGGGTCCTGCGGGCATGAACCTTGCCGCCGCCGTCGGCCATGCTGACCGCGTCGTCGGTGAGCAGCCGGATCAGTGGCTTGGTGTCGCCGCTGAGGGCCGCGGCGAGAAACTCCTCGACGATCCTCCGGGCGGCGCCCGCGTCGATCTCCGTGCGGGATCGTTCGACCGCCAGATGCTGCCTGGCGCGCCGGTAGATCTGCTGGCAGTTCGACTCGGTGATGTCCAGAATCTCGCTGATCTCGCGGTGCCCGTACCCGAACGCCTCGCGCAGCACATACACCACGCGCTCATTGGGGGACAGGCGCTCCATCAGGGTGAGCATCGCCATGGAGACCGACTCACGCTGCTCGAAAGTGTCGGCGGGGCCGAGCATCCGATCGCCGTCCAGCACCGGCTCAGGGAGCCACTGCCCCACGTAGGTCTCCCGCCTGGCCCGCGCCGAGGTGAGCTGGTTGAGGCAGAGATTGGTGAGCACCTTCGTCAGCCACGCTTCTGGCGTCTCGATCCGTTCCCGGTCAGCCGCATGCCAGCGCAGGTACGTGTCCTGCACCGCGTCCTCCGCATCACCGGCCGATCCCAGCAGCCGGTAGGCGATCGCCTCCAAACGGCCCCTTGAGCTCTCGAACAGATCGGCCTCGTGCATGCGGAGCGACATTGCCCCATGATCGGGCATAAGCGCAGGCCGCGTCCACATTTGTCCACCGTGATCCGGTGACGGCGGGCGGTCCCGGTGTCGGACAGGCGGCGGGCGGCGTCCAGCACGATCCGCGCGTGATCCCGGAGGAGTACCGCGCCGGAGTCGTCTTGGCCAAGGGCAGGGTCGGGCCCCGAGTAGGCGCCGGGTGACGCGGGGCCGCGGTATTTTCCGCGGGTCACTCAACCATCCGGCGGGCTGCCGTGTCCTTGGAGGCTGGAGGTACGAGTGGACGACCCGACGTTTGAGAGTTTCGCGGCGCAGCGGCTGCCGGCGCTCTATCGCTACGCCATGGTCCTGACCCAGAACAGGCACGACGCCGAGGACCTGGTGCAGGAGGCGCTCACCCGTACCGGTCTCCGGTGGCACGCGATCAGGCGCAAGGACGACCCGGAAGGGTACGTCCGCACGGCCATGGTCCGCATCATGGCCAATCGCTGGCGGCGGCCGAAGCGCGAGGTGAGCATGGCGGCCCCGCCCGAGGCCATGGCGGAGGACCTGGAGCTGCAGCGCCTCCTTGACGACGACGGCCTGCGCTCCAGGGTCGCCGCGTTACCTCCGCGCATGCGAGCCGTACTGGTGCTGCGTTACGTCGAGGCCCGTGGTGACGAGGAGATCGCCCGGTTGCTCGGCTGCAGCCGCGGGACCGTCAAGAGCCAGGCGTCGCGGGGGCTCGCCAGACTGCGTGAGGCCGTCAAGACCGAGGAGGTAGAGCATGGATGACCTGGAGCGCCGCCTCGCCGCGCTGCTCAGCGAGCCGTCCGCGGACGATCCGCCGCCCGGCCTGGCCGATCGGATCCATCGGGCCGTGGCCACGCGCCGCAGGAACAGGCGGGCGCTGGTGCTGGCCGCCGCGGCCGGGGCGACGGCCGTGCTGGTCGCCGTGCCCCTGGCCGTACGCGGCGGGAACGGTGACGCCACGGCGACGGCGAAGCTGAGCCCGGCGCCCGCATCGACCCCGGCGTCGATCAGTGGCCGGGCCGCCTCCTCCGAGCCGACCGTGACCATGACGCCGACTCCGGACCAGGTGAACCTCACCGCCCCTGCCGGCGTCCTCCTCGAAAGGGCCCTGCGTGAGCTCATGAACGTGACCAGCGTCGTGGACGTCGGGGGCCGTACTGAGCGGGGCGAGCGGTTCGTGCCCGCGGCGCTGGGCAGCGACGGGACGGTCCTCGGCTCGACGCCCGACGGGCAGGTGGCGGAGGTGGGCGCGAGTGGCGGCACGCCCAGGGAGCTCGGCATCGCGGCGCGGTCGGGGCTGGGGACGGCCACGGGCTTCCGTACCTGGACGGAGGGCTCGGCGGCCGACCAGCGGTGCCGCACGGCGGACGGGACCACGCGCACGATCAGCCCGCAGGGCACGGACCCCCGCGCGCAGGTCTGGGTGGACGGCGGCGTGATCGTCGGCAGCGACGTCATGCGGCAGCCCTGGGTGGCCAAGGGCTGCGCGGGGGTGGGCACGGTCGTCAGGGACGGGAACCCGGCGAGCGGAGAGGCTGTGGCGTTCTCCTACCCCTACCTGTTCACCGCCGAGGCGGCGAACGACAAGGTGCTGCGCATCGTCGACGTCGAGACGGGGAGGGTGGCGGCCGAGCATCCGCTGCCGGAGGGGGTCCGCGCGCAGAGCATGGCCGAGCCGGACCAGGAGTGGTACGCGGCGGCGTCCGGGAAGTGGTTCGCCTGGGTGGCCGGCGACACGCTGCGGTGGGTGCCGCGTGACTCCTGGGGGCCGGTGTCAGAGCTGCCCGGAGTTCCGACGCCGGAGAAGGGCGTTTCACCGTGGATGACGGCGGGCAACCGGCTCGTCACGTACAACACCGGGGCCTACTCGTTCCTGCTCGACCCGGTCACCGGCCGGCGTTACAAGAGCCCGGACGTCATGCTGGCGGCGGGCGAGTGGCTGCTGTGGAGGAACGGCGACGGCTACCGCCTGGCCAACCTCCGTTGAGGTCTCCCACGGGCGTCCTGCTGCTGCTCGTCGCGACCCCGTCGGCCGTGAACCTGGCCGGCGGGGGACCCACCTGGATCTGGACGCCGTCGCTGCCCGCCCCCCTGCTGCGCCTGGTCGCGGAGGCGGGGCTGCTCGACGCCTGGCTGGTCGCCGACCTGCTCGCCGCCGTGGGGATACTCGGCGGGCTCGCGGTGGCGGCCACGGCCGCGCGGGACCTGGTCGTGGCCGCGACGCTGCTCGCCCTGGTGGCCGCCGTCAGCCTCGCCGCCGCGGCGGCGGCCGGGGCCTGGCTCCCCCTGGTGTACGCCCTCGCCTACACGGCCGGGCTCATGCTGGTGCTGCGGGCCGGCAACCACCGGCGAGGCGGGTAGCAGTCCGGGAACGCGAGAACCCGGGATCAACGCGACGACCCCCGGCCGCCGAAGCGGGCCGGGGGTCGTCGCGTGCCGTTCGAGACGGATCAGCCGGTGAAGCCGATGGTGGTGTAATCCAGCGACTGGTAGCCCTTGGCGCCCCAGTTCGCCAGGGTCTTCTTGGTCGCCTGGATGTCGGGGCGCTGGTACAGCGGGATCGTGTGCACCATGTCCCAGATCAGCTTGTCGGCGGCGTTGCCCTTCTCGATGGCCTTGGCCGGGTCCATCTCGCCCACGGCGGCGTCGATGGCGGCGTCGAGGGCCGGGTCACTGCCCTTCGGGAAGTTGCTCTCGGAGCCGGTCTTGTAGATCTGCGGCAGGGAGCCGATGGGCAGCGGCGTGCCGATCCACGAGAACGGAACCAGGTCGAAGTCGCCCTTGATGATGTAGTCGGTGAAGAACTTGTCATCGGGGACCGGGCGGATCGTCAGCTTGATCCCGGCCTCCTTGAGCATGGCCTGGGTGAGCTCGCCCTCCGTCTTGGCGTACGGCAGGCCCGCCGGGACGGTGAAGCTCAGCGCGAACTCCTTGCCGTCCTTCTTGCGGTAGTCGCCCTCCTGCTTCCAGCCGGCCGCGTCGAGCAGCTGCTTGGCCTTGTCCAGGTTGTACTTGCCGAGGTCGCCGGAGTTGTCGACGTAGCCCTTGTGGTTGTTCATGAAGACGTGGTTGCCGAGCGTCTGCAGCGGCCAGTCCATGTCCTTGAGGTCGGACTGGGTGATCACGTCACGGTTGATCGCGTACGCGACGGCCTGGCGGACCGACTTGTCCTTCAGGAACGGGCTCTGGTTGTTGACCGTGATGTGCCGCCAGTTCGGGCTGAGCGCCTTGCGGATGTCCACGTTCGGGACTTCCTTGGCCCGCTTGAGGTCGGCGGGGCTGCCCGGCGGGATCTCCACGCCGTCGAGCTCGCCGTTGGCGAAGGCGTTGACCTGCGCGGCGGGCGTCTCGATGGTGCGGAAAATGATCTTTTCGAGTTTGGGCTTCCTGCCCCACCACTTGTCGTCGCGGACGACGGTGAGGGTCTTGGTGCCCTCGTCGATCTTCTCGACCTTGAAGGGCCCGCCGGTGACCGGGATCTTCTGCAGGTAGTTCTTCTCCTCGGCCTCCGGCGTCTCGTTGGCCGAGGCGGGGTAGAGGTGTGGTCCGCGCGAGAGCAGGCCCTTCCAGTCCGGGTACTGCTTGGCGAAGGTCATGACGGCGACCTTGTCCGAGGAGCCCTTGGTGACGGACTCGATCCGGTCCCAGCCGTCGGTGGAGGCCGGCTTGTACTTCTTGTTCTTGCCGTTGTTGGCCTTCCACATGGCCTCGACGTCCTTCCACCCCATCGGGGTGCCGTCGGACCACGTGGCCTTCTCGTTGAAGGTCCAGGTGACGACCTGCTTGCCGGAGGACGTGTCCAGCTTTACGTCGCTCAGGTAGTCCGGGTTCGGCGTGAAGTTCGCCTCGGAGTCGGACACCATCGGCTGTGGCATGATCGTATCGAGCATGTCGGTGGTGTCGATCTGGTTGCCGTCGACGTGGCTGCCGTTCCACTGGCTCGGCCACTGTCCGACCGCGAGGGTCAGGGTGCCGCCGTCCTTGACCTGCTCGTAGGGAACCGGGTTGATGCTGATGGCCGGGGTCTCGGCCATCTGCTTCTGAGCTTGCTGCGACTGCTCGGCGTTCGGCTTCTTGGCGTCGCCGCCGCTGCCGCCGCCGCAGGCCGCGACGGCCATGGCGAGGAGCGCAAGTCCCGCTGCCGCCCGGTATCCAACCTTCACTGTTCCTCCTGGTGTTCCGAGGCCGTGATGACCTCGATCTCCTCCGCGAAATGGCAGGCGGCGCCGTGATCCTTGGCGCTCGCGAGCCGGGCAACCGAGGGCTCCTCGTCCACACACCGCCGCTGCTCCGCCTCGCTCAGGCGGGCGAACTTCGGGCAGCGGGTGCGGAACCGGCATCCCGACGGGGGATCGGCCGGGCTGGGCAGGTCGCCTTCGAGCAGGATCCGCTTGCGGCTGCGCTCCAACTCGGGGTCGGGCAGCGGGATCGCCGAGAGCAGCGCCTGCGTGTAGGGGTGGGCGGGCCGGTCGTAGACGTTCTCGACGGCGCCGATCTCGGCGATCCGTCCCAGGTACATGACCGCGACCCGGTCGGCGAGGTGCCGCACCACGGCCAGGTCGTGCGCCACGAACAGGTACGACAGCCCGAGCCGGTTCTTCAGCTCCTCCAGCAGGTTGATGACGCCGGCCTGGATGGAGACGTCGAGCGCGGAGACCGGCTCGTCCAGCACGATGAGCTTCGGCTCCAGCGCGAGGGCGCGGGCGATGCCGATGCGCTGCCGCTGACCGCCGGAGAACTGCTGCGGGTAGCGCTGGGCGTGGTCGGGCGCCAGCCCGACGAGCTCCAGCAGCTCCGCGACGCGCTGCGACACGTTCTTGCGCCCGTGGGCGCGCAGCGGCTCGGCGATGATGTCGCCGACCGGCATGCGCGGATCGAGCGCGGCCATCGGGTCCTGGAAGACGATCTGGAGGTCGCCGCGGAGCGCCTTGCGCGCGGACTTGTCCAGCGTCGAGCTGTCCTTGCCCAGGACGACGACCCGGCCGCGCTGCGGGGCCTCCAGCTGCATGATCTGCTGCAGAGTGGTCGTCTTGCCGCAGCCCGACTCGCCGACCAGGGCCAGCGTCTCGCCCTCGGCGATGTCGAAGCTGATGCCGTCCACGGCGTGGACGGTGCCGACACGGCGCTTGAACACCGCGCCCTTCATCAGCGGGTAGTGCCGGATGAGGTCGTCGAGCTCCAGGACGGTCGCGCGCTGCTCGCGCGGCACCCGCGCCACGTCGCTCGGCGGGATGACCGGCACGGGGAAGACGTCGGCGCCGGTCATGCCCTTGTGCTCGATCTCGCGCGAGCGGATGCAGGCCACGTGCCGCCCGCCGCCGATCGCGGTGAGCGGCGGCTCCTCGTCGTCGCACGCGTCGATGTGCATGGGGCAGCGCGGCGCGAACGGGCAGCCGGGCGGCAGCGCCGCCGGCGAGGGCGGGTTGCCCTCGATGGGGACGAGCGTGTCCTGCTCGCCGTCGACACGGGGGATCGACGCGAGCAGGCCCATCGTGTACGGCATGCGCGGCCGGTAGTAGATGTCGTCCACGAGGCCCTGCTCGACGGGCCGGCCCGCGTACATGACGAGCACCCGGTCGGCCATGCCCGCGATGACGCCCAGGTCGTGGGTGATCATCACGATGCCGGCGCCCGTCTCGGCCTGGGCGGTCTTGAGCACCTCCAGGACCTGCGCCTGGATCGTGACGTCGAGGGCCGTGGTGGGCTCGTCGCAGATGAGCAGGTCGGGGTCGTTGGCGATGGCCATGGCGATCATCGCGCGCTGCCGCATGCCGCCGGAGAACTCGTGCGGGAACGCCTTGGCCCGCACGGCCGGATGCGGGATGCCGACCAGGTCGAGCAGCTCGACGGCGCGCTTGGTGGCCTTGTCCTTGCCCAGCTTCTGGTGGACCCGGACGGCCTCGGCGATCTGGTCGCCGATCGTGTAGACGGGGGTGAACGCCGAGAGCGGGTCCTGGAAGATCATGCTGATGGCCTTGCCGCGGACCCGGGTCAGCTCGCCCTCGCCCATGCCGAGCAGCTCCTGGCCGTGCAGCTTGACCGAGCCGCTGACGACGGCGTTCTGCGGCAGCAGGCCCATGACGGCCAGCGAGGTCACGGACTTGCCGGAGCCGGACTCGCCGACGATGCCGAGCACCTCGCCGCGGGCGACGTCGTAGCTGACGCCGCGCACGGCCTGGATCTCGCCGGGGAAGGTGACGGTGAGGTCGCGGACCTCCAAGATGCTCATGAGTTGCTCCCGGGATCGAGCGCGTCGCGCAGTCCGTCGCCGATCAGGTTGATGCTGAGCACCAGGAGCACCAGCAGGCCGGCGGGGAAGGCGAACAGCCAGGGGTAGCCGGTGGCGTTGCGGGCGCCCTCGGCGATGAGGGTGCCGAGCGACACGTCGGGCGGCTGGATGCCGAAGCCGAAGAACGACAGGGCGGCCTCACCGATGACGGCGCCGCTGACGTTGAGCGTGGCGTCGATGATCAGCAGGGACGACAGGTTGGGCACGATGTGCCGCAGGATGATCTTCCAGCGGGGGATGCCCATGTAGAGCGCGGCCTGGACGTACTCCCGCTCGCGCAGTGAGAGCGTCATGCTGCGCACGACCCTGGAGGTGATCATCCAGGCGAACGCCGCCAGCAGCACCACGAACCAGAGCCACGAGGCGCCCCGGAGCCGGGGGGAGATGATGGCGATGATGAGGAAGCTGGGCAGGACGAGGAGCAGGTCCACGCCCCACATCAGCACCTTGTCCAGCCAGCCACCGAAATATCCGGCGAAGGCGCCGACCAGCGCGGCCAGGCCCGTGGCGAACAGCGCGACCAGCAGGCCGATGACGATCGACTTCTGCATGCCGCGCAGCGTCACCGCGTACATGTCCTGGCCGATCGAGGTGGTGCCCCACCAGTGGTCGGACGAGGGCCCGGACATGAAGGCCAGGAAGTCCTTGTCCGTCCAGTCGTAGGCGCCGACGAAGGGGCCGAGGTAGGCCAGCGCGATGAGCAGGATCAGGGCGATGCC
Organism: Nonomuraea sp. 3-1Str; assembly: GCF_031570565.1. NCBI lineage: Bacteria > Bacillati > Actinomycetota > Actinomycetes > Streptosporangiales > Streptosporangiaceae > Nonomuraea > Nonomuraea sp. 3-1Str. The sequence goes on from NZ_JALHBK010000002.1 coordinate 493,664, forward strand.
GCCATAGCGGGCCTGCCGATTGCGCAGGAGCCGCCGGAGTACGACCTTGGAACGCACCTAGCTCACCCGCACCCGAGGATCGAGGGCCGCCACCAGCAGGTCCGACAGGAACGCGGCGAACAGCACGCAGACCGCGGTGAACAGACTCACCGCGGCGACGGAGTTGACGTCGTTCTGGTTGATCGCGTCGATCAGCCAGGCGCCCATGCCGTGCCAGGAGAAGATCTTCTCGGTGAAGATCGCCCCGGTGAGCATGGTGCCGAACGCGAACGCGAAGTACGTGGCCGACGGGATCAGCGCGGTCCGCAGCGCGTGCTTGAACAGCGCCGTCCTGCGCCTCAGCCCCTTGGCCATGGCCGTGCGGACGAAGTCCTGGTTCAGCACGTCGAGCATCATGTTGCGCTGGATGCGGCTGTAGAAGGCGACCGAGCCGAGCGTGAGCGAGATGGTCGGCAGGATCAGGTGGTTCAGCCGGTTGAGGAACAGGTCCAGGCCCGCCAGCCTCGGGTTGTACTCGCCGGTGTACTCGATCAGCGTGAAGCCGAGCCCGCGGTTCAGGCTGTACGTGGCGATCGCCAGCAGCGTGGCCAGCAGGAACACCGGGATCGCCATGACCACGAACGAGCTGACGCCGATGGCCCGGTCGCTGAATCTGTACTGCCGCACGGCGGAGTAGGCCCCCACCCCGACCCCCAGCGCGAACCCGAGCAGCGTGCCGATGAGCAGCAGCCGCAGGCTCACCATGATCCGGCGGCCCATTTCCTCGTTGACCGAGCCGCCGTTCCAGGTCTTGCCGAAGTCGCCGGTCACGACGCCTCCGGCCCAGGTCAGGTACCGCTCGAAGACCGGGGTCTTGTCGTTGAGGTTGTAGGCGTCGAGGGTCGCGTCGATGACCTCCTCGGCGACCGGGGGCTGGCGGCCCTCGTACGCGCCACGAGGGTTCATGGTCGTGGCGGCGAGCATGTACGCCAGACTGGCCGCCAGGGCAATCAAGATCAGATTGGTTGCCAGCCGGCGGAGCAGGAACTTGCCCATTTCCCTCCGTACGCCGTGCACGGGGGTCGAAGTCCGAGCCGGAGGGCCCCCGCAACGAAAAGCTGTCGTGCGCCACTGGGCCCACTAGATGTGGGGACGACACGCAAGCCGCAGAATATCCACGCAAACCTCGCAGTTAGCAAAACGTCGGCATAACAGTCAGGTCACTACACAAAGTCGCGACATGATCTCTCTGCGCCGGGAAGCGCCGTGAGCTGCGGCGAAGCGCCGTTTGGTGGTTTTTTCCGCGGCCCGCGAGGGAGGCAAGTGTCACAAAATCCGGACAAACCTGACGGCGACGCAGAGTAAGCGGAACGTTAACGAACGCCTACCTTGCCAGGCTGTGAGGACGCACGGTCAGGCCAGATGGCGATCGCGGGCGTCGAGGAGCGTCGCCATGTGCTCCTGTGCCCAGGAGCACATCGCCGCCATCGGCTCCAGCACGGTACGGCCGAACGGGGTCAGCTCGTACTCGACGCGGGGCGGGATCTCGGCGTACGCGGTGCGCGTGACGAGCCCGTCGCGCTCCATCGCCCGCAGCGTCGCGGTCAGCACCTTGGGCGTGATGCCGCGCAGCGGCACCTGCAGCTCGGAGAAGCGGCGGGGGCCGTCCTCCAGGCATCGGATGATCTTACCGGTCCACTTGTCGCCGATCTGGATCAGCGGCGTGACGTTCGCGCACTGGGCGAACATGTCCGGATGGAGGGTGTCGGTCACTTTGCCGAGCGTACGTAACTATCGTTGCGGGAACCAAGGGGGCGGCCGTTAACGTCCGCACAGTGCCGATGACCCCATCGGCCGGTGCGAACGGAGAGTGCCATGGGCGAGATCGTCGTGTTCGGCGCGGGTGGCCGCGCGGGGCGGGCCACGGTGGCCGAGGCGGCCGGTCGGGGCCATCGGGTCACCGCGGTGGTCCGCGACCCGGCCCGCCACCCCGACCTCGGCGGTGACGGTGTGACGGTGGTCGCCGGCGACGTCACCCGTGCGGAGGATGTCGCGCGGCTGGCGGCGGGCCACGACGCGGCCGTGAACGCCGCGATACGCCTCGACGTGCCGTCGGTGGAGTTCCTCCCGGCCGCGACCGCCGCGCTGATCGACGGCCTGACCCGGGCCGGAGTGAAGCGGGTGGTGCTGGTCGGCATCGGCACCACGCTGGAGAGCGCCCCCGGCGTGCTGGTCCATGACGTGCCCGGCTTCCCGGCGGAGCACCGGGCATTCTCGCTCGGCCACCTCGCCGCGGTGGAGGCGCTGCGCGATGCGGACGCCGCCCTCGACTGGGTGGTGCTCGCCCCGCCGCCCACCATGCTGGACCCCGACGCCCCGCGCACCGGGCAGTACCGGATCGGCGGCTCGGCGGTGCTCCCCGACGCGGGTGAGCGGCTGTTCGCGTACGCCGATCTGGCGGTGGCGCTGGTCGACGAGGTCGAGAACCCCCGGTACCACCGCGCGCTGACGGCCGTCGGTCACTGAAGAGCCCGTGCGAAGGCCCGGACGTCCTCGACCAGGAGGTCCGGCGCCTGAAGGGACGCGAAGTGACCGCCCCGGTCGTACTCGGTCCACCTGACGATCGCGTACTGCCGCTCGGCGAGCGTGCGGATGGTGCTGTCGCCGGGGAAGAGCGCGACGGCGGTCGGCGCCTCCGGGCGCGGGCCGCCGCCGAAGGCCGCGCCGGCCTCCTTGTAGAGGCGCATCGACGACCCGGCGGTGCGGGTCAGCCAGAACGTGGTGACGTTCGTCAGGATCGCGTCGCGGTCGACCGGGGTCTGCACGGCGCGGGAGGGGTCGTAGTCGACGAACCATTCGAGGTTCCAGGCGAGCAGGCCGAGGGGCGAGTCGGTGAGGGCGTAGGCGAGGGTCTGCGGCCGGGTCGACTGGATGGTGGCGTACCCGGACCGCTCGCGCCACTTCTCGGCGGTGGCCCGGGCCTTGGCCAGCTCCTCCTGGGTGAGTCCGGACGTTCCAGGGGCGGGCGTGGAGGCGGTCACCATGGCGTTGAGGTGGACGCCCATGACGTGCTCGGGCGCGACCCTGGCCACCTCGGGGGAGATCAGGGACCCGAAGTCGCCGCCCTGCACGATGTAGCGGTCATAGCCGAGCCGGCGCATCAGCTCGGCCCAGGCGCGGGCGATCCGGGTGACGTCCCAGCCGCGCTCGCGGGTGGGGCCGGAGAAGCCGAAGCCGGGCAGGGAGGGCAGCACCAGGTGGAAGGCGGGCGCGCCGCCCTCTCCGGGTTCGGTCAGCGGGCGGACGATGTCCAGGAAGTCGGCGACGGTGCTCGGCCAGCCGTGGGTGACGAGCAGCGGCACGGCGTTCGGCTCGGGGGAGCGTACGTGGGCGAAGTGGACGTTCTGCCCGTCGATTTCGGTGGTGTACTGCGGCAGCTCGTTCAGCCGCCGCTCCTGCCTCCGCCAGTCGTACCCGTCACGCCAGTACCCGGCCAGCTCCCGCAGGTGGCCGGGGGCGACGCCGTAGTCCCAGCCGGCGTCCGGGAGCTCGTCGGGCCAGCGGGCCGCGTCGAGCCGGCGCGCGAGCTCGTCGAGGGCGGACTGGGGGACGTCGATGCGGAACGGCGTCAGGTCGTGGTTCATGGCGCCGAGGTTAGGAGGGAACGCGGCTGATTTTCTTCCGCATTGCGCGCGTACCGCGGACGGGCCTTGTCACCGGCTGACGGTGATGGTCAACTCTTAGGAAGCTTTACTTATTTATTCCCCGTTCCCAGGGAGCGCACAGATGAGGAGCCTTGCCTCGGCGCTCGCCCCGCTGCTCGCCGCGCTCGTCGTGCTGGGCCCCGCGGGCTGCGGGAGCGCGCCACCCGCCGGTGATCCGGTGAACGCCCAGGACGTGATGTTCACGCAGATGATGATCCCGCATCACCGGCAGGGCATCGAGATCGCCAGGCTGGGTGCCGCCCGCGGCCGGACGCCGGAGCTGCGCACGCTGGCGTCGGCCGTCGCGGCCACGCAGCAGGACGAGGTCGAGATGATGCTGCGCTGGCTGCACGCCTGGGAGCAGCCGCTCGCCGCGCCCTCCGGGGCGCACGACCATCACGGCGGGCTGCCCGAGACCGACCGCCGGCAGATCGCGGCGCTGGAGAGGTCGCACGCGTTCGAGCGGGACTTCCTCGCCCTGCTCATCGCCCACCAGGACGACGCGGTCCGGATGGCCGGGGTGGAGGTGGCCGGTGGGGCGGACCCCGAGGTCAAGCGCTGGGCCGAGCGGGTGCGCGAGTCCCGCCGGGCCCAGATCGCCCAGATGAGGGACCTGCTCCGCCGCTGACCCGGTTCGCGAAGTCACGGGGTGGGTACGAAGCGAAAATCCTCATAGACTCCAGTGCCGTTAAGTGATTAGATCACTTGATATGTCCGAGGTTGTGCGGCCGACCCTGTCCGACGCTCTGACCGAGCGCATGCTGGAGCTCATCCACACCGGCGGGCTCCGGCCGGGCGACCGGCTGCCTTCGACCAGGGAGCTGTCCCAGCGCTTCGCCGTCACCACCCCGACACTGCGTGAGGCGCTTCGCAGGCTTGAGGCCACCGGGGCCGTCGAGATGCGGCACGGCTCCGGCATCTACGTCGGAGCCGACATCGAGCGGGTCGTCCTGCCCAACCCCAACATGCGCGAGCTGGACGGCGAGCAGCTCGTGGAGCTGCTCGGCGCCCGCGTGGTCATCGAGCCGCCGCTGGCCGCCATGGCGGCCCGGCGCGCGGCGAGCGGTCGCGGCGGCCAGCTGGCCGTGCTGGAGCGCGTGCTGGACGAGGCCGCCCGGCATCTGCGCGGTGAGGACGCCGAGCTGCACGAGACCAACATGACCTTCCACCGGGCGACCGCGCGGCTGGCCGGCAACAGCGTGCTGCACGAGGTCGTCGACTCGCTGCTCACGGTCCACGGGGCCGAGCAGCGGGCGATCCTGCAGATCTTCGACGACCGCCGCCGGGACTACGAGGAGCACCGGGCGATCCTGGAGGCCATCGTCGCCGGCGACGCCGCGGCGGCCGAGGAGCGCATGCGGGCCCACCTCGTCGACGTCAAGACCGTAGTTGAGCAGAGGTTGCACCACCCCCCCAAGTGAAACAAGGAGGCCGGGGCATGATCCGGTCACGCATGGCCACGCTCGGCGTAGCCGCCCTCTTCCTCGCCGCCTGTGGCGGCACCGGCGCCGGGACCCAGCAGAAGAAGACCGAGCTGACGCTGTACAACGACAAGGGCGCCTGGAGCAAGTACTTCGACGAGATGGGCGCGCTGTCGAAGCAGAAGATCGGCCTGGGCATGAAGCCGACGGGCTACACCGACTCGGCGCAGTACCAGGCGTTCATCAAGGCGTCGTTCCGCACCAACGTCAAGCCGGACCTGTTCACCTGGCAGACCGGGGGGATGCTGGAGGAGATCGTCAAGCAGAAGCAGGTGGCCGACACCACGGCCGTCTGGCAGGAGGCGATCAAGGCCGGCGACCTGTCGCAGGACCTCGCGCCGTACTACACGATCGGCGGCAAGCAGTACTGCGTGCCGATGAACGTCGCCTACTGGGGGATGTTCTACAACAAGAAGCTCTTCGACCAGCACGGCCTCAAGCCGCCGACCACGTGGGACGAGCTGGTCGGTGCCGCCGCCACGCTGAAGAAGGCCGGGGTCACGCCCTTTTACCACACCAGCGTGCTGTTCTCCTTCGTCTGGTTCGAGCAGCTCATGGCCGGCAGCGACCCCGACCTGTACGACCGCCTGTCCACCGGCAAGGCCAAGTACACCGACCCCGGTGTGGTCCAGGTGATGGAGAAGTGGAAGCAGCTCATCGACGCCGGATACTTCGTGAACCCCGGTGACAAGACGGACCCGGGCGACGTGATGAAGAACGGCAAGGCCGCGATGATCTCGTTCGGCACCTGGTTCAACACCAGCATGACCCAGCGGAGCATGAAGGCGGGCACCGACTACGGCTTCTTCGTGATCCCCAACGTCAACCCCTCCCTCCCCAAGACCTCCGTGATCTTCGAGAGCGGCCCGCTCTGCTCGCTGACCAAGGCCGCCGACCCCGACGCCAGCACGAAGTACCTCAGGTGGTGGACCACCGCCGAGGCCCAGCAGAAGTGGGCCGGCAGCCGCGGCGACGTGAGCGCCAACCCCAAGGTCGTGATCGACGACGAGGCGCTCGGGCAGATCACCAAGGACGCGGGCAGCGGCAAGTACCGCCTGGTCAACCGCTACTTCGAGGCCACGCCGCCGCCCGTCCTGACCGCCGCCCTCGACGGCTTCGGCAAGTTCGTCACCGAGCCCGGCACCTACAAGGAGGTGCTGGAGACGATCCAGAAGGAGGCCGACGAGTACTGGAGCACCCACCAGTGACCACCCGTGCTCCCATTCTCGGGCGGTTCCGGCACGGGTACGTGGCGCCCGCGGCCCTGCTGGTCGCGGGGCTGCTCTACGCCCCGTTCGTGTGGACCGCGTACCTGAGCCTCACCCGCTACGACGGCCTGGCGCCGCCCGAGTGGGTCGGCGCGGCCAACTTCGCCAAGCTCTTCGACGACCCCGCGCTGCTGACCTCGCTGCGCAACACGCTGCTGTGGGTGCTCGGCACGATGGTGCTGCCGGTCGGCCTCGGCCTGCTGGTGGCCGTCCTGTCCCACGACATCAGGGGCGGCGCGTGGTACCGGGTGCCGTTCATGCTCCCGTACGCGCTCAGCGGCGCCGGGCTCGCCCTGGTGTGGAGCCCGATCCTGTCCCACGGCGGCGTCGCCAACCTGCTGCTCGGCGTGGACACGGCGTTCCTGCAGCAGGCGCCGGCCAATACGCTGGCCATGCTGCTGGTGTGGACCTGGCAGCAGCTCGGCGTCAACACCTTGCTGTTCGTGGTGGGCCTCCAGTCGATCCCCAAGGAGCCGATCGAGGCGGCCCGGCTCGACGGAGCGTCGGGATGGCGGCTGTTCCGGCACATCACCTGGCCGCTGATGCGGCCGCTGACCGCCGTGGTCGTGGGGCTGGCGCTGGTGGCGAGCCTGAAGACGTTCGACATCGTCTGGGTGATGACCCAGGGCGGGCCCGGGCGCAACTCCGAGACGCTCGCGGTGACCATGTACAAGGAGACGTTCGTGGCCAGCGACTACGGCTACGGCTCCGCGGTGGCGGTCATGCTGACCGTCGTCACCGGCCTGGCCTCGTACCTCTACCTGAAAAGGCAGGTCCGATGATCCGGCGGGCGGTGCTCATCGTGCTGGGGCTGATCTGGCTGGGCCCCACGTACCTGCTGCTGGTCAACGCCTCCCGCCCGGCCGCGTCGTACGACCCGGCGACGGCCTGGGCGCCGCCGGGCGACTTCGCGCTGTTCGCCAACTTCGCGGCCGCGCTCGACAAGGCGGACCTGGGCGCGAGCCTGGCCAGCACCGCGCTCTACAGCGTGGTGTCGCCGCTGCTCGGCGTCGTCATCGGGGCGCTGGCCGGGTACACCATCGTGGTGCTCCGGTTGCGTCACGGGTTCTGGTGGTTCCTGCTCATCTTCGGTGGAACGGTGTTCCCGTCGCAGATGCTGCTGGTGCCGCTCTTCGTCGGCTACAGCGACGCCGGCCTGTACGACAGCCGGGCCGGCATGATCCTCATCTACACGGCCATCAACGTCCCCCTGGCCGCGTTCGTGCTGCGCAACTACTACAGCGGCGTGGCGTTCTCGATCTTCGAGGCCGCCCGGATGGACGGCGCGTCCACCTTCCGCATCTTCTGGCGCGTCTACCTGCCGATCTCGACCAGCGCGCTCGCCGCCGTGTTCATCCTCGAGTTCACCTTCATCTGGAACGATCTGATCTTCGGTCTGACCCTGTCCACGACCGAGAGCGTGCGGCCCGTGATGACCGCGCTCGCCGGCCTGATGACGGACGTCTACGCGGGCACCCCCGTGCCCGTGGGGCTGGCCGCGGGCCTCATGTGCTCGCTGCCGACGGTCGTGCTGTTCCTCGCCACCCAGCGCCTCTTCGCCCGAGGCCTGTCCCTAGGGAGTGTCTGAATTGACCAGCCGGTTGCTGCAGCGGAGCCTGGGCTCCCCGGACTACGACGGGATCAGGCAGGCGCTGCGCAACGACACCTCGACCCCCGTCATCGAGCTGCGGGGGCTGGAGGTGCGGGTCGCGGTCCTGCCGCTGTTCACGCACGACGGCCGCCAGGCGGTCCGGGTGTCGAGCACGCGGCCGTTGACGCACGTGCTGGTCGGGGCCGACAGCGCCACCGGCTCCGACGTCACGCTGCTCGTGCCCGAGGTGTCCGCGCCGCGCACGTTCACGCTGGAGTCGCGCGACGACGAGGGGCTCGTCGGGTCCGCGCTGATCACCGTGACGCCGCAGCGCAAGTGGAGCGTGTTCGTCGTCCACCACTCCCACCTGGACATCGGCTACACCGACCCGCAGGGCACGGTGCTCCGCCACCATCTCGAATACCTGGACGCGGCGGTCCGCCTGGCCGGCGAGACCGCCTCCTGGCCCGACGACGCGAAGTTCCGCTGGACGGTCGAGTCGTCGATGCCGGCGCTGAAGTGGCTCGCCGCCCGGCCCGCCGAGCAGGTCGAGGCGTTCGCCGCGCTGGCCCGCGAGGGGATCATCGAGGTGACCGCCCTGCCGTTCCAGCTCCACACCGAGGCGTGCTCGACCGAGGAGCTCTACCGGCAGCTCCGCTTCACCTCCGAGCTGCACGACCGGTACGGCTTCGCCACGCGCTCGGCCATGCACACCGACGTCCCCGGCGCCGTCGTCGGCCTGGTCGACGCGCTCAACGCGGCGGGGGTGCGCTACCTCGCCGCGGCCCACAACTGGGCCGGGCGGTCCGTGCCGTACCTGCACGGCGGCGACAAGCTGACCCGGCCGTTCCGGTGGCGGGCGCCCAGCGGCAACGAGCTGCTGGTCTGGTTCACCGACACCCCCCACGGCATGGCCTACATGGAGGGCAACACGGTCGGGCTGACCGACTCCTACGAGCTGGCCGACGACCTGCTGCCGCGCTACCTGGCCGCGCTGGCCTCGCGCGGGTACCCGTACGGGCCGGGCACGTTCGGCTGGCAGGGGCCGGACGCGCCCCGGGAGCCGTACGAGCTGGACGTGCTGCACCTGCGCGTGCAGGGCGCGCACGCCGACAACGCCGGCCCGTCGATCGTGCCCGCCGCGATCGCCCGGACCTGGAACGAGAACTGGGCGTACCCGCGCCTGCGCTCGGCCGTCAACAGCGACTTCTTCGAGCACGTCGAGGAGCGCTACCTCGACCGGCTGGCCGTCCACGAGGGCGACTGGACCGACTGGTGGGCCGACGGGCTCGGCTCGGGCGCGCGCCCGCTCGGCTACGTGCGGCGGGCGCAGTCGGCGCTGCGCGCCGCCGAGACCCTGCACACGCTCGCCGGGGCGGACGCCACCGCGAGCATCGACGAGGCGTACGACAAGGTGGCGCTGTTCAACGAGCACACCTGGGGCGCCGCGAACCCGTGGGAGGACGCCGAGGAGGCGGGCGACTCCGGCGGCCTGCAGTGGACCCGCAAGTCGTCGGGCGCCTACGACGCCCAGGACGACGCGGCCGACCTGCTGCACGCCGCCGTCCGCCGCTTCGGCGCGGCCCTGTCCGGCGAGGGCGACCTCCCGGACGGCACCCTGGCGTCGTTCGCGGTGTTCAACCCGGCGACGCGGGCCCGCACCGACCTCGTCCGGGCGTTCCTGCCGCGCGACGTGGTCGCGGCCGACGTGCCGATCGCGCTGGTGGACTCCCGGACCGGCGAGACGCTCGCCCACCACGAGGAGTACGTCCACCCCGACGACTGGCCCACCCGGCCGATCGGGCGGCACCTGCACGCGGTGGTGCCCGACGTCCCCGGCCACGGCTACGCCCGGATCGACGTGGTCAGGAGCGAGAGCCAGGCGGCCGAGCCGGTCGAGCCCGACCTGGGCGGGGTCATCGAGAACGAGTTCTACCGGGTGACGTACGACCTCCGCGAGGGCTACATCGGCTCGATCTTCGACAAGGTCGCCGGCCGGGAGCTGGTCAACCGGGACGCGGCGGCCGGGTTCGGCCAGTACGTCTACGACCGCTACGCCACCGCCCCGCACTTCAACCACCTGTCCGGGCACGTGGGCGCGCACGACCGCACCCTGCTCGGCGACCGTGCCATCGGCCGGAACGCCACCGTCGTCAAGGCCCAGCGCACCGCCGTGACCGAGCGGCTGGTCGTGGAGCTCCAGGGCAAGGGCGTGGATTGGCTGCGCACCACGATCGAGCTGCACCGCGGCGTCCCCCGGCTGGACCTGACCTACCAGCTCGCCAAGCAGGGCACCCCGGCGAAGGAGGCGGTCTTCCTGGCCTTCCCGTTCGCCGCCGGCAAGGCGACCGCCTGGGAGCTGACCGGCGGCGTCGGCGGGCCGGACGTGCCGCAGGTGCCCGGCTCGGCCGCGTACATGCTGCCCATCCGGCACTGGATCGCCTTCGACGACCCCGAGCTGACCGTCGCCTGGGCCACGCTGGAGGCGCCGCTGGTGCAGCTCGGCACCATCCACATGCCGTACGCGCCGTTCCCGCCGACGCTGGAGCAGGAGGACGGCACGGTGTACTCCTGGGCGCTCAACAACATCTGGGACACCAACTTCCCGGCGCAGCAGCAGGGCGAGACCACGTTCCGCTACGCGGTCATGTCCGAGGCGGGCGCCGAGGGCAGGCGGCTGGGCGCGCTCGCGGCCGCCGGGCTGACCGAGCCGTTCGCGGGCGTGCTGGTCACCGGCCCGTCGGGCGACACCGTCCGGTCGTACGCGTCGGTGGACCATCCCGACGTGCTGGTCACCTCGATCGGGCAGGCGGGGGCCGAGCGGGTCGTCCGGCTCCAGTCGCTGGCCGCCGAGCCGGTCGAGGTCACGCTCACCCTGCCCGGGCTGCGCTCCGCCCGGGTCAGCGCCGGGCTGGAGCGCGGGCGCGAACCCGCCGAGGTGGCGGGCGAATCGGTCAAGGTACGGCTGCCCGCGTGCGGGGTGGCCGCGGTCTGGGGGACGTGCGCGTGAAGATCGTTGACATCCGGGCCACCACGGTCGCCGTACCGCTGGAGGCGCCGCTGCGGCACAGCAACGGCGCCCACTGGGGGCGGTTCGTCCGGACGCTCGTCGAGGTCGAGGCCGACGACGGGCTCGTCGGCCTGGGCGAGATGGGCGGGGGAGGCGAGAGCGCCGAGGCGGCCTTCCGGGCGCTCCTGCCGTACCTGAAGGGTCACGACCCCTTCCGGCTCGAAGCGCTCCGCTTCAAGATCGCTAATCCGACGGCGTCGCTCTACAACAACCGCACCCAGCTCCTCGCCGCCATCGAGTTCGCCTGCCTCGACCTCGTCGGGCAGCGGCTCGGCGTGCCGGTCAGCGAGCTGCTGGGCGGCCGCATCCGCGACGCCGTGCCGTTCGCGTCGTACCTGTTCTTCCGGTACGCGGCCGAGGGACACCCCGAGATCCGCACGCCCGGCCAGCTCGTCGCGCACGCGCGGGACCTGAAGGAGGCGCACGGGTTCACCGTCCACAAGCTCAAGGGCGGCGTGTTCCCGCCGGACCACGAGCTGGAGTGCTACCGGGCGCTGGCCGACGCCTTCCCCGGCGACCGGCTGCGCTACGACCCCAACGCGGTGCTGTCGCTGGCCGAGGGGCTGCGCTTCGGCCGGGCCATCGAGGGGCTGGACAACGACTACCTGGAGGACCCCGTCTGGGGCCTGGAGGGGCTGCGGGCCGTGCGCGAGCAGGTCCGGGTGCCGCTCGCCACGAACACCGTCGTCGTCAACTTCGAGCAGCTCGCCTCCAACGTGCTGCGCCGCGCCGCCGACGTGGTCCTGCTCGACACCACCTTCTGGGGCGGCATCCGGCCGTGCGTGAAGGCGGCCGGGGTGTGCGAGACGTTCCAGCTCGGCATCGCCGTCCACTCCTCCGGCGAGCTGGGCGTCCAGCTCGCCACCATGCTGCACCTCGGCGCGGTGCTGCCCAACCTCACGTACGCGGCCGACGCCCACTACCACCAGCTCCGCGACGACGTCATCGAGGGCGGCCCGCTGCCCTACGCGGACGGCGCCATCGCGGTGCCCACCGGGCCGGGGCTCGGCGTGCGGCTGGACCGGGAGAAGGTGCAGCGCTACGCCGAGCTCTACCGCGAGCTGGGCGGCTACCCCTACGACCGGGACCCGGGCCGGCCCGGCTGGTACGCCCAGGTGCCCAACGACCGCTTCGCCGACCCGGACGTCTCCCTGGAGGTCCCCCTCTAGCCTCTCTCTCCCACGGCTGTCTCCCTTGCATGAATCGGCATGTCATAGCGGGCCGTGTGCTGCAGATAACGCTAAGTTACCGATCAAGGAGACTCACCTTCGAGGTCCTCGGGGAGACAGCTGTGGGGACGATCACTCGCGTGGCCGGTGCCCTGGCCGCGGCCACGACGTTCACCCTCGCGCTGCCGGCGGCGTCCGCGCTGGCGGGCCCGGACGGAGGCTGCGGCAAGGGGGTGGTGTGCCTGTACGCGTACTACGGCTACAACTACGACGGGGCCTACCCGCGCGACCTGTGGCGCGACTTCGCAGCCGACGAGCCGTACCTCGGTGACGACCTGTGGTCCGAGGGCAAGAAGGGGCTGGAGAGCGGGCGGCGGGTGGACGACGACAGCAGCTCCGTCAAGAACCACGCCGGCTGCGACGTCGTCCTCTGGCAGAACCCCTTCTACACCGGCGCCCACAGCATGTTCGCGGACGGCCGCGCCGACCCCTTCCTGGGCGGCAGCGAGGTCGGCAACAACACCGCGAGCTCCCTCAGCATCTGGTGCGTGTGACCGGATGGGGCGGGGCCGGTTTCCGGATCGGGCCTCCGGAGACCGGCCGCCGCGGACCCTCCCGCGCCCCGGCGGCCCTCGGCGCGCTCCTGAGCGCCGTGGCCTGCACGACCGTGGCCTGCGCCGCCCCACCGCCGCCACCCGGTGTGCCCGTGGTGGATCGGCCGGTCACGGATGAGCCGGTCGCGGGCGCTGACGGGCCGGCGAACCCGGTGACCGGGGTCGCCGACCTCGTGCTGCCGTTCGACGCCTACCGCCCCACGCCGGGCCAGCGAGCCCTGATGGCGCGCGCCCGCGCCGCGCTCCTCGCCCGCTGCATGCACCGCCGTGGTCACGCCGTCTCACCGCCCCGCCCGGACGCCGCCGCCGTCGCCGCCGCGGACCCGGGCAACAGCCGCCGGTACGGCGTCGCGGACCCCGGCCGGGCCCGCCGCCGCGGCTACCACCTGCCCCCCTCCGCGCCGTCCCGGACGGCCTGGGACTCCGGCCTGAGCCGCTCCGCCCGCCGCGACCTCGACGGCGCCCCCGGCCACCCGGGCTGCGCCGAGCGCGCCACGGCCCGGCTGTCCGGGCCCGCCACGGCGAACCCCGCCACGGCGGACGCCGGACCCGCGGACTGGCAGTGGCTGGCCGTCCAGGACGCGCGGACGGTCGAGCAGGCCGCCCGGCACCCCGCCGTCATCGAGGCAGCCGCCCGCTGGAGGGCCTGCATGGAGCGCGCCGGCCATCCCTACCCGTCACCGGAGGCGGCCATCGCCGACCCCCGCTGGGACCTGCGCTCCGACGCCGTCACGGCGCCGGAGCGGCGGACCGCCACGGCCGACACGGCCTGCAAGTGGTCCTCGGGGCTGGTGAGCGCCTGGTACGCCGCCGACGCCGCGGCGCAGCGCGCCGTCATCGCGGCCGAGCCCGCCCGGTTCGCGGCCCTCCGCGACGACCTGCGCGCCCGCCTGGCCCTCGCCGCCGGCCCGGCCGGCGCGGTCTTAGAACGCTGACGCCCGCGCCGCCGGGGCGGCGGCGCGCGGGCGTGGTCAGTCAGGAAGGGCGGCCGGGTTCCGCGCCAGCAGGCCGCCGTCCACCCGGTGCTCCGCGCCGGTGATGAACGACGAACGGGGGCTCGCCAGGAACGCCACCAGCTCGGCCACCTCCTCAGCCCGCGCCACCCGGCCGAGAGGGTGGGCGCGGCCCCACTGGGCCACCTGCTCCTCCTGCGACAGCGGTCCACGCCACAGGTCGGCCGCCCAGCGCAGCATCGGCGTGTCCACCGAGCCGGGGCACACCACGTTCGCCCGGATGCCGTCGGCCGCGTGGTCGAGCGCCATCGCCCTGGTCAGGCCGTTCAGGGCGGCCTTGCTCGCGGTGTAGGCGGCCACCTGCGCCTGCGAGGCGAACGCCTGCACCGACGACATCACCACGATCGACCCGCCGCCGCGCGCCCGCAGCCGGGGGACGGCCGCCTTGCAGGTGAGGTAGACGCCCTTGAGGTTGATGTCCAGGACCTCGTCCCAGACGTCCTCCGGGGTGTCCTCGACCGTGCCGTACCTCTGCACGCCCGCGCACGTCACCACGATGTCCAGCCCGCCGTACCTGGCGACCGCCAGGTCCACCAGGTCGCGCATGTCGCCGGCCCGGCGCACGTCGGCGACGACGCCCGTCACGTGCTCGGTGTCGAGTGCCGCGTCCTTGTCCGCGCCGCAGAACACCACGGACGCGCCACCGTCGGCCAGCCGGTCCACCACCGCGCGCCCGATTCCCATCGAGCCGCCGGTGACCAGGGCCACCTTCCCGTTGAACTCGCTCACGCGAGGACCTCCACCCGCATCGTCAGCGTTCTCGTCTCACGTGGTCCCAGGGTGAGCGCCGTGCCGTTGGCCACGGCCCGCTCCAGCCCGTCGGTCGGCATGCCGGCGAACGGCTCTAGCCCGACGGTGTAGGCGCGTCCCCACCAGGGGTAGCCGGCCGACGCGCCGACCTCCTGCCACATCCACAGGTACGGCAGGACCTCCGCGTCCCATTCGACGCGCAGCCCCACCTCGCCGGCGATCTCGTACCATCCTTCGGCGAACCCCGTCAGGTACACGATGTCGCTGGGCGCCCCGCGCTCCGGCACCACGCTCAGGTCGGTCTCGCCGCCGCCGTCGGCCGGCACGACCGGCCACGTCCACGGCCCTCCCGGCTTGACCCGGCGTCCGAGGGGGTTGATGGCGCTGTCGTGCGGGATCACGGTGACGCCGTCCGGCAGCCGGATCCGCGCGCCCGGCCGCAGGAACGGCCGGCCGTACACGATGTGCTGTCCCCACATCGCGTGCAGCTCCACGTCGGACTCGTTGGTCACGCGTCCCTCGGTCTCCAGCGCGGCCGTCCCGGCCCGCAGCCGGAACGTCTTCTCCACCAGGTACGGCAGGCGCCGGGTCCGCACGCTCAGCCGTACCGCGACCTCCTCCTCGGAGTCGGCCGTGATCTCGCAGTCCCAGGGCAGGCCGGCCACCTCGCCGTGCTGGGCCAGCCGCGCCCCCCGGTACTCGCAGGGCGCGCCGCCGTTGGGGAAGACCTCCTGCCATCCGCCCTCGTAGTGGTCGACGAACTGGGCGACGTCGTCGGCGGCACCCTGGAGGTGGTGGGCCGGGTCGCGCAGGCCCTGCGGCGAGAGCCAGACGAAGTCGGTGTCGGTGGGCTTGTGCAGGAACTCCACCACGTCACCGCCCTTGCCGGGCACCACGGTCACGCGGAGCCGCTCGTTCTCCAGCACGACCGCCCGCAGCCCGTCGAGGGTGACGGACCGCAGGCGCGCCGCCCAGTTGCGTCTCACCCGAAGCTCACGTCGATGAAGCGGGGCCGGTAGATCGACGAGTCGCGGTAGTGGTCGGTGTTCACGAAGCTGTTGACGTTGTAGGACACGACCAGTCCCTTACCCGAGACCTCGGGGTGGGCGTGGGCGTTGTAGGTGAAGATGTTCCCGCCGGTCTCGGGTGTCGTGTAGACGTGCTGCTTGCCGGTGAACGGCCCGACCGGCGAGCACGAGGAGTAGGCCACGATGTTCGCGCTCAGCGCCTCGGTCGTGTCGTGGGTGATGAGCACGTAGCCGTCGCCGACCTTGGTGACGCTGTACTCGTTGGCCACGCCGCTCATGACGCGGGCCGAGTCGCTCTCGTCGGCCGACCAGGTGCCGTCGGCCTTCAGGTACTCCCAGGCGCCGAGCAGGCTCTGCCCCTTGACCCGGGCGACGTGCATGTACTTGGGCGAGCCGAGGTCCTCCACCCCGTAGACGTAGGTGTAGCCGCCGTCCTTGAGGGTGGCCGAGGCCCACGCGACCCCGTGCCCGGAGGGCAGGTCGTGGACGCTGAGCGGCCGGTCCAGCCGGCCGGGGGCGAACCTGGCGACCACGTTGCGGTGCCAGCGCCAGTCCCACGCGCCGGTGCCGTAGCGCTCGTACTCCTGGTAGGTCACCTCGACGACGCCCCCGGCCAGGGTGGCGTCACCGGCCCAGTACCAGTGCTTGTCGTCGCGTGGCGGCATCACCGCGACGGGCTTGTCGGGGGTGCCGGCGTGGATCGTGGACAGCCGGCCGCCGTTCTCGACGGCGAAGCTGTTGTTGAGGAAGACGGTGGTGCCGCCCTCCTCGACCACCGGGGGCCGGGAGCCGTCGGAGTTGATCCTGCCGAGGAACGTGTCGGAGAAGATCCACAGCTCGCGCCCGCTGGGCAGGCGCAGCGAGTAGGTGCCGTCGGCGCCGGTCCAGTCGTCGAGCCGGCTGTTGTCGTTGCCGTACGCGGTGAACAGGCTCGTCAGCCGGGCGTCGATCGAGGCGCCCTTGACGGACGGCGCGCACGCGGCGGCGGCGCCGAGCGGGGCGGCGGACCGCTCGGCGGAGACCGTCGGCACCGGTTTCGGCGGTGCGGCCGTGGCCTGGGAGGGCAGTGCGGTGAGGCCGAGGATCGTGGCGGCCAGGGGGACAAGGGCAGTGCGGAATCGCGTCATGGCACGTCCTTAGGGGGATTCCCTACAGTTCTAGTCATTAGATCACTTGCTGTCCAGACCCATGGTGAAGATCCGCTACTGTCGCATCTTCACGCTGTGCGGTCCGTCCAGCCGGAGGAACGACCCCCCGATGTCCCCAGCCACGGCTCGCCGGGCACGGCTCGACTCACGTCTCGGCGCGGTCGTCCTGGCCGCCGTGCCGACCCTCGTGCTCGCCCTGCCCCGCGAACCGTTCGGCTGGTTCGCGTACCGGCCGGTGGTGACGAGCGTCGCCGCCGCGGTCGCGGGGGAGGCCGTCGTCTGGGCGGACATGCTGTTGCCGGTGGCGCTGGCCCTGCTGGTGCTGTGGGCGCCCGCGTGGACCCGCCTGCTCGGGCTCCCGCTCACGCTGCTCGTCATCGCGGCCGACGTGGTGATCCCGCTGCGCTACCCGTGGACCCCCTCCCATCCGAGCCGGGGGATCGAACTCGCGGCCCTGGCCGCCGCGGCGGTCCTCCTCGCCGTCGCCCGGCCCGGGACCGGTGCGGCGGGTCGCAGAGCCGCGGCCGGATGGACGGTCGCGCTCGTCGTCGCGCTGTGGCCGGTGCTCCGGATGCGCCTCGCGCTCGCCGACCCGGCCACCCGGTGCGGCGAGTACGTCCACGCGACGACGGCGATCGACGACCTGTCCTTCTTCAAGATGCTGGCCATGGGCACCTTCGGCGTGAACGTCTGCCTGCTCGCCGTCACCGCGGTCGCCGCCGCGGGTCTCGGCACGCGTGGAGCCCGGGTGCTGGCCCTCGTCACCGTGGCGGGGCTGACGTTCCTCGTCCAGCCGATCACCGGCTACGGGTTCCCGGCGACCTGCCTGCTCGACCTGAGCCGCTGGCCGTACCTGGTCGCGGCCCTGTTCCTCCTGCTCGCGTGCGTCCCGGGACCGGTGCGGCGGCTTCGTCCGTGACCGGTGCGGCGGATATGAAGCGGACATGCCCTTCGCGTATGAAGGGGACATGCCCTTCGCGACGGGGAGGCGGCCCGAGCGGCTGACCGTGATCCTGGTCCTGCTGACGGGGGTCACGGGCGTGGTCGAGGCGGTGAGCTTCCTCGGGCTCGGTCACGTGTTCACCGCGGTGATGACCGGAAACGTGCTGTTCGCCGGGTTCGGCCTGGCGGGCGGCTCCATTCAGGCGGCCGGGCCGCTCGCGGCCCTCGCGGCGTTCGCGGCCGGCGCCGGCGGCGGGCACTGGATGCACGGCGTGCTGCTCAGGTGGCGTGGGCGGCGGTGGCTGGCGTTCGCCCTCGCCGGCGAGGGTGTGCTCATCCTGGTGGCGGCGCTGCTCGCGCTGCTCCTGAGCGACCGCCTGGGGCAGGATCCGCAGCGCTTCGCCGTCATCGTCCCCCTGGCCCTGGCGATGGGCTCGCGCAACGCCACGGTGCTGCGGGTGGCGGCCCACGACCTGCCGACGACCGTGGTGACCCGGTCGCTGGCGGGGCTGTTCATGCTGTCGTCGCTGGAGACCGCGGGCCGGCGCTTCGCCACGGTCGCCGCGACCTTCGCCGGCGCCGTCCTGGGCACGCTGCTGCTGGGCGTGCATCCGGCCGTCCCCCTGCTGGTCGCCGCCGCCGTCGAGGTGGCAGCCGGCGCCATCTGCCCTCCCGCGAAGGCCTGACTCCTCTTCTCACGGCGTGAAGAGGCGGTTCAGGTGGGCCGTCAGCAGGCCCACGGCCTCCTGCCCGTCGTACTGCCCGGCCAGCACGCTGGACTGGAGCCCCGTCACCAGGGCGAGCGCGATGGCCGCCGCGACCTTCGGATCCGCGCTCCCGGCGACCTGGCCGGCCTCCTGGGCCTCCCGGATCTGGCGGGCCACCAGGTCGCGCAGCGCGTTCGCGTACGTCAGGCCGTCGGGGGCGAGCTCCGGCCGGGTCAGCGTGAGCGTGTAGTGGGCCTGGTAAGCCAGCACGATCCGCCGGCTCTCGTCGTCGGTGGGGATGAGCGCCGTCAGCGCGCCGTACAGGAACGTGCGCGGTGTCATCGGCTCGCCGAGCGCCGCCACGGCCCGGGTCACCCGCTGCGCGATCAGCCCGCCCAGATGGGTGAGCACGCCGCGCAGCAGCTCCTCCTTGGTGTGGAAGTAGTACTGCACCAGCCGCAGCGAGACGCCGGCCTCGGCCGCCACCTCCCGCATGCTGGCCGCCTCCAGGCCGCGCGACGCGGCGATCCGGACCACCGCCGCGGCGATCTGGCTCCGGCGCTCCTCGTGGTCTACTCGCTTCGGCATTTTTTCATGATACACATGTATCAACAAAGACCGTCGAATGGAGTGAACGATGGCAGATCGCCCTCGGATCGGCCGGTTCCGCAACGAGAAGGCGGAGGAGCGCTACTTCGCCGGCTACGACGCGGCCATCCGCGACTGGCCGGCGCCGCTGGAGCAGCTCGACGTCCCCACCGCCTACGGCACCACCCGCCTCTACCGCACCGGCGTGGCGGACGGCCTGCCGGTGGTCTTCCTGCCCGGCCACGGCGGCAACTCGCTGGGCTGGATCCACACCAGCGGCCCGGTCGGCGCCGCCCATCCCGTCTACCTCGTGGACCCGGTCGGAGCGGCCGGGCGCAGCGTCCAGACCCGGCCCTTCGACGGCCCCGGCGACCTGACCGGCTGGCTCGCCGAGGTCCTCGACGGCATCGGTGCGCCCGCCGCGTACCTCGTGGGCTTCTCCTACGGCGGCTGGCAGGCGCTGCACGCGGCCATCCGCATGCCCGAGCGGGTGGCCGGGACGACGCTGCTCGACCCGGCCGCCTTCAGGGTGGCCGGCCTGCGCCACTACGCCTGGGGCTTCGCCTGCGGGCTCGGCCTCCACGCGCCGCCGTGGATCAGGCGACCCCTGGCCCGCCTGATCCACACCGACTCGATCAACCGGGCGGACGAGCTGCTCATGGTCGCCATCTCGGGCGCGTACCTGTACGAGCAGGGGCTGCCCCCGATGGTGCCCCTGACGGACGAGGAGCTGGCCGCCGTCACCGTGCCCAGCCGGTTCGTGTTCGGCGCGCACAGCACCATGCAGGACTCGGCCGCTGAGGCCCGGCGGCTGGCCCGGCTCGTCCCGTCCGCCGAGGTGGAGCTGGTGCCCGGCAGCGGGCACTCGGTCGCGTTCGACGTGCCCGACCTCGTCAACGCGCGCATCCTGGAGCACGCGGGCCGCGTGGCCCGTCAGATCGCAGGTGGGGAGAGGGCCGCGCCGCTCCGGGACCTGGGAGAGGTCTGACCTCGTCCGGTCACCGAGTCGGCTGCGTGGTCCGGCTCGGGGCGAACGGGCGAGGCCGTGGCAGCGGAAATCGAAGTGTCCGGGAGGCCGGCCGGCGGGTACCCTGCGCGAGGACCTAGGAAGGGAATCGCAGTGGGCCACGTGGAGATCGGGCATCTGACGTACGTCCTGCCGGACGGGCGGCCGCTGCTCAACGACGTGTCCTTCCGCGTCGGCGAGGGCGTCAAGGCCGCGCTCGTCGGCCCCAACGGCGCCGGCAAGACCACCCTGCTGCGGATCGTCGCCGGAGACCTCCAGCCCGTCGAGGGCGGCGTGACGAGCTCCGGCGGACTCGGCGTGATGCGCCAGTTCGTGGGCAGCGTGAGGGACGGCAGCACCGTCCACGACCTGCTGCTCAGCGTCGCGCCGCCGGCGGTGCGCCAGGCCGCCGAGCGGCTGGAGGCGGCCGAGCTGGTCATGATGGAGCGCGAGGACGAGAAGACGCAGATCCGCTACGCGCAGGCCATCACCGACTACACCGACGCGGGCGGCTACGACATCGAGGTCCTCTGGGACACCTGCACCGTCGCCGCGCTCGGCGTCCCGTACGACGACGTGAAGTACCGCGACGTGTCGACCCTGTCGGGCGGCGAGCAGAAGCGGCTCGTCCTGGAGGCGCTGCTGCGGGGCCCCGACCAGACGCTGCTGCTGGACGAGCCCGACAACTACCTCGACGTGCCCGGCAAGGAGTGGCTGGAGCGGCAGCTCAGGGAGACCCCCAAGACGGTCCTCCTGGTCAGCCACGACCGCCAGCTCCTCGCCAACGCCGCCGACCGCATCGTCACCGTCGAGGCCGGCAACATCTGGATCCACGGCGGCGGCTTCGCCACCTACGGCGAGGCGCGCAAGGCCCGCAACGAGCGCCTCGACGAGCTGCGCAGGCGCTGGGACGAGGAGCACGCCAAGCTCAAGGCCCTGGTCAACATGCTGAAGAACAAGGCCCGCTACAACGACGGCATGGCCGCCCCCTACCACGCGGCCCAGACGCGGCTGCGCAGGTTCGTGGAGGCGGGGCCGCCCGAGGTGCCGCCCGCCGAGCAGAACATCAGCATGCGGCTCAAGGGCGGCCGCACCGGCAAGCGGGCGGTGATCTGCGAGGGGCTGGAGCTGACCGGCCTGATGCGGCCGTTCGACCTGGAGGTCTGGTACGGCGAGCGCGTCGCGGTCCTCGGCTCCAACGGCTCGGGCAAGTCCCACTTCCTGCGGCTGCTCGCGGGCGAGCCGGTACGGCACGCCGGCACGGGCCGGCTCGGCGCCCGTGTCGTACCCGGCCACTTCGCCCAGACCCACGCCCGGCCCGACCTGCTCGGCCGCCCGCCGGTCGAGATCGTCATGACCGAGCACGCCAAGGACAAGAGTCAGGCCATGAAGGCGCTGGCCCGCTACGAGCTGGCCGGGATGGTCGCCGAGCAGCGCTTCGACACGCTCTCCGGCGGCCAGCAGGCGCGGCTGCAGATCCTGCTGCTGGAGCTGTCCGGCGCCACACTGCTGCTGCTCGACGAGCCGACCGACAACCTCGACCTGGCCAGTGCCGAGGCGCTCCAGGCGGGGCTCGACGCCTTCGACGGCACGGTTCTCGCGGTCACCCACGACCGCTGGTTCGCCGCCGACTTCGACCGTTTCCTGGTCTTCGGCTCCGACGGGACCGTCTACGAGTCGCCACACCCGGTATGGGACGAGACCAGGGTCGTGCGGGCGCGTTAAAGAGTTGGTACGGCAGGCGCGTGTCCCCTGCCAGCCGTACCCATGAAGCGGCTATCACGGCAAAGTGATCCCGCGTAGCCGAACCGTCAGCCTTCTCGCACTCGGGGCGATCTGCCTCGCCGGGTGTTCGACAGAGGTCTCCTCAGAACCCAAGCTCAAGCCGCTCACGCTCAAGGAGCAGGTGTCGCACGTCTCGAAGTCGTCCGACGGGTACGTCGTCAACTGGGCGGGAGTCCTCGCCAACGACAACCCGTGGCACTTCGGCGAGCACGTGGTCGCCACGATCGTCGGCCGGGACGCCGCCGGGCATGAGGTGGTCAGGATGGACCAGCCGCTCGACGCCGTGCCGCCCAACGGTGACCTGGCCTTCACCGGCCACGCCAACGCCGAGCACAAGCCGGCGAAGGTCTCCATCGAGTACCGGCCCGCCCAGTGGCGGATCGCCGCCCGCGTCCCGTCGGCCTTCCGGCCGTTCCCGGTGACGCGGATCCAGACCCTGCCGCAGAAGGACGGCTCGGTGGTGATCACCGGTTACGTGGGCAACCCGTACCGGCTCCCGGCGGGCAGCCTGGTGGTCAACGCGCTGCTGCGCGGCCGGGACGGCAAGCTGCTCGGGGGAGGCAGCACGTTCGTCGACGACGTCAAGCCGGGCCGCTCGCCGCGCTTCGTGCTGACCGTGGAGGGGCTGCCCGACAAGAGCACGGTGACCGAGGCCGAGGTGACGGCCCGCACGTGGGGCTCGACGGCGCGGCCGTACGAGGAGCTGGCACTGGGCGGCGCGGTGCCGCTGCACACGATCAAGCCGTCCATGCCGCCGTTCGCCGTGGACCGGGGCAGCTCGGTCGATACCGAGCACAAGGAGTGATCGCCGCCGCGTCCGTCTCCTCCCGGGACGCGGCAGGCGGGTAATACGAAATTTACTCTAAAAAGGCTAATGAATACTTCTGACAGGGCAATTCCGGTGCCGTTCTGACGGCCAAGGTGAACGAGCGACGCCGTACGCGCCGAAAGGGTAGAACTACAAGTTACTAATCCATTACATTCGGTCATATGAATGACCGCGTCCTGGTCGAAGCGCTCCGCGCCGGAGACCCGGATGCCCTCGCCGCGCTCTACGACGCGTACGCCGAGGGCATCTATAGATACTGCTGGTCCCTTCTTCCGCACTCCGACAGCGCGCAGGTGGCGCTCCGCGACACCCTGATCTCGGCCGCGGCGCACGCCGGCTCCCTTTCCGATCCGGGGCGGCTGCGGACGTGGCTCTACGCGCTGGCCCACGCCGAGTGCCTGCGCCGGCGGCTGGCCGCCCACCGGCCCGCCGCCGGCGACTCCGCTACGGGACCTGTGACGGGGTCTGCGACGGGCCCTTGGACGGGCCCTGAGGCATGGCCCGAGGCGCTCGTTCCTGTCGCCGGTCCGCCGGTCGAGGAGCTCTTCGCGCCCGGCCCGCCCGGCCCGCCCGGCGACCCCGCCGACGCCGACCTGCGCGTCATGGCGGCCAACGCGGTCCGCGACCTGCCCCTCGCCGACCGGGCGGTGCTGGAGCTGACGACCCGGCACGGTCTGACGCTGCCCGAGGTGGCCGCGGTGCTCGGCGTGCGCCCGCGCCAGGTCGAGGCCGCTCACGCGCAGGCCCGCGAGCGGCTCCGGGACGCGATCACGGCCGAGGTCCTGGCCCGCAAGGGACCCTACGACTGCGCCAGACGGGCCCGGATCCTGACCGGGTTCGCCGGTGAGCTGACGCCCGAGATGCGCGACCAGCTCGTCCGGCACCTGCCCCGGTGCGAGACCTGCGCGCCGCACCGCACCCGCCCGGTGTCGGAGGCCAAGGTCTTCGACCTGGTGCCGCCGGTGCCGCTGCCCGACGCGCTCCGGGTCAGGGTGCTGAGCTGCTTCGCCGACCCCGAGCTGCTGCCGTACCGGCGTTACGTCGCGAGGCGATCGGGGGGACTCGGCCCCGACGGGTTTCCCGTACCCGGTGACAGGCGGCCTCGCCGGTGGCCTCAGGCGGTGGCTGGCACGCTGGCGGCGGTCGCGTCCATGGTGGCGATAGCTGCCGTCTTCCACCAGTTCGACGGCGACCTGCATCGGCAGGGCGGCGGCACACCCGTCGCCCTGCCCGCGACGGCCGAGCCGCCCGGCGCCCGGCTGCCGTGGGGCCCCGCGCCGGGCGACCCCGCGGTCGACGTCGAGCCCATCGTCGAGCCGATCGTGGACTCGCGGGCGACGTTCCCGTACGGGATGTTCCACTCGGTCACGCCGGTCGCGCCGCCGCCGACCGCGGGCGCCGTCCCCACCCAGGGCTCCCTGCCGGGCACCACCGCCGCCACCCACGCGCCCGCGACGCCCCCGTCGTCCCCGGTCCGCCCGCCCGGCACCCCGGGCACCCCCGGCGGCCCCGTCACGCCGCCGGGCGTCCCGGGCACCCCGGGGACCCCGGCGAATCCGGGTAATCCCGGCACTCCAAGCAACCCAGGCACTCCGGGCACCCCCGGTGACCCGAGCGACGGAGGGCCCAGAGAGCACCAGAGCCACGGCCCCGGCGCCACCCCCTGCCCCCCGGGGCATCCCACCGGGAAGCCCACCGGGAAGCCGGCCCCCACCCCGGTGCCCGCTCCCACCCCGCCCCCCGCCCCCACCCCGGTCCCGACCGCCGAGCAGCCCCCCACGCCGTCCCTCACGGCCGCCCCCTGAGAACGTTCGTGCAGGCCTACCAGCTCCGCGAGGACCCGCACCTCGGCTGCCGGGTCTGCCCGCTGCCCGTCCGTCCGGAGCTGGCCGACCTGGTGACCAGGAGCCACCGGACGGCCTGGCCCACCTGGCTCGACCGGGGGCCGCGCATGCTCCGCGACGTCCTGGAGCTCTGCCGCCTGCGCACCGCCCGCGGCCTGGCCGTCCTGTCCTGGCTGGCCGCCGACCAGCCGCAGGACGAGCTCGACTGGTTCTGGGCCTCCCGCAGGCTGACCGGCCCGCGGCAGGAGCGCATGTACGCGGCCGCCGCCGATGTGCCCGACCCGGTGCTCGCCCTGGTGCTGGCCAACTGGACGTGGGCGCTCGGCAGCCTCCACGGCGGCCGGATCACCGCCCCGTACCTGGCCGGAGCCGCGTACCCCAGTGACGGCTTCCAGGCCGCCGACGCCACCATGACGCTCTACCAGACCTACGACCGGCACCCCGAGACACGCCCGGCGATCACCGCGGCCTGGGCGGCGGCCCGGGTCGGCGCGGACTGGTGCCAGGCCGCCGCCCTGCGCGCCCGCTACGGCACCCAGACGCCCGTCTTCACCTACCCGCGCGGCGCGCCCCCGCCACCGCTCGGCGTCCGCCCCTGGATGCAGCGCCTGTTCCGCCTCGGCTGAACACGCTCCGTGAGTTACGTGTGTGCGCAGAGTAACCTCTGGGAAAGGTGGTGCGTAATGCCACCAAAGAGGAGGGGAAACCATGCGCTCCGTCAGGGCGGGCCTCGCCGCCTGCCTGGTCGTCGCCCTGTGCCCACCGGCCGGCCCGGCCGCCGCGCTCTCCGCGCCGGCCCGCCTCTCCGCTCATTCCGGCGCGCCGGTCGCCGCCGCGCGCCCGCCGTCCACGCGGCAGGTCCACCGCGCCCGCCGGGCCGTACGGCAGCGCAGCAAGGAGCTCGGTGTCGCCAGCGCCGCCCTCGTCCACGCCCGCTCACGCCTCGACGAGCTGACCGCGAGCGTCGAGCGGCTGGTGGAGGCGTACAACGGCGAGATGGTCCGGATGCGCCAGGCGAACCAGGCGTACGACGAGGCGCGGGCGCGACTCGCCTCGGCCGACGCGGAGGTCGAGTCGGGACGGCGGGCCGTCGCCGTGCTCGCCGCCGAGAGCTACGGCGGCTTCGACCTGAGCAGGCCCCTGCTCCTCCTGATGAGCGACACCGGCGACTACGACGGCTACCTGCACCGGGCCAGCGTGCTGGAGGAGATCAGCGGCGAGCGCGCCCTCGTGCTCGACCGGATGCGCGACGCCCAGGCGGTCGCCGGCATCATGCGCGCCCAGGCCGCCGACGCCTACGCCGAGCAGCAGGCGGCGTCACGGCGCGCCGAGCAGGCCAAGATCGCGGCCGACCGGGCCGTGGCCCGGCAGCGTGAGGAGACCAGAAGCCTGCGCCGGGAGCTCCACGGGCTGGAGCGCCGGGTCGACGCGGCCCGGAGCAGGGCCGACCGGCTGGCCAGGGAGCGCGAGGCGGCCCGCCAGGCCCGGCTCGCCGGCCTCAGCGGCGGCCTGGTCGCCAAGGGCTCGGCCGGCGGCGACCTGGCCGCCAACTGGGCGCTCACCCAGCTCGGCAAGCCGTACGTCTGGGCGGCCGCGGGGCCGTCGACCTACGACTGCTCCGGCCTGACCATGCGGGCCTGGGAGCAGGTGGGAGTGCGGCTGGACCACTGGACGGGCACCCAGTGGACCTCCGGACCGCACGTCCCGCTCGACCAGCTCCACCGCGGCGACCTGCTGTTCTTCGGCTACGAGAGCGAAGATCCCGGCACCATCCACCACGTGGGCATCTACGTGGGCGACGGCATGATGGTCCACGCCCCGCAGACCGGCGACGTGGTCCGGGTCGCCTCGATGTGGCGGCCGGACCTGGTGGGCGCCACCAGGCCGGCCTGAGGAATCAGTGAGCGTGGCCCTCTTCGCGCGCCCGCTCGAAGGAGCGCTTGATCTCGACCTCGGCCTCCATGCGGCCGACCCAGTTGGCGCCCTCGACCGACTTGCCGGGCTCCAGGTCCTTGTAGACCTCGAAGAAGTGCTGGATCTCCAGCCGGTCGAACTCGGGCACGTGATGGATGTCGCGGATGTGCTCCATGCGCGGGTCGGTGGACGGGACGCAGAGGACCTTGTCGTCACCGCCCTTCTCGTCGGTCATCCGGAACATGCCGACGGCGCGGCAGGTGATGTAGCAGCCCGGGAACGTCGGCTCCTGCAGCAGCACCAGCGCGTCGAGCGGGTCGCCGTCCTCGCCGAGCGTGTGCTCGATGAAGCCGTAGTCGGCGGGGTACTGCGTGGAGGTGAACAGGAGCCGGTCAAGCCTGATCTTCCCGGTCTCGTGGTCCACTTCATACTTGTTCCGTTGTCCCTTGGGAATCTCAACGACAACGTCGAACTCCACCGCGGTTCCTCCGCTCACACCCCCCGGCACCCCCGGGTGGGCGTTAATGTCTCGTAGGCGAACACCAGGAGAGAGGTCAGGGACGTGGCGCGGCACGAGCGGTGGGTGATGCTGACCACGCTCGCCCTGCTCCAGGTCCTGACGATCGTCATCGGCGTCTACGCCGTGACGAGCGACCTGAACCTGGACGCCCTGACGAGGCAGTCGTCACCGGACGAGCCGACGGCGTCTCCTGAGGGGTCTCCCGCCGCCCCCGTGGTCACCGCGGGCCCGGTACTGCCCGGGCTGCCGGCGAGGGCCGGAGACGGACCTCTCCCGACTAAGAGTACTTTGACCCGCCAGCTCACCGACGCGCTGGGGGACAAACAGCTGGGGGCCCGGGTGGGCGCCGTCGTCCTGGACGCGGCCACCGGGGAGCGCATCTTCGCCGCCGGCGCGGACACGGGCATCACCCCCGCCTCCACCACGAAGCTGGTCACCAGCACCGCCGCGCTCGCCGCGCTCGGTCCCGACGCCCGCCTGGCCACGCGCGTCGTGCAGGGCGCGTCGCCCGGCGCGGTCGTGCTGGTCGGCGGCGGCGACCCCACGCTGGCGGGCCCCTCGGCCAGGCCGGGCTCCTACCCCAGGCAGGCGTCGCTGGCCACGCTCGCCGCGCGCACCGCCGCCGCGCTCAAGGCCAAGGGCGTCACCAAGGTCACGCTCTCGTACGACGCGTCGCTCTACACCGGCTCGGGCGTCTGCTCCTGCTGGAAGCCGAACTACATCCCCGACGGCGAGGTCGCGCCCGTGTCCGCGCTGGCGATGGACGAGGGCCGCCGCACCCCCAGCCAGTCCACGCCGCGCGTCTCCGACCCGCCGCGCTACGCCGCCGCCGCGTTCGCCCGGCTCCTCGGCCGCCAGGGCATCGGCGTGGCGCGGTCCGTACGCCCGGCCAAGGCCGCCGCCGGCGCGGCCGAGCTGGCCCGCGTCGAGTCGCCGCCTCTCTACGCCCTGGTCGAGCACACCCTGACCTTCAGCGACGACGACCTGGCCGAGGCGCTGGCCCGCCAGGTGGCGATCAAGGAGGGGCAGCCCGCCTCCTTCGAGGGCGGCGCCGCCGCGACCCTGCAGGTGCTCAAGCGGCTCGGCCTCTCGAACGGCGTCCAGATCCGCGACGGCAGCGGCCTGTCGCCGTTCAACCGCATCAGCGCCGACGCGCTGGCCCGCGTCATCGCCACCGCGAGCGGCGCCACCCACCCGGAGCTGCGCGCGATCGCCTCCGGCATGCCGGTCGCCGGCTTCTCCGGCACGCTCGGCAACGGCAGGCGCTTCACCGAGGCCGACAGCAGAGGCCAGGTCGGGCTGGTCCGCGCCAAGACGGGCACGCTCAACAACGTCAACACGCTGGCGGGGATGGCGACCACCAAGGACGGCCGGCTCGTCACGTTCGCCTTCATGGCCGACCGCGTCCCCCTCAACGCCGAGCCGGTCCTCGACCGCCTCGCCGCCATCGTCTCCCGTTCCTGACGCCGAAATGGTCGCTCCTCAGTCCGGACACCGGCGCTTCTTCGCGGGTTGGGAGAGGACCACGTACGGTGGACGGTATGCAGGTGATCGACTGGGATCTGGCCGTCTCGACCGGCACGCGCCTGGTGCGCCCCGGTCCCCAAGTGACCCGTGAGGAGGCCAGGCAGGCCGTCACCGAGCTCCGTACTCTCTCGCGGGAGGCCGAGGGCCACGTGCGGGAGTTCACCAAGATCCACGCCGACGCCGCGCCGCAGACGGCGACCGTCGTGGACCGGCCCGGCTGGATCAGGGCCAACGTCGAGGGCTTCCGCGTCGTGCTGGAGCCGCTCACCCAGCGGATCGGCGGCGGCGCCAA
Organism: Nonomuraea sp. 3-1Str; assembly: GCF_031570565.1. NCBI lineage: Bacteria > Bacillati > Actinomycetota > Actinomycetes > Streptosporangiales > Streptosporangiaceae > Nonomuraea > Nonomuraea sp. 3-1Str. The sequence continues at coordinate 522,433 of NZ_JALHBK010000002.1, forward strand.
TCCGCCGCCACCCATCGTCGCTGCCGTGGGCTCCCGCATCACCGGCGTCGAGGTGGGCGCCGTGCTGGCCTTCCTCGCCTCGCGGGTGCTGGGCCAGTACGAGCTGTTCCTGCCGCCGGACCCGTCGGGCCGGGAGCCGGCGGGCCGCCTGACGCTGGTGGCGCCCAACATCGTCCACGCCGAGCGGGAGATGAACGTCGACCCGCACGACTTCCGCCTGTGGGTGTGCCTGCACGAGGAGACGCACCGGGTGCAGTTCACCGGCGTGCCCTGGCTGCGCGAGTACATCCGCTCGCAGATGACCGAGTTCCTGCTCGCCTCCGACCTCGATCTCACCACGGTCCTCGAACGGCTGCGCAGTGCGGCCGACACCGTGGCCGACGTGGTGCGGGGCGGCGAGGGCAACCTCATCGATGTCATCCAGACGCCTGCCCAGAAGGAGATCCTCGACCGGCTGACGGCCGTGATGACGCTGGTGGAGGGGCACGGCGACTATGTGATGGACGCCGTGGGCCCCTCCGTGGTGCCGTCGGTGGCCGACATCCGGGCCAAGTTCGCCCAGCGGCGAGAGGGGGGCTCCAAGCTCGACCGGACGATCCGCCGCCTGCTCGGCATCGAGCTCAAGATGAAGCAGTACGCCGAGGGCTCGGCGTTCGTGCGCACGGTGGTGGGCAAGGTGGGCATGGACGGGTTCAACCGGATCTGGACCTCTCCCGAGACGCTGCCGACGACGCAGGAGATCTCCGACCCGGACGCCTGGATCCGCCGCGTCATCGGCGCTCCGGCGCTCCCGGCCTGACCGAGCCGTCTCCGGTGGGTCCGCATCCGGCCGTGGCCGACGTCCGGCGGGCCGTGCGGGAGGCCCTGGCCGGCCTGCCGCCGGACGGGCCGGTGCTCGTGGCGTGCAGCGGCGGCGCCGACTCGCTGGCGCTGGCCGCCGCGCTCGGCTTCGTCGCGCCCCGGGCCGGTCTGGAGGCCGGGCTGCTCACGGTGGACCACGGGCTGCAGGCGGGCTCGGCCGAGCGGGCCGGGGAGGTCGCCGCCCTCGCCGGGTCGCTGGGGCTGGGCGTGGCCGAGGTCCTCACCGTCGAGGTGGGGACCGAGGGCGGGCCGGAGGCCGCCGCCCGGGACGCCCGCTACCGGGCCCTGGCCGGGGCCGCCGACCGGCTCGGCGCGCAGGCCGTGCTCCTGGGGCACACCCGTGACGACCAGGCCGAGACCGTGCTGCTCGGGCTGGCCAGGGGGAGCGGGCTGCGGTCGATCTCGGGGATGGCCGCGCGCAGCGGCCGTTACCTCAGGCCGTTGCTGGAGATCCCCCGCGCGACGACGGTCGCCGCGTGCCGCGCACTCGGGCTCAGCCCGTGGGACGATCCCCACAACGCCGACCCTCGCTTCACCCGGGTGCGGGTGCGCGCCCGGGTCCTGCCGCTGCTGGAGTCGGAGCTCGGGCCGGGGGTGGCCGAGGCGCTCGCCCGGACCGCCGCGCTGGCCCGGGAGGACGCCGACGCCCTCGATCTGTGGGCCGGGAAGGCTTATCAGGATTGCGCTCTTAGCGATATCGGCGGATCTGTGACCCTGTCCGTCCCGGCGCTGGAAGCCCTCCCGGGGGCGGTGCGCGGGCGGGTGCTGCGCCGCGCTGCGGTCGCCGCCGGGACGCCCGCTGGAGCGCTGTCGGCGACGCACGTACGCGCCGTGGAACGCCTGGTCACGCACTGGCGCGGGCAGAAGCCGGTGGACCTGCCCGGGGGTCGGGCCGCGGTGAGGCGGTATGGCACCCTGATACTCGCCATCAGTCCCATCCCGTAAGGAACCACAGGTGGACGCTGCCGACATGGGCCAGGACCTGGAGAAAGTCCTCATTCCGGAGGACGAGCTCCAGGCGAAGATCAAAGAGCTCGCCGAGCGGATCGACCAGGACTACGCGGGCAAGGACGTGCTGCTCGTAGGGGTGCTCAAGGGCGCCGTCATGGTGATGGCCGACCTGGCCAGGGCGTTGCACGTGCCCGTGCAGATGGACTGGATGGCGGTGTCGTCCTACGGCGCGGGCACCAGGTCATCGGGTGTCGTACGGGTGCTGAAGGACCTGGACACCGACATCATGGGCCGCCACGTGCTGATCGTCGAGGACATCATCGACTCCGGCCTGACCCTCCACTGGCTGCTGGAGAACCTGAAGTCGCGCGATCCCGCGTCGCTGGAGATCTGCGCCGCGCTGCGCAAGCCCGACGCGGTCAAGGTGCCGATCGACGTGAAGTACGTGGGTTTCGACATTCCCAACGAGTTCGTCATCGGATATGGCCTCGACTACGCGGAGCGTTACCGCAATCTGCCCTTCATCGGGACGCTCGCTCCCCATGTTTACGAGTAGCAATCCGATGAGCCGCCGGGAACACCACCCGACCTGACGTACGTTGGTAGGGCAAGACCGGTGTAGCGGGCGGTCCCTCCGCGCGCTGTGCCGGTGTACCTTCTGACTCCTGAAGGGTGACCGCGTGTCCTCTTCGGGTAGTCGGAAGAATCTCGCGGTGTCGGATGCCGCGGCCCCGGGACCTGTTCCGGGGTTCAAGGCCATGGTCAGGAAGGGACGGGCCCGCAAGGGGTTCCGCATCGGATGGATCTCAAGCGATTTACACGTGGGCCACTGCTGTGGATCCTGGGCATCGTCGTGCTACTCCTGCTCGTCACCCAGCTCTGGAGCGGCGGCGGAAACTTCAAGCAGGCCGACACGTCCACGGTCCTTCAGCAGATTCGCGCCGGAAATGTTAGTAACGCGAAGATTGTCGATAAAGACCAGCGGATCGAGCTGACGCTCTTCAGCCCGATCACGGTCCGGCCGGGCGACACCCCGACCAAGACGATCCAGTCTGACTGGGTGGGCGGCTACGGCCCCAAACTGACCGAGGAGCTGCAGGCCCAGGTTCAGGCCGGCAAGACCAAGAGCTACACCACCGAGGTGCCGCAGGAGAACTTCCTCGTCAGCATCCTGGTGAGCTTCCTGCCGCTCGTCATCATCGTCCTCATCTTCCTGTTCGTCATGAACCAGATGCAGGGCGGCGGCTCGCGGGTGATGAGCTTCGGCAAGTCCAAGGCCAAGCTGATCACCAAGGACACCCCGAAGACCACCTTCGCCGACGTCGCGGGAGCCGACGAGGCCATCGAGGAGCTCCAGGAGATCAAGGAGTTCCTGCAGGCCCCGGCCAAGTTCCAGGCGATCGGCGCCAAGATCCCCAAGGGCGTGCTGCTGTACGGCCCGCCCGGCACCGGCAAGACCCTGCTGGCCCGCGCGGTCGCGGGCGAGGCCGGGGTGCCGTTCTACTCGATCTCCGGCTCCGACTTCGTCGAGATGTTCGTCGGCGTCGGCGCCTCGCGGGTCCGTGACCTGTTCGAGCAGGCCAAGGCCAACGCCCCGTCGATCATCTTCATCGACGAGATCGACGCCGTCGGCCGCCACCGCGGCGCCGGCCTGGGCGGCGGTCACGACGAGCGCGAGCAGACCCTCAACCAGCTGCTCGTCGAGATGGACGGCTTCGACGTCAAGGGCGGCGTGATCCTCATCGCCGCGACGAACCGGCCCGACATCCTCGACCCGGCGCTGCTGCGCCCGGGCCGCTTCGACCGCCAGGTCACCGTCGACCGGCCCGACCTGGAGGGCCGCAAGGGCATCCTGCGGGTCCACGGCCGCGGCAAGCCGTTCGCGCCGGACGTCGACCTCGACGTCATCGCCCGCCGCACGCCGGGCTTCACCGGCGCCGACCTGGCCAACGTGATCAACGAGGCCGCGCTGCTCACCGCACGCGCCGACCAGAAGCTGATCACGATGGAGGTCCTCGAAGAGGCGATCGACCGCGTCATGGCAGGGCCCGAGCGCAAGACCCGGGTCATGTCCGACAAGGAAAAGAAGATGATCGCCTACCACGAGGGCGGTCACGCGCTGGTGGCGCACGCGCTGCCGAACTCCGACCCGGTTCACAAGATCACGATCTTGTCCCGGGGCCGCGCGCTCGGTTACACGATGACGCTGCCCATGGAGGACAAGTTCCTCGCCACCCGCTCCGAGATGATGGACCAGCTCGCGATGCTGCTCGGCGGCCGCGCGGCGGAGGAGCTCGTGTTCCACGAGCCCACCACCGGCGCCTCCAACGACATCGAGAAGGCCACGGCCGTCGCCCGGCGCATGGTGACCGAGTACGGCATGAGCGAGCAGCTCGGCGCCCGCAAGTTCGGCACCGGGCAGGCCGAGGTGTTCCTGGGCCGCGAGATGGGCCACGAGCGCGACTACTCCGAGAAGATCGCTTCGACGATCGACGAGGAGGTCCGCCGCATGATCGAGACGGCGCACGACCAGGCGTGGGACATCCTGGTCGAGTACCGCGACGTGCTCGACAACCTCGTGCTGGAGCTGATGGAGAAGGAGACGCTCTCCCGCGACCAGGTGCTCCAGATCTTCGCGCCGGTCGTGGTCAGGGCGCACCGCCCCTCCTACGCCGGCTACGGCAAGCGGCTCCCGTCCGACCGCCCGCCCATCCTGACCCCGAAGGAGCAGTCGGCCAACGGCTCGCTCACCCCGGGCCACCAGGACGCGCTGCCCTCGGGAGACGGTGCGTGAAGTCGCACGACGTAGACCTGGGCCGGATCGAGAAGGCCGTCCGCGAGATCCTCTACGCCATCGGCGAGGACCCGGACCGTGACGGCCTGCTCGACACCCCGGCCCGGGTCGCCCGGGCCTACGCCGAGCAGTTCTCGGGCCTGGGCCAGACCCCCGAGGACGTGCTGAACAAGGTCTTCGACGTCGACCACGACGAGATGGTGCTGGTCAAGGACATCGAGGTCTACTCCACCTGCGAGCACCACCTGGTGCCGTTCCACGGCTTCGCCCACGTGGGCTACATCCCGAACGACCGCGGGCAGGTGACGGGCCTGTCCAAGCTGGCGCGCCTGGTCGACGTGTACGCCCGGCGCCCGCAGGTGCAGGAGCGGATGACGTCGCAGATCGCGGACGCGCTGATGCGGGTGCTGGAGCCGCGCGGGGTGATCGTGGTGGTGGAGTGCGAGCACCTGTGCATGACGATGCGAGGGGTGCGCAAGCCGGGCGCCAAGACCGTCACCTCGGCGGTCCGCGGCGACTTCCGCACCAGCGACAAGACCCGCGCGGAGGCGATGGCGCTCATCCTCGGCCGCCTCTGACGCGGCGAGGACGAGTCAGTCTCTGTTACGGCGAAGCCACCTGGGCCCCAGTCGCCGTACGTGGCTGAGGGCCTCCAGGGAGACGCCCGCTGAGCCCGCACGTGGCCGGCCGCCGCTACGCGCGCGACGCCGGCCACGGCCTCCCTCACGCCGGCCACGGCCTCCCTCACGGCGGCCCGGTTCCCTTACGGCCGCCAGGTTCCCTCAGGCCCCTCTTGGTGACCTGGGCCGCCTCACCCGACCCCCCCCGAAGGTGGCTCCTCCAGCCGAGGCCGCCCACGGTTATCTCCGGCCGCCCGGCACCACCTCCCGCAAGCCCTCGACCGGTGGCATGTCCGCCCGGCGAGACAGACGTTCTCGTCACCTCCGCCGGGTGCCCGAGAGGTGTGTCGTGGCCGTGGGGGCTTGCCGGGAGGGGCGTAAAAAGGGGCCAAAAACGAGAGGACCGGCGGCAAGTGGGCCTGGGTGGGATTCGTTATCCACAATGGGGTACCCATGACATCAACAGGTCTGGGCAAGCGCCTAGGCTTGGGCCATGACAAGCGGGCCGACAAGCGTGCCAGGACTGGCAGCAGAGGAGCGGTGCCTCGTCATGGGCGTGGTCAACGTGACGCCCGACTCCTTCTCCGACGGCGGTCTGTGGTTCGACGAGGAGGTGGCCATCCGGCACGGGCTGGAGCTGGTCGAGGAGGGGGCCGACATCGTCGACGTGGGCGGTGAGTCGACCCGGCCCGGCGCGGCGCGGGTGTCCCTGGAGGAGGAGCTGGCGCGGGTGGTGCCGGTCATCAGGGAGCTCAGTGCCCGGGGCGTGGCCGTCAGCGTCGACACGATGCGGGCCGAGGTCGCCAGGGCGGCCGTGGAGGCCGGGGCGCGCCTCGTCAACGACGTGAGCGGCGGTCTGGCCGACCCCGAGATGCCGCGCGTGGTGGCCGACACCGGCGTCCCCTACGTGGTGATGCACTGGCGCGGCCACAGCGCCGACATGCAGAGCAGGGCCGTCTACTCCGACGTGGTGACCGAGGTGCGCGAGGAGCTCGCCAAGCGGGTGGACCTGGTGCTGGCCGAGGGCGTGTCGGAGGAGCAGGTCGTGCTCGACCCCGGCCTCGGCTTCGCGAAGAACGCCGCCCACAACTGGGCGGTGCTGGCCGGCATGCCGCGCCTGGCAGAGCTGGGCTTTCCGCTGCTCATCGGCGCCTCGCGCAAGAGGTTCCTGGGGCGGCTGCTCGCCGGTGACGACGGCGCCCCGCGCCCGTTCAGCCGTAGTGACGACGCCACGGTGGCCGTGACGGCGCTGGCCGCACGCGCCGGCGCCTGGTGCGTCAGGGTTCACAAGGTGGCGCCCAACGCCGACGCCGTCCGCGTGGCAGCCGCATGGGAGAGAGCCGGAGCCGATACATGAGCGTCGACACTGCCGCCATCGAGACCGTCAACCAGGACTTCTACACCGCGATCGAGGACGCCGACCTCGACCGGATGACGGAGATCTGGGCCGAGGACTCCGCGGAGGAGCAGGTCAGCTGCGTCCACCCGGGTTGGTCGCTGCTGACGGGGCGGTCCGAGGTGCTGCGCTCCTGGGCGCTCATCATGGCCAACACCACCTACATCCAGTTCGTGCTGACCGACGTGAGCACGACCGTGCTGGGTGACGTGGCGGTCCTCACGTGCGTGGAGAACATCCTCACGGCCGGCGACGAAGGTGAGTCGAGCTTCGCCGCGGGCAAGGTTGTGGCGAGCAACGTCTATGTCCGTACCTCTCAGGGCTGGCGGCTGTGGATGCACCACGGCTCGCCGGTGCTCCAGGGTGATGACGACGAGGAGGAGGACGGCGAGCTTGAGCGCTGACCGGATCGCGCTGAAGGGCCTGCGCGCCCGGGGGCGGCACGGGGTGCTGCCCGCCGAGCGGGAGCTGGGGCAGGAGTTCGTGGTCGACGCGACGCTGTTCCTGGACACCCGGCCCGCCGCGGCGGCCGACGACCTCACCCTCACGGTCCACTACGGCGAGCTGGCCCAGGCGCTGGTCAAGGTCGTGGAGGGCGAGCCGGTGCAACTGATCGAGACACTGGCGCAGCGCCTGGCCGACGTGTGCCTGGCCGATGACCGGGTGCGCACGGTCGAGGTGAGCGTGCACAAGCCGGCCGCGCCGATCCCCGCGCCCTTCGACGATGTGATCGTGACGATCGAGCGGAGTCGCCCATGAGATGTGTCCTCTCCCTCGGCAGCAACCTCGGCCGGCGCTTCGACACGTTGCAGGGGGCCGTCGACACGCTGTTCGACGCTCCGGGGCTGGAGTTCGTCGCGGCGTCACCGGTGTACGAGACCGATCCGGTGGGCGGTCCGCCGGGCCAGCGCCCGTACCTCAACGCGGTCGTGATCGCCGAGACGTCGCTGCCGCCGCGCGCGCTGCTGGAGCGGGCGCAGAGCGTCGAGAACGCCTTCGGGCGGGAGCGGCTGGAGCGGTGGGGCCCCCGCACACTGGACATCGATCTCGTCGTGGTGGGCGAGACGGTCTCCGACGAGCCCGACCTGACGCTGCCGCATCCGCGGGCCCACGAGCGGGCGTTCGTGCTGGTGCCGTGGTGGCGGGCCGACCCCGAGGCCGTGCTGCCCGGTCACGGCGCGGTGGCCGACCTGCTCTCGGACGTCGATCAGCGGGGCGTGCGGTTGCGCGACGAGCTCAAGCTGCAGAGGCCCGATTGAGGCCGACCCGTCCCGGCGTGCTCGTCGGTCTCGTCGTCGTCGTCGCCCTGCTCACCTGGATGGTGGTCAGGCAGTTCTATGCCGAGCTGCCCATCGTGCCGTGGACCGCGATCCCCACCGTGCTGCTGCTGGCCCTCGGCGAGGCGTACAGCGCGTGGATGACCAAGGCCCGCATCGACCACAAGCCGGGCACCAAGCCGGTCGAGCCTCTGGCGGTGGCGAGGTTGGTCGCCCTGGCCAAGGCGTCGTCCTACGCCGGCGCGGTGTTCGGCGGGGTGTTCGCCGGGTTCGCGCTGCACACGGTCCAGCTCCTGACGCGGGAGACGCCGCGCACGGAGTTCTTCATCGCGACGGGTTCGTTCCTGGCGTTCGTCGCGCTGATCGGCGCGGCCCTGTTCCTGGAGCACTCCTGCCGCATCCCGGACGGCCCGGAGGATCAGAGCCCGAGGTAGAGCCCGAGGGCGTGCCCCACTTCGCCCATCTCGTCCCTGCCCAGGTAGGAGACCGGCTCGCCGTGGACGAACGAGGTGTCGATCGTGCGGATCTGGTCCACGAGGAGGCGGGTCCGGCGTCCGCCGAACTCCACTTCCGGCCTGAAGACCGAAGGCTGCGCGCTGGTGGAGGCCGGGATGACGGTGGCGACGGTCCATGACATCCCGGCCGGGCTGATCACGAGGCCGAAGCGCCGCCCTCGCTGCTCATGGCCTCTCTTGGCGTCACCCAGATCGACACGGTAGATCGCGCCGCGGATCACCAGGCGTCCTCTTCGACGGACAGGTCCTCGCCGGCGAGTCGTTCCGCGTCGGCGCGTGCCTGCTGGAGCCAGACCTCCCGCTCCAGGAGGCGGAGGGCGCGACGGATCACGTCGCTGGTCCGCTCGCCCTCTTCCATGGCGGCCTTGATGATGCGTTCGTCCTCAGGGGTGGCCCGGAAGCCGATGTTGGTCACGCCTCAAGAATGCCGCCGTGTTGAACTTTTGTCGTGCGATTGTTCGGCGCGGGGACGGCGGTTGTAGAGGAGGAGGACCGGGAGGGTGCAGACCAGCGGTCCCAGGATGGCGATGGGGCGTTCCAGCCACCACTTGAGGTCCGGCGGCACCTTGGCGCCCAGCGTCCCGAACAGCCACCACGACACCCCCAGCGCGATCGCCATCCCGGTGGTGTGGAAGAGGAACAGCGGCAGCGCGAAGCGGTTGATCGTGGCGTTGACGTGCCGCCAGCCCGGCCGCTCCAGCACCCGCTCCATCGACGGCCGCAGCACCTCGACCAGTCCGATCTGGAAGATCAGCAGGGCGACGATGACGAACGTGGGCGGCGCCATGTTCGACCACTTGTCGCCCGGCACGCCGACCATGGATCCGGGGTAGATGCCGGAGTAGACCAGGCCGAACAGGGCGAACAGCCCGGTCCACAGCACGCCCACGTCGTAGCGGCGGGGCAGGATGACGATCCGGTCGTAGAAGAACCCGGCCTGGTGGGCGAGCCCCCAGACCACGATCATGTTGAGCCAGCCCGCCCACTCCACGCCGTACCGGAAGCGGACCACGTCCACGATCAGCGCGGCGCCGCCGAGCCAGATCAGCGCCAGCACGTCGTAGCGCCGGTGCAGCCACAGCGCCACCGGCAGCAGCGCGATGAGCACCAGGTAGACGCCGAGGAACCACAGCGGGCTGAGCACGAGCAGCACGACCCGCCACATCCAGTCGACGCCGAACGCCCACGTCACGACGGCGCCGGCGACCGCCCACACGCCGGACAGGACCAGCGCCGGGACGGCCAGCGCGCGGATGCGCCGCCACACGAACGCCCCGATGCCGACGCCGCGCTGCCTGGCCCGGTTCCAGGACAGCAGGTGGACGTGCCCGCCGATGTAGAAGAACAGCGGCAGCACCTGGAGCAGCCAGGTCAGGATCCACAGCCCCGAGGTGAACCCGAGCGGGCTGGTGGGCTCCGGTCCGCCGGGCTCCCACTGCAGGATCGTGAACGCCCAATGCCACAGCACGACGACGATGAGACTGAGCGCGCGCAGGAAGTCGACGTACTTGTCGCGGGGAGCGGCCGGGGGAGCCGGGGATTCGGGGGTGGTCACTTGTCGATGTCGCCCACGACGAAGAACATCGAGCCGAGGATGGCCACCATGTCGGCCACGAGCTGGCCGGGCAGCATCTCGCGCAGCACCTGGATGTTGTTGTACGAGGCGGAGCGGAGCTTGAGCCGCCACGGCGTCTTGTCGCCCTTGGAGACGAGGTAGTAGCCGTTGATGCCCAGGGGATTCTCCGTCCAGGCGTACGTGTGGCCCTCGGGGACCTTCAGCACCTTGGGCAGGCGCTGGTTGATGGGGCCGGGCGGCAGCGAGCGGAGCCGCTCCACGCAGGCGTCGGCCAGGTCGAGGGAGACCTTGAGCTGCTCCAGCAGCACCTCGAAACGGGAGTGGCAGTCGCCCGCGCCACGCGTGACGACCTTCACGGGCAGCTCGGGGTAGGCAAGGTACGGCTGGTCGCGCCGCAGGTCGAAGTCCACGCCGGAGGCGCGGGCGATGGGGCCGCTGACGCCGTACTGCATGATCTGCTCGCGTCCGAGCACGCCCACGCCCTTGGTGCGGGCCAGGAAGATCTCGTTGCCGAGGATGAGGTCCTCGATGTCGGGGACGCGGCGCCGGGTCTCGGCCACCGCCTCCGACACCCGGTCGAGCCATCCGTACGGGAGCTCCTCCTTGAGGCCGCCGACCCGGTTGAACATGTAGTGCATGCGGCCGCCGGAGATCTCCTCCATGACGCCCTGGATGCGTTCGCGCTCGTTGAAGGCGTAGAAGACGGGGGTGATCGCGCCGAGCTCCAGCGGATAGGAGCCGAGGAACATCAGGTGGCTGAGCACCCGGTTGAGCTCGGCCAGCAGCGTGCGGGCCCAGACGGCGCGGACGGGCGGCTCCATGCCGAGCAGGCGCTCGGCCGCGATGACCACGCCCAGCTCGTTGGCGAAGCCGGACAGCCAGTCGTGCCGGTTGGCCAGCATGATGACCTGCCGGAAATCGCGGACCTCGAACAGCTTCTCGGCGCCCCGGTGCATGTAGCCGATGATCGGCTCGGCCGTGGCGATGCGCTCGCCGTCCAGGGTGAGGCGCAGCCGCAGGACGCCATGGGTCGACGGGTGCTGCGGGCCGATGTTGAGGATCATGTCCTCGGTCGCCAGCTCCTTCGCGCCCGCGCCGATGCCGACCACGCGTTCCGTCATAGGGCCCATGCTGCCACCGGTCGCCGTGGTGATCCAGCGCGGGGTGGACGGCCCCGTCCGGTCGGGGTCGGTCAAGGAACGGTATGGACGCGCATCGCCAAACCGGACGGCGGGGAGATATAGCAGCAAATGGGGGGAGAATCACCATGAAGAGAGTGATGTTCGATCTGGCCGCGCTCATTGTGCGGATCGTGATCGGCGTGATCTTCGTGGCTCACGGATTGCAGAAGTGGCAGGGTGGTCTGGGGGCCGTGTCGAAGATGATGGGCCAGAGCGGAGTGCCGCTGCCGCAGCTCGCCGCCGCGTTCACGGCCACCGTGGAGACCGTGGGGGGCATCCTGCTGATCATCGGCCTGCTGGTGCGGCCGGCGGCGGTGGCGCTGCTCGTCGTGCTCGGCGGCGCCTTCGTGTTCGTCCACCGCGGGCATGGGATCCTGAGCTCCAGCGGGGGCTGGGAGCTCGTCGGGGCACTGGGGTCGGTGTGCCTGCTGCTTCTCGTGCTGGGAGGCGGGCGGGCGAGCGTCGACCAGGTGCTCACCCACTGGTACCGGCGCAAGGCCGAGCACCGTCACGCCGCGCAGGAGACGGCCGGCGCGTCCGCAGGAGCCGCGCCTGCCGCACCCACCAGGGCGGCGCCTGTCCCGCCTGCCGAATCCCAGCCCGCGCCGCCGACGCAGCCCATGCCCAGGAGCACGCCCGCGGAGGACACGACGGCGCCCCGGCAGCACCCTCCGGACGACGGCTCACACCGGCCCGGCAACCTCAGCGACCAGGACATGAGCGACCTTGACGCGCTCTTCAACGACGAGCACCGCAAGCCACCCAACCGGTGACGGTCAGGCGGGGCGGCGGGCGGCGAGGTCGCGCAGGGCGCCGACGAGGCGGTCCACGTGCTCCTCGGTCGTCCCGATGCCGATCGAGGCCCGCACCGCCGAAGCCGTGCCGTCCTCGCAGCCGCCATCGGTCTCTCCCAGCAGGTGCCGGACGAACGGGTGCGCGCAGAACTTGCCGTCGCGCACCCCGATGCCGTAGTCACCCGACAGGGCCTCGGCGACCTCGCGCGCAGTGAGCCCGTCCACGGTGAACGACACGATGCCCACGCGCGGGTGGTCCGGCCCCCACAGCGACAGCTCCCGTACGCCCTCGATGGAGGCGAGTCCGGTGCGCAGCCGCGCGATCAGCCGCTCCTCCTCGCGCACCAGCGCCGTCCAGCCCGTGGCGGTGAGTGCGTCGCAGGCGGCGGCCAGCGCGATGGCGCCCAGCACGTTCGGTGTGCCGGCCTCGTGGCGCGGCTCGGGGTCGTCGTGCCACTCGGTGATCCCGTCCTCGCCCGGCGCGACGGACCGCACGGCTCCGCCGCCCTTCAGGTACGGCTCGCCCGCGGCCAGCCAGTCGCGGCGCCCGATCAGCACCCCGGCCCCGAACGGCGCGTACAGCTTGTGGCCCGAGAAGGCCACGTAGTCGAGGTCAAGTGCCGTCAGGTTGAGCCGACGGTGCGGCACGAGCTGGGCGGCGTCCACGAGGATGCGCGCCCCGTGGCGGTGCGCGATGTGCGCCAGCGCCGCGATCGGCCACAGCTCGCCGGTGACGTTCGACGCGGCGGTCACCACGAGCAGCTTGGGCCCGTCCACGGCGGCCAGCGCCTCGTCGGCCGCGCGGACGGCCTCACCGGGGAACGCGGGCGCGGCGAGCCGCACGACCCTCTTCCACGGCAGCAGCGAGGCGTGGTGCTCGGTGTCGAACACGACAGTCGTGGTGCCGGCGGGCAGGCAGCCGGCCAGCAGGTTCGTGGCGTCCGTGGTGTTGCGCGTGAAGATGACCGCGTCGTCGGGACGGGCGCCGGCGAAGGCGCGGACCGTGTGGCGCGCCTGCTCGTACCGGGCGGTGGTGAGCTGGGAGGCGTAGCCGGCGCCGCGGTGGACGCTGGAGTAGGCCGGGAGCGCGGCGGTGACCGCGGCGCTGACCGGCTCCAGACAGGGAGCACTGGCGGCGTAGTCCAGGTTGGCGTACCCCACGAGCCGCCCGCCCCTGACCGGCACCTCCAGATCGGCGCCGAGCACGGCCGGGATCGGCCGGTGGCCACGCGGATGCGACGTACCGGCGGACGCGCCGGCGGTGGACTGGGCGGGGGCGGAGCCGAAGATGCTCAACGTGGACAAGGCGAACCTCCTGCAAGGCCATCGGACCCCTGGAGCAGCCTCGGAGCCCGCGCTTGCCCGCCACACCTCGTGACGGACCAGGTCTTCACCCGGGGCACCCCGCCGCGGACGCGAGGGTTGCCGGCCAGCTAGCCGGGGCTTCGTGCTGGCACTCATGACCTACGTCCGAACTATAACCGACAGTCCCCGATGAATCGCAACCTCGCGAACTTCCTCGGCACCCGACTCGTTGGACCTGGGAAACCGGCCGTCCCCGACCGAAATGTGGAGGTAAGCAGATGCTGGATTGGGTGACCGACCCTCAGATCTGGATAGGGTTCTTCACCCTTGTCGCTCTGGAGATCGTCCTAGGCATCGACAACATCATCTTCATCTCCATCCTGGCCGGCAAGCTGCCGCCCGAGCAGCGTGACAGGGCCCGCGTGCTCGGTCTCGGGGCGGCCCTGGTCAGCCGGCTGCTCCTGCTGCTGGCGCTGTCGTGGGTGGTTCGGCTGACGGCCCCGCTGTTCGAGGTTTTCGGCCAGGAGATATCCGGGCGCGACCTGATCCTGCTGCTGGGCGGGCTGTTCCTGCTCGCCAAGAGCGTCACCGAGATCGGGCACAGCATGGAGCTGAAGGAGGAGGACGGCAAGAAGCGCGTGGCCACCTCGTTCGTCTCGGTCATCCTGCAGATCATGGTGCTCGACGTGGTGTTCTCGCTGGACTCGGTCATCACCGCCGTCGGCATGGTGGACGAGCTGGGCGTCATGATCGCGGCCGTCATCGTGGCGGTGCTGGTGATGCTGTTCGCCTCGGGACCGATCAGCAGGTTCGTGGACCTGCACCCGAGCATCAAGATGCTGGCCCTGGCGTTCCTCGTGCTGATCGGGGTGGTCCTCGTCGCCGAGGGGCTCGGTCAGCACATCCCGAAGGGCTACATCTACTTCGCCATGGCCTTCTCCGTCATCGTGGAGCTCCTGAACATCAGGATGCGCGGCCGCCACTCCAAGCAGCTCGCCACCTCGGAGGAGCCTCCTAAGATGCAGTAGTGCGCTTTGACCCCCGGAATCCGGATTTCGTCGCCCACCCGTACGGCGTCTACGACGAGCTGCGCCGTACGGACCCGGTGACCTACTACGAGCCCACCGACCAGTGGCTGATCTCCCGGCACGCCGACGTGAACGCCCTGCTCAGGGATCGTCGCCTGGGCCGGACCTACCTTCACGTGGCGACGCACGAGGAGTTCGGCAGGACGCCCGAGCCGGACTTCCAGGAGCCGTTCTGGAGGGTCAGCCGGAACGGCATGCTCGAAGTCGAGCCGCCGCTGCACACCCGGCTGCGGCGGCTCGTGTCCAAGGCGTTCACGCCGCGCATGGTGGAGTCGCTGCGGCCCCGCGTGCGGGCGGTCGCAGGGGGCCTGGTGGACGCGTTCGTGGAGAAGGGCGGCGGCGACCTCATCGCCGAGGTCGCCGAGCCGCTGCCGGTGACGGTCATCGCGGAGATGCTGGGCATCCCCGAGTCGGACCGTCACCTGCTGCGCCCCTGGTCGGCCGACATGTGCGGCATGTACGAGCTCAACCCCACGCCGGAGGCGCAGCACGCGGCGGTGCGCGCGGCCGAGGAGTTCGAGGGCTACCTCAAGGCGCTGGCCCGCGAGCGCGCCGCCGACCCCGGCGACGACCTGATCAGCGCGCTGGCCGGCATCGACGAGCTGACCGAGGACGAGCTGGCCGGCACCTGCGTGCTCCTGCTCAACGCCGGCCACGAGGCCACCGTGAACGGCACGGGCAACGGCTGGTGGTCGCTGTTCCGGCACCCGGACCAGCTCGCCCGGCTGCGCGCGGACCGGTCCCTGCTGCCCACGGCGGTCGAGGAGCTGCTGCGCTACGACACGCCGCTCCAGCTCTTCGAGCGCTGGGTGCTGGAGGACATCGAGGTCCACGGCACGCGCATCCCGCGCGGGTCGGAGGTGGCGCTGCTGTTCGGCTCGGCCAACCGGGACCCTGACGTGTTCGACGACCCGGACCGGCTGGACCTGGGACGGGCCGACAACCCGCACATCTCGTTCGGCGCGGGCATCCACTTCTGCCTGGGGGCTCCGCTGGCCCGCATCGAGATGGTGGAGTCGTTCGGCGCGCTGCTGGACCGCACGACCGAGCTGGAGCTGGTCAGCGAGCCGTCCTGGAAGCCCGGGTACGTCATCCGGGGGCTGCGCTCCCTGGACCTCCGCGCCGCCTGAGCCTTCCCCTCCCGGGGACGTGCGGACGACCCGGTCAGCGGCGCTGGGCGAGCCAGCCGAAGCCGCCGAGCCCTCCGGGATCGATCAGCTCGGCCTCCTCCGAGGCGCGCGCCAGCGCCCGGAGGTAGGCGCGCGGATCACGCCGCGCGAGGTCCATCGGCGGACGTGTCCCAGTGATCCCCAATGCCCGCAACGCGGCGCGTTGTGTGGACAAGGTTGTGGATATCGCGCCGGCCCGCAGGCCGGCCTCGGCGCACGCGTCGAGCGCGACGTGCGCGGTGATGTCGCAGGTGCCGTCGGGGATGGGGGCCACGGCGGCGCCGTCGCGGTAGCCGGTCAGCGTCCCCCGGGGCGGACGGTTATCCACAGGGTGTGCATAATCCACGGCCACCGCCAGACCCCCGGCGAGGCGTCCGACGACCGCCGCCCAAGCGGCGTCGCGCGGGTGGCCGATCTCGGCCCGCCACCCCACGCACGGCAGCGGCCACCAGCGTGCCAGCCACGCCTCGTCCTCGGGGCTCACGGGGCCGCCCAGCCGCTCCTCGCCGGTACGGGTGTCCACCATGACCAGCCGCGTCCCCTCCGACGTCCGCTCGGCCACGTCCACCGGGATGTTGTCGAGCCACTCGTTGGCGATCGCCACGCCCGTGATGACGTCCGGCAGGGCAGGGGTCCAGGTGACCGTGAGCGGCAGACCGTGGGGCCTGGGGGAGAGGTCGACGGCTGTGACCCGCAGCCGCCGGCGCAGCGACGGGTCCGCCGCTTCCAGCACGTGCCGCACCAGCAGGCCCTCGCCGGCCCCGATGTCGACGAGGTCGAGGACGGGCGGGTGGCCCAGCCCGGCGTCGGTCTCCGTCAGCAGCGCGAGAACCGCGTCGGCGAAGGCGGGGGTGGCGCTGACCGAGGTGCGGAAGTGACGCGAAGGGCGCTCGCGGAGGTAGAAGCCGTCCTCGCCGTAGAGCGCGCGCTCCGTCGCCGCACGCCAGGTGAGCCACATGACTGGACTATCTCATGATCCAGCCATGACACGGACGGTCATCGTCGCGCTACCGTTTGTCACCGCCTTGCGCTAACCTTTGCCCGTCGCCAGGGCAGTCGTACACGTCCGCGACACGTTCGCGGCGGGTCACGGCGTGCCGCCGGGCGCGGCCGGCACGGAGGAGGGGTCGGAAGCGCGTGGCGGCGCCGGGTGGCGCGGAGCTCGGGCGGCCAATGGCGGCCTGCCCGAGCTCCAGTTCCCCGGCCGGCCAGTCGGCGGATGGGCGGCCAGGAGCGCGCACCTCCAAGGGGCTCGCACACCGGCGCGGGTGCCGGGTCCGGTCGGTGATCCGGCGCCCGTGACCGTGCGGGTGGACCCTCTCCTCATCTCTTCCGACAGGAAGTACGCCTCCTTTTGCTTCCCTTGTCCCATTTGTCGCTAACTCAACATGCGGCAAAACCCCGATCACGTAGGCAGTCCCGCACGGCCGTTACGCTGGGCGGCAGGCCATCAGGTCGACAGGGGTGGGAACGCATGAACGCAGGCGATCGCCCGGCACGGCTGGCCGTGGGCGTGCTGGGGGCAGGAAAGGTGGGCTCCGCGCTCGGCGCCGCGCTCGCGCACGCCGGGCACCGGATCGTCGCCGCCAGCGGGGTCTCCGACACCTCGCAGCGCTGGGCCGCCGAGCGGCTGGGGCTCACCCCGTCGCCGCCCGACGAGGTCGTCGCCGCCGGCGAGCTGATCCTGCTCACGGTGCCCGACGACACGCTGCCCGACCTCGTGGCCGGCCTCGCCCAGGCGGGCGTCGACCTGCGCGGCAAGCTGCTCGTCCACACCAGCGGCGCGTACGGGCTGTCCGTGCTGGAGCCGGCCTCCCGGGCCGGCGCGCTGCCGCTCGCGCTGCATCCCGTGATGACGTTCACCGGCCGCGACGACGACCTCAGCCGCATCACCGGCTGCTCGTTCGGCGTGACCGCGCCCGACACGCTCCGGCCCATCGCGGAGGCGCTGGTCATCGAGATGGGCGGCGAGCCTGTCTGGATCGCCGACGCCGACCGGCCCCTCTACCACGCGGCCCTGGCCGGAGCCGCCAACCACATGGTCACGCTCATCGCCGAGTCGTCGGAGCTGCTCGGGCGCATCGGCGTCGACCACCCGGGCAGGATGCTCGGGCCGCTGCTCGGAGCGGCCCTCGACAACGTGCTCCGGCTCGGCATCTCCGGCCTGACCGGGCCGGTCGTGCGCGGCGACGCGGGCACCGTGCGCCGGCACGTCGACGCGCTCATCCTGGCGGCGCCCGAGGCCGCCGACGCCTACGTCGCGCTGGCCAGGCTCACCGCCGACCGCGCACTCGCCGCCGGACTGCTGAAGCCCGAGGAGGCCGAGCGCCTGCTCGACGCGCTCGGAGGGAACATATGGACCTGATCGTCGCCAGGGACCGCCTCGACCTGGTCAAGGCCCGGAGCGACTGGGACGGCGGGGCGAGCGTGGCCCTGGTGCCGACCATGGGCGCGCTGCACGCGGGGCACCGCTCGCTGATCCGGGAGGCCAGGGCGAGGGCGGACCGGGTCGTGGTCAGCATCTTCGTCAATCCGCTCCAGTTCGGCCCTAACGAGGATTTTTCGCGTTATCCCCGTACATTCGATGCCGACCTGGAGGTGTGCCGGGCCGAGGGCGCCGCCGTGGTGTTCGCGCCGTCCGTCGAGTCCATGTACGACCCCGAGCGCCAGGTCGGGGTCTCGTCGGGGGCCATGGGCGAGGTCGTCGAGGGCGCCAGCCGGCCCGGTCACTTCGACGGCATGCTCACCGTCGTGCTCAAGCTGTTCAACCTCGTCCAGCCCGACCTCGCCGTCTTCGGGCAGAAGGACGCCCAGCAGCTCGCCCTCATCCGGCGGATGGTGCGCGACCTCGACGTGCCGGTCGAGATCGTGGGCGCGCCGACGGTCCGCGAGCCCGACGGCCTGGCTCTGTCCAGCCGCAACCGCTACCTGTCGGCCGTCGAGCGGGGCTCGGCGCTGGCCCTGTCCCGGGCGCTGCGGGCGGGCGCCGCCGAGACCGCGCCGTCGAAGGTGCTCGCGGCCGCGCGGGCCGTGCTCGACGCCGCCGCCTCCGAGCTCGCGCTGGACTATGTCGTCCTGGTGGACCCGGCCACGTTCACCCCCGTGGACGAGTCGTACACCGGCGAGGCCGTGCTCGCCGTGGCCGCCAAGGTCGGGAACACCCGCCTGATCGACAACCTGATTCTCACGCTCGACCCCCTTGAGGATCAGATCACCGACTCGTAGCGTCATGGGATGACCGACGACGAGCTACGGGACGAACTTCTACGCCGGACGCGCGTCGACCGGGAGGCGCGTGACCCCCGCCACGCCTCCGACCCCGGCTGGGCCGACCGGTGCGCCGCCGTGGACGAGGACAACACGGTGTGGCTCATGTCCGTGGTCAGCAGCCAGGGCTGGCCGCTGATCTCGCAGGTGGGCGAGGACGCCGCGCGGGCGGCCTGTCTCCTCGCTGAGCAGGCCGACGCCGCGCCCGAGCTGCAACGCCGCTTCCGCGCCGCCATGGCCGACGCCGCCGGACGCGGCGAGGCGCAGCCCGGCCAGCTGGCCGGGCTGGAGGACCGGGTACGGGCGAACCGGCGACCCTGAACGACGCCCCCGGAAGGGGTACCCCCGTGGGCGGCGCATCGACGGGGAGGGATTATCGTCATTCTGACGAAAGCACCTCGAACGAGGAGACCCCATGAGTACCCCGCCGATTCCCCTGCGGTTGACGGCTCCGGCTCCCGGTTGGGAGGTCGAGGCGGACGTGGTCGTCGTCGGCTCCGGCGTCGCCGGCCTCACCGTGGCCCTGCGCCACACCGAGCTCGACCCCGCCGCCAAGGTCCTCGTCGTCACCAAGGACGTCCTGTCCTCCGGCTCCACCCGGTGGGCGCAGGGCGGCATCGCGGCCGTGCTCGATCCCGCCGACACCCCCGAGGAGCACCTGAGCGACACCCTGCTGGCCGGCGTCGGCCTGTGCGACGCGCGGGCCGTCCGGACGCTCGTGACCGAGGGCCCCGGCGCGCTGCGGCGCCTGATGGGGCGCGGTGCGCGGTTCGACCGCACCCCGGACGGCGAGCTCCAGCTCACCCGCGAGGGCGGCCACCGGCGCGACCGCATCGTCCACGCGGGCGGCGACGCCACCGGAGCCGAGGTGCAGCGGGCCCTGGCCGAGGCGGTCCGCGCCGCCTCGATCGAGATCATCGAGCACGCCCTGGTGCTGGACCTGATCAAGGACGCCCGGGGGCGCGCCGCCGGGTTGACGTTGCACGTCATGGGCGAGGGCGCGCGCGACGGGGTGGGCGCTGTGCGGGCCCGGGCCGTGGTGCTGGCCACCGGCGGCATGGGCCAGGTGTACGCGGCCACGACGAACCCCGCCGTCTCCACGGGCGACGGCGTGGCGCTCGCGCTCCGGGCCGGGGCCGTCCTCCGCGACCTGGAGTTCGTCCAGTTCCACCCGACGGTGCTCTGGCTCGGCGAGGGCTCGACGGGCCAGCAGCCGCTGATCTCCGAGGCGGTGCGCGGGGAGGGGGCGTTCCTGGTCGACCACGAGGGCAACGCGTTCATGCGGGGCGTCCACGAGCTGGCCGACCTGGCGCCGCGCGACGTCGTCGCCAAGGCCATCACGCGGACGATGCGCGAGACGGGCCGCGACCACGTGTACCTGGACGGCCGGCACTTCGGCGCGGACAAGTGGGCCACGCGCTTCCCCACCATCTACGCGCTCTGCCGTGAGCACGGGATCGACCCGGTCACCGAGCTGATCCCCGTCGCCCCGGCGGCGCACTACGCCAGCGGCGGCGTCCGTACGGACCTGTCAGGCCGTACGTCCATCGAGGGCCTGTACGCGTGCGGCGAGGTGGCCTGCACGGGCGTGCACGGCGCGAACCGGCTGGCCTCCAACTCGCTGCTGGAGGGCCTGGTCTTCGCCGAGCGCATCGCCGAGGACGTCCACGCCGCCTCCCGCGCCCGCCGGACCGCCGCCGACCCGGCAGAGGGAAGCGGCGCCGACCCGGGCGGGCTGGTGGACCCGCGGGTGCGGGCGCGGATCCAGGCGCACATGAGCCGTGGCTCCGGCGTGCTGCGGGAGCGCGAGGCGCTGGCCGCCACGGCGCGGGCGCTGCGCGACGCCCGCTGGACCCCGGTCCAGGTGGCTCCCTGCACCGAGTCGTGGGAGGCCACGAACCTGCTCACGGTCGCCAGCGCGCTCACCGCCGCCGCCGCGGCCCGGCTGGAGACGCGCGGGTCCCACTGGCGTGAGGACTTCCCCGAGCGGGACGACGACGAATGGCTGGGCCACCTGGACGTGACCCTGACCGAGGAGGGCCTGAGGATGACCTACACCCCGCACGCCGACGGGCTGCCGCCGCGCCTGGCGCAGGAGCTGGGCGCCGCCGGGCTCGACCCCGCCGAGGTGGACGCGCTGATCGGCCGGGCGCTGGCCGAGGACCTCCAGGAGGCCGGCGACGTGACGAGCCTGGCGACGATCCCGGCGGGGGCCCGCGCCGTGGCCGACGTGGTGGCCCGCGCCGACGGCGTCGTGGCCGGCCTGGCCGCCGCCGAGGCCGTGTTCGTACGGCTGGGCGCCACCCGCGCGGAGCGGCGGGCCAAGGACGGCGAGCGGGTGCGCGCGGGCGACGTGCTGATGACCGTGGAGGGCTCGACGAGGGGCCTGCTGACGGCGGAGCGCACCGCGCTGAACCTGCTCACCCACCTGTCCGGGATCGCCACGCTCACCGCGAGGTGGGTGGAGGCGGTCAGCGGCACCCGGGCGCGCGTGCGTGACAGCCGCAAGACGCTGCCGGGCCTGCGCGCGCTGGAGAAGTACGCGGTGCGCTGCGGCGGCGGCGTCAACCACCGGATGTCCCTCTCGGACGCCGCCCTGATCAAGGACAACCACGTGGTGGCCGCGGGCGGGGTCGCCGAGGCGTTCCGTGCGGTCCGCGAGAGGTACCCGGACCTGCCGATCGAGGTGGAGGTGGACCGCCTGGACCAGCTCGGCCCCGTGCTGCAGGAGGGGGCCGAGGAGATCCTGCTGGACAACTTCACTGTCGAAGAGATCGCCATTGCCGTACAAATGGTTCAAAATCGTACGAGCATGGCCCAAAATCGGACGAGCACGGAAAACCCGGCGAGAAGGAACGATCTGGTGAAGCTGGAGGCGAGCGGCGGCCTGACGTTGGATTCGGCGCGTCCTGTGGCCGAAACTGGCGTCGACTACCTTGCGGTGGGAGCGCTCACCCATTCGGCGCCGGCCCTGGACATCGCACTGGACCTACGGGGGTAAACGGATGCTGCTCACGATCGACGTCGGCAACACGCACACGGTGCTCGGTCTGTTCGAGGGCGATGAGGTCATCGAGCACTGGCGGCTCGCCACCGACGCGCGCCGCACCGCCGACGAGATCGCGGTCGTCCTGCAGGGGCTGCTCGCCCAGTCGCCCCTGCTGAAGGGCGCCGACGTGAGCGGCATCGCGATCTGCTCCACGGTCCCGAGCGTGCTCAACGAGATGCGCGAGATGTGCCGCCGCTACTACGGCGACGTGACCGCGGTGATCGTGGAGCCCGGCGTGCGCACGGGCGTGCCGGTGCGCATGGACAACCCCAAGGAGGTCGGCAGCGACCGCATCGTCAACGCGCTCGCGGCCATCGACCAGTACGGCGGCCCGTGCATCATCGTCGACTTCGGCACCGCGACCTCGTTCGACGCGGTGTCGGCCAAGGGCGAGTACGTGGGAGCCGTCACCGCCCCCGGCATCGAGATCTCCGTGGACGCGCTCGCGGCGGCCGGCGCCCAGCTCCACAAGGTCGAGCTGGTCCGCCCCCGGTCGGTCATCGCCAAGAACACCGTCGAGGCCCTGCAGGCCGGCATCATCTACGGCTTCGCCGGCCAGGTGGACGGCATCGTCGAGCGGATGGTCGCCGAGCTGGCCGACGACCCCGACGACGTGACCGTGGTCGCCACCGGCGGGCACGCGGCGCTCGTGGTCAGCGAGTCCCGCTCCATCGACGTGCACGAGCCCTGGCTGACGCTCATCGGCCTGCGGCTCATCTACAACCGCAACACCAGCTGACACCCCCCGAACACGGACGAGCGGCCCCCGCTCGGGAAGGGGGCCGCTCGGGACGGAGGCGGGCGACGGCTACTCGCTCTCGGCGGTGTAGATGTACTCCCAGGGACCGCACTTCGTCGGGTACGAGCCGTGCTGGCCGGTCTGGCAGACCTTCACCCGCACGCTGGTGGCGTCCTCGGTCTCGAAGTGGAACCTCTTGTAGCCGGGGAAGCCGCAGTACTTCTTGCTGTAGAC
Source organism: Nonomuraea sp. 3-1Str (assembly GCF_031570565.1). Classification (NCBI taxonomy): domain Bacteria; kingdom Bacillati; phylum Actinomycetota; class Actinomycetes; order Streptosporangiales; family Streptosporangiaceae; genus Nonomuraea; species Nonomuraea sp. 3-1Str. The sequence continues at coordinate 545,249 of NZ_JALHBK010000002.1, forward strand.
CTGGGACCACTCGTGGTCGAAGTCGCTCGCCTCGAACTTCACGTACGCGCACTTGCCGCCTCGTCGTAGTCACGGTCGTCCAGGTCGAACAGCCGGCCCCGGACGTCGACGGAGTTGGACTCCTGCTCGTCGTCCCAGTCGACGCTGATCCGGCCGTCGGCCTTGGCGAGGTGCTGGCGCGAGAACACCGGGCCCCAGGAGTCGCTGTCGTAGTGGGCCGCCGAGGACGCGGAGGACGCGGTCGCGGTGGTGGCTCCGGCGGCCGTCGGCAGCGCCAGCGCCAGGGCGGTGGTCGCAGCGGCGGCCAGGACACCGGTCGCGATCTGCTTGATCATGATCTCTCCTTGAGCTCTCTCCCTGGGCCGGCTCCCTGCCGAACCCCCCTGAGCTCTTGGGTCATGGGTAACGCGGAGGTCTTGCGGGGGCGTTGCGATGACCCTGCAACGAACCGACGAGCCCTTGCAGTTCGCCATATCCCCTACTCTTTGATGCTGTGAGCGACGAACTTCCCGAGCAGATGCGCATCCGGAGGGAGAAGCTCGACCGCCTTCGCAGCGAAGGCGTCGACCCCTACCCGGTGAGCTTCCCGCGCACGGCGACCAACGCCGAGGTCAGAGCGACACACGAGGGCCTGGAGCCCGACACCGCGACCGGTGAGCAGGTCGCGGTCGCGGGCCGCGTCATGCTCAACCGGATCGGTGGGAAACTCTGCTTCGCCACGCTCCGCGACGGCACCGGCGACCTGCAGGTCATGATCTCCCTCGACCGGGTGGGCGAGGAGTCCCTGGCAGCCTGGAAGCGCGACGTCGACCTGGGCGACCACGTGGGCGTGATCGGCGAGGTCATCACCTCCCGGCGTGGTGAGCTGTCGATCATGGCCGAGAGCTGGCAGATCACCTCCAAGTGCCTGCGCCCGCTCCCGGAGAAGCACATCGGCCTCACCGACCCGGAGGCGCGGGTCCGCCAGCGCTACGTCGACCTCATCGTCAACGACGAGGCGCGGGAGATGGCCCGCATCCGCAGCGCCACCGTGCGCGCGGTGCGCGACTTCTGGCACGAGGAGGGCTACCTCGAGGTCGAGACGCCCATGCTCCAGCCGATCCACGGCGGCGCGACGGCCCGGCCGTTCAAGACCCACATCAACGCCTACGGCATGGAGCTCTACCTTCGCATCGCGATCGAGCTCTACCTCAAGCGGCTCGTCGTCGGCGGCATCGAGAAGGTCTTCGAGATCAACCGCAACTTCCGCAACGAGGGCGCGGACTCCACGCACAACCCCGAGTTCACCATGCTCGAGGCGTACGGCACCTACCTCGACTACAACGACATGGCCGACCTGACCCAGCGGATGTACCAGAAGGCCGTGGTCGCCGCGCTGGGCACCTCGGTGGTCGTGCACGACGGCGTCGAGGTGGACCTGGGCATCCCTGAATGGCCGCGCGTCACGCTGTACGGCGCCGTGTCGGAGGCGGTGGGCGAGGAGATCACCACCGAGACGCCGATCGAGCGCCTGCGCGACCTGGCGGACAAGCACGACGTCCACCACGACCCCAAGTGGGGTCCCGGCAAGCTGGTCCAGGAGCTGTTCGAGGCGCTCGTGGAGCACACGCTCATCCAGCCGACGTTCGTCATGGACTACCCGCTGGAGACCTCGCCGCTGACCCGGCAGCACCGCGACAACCCGCTGCTGACGGAGAAGTGGGACCTCATCGGGTTCGGCACGGAGCTGGGCACCGCCTACTCCGAGCTCATCGACCCGGTCGAGCAGCGCCGCCGCCTGGTCGAGCAGTCGCTGCTGGCGGCGGGCGGCGACCCGGAGGCCATGCAGCTCGACGAGGACTTCCTGCAGGCCCTGGAGTACGCGATGCCGCCCACCGGCGGCATGGGCGCCGGCATCGACCGGATGATCATGGCGTTCACCGGCAAGAACATCCGCGAGACGATCCTCTTCCCGCTCGTCAAGCCGGCCCACTGAGCCCCGGCCGTGCCGCCGCACCCGTGGCGGCACGGCGAAGGGCCCTGAGAACGGGTCATGCGCAATTGCGGGATCGTGCCGGACTAAATGCGCCGGTGGGCGCCCGCGTCAGGATTCCCGGTGAGGGCCTGTAAGGGCCGCTGTGATCGCGCAGCGTGCCCCGAAGTGCCGACACTCGCCGAGTCCCCCACATACGACGGATCAAGTCAATGACGGCCGTCAAGTGCCACGGATATCGCGCTTGACGGCCTTTCCCGTATGCGTTTAACGTCTGCGGAGCGAACAGCTTTGCACGGGCCGACGACGACTCCGAGACTGCTGTTGGGGGGAGGGCTCCCGATGGATGTGCTCACCGATCAGGTTGAGCTTAGCCACGCCGATCTAGCCTTGCTGGCGGAGCTTGCCAGGGGAGTCACCGTCGATCGGGTGGGCAGGCGCCTCGACATCAGCGGGCGCACCGTGCGCCGCCGGCTGCGCGGCATCTGCGACCGCATCGGGGTCGCCACGGCCATCGAGGCAGTCGCCTGGGCCGCCCGCCGCCAGCTCATCTGAGCCGCCCGTCGAGATTCAGTCGGCGACGCGGACGGCGCCCACGAACGGCCGGTTGGCCAGCGACGCCACCCTGACGACGTCACCCGTGCGCGGCGCGTGGACCATCATGTTGCCGCCGATGTAGATGCCGACGTGGTGCAGGTCGCCGTAGAAGAAGACCAGGTCGCCCGGCCGCAGCTCGTCCCTGGAGATGTGCCGGCCGGCGGTCCACTGGCTGCCGGTGTAGTGCGGCAGCGAGATGCCGACCCGCTGGTAGGCGGCCATGACGAGGCCGGAGCAGTCGTACGAGCTCGGCCCCTCGGCACCCCAGACGTACGGCTTGAGCTGCTGTGTGAGCGCCCACCTGGCCGCCTCGGCGGCCTTGCCGGCGCCCGAGATCGGCAGGGCGACGCGGACTGCCGGCGTGCCCGGGCGGCCCGCCTCGCCGATCGCCCGCCTGAACAGGTTGCTCTCCACCTTGGCGACCAGCTTCACGATCTTGTCGCGCTTCGTGTCGAGGTCGGTGACGAGCTTCTCCACCTCGTCGATGTGGGCCTTCGCCTCGGACTGGGCCCGCTTGGCCGTCTCCATGGCCTGGACGACCTGGTTGACCTCGTCGCCGGCCTCCTGGGCCAGCGCGTAGGTGGTGGCGGCCCGGTTGAGGAACGCGCCGGGGTCGCCGTCGTCCATCAGGGCGATGGCGCGGCTGAAGCCGCCGGTCATGTACTCCTGCTGGGCCAGCAGCCTCGTCTTGGCGCGCTTGGCGTCGAGGTCGGCCTGGCTGGTCGCCAGGACCTTCCTGGCCTGCTCGGCGGTCTTGCGGGCGGTCTTGAGCTTCTCGCGCGAGCCGTTGTACTGCTCGCTGAGGGTCTCGATCTCGGTGTGCATCGCCTCGACCCGCTTGGACAGCTCCTTCAGGGAGGGCTCGGGGTCGGCGGCGGCGGACCCGGGCGGGAACGCGAACGCCAGCGCCACGACGGCGGCGCTCAGGACGGCGAAACGGCGCAGGAGCGCCTGTTTCGGAGGGCGGGCATCCAGGCCCGCTCTCGTCCTTCCGCGACGGCGCGTGCGCTTCACCGACCAGCTCCTCTCTTCGACGCCTACCGGGTTAGCTGACGGGTTCGGGCCGGAGCAGCCCTACCGAGCGTGATGCTCGGATTCACCCCATGTGGTGGCACTGAGAGCTCGCCACCGGCGGGTCCCCGGCTCCCCCTGCGGGGATTGGGCGCGTCTCCGCGCGGGGGTCGCGCGGGTGACATCGTCGCTGGACATTAGTGCACCTCGGGTTCGTGCTCAACCAGAACTGCCAACTCTGTAGAGGTATCGCTACCGAAGGGTCACGAGTGGACGACGCGTCACCCGATGCCGGTCCGACTTTATGTCTACTTTGCCATGCCTTGAGCAGTACGTTGCCCGAAGGGAGCGCACGGTAGTGACATGTCGGATGCCGTAGGCGGAGCGGATTTTGGTACGAGCCGTAATGGGATCTGTACTCTGGATGCCCATGGAACAGGTCGCCGAAGTCACCGTGCCTGACACCGAGATCGTGGTGCGCCGCGCCCGCACGTCGGATGTCAGGACGATCAGGCGCCTGGTCGACACCTACGCCGGTGCCGGTCCTCGCCTTCTGGAGAAGGCCACGGTCACCCTGTACGAGGACGTGCAGGAGTTCTGGGTCGCCGAGCGCGGCGGCCAGGTCGTCGGCTGTGGCGCCCTCCACGTGCTCTGGGAGGATCTGGCCGAGATCCGGACCGTCGCCGTGGACCCCGCCTTCCGCGGGCTGGGCATCGGCCACCGGATCGTCGCCGCGCTGACCCGCACGGCGGTGGATCTCGGGCTCAGCCGGGTGTTCTGCCTGACGTTCGAGGTGGACTTCTTCGCCCGCCACGGGTTCCGCCCGATCCAGGGCACCCCGGTCTCCCCGGAGGTCTACGCCGAGCTGCTGGCCTCGTACGACGAGGGTGTGGCGGAGTTCCTCGACCTTGAGCACGTCAAGCCCAACACCCTGGGCAACACCCGCATGCTGCTCCATCTGACATCCGGTGACGCCGACCTTGACCGCCGAGAAAGGTGATTGTTGATACCTATGTCGATACGTTGGGCAGCACAGGCATGTGTCCTGACATGTGCTACATGCACTCTCGAAGCGAGGTGACACGGTGAGCACCGGACAGCCGCCGTATCCACAGGACGAATCCGGCGAGAACGCTGCCGGGAATCCCGAGTACGGACAACACACTCCGAACCGTCCCCACGGTGAGGCCGACCCCGACGCGACGGTGGTGGGTTACCGCGCCGAGGACTACGGTCAGCCCGGCTACGGCCAGCCCCAGCAGGGCTACGGCCAGCCCGGCCAGCCCGGTCAGCCCGGCCAGCCGCAGTACGGCCAGCCGGGCTACGGGCAGCAGGGCCAGTCCCAGCCGGGCTACGGCCAGCCGCAGCAGGGCTACGGGCCCCAGGGGCAGTCGCAGCCCGGCTACGGCCAGCCCCAGCAGGGCTACGGCCAGCCGCAGCAGGGCTATGGGCAGCCTGGCCAGCAGCAGTACGGTCAGCAGCAGCCCTCCCAACCCGACTACGGGCAGCAGCAGTACGGCCAGCAGCCGCCCTCGGGTCAGCAGTACGGCCAGCCCGGCTACGCGCCCCCGCCGCAGCAGGGCTACCAGCAGCAGGGCTACGGCCAGCCAGGCCAGCAGCAGTACGGGCAGCAGCCGCCCTCCCAGCCCGGCTACGGCCAGCCGCAGCAGGGCTACGGGCCCCAGGGTCAGTCGCAGCCCGGCTATGGCCAGCCCCAGCAGGGCTACGGCCAGCAGGGCTACGGCCAGCCCGGTTACGGTGAGCCCGGGTACGGGCAGCCGCAGCAGGGCTACGGCCCGGGGCAGCAGTACGGCCAGCCCGGCTACGGTCAGCCGGGATACGGCCAGCCCTACGGCCAGCCGGTGGGCGTGCAGCCTCCGGGCGCCCCGGCGCCGCTCGCCGAGTGGTGGCAGCGGCTGGTGGCCCGGCTCATCGACTGGGTGATCTTCTTCGTGGTGGGCCTGATCGTCTCGGGCATCCTCGTGGCGCTCCTCGCGGTCAGCTACGACTGGTCCACCGGCAGTTCGTCCGGCCTGCTCAGCGGAACGGCGGTCGGCATCCTGGTCGGCCTCATCCTGACCGCCCTGTACGTCGGCTACGAATTCCTCATGACCAAGATGAGGGGCCAGACCCTCGGCAAGATGGTCATGGGCATCAAGATCGCTCCTGTCGGCGGCCCCGTGCCGCAGGGCGGCCTGCCCACCGACGTCGCGCTCAAGCGGGCCGGCGTGACATGGGGCGGCTATATTCTCGCCGCCTTCCCCATCCCGCTCTCGTCGTTCATCGGCTGGCTTCTGGTGGCCGTGAACGGCGCGTCGCAACTCTGGGACAAGCCGCTGCAGCAGACGTTCGCCGACAAGGTGGCCGGCACCGTGGTGGTCAAGATCAAGTAATCGCGAACCCCAGCAGAGGCCGGCTCCGTGCCGGCCTCTGTTTTGTACCCGGGTACGTGAGGGACCGGGCCGTGGCAATATGAGGCCACGAGTTCGGCGCCGAGGTGGGTTATGGCGTGTGCGCGGCCGGGCGGGACGCCTGCTGAATGGTGGGAACGGCTTGCCGCGCGCCTCATTGAGGGCTTCGTGTTCGGGGTGTTCTATTACATTCTGTTCATCGTCCTATGGGCCGCCTTCCGGACTGTCGGCGTGTCCGAGGCGACGGCCGGCCGCCTGCCCGGGGTGGTGGCCTGGTTCCTGGCCGGGCTGGGATATACCGCCTATGAGTGGGTGGCTCTTTCCGGCGCCGGCCGGACGTTCGGCAAGGCGATCATGAAGATTCGGGTGACGCCGCGCGACCTTCCGCGGGCCGCACTGCTGAAACGCGCCCTGGTGTATCCCGGCCCGGTCATGCTGATGGGTATTCCGCTGGTCAATCTGCTGGGCGGAATCTACGTGTTCGCCGTGGGGATGATCATCTTGATCGACAAGCCACTGCAGCGTGGGCCGCATGACCGGCTGGCCGGAACGTTCGTCGTCAAAGATCTTGGTTGAGGGTTCGTACCTGCGGCGATGCCATTCAGCAAAATTTTCCCTTGATCCGGTAAGGAGCCTGGAGAGACTGGCATTAGGCTATGGGGCAACCAGGGCGGCCCGATGTCGGTGGCCCTGTCAGGCGTGGAGCGCTCGCGTACCGCTATGGTCGTGAGCGGATGCCTGAGACCTGGAGCGGCATGAGGCCCGCTCATGCTCCCCGCGCCCGTGGTGCATAAAGGGAGCCCCCTGAAACCCCCGTCCGCTGTGGAGGCGAGGACGAATGCAAGCCGTTACAGACGTATTGTCGGCGCTCATCCCCCCGGTGGTGGTCGGCGGCGCCTTCATCTTTGGCGTCGTGAAGTTGGTGCGGTCGGAGGCGGCCGGGCGCAGGTCAAACCGGCCGGATGAGGCCGAGAACGGCAACTGATCCACACTGAGCGGCTAGTCAGCCGAATCTCCGCACCTCTGAATTGTCTTAGCGCCTTTCCGGGTATATGTTTGGGCCAGCGAATGAAACAATGCTCCGGGAAAGGATTGCGTAGATGGCCAAGCAGATCCAGGAGATTCTCATCGATGACCTCGATGGGGGCGAGGCCAATGAGACGGTCAGCTTCGCCATTGACGGCTCCTCCTATGAGATTGACCTCAGCGACCTGAACGCCAAGAAGCTCCGGGACGCCCTCTCGCCTTTCGTTCAGCACGCTCGCCGGTCAGGCGCCGTGTCGACGCGGCGGCGCGGGCGCGGCGGCCAGCGGGCGATGAGCCGCGAGAAGAGCTCGGAGATCCGTCAGTGGGCGAAGGCTCATGGCCTGCCGGTCAGTGAGCGTGGCCGTATCGCCTCCACCGTCGTCGAGCAGTACGAGCGGGCCCACTGAGCGACCGCGGACCATGCGCTTATGGCGCTCGCCCAGGACCCCGGCGAACGCCATAAGCGCATGATCATTTCTGTGCTTCTCAAATACTGGACGTCCCGCGCCCTAATGGATCTTGGTATCGCCGGGTGAGCCGGTATTTGGGGCCTGACCCCCGTTCTCCTTCCCGTCGCCGAATGCCGCCGGCGTAAGCCCTTTTGCCCGGGCGCTCTCCGGACGCCGTTTCTTCGCCGTGGCCCGTCCCATCCGCCCGGGCCGTCCTCCCGCGCAAATCCCGCCCGCCCGCCCGGCCGCCTGGTGACAGGCCCGGCGGGCGGTCTTCCGGCCCTCGGTAACCGGGCTGACCAGACCATGGATTTCACCGCCGGCAGGCCTGTTCATGAACGATTGGCGGGCCTTTGACGCGGCACGTAGGATGTTGACGCAGGGGTTTCGGACACGGCTCACGTCATGTGCGGGCGACGGCCACTCCCGGGCCGGTTACCACACGGCGTCCGGCGTCGTCCGATGACAAGGTGATCGGACGACCGTCCGCGCGGATCCATCCCCTGCAGGAGCGGCGAATTGGAGTCGCTTCCCCGAGTCCCCTAAACATCGTTCGCTTGCGGCGTATCGGGAACATGTCACCCCCGAACGGTAGTTGGATAGAGGGTGAACGCCCTGCTCTCGGGGAACGTCTCTGCTATAGAGCGTGTCAGCGGCAGTGGGCACGGTTCGCCGAGCCAGGGCTAGCATGCGGGATGACGGGACCGGACTAAACCGGCCTGACTGACCGCTCTGTGAGGAGCGACGAGATGTTCGAGAGGTTCACCGACCGAGCGAGGCGGGTTGTCGTCCTGGCGCAAGAAGAAGCCAGGATGCTCAACCACAACTACATCGGCACTGAGCACATTCTTCTTGGTTTGATCCACGAAGGAGAAGGCGTAGCCGCCAAGGCTCTGGAGAGCCTGGGCATCAGCCTTGAAGGAGTGCGCCAGCAGGTCGAGGAGATCATCGGCCAGGGCCAGTCGGCTCCGTCGGGGCACATTCCGTTCACCCCGCGGGCCAAGAAGGTTCTTGAGCTGTCGCTCCGTGAGGCTCTGCAGCTGGGCCACAACTACATCGGCACCGAGCACATCCTGCTCGGGCTCATCCGCGAGGGTGAGGGTGTGGCGGCTCAGGTGCTGGTCAAGCTTGGAGCCGATCTCAACCGTGTCAGGCAGCAGGTCATCCAGTTGCTCCACGGCTACCAGGGCAAGGAGCCGGCCGCCGCGGGCGGTCCGCAGGAGTCGGCCCCGTCGACCTCCCTGGTGCTCGACCAGTTCGGCCGCAACCTGACCCAGGCCGCCCGCGAGGGCAAGCTGGATCCGGTCATCGGCCGTGAGAAGGAGATCGAGCGGGTCATGCAGGTCCTCTCCCGGAGGACCAAGAACAACCCCGTTCTCATCGGCGAGCCCGGCGTCGGCAAGACCGCCGTCGTCGAGGGCCTGTCGCAGAAGATCGTCAGGGGCGAGGTGCCCGAGACGCTGAAGGACAAGCAGCTCTACACGCTTGACCTCGGTGCCCTGGTCGCCGGCTCGCGCTACCGCGGTGACTTCGAGGAGCGCCTGAAGAAGGTGCTCAAGGAGATCCGCACGCGCGGCGACATCATCCTGTTCATCGACGAGCTGCACACGCTCGTGGGTGCGGGCGCCGCCGAGGGCGCGATCGACGCCGCCAGCATCCTCAAGCCGATGCTGGCCCGCGGCGAGCTGCAGACCATCGGTGCCACGACCCTCGACGAGTACCGCAAGTACCTCGAGAAGGACGCGGCGCTGGAGCGGCGCTTCCAGCCGATCCAGGTGGCCGAGCCCTCGCTCAGCCACACGATCGAGATCCTCAAGGGTCTGCGCGACCGCTACGAGGCGCACCACCGGGTGTCCATCACCGATGGCGCGCTGGTGGCCGCCGCGCAGCTGGCCGACCGCTACATCAGCGACCGCTACCTTCCCGACAAGGCGATCGACCTCATCGACGAGGCCGGCTCGCGGATGCGCATCCGCCGGATGACCGCTCCGCCGGACCTGCGCGAGTACGACGAGAAGATCGCCAACGTCCGCCGCGACAAGGAGTCCGCGATCGACGCGCAGGACTTCGAGAAGGCGGCTGCCCTCCGCGACCAGGAGAAGCAGCTCCAGCTCAAGCGTGAGCGGCGCGAGAAGGAGTGGAAGGCCGGCGACATGGACGTCGTCGCCGAGGTCACCGAGGAGCTCATCGCCGAGGTCCTCGCCACGGCCACCGGCATCCCGGTCTTCAAGCTGACCGAGGAGGAGTCGCAGCGCCTGCTCCGCATGGAGGACGAGCTCCACAAGCGGATCATCGGCCAGGACGACGCCATCAAGGGCCTGTCGCGGTCCATCCGGCGTACCCGCGCCGGTCTGAAGGACCCGCGGCGTCCCGGCGGCTCGTTCATCTTCGCCGGCCCGTCCGGCGTCGGTAAGACCGAGCTGTCCAAGGCTCTGGCGGAGTTCCTGTTCGGCGACGAGGACGCGCTGATCAGCCTGGACATGTCGGAGTTCATGGAGAAGCACACCGTCTCGCGGCTGTTCGGCTCGCCTCCCGGCTACGTCGGGTACGAGGAGGGCGGTCAGCTCACCGAGAAGGTGCGGCGCAAGCCGTTCTCCGTGGTCCTGTTCGACGAGATCGAGAAGGCCCACCCCGACATCTTCAACTCGCTGCTGCAGATCCTGGAGGACGGTCGCCTGACCGACGCCCAGGGCCGCGTGGTGGACTTCAAGAACACGGTCATCATCATGACCACCAACCTCGGCACCCGGGACATCTCCAAGGGCATCGGGGTCGGGTTCGCCAAGTCCAACGACACCGAGTCCAACTACGAGCGGATGAAGGGCAAGGTCCAGGAGGAGCTCAAGCAGCACTTCCGGCCCGAGTTCCTCAACCGTGTCGACGACATCGTGGTCTTCCACCAGCTGACGCCGCTCGAGATCATCCAGATCGTGGATCTGATGCTCGCGCAGGTCGAGGCCCGGCTGAAGGACCGCGACATGGGGCTCGAGGTCTCGCCCGAGGCCAAGCAGCTGCTGGCCGACCGCGGTTACGACCCGGTCATGGGCGCCCGTCCGCTGCGGCGCACCATCCAGCGCGAGCTGGAGGACTCGCTGTCGGAGAAGATCCTGTACGGCGAGCTCCGTCCGGGGCAGGTCATCAAGGTGGCCATCGAGGGCGAGGGCGACAACGCGAAGTTCACCTTCGTGGGTGAGAACGCGCCGACCCACGTTCCGGACTCGGCCGCCGCGATCGCCGGTTCGATCCAGAACTGACGCCCCCAGGGGCGCACCGAAGCCCCCGTGTGACTCGCTCACACGGGGGCTTCTCCTTTTTCCCGGCCGTCTCCCGGTCGGCTGCCCCCTTTCCGGCTGCCCCCTTTCTGGCTGTCTGCTTCTCCGGCCGTCTCTGGCGGAGTCTCGCGCGGCGGCCGACTCTGCGGGCCCTGTCCCGCCGGTCAGGCGCGGCGCCCGGAGCTGCGGCGCGGCTGTTTCACGGCTCGTTGCGGAATTGTTGGCCCGAAAGTGTGCCCGCGACGCCGAGTAGTACTACTGTGTGTAGAGCAGCACCAAGTCCCCCCCAAGTAAGCCGCAAGATCGTTTGCCTAGGGTGGGACTGCTCCCTGGGGAGTACGAGGCAGTCAACCCAGGGCGGACGCGCGCGTCATCCGGAGCAGGCATGCTCGGCAGGGTCCGCGCGCCCCCTGACCGGGTGATGCCAACGATCAATGCCAAGCCGTGGAGGAAACCGATGCGCCTGCGTCACGACGACGGAACGCTCGTGCACCTCGCCTACAACGCGGGCATCCACCCCGCCGAGGACCTGGAGAACCTGATCGCCCACCTGACCCGCTACGCGGTGCCGGTGCGCAAGCGGTTGGGTGTCGAGCGGATGGGCATCGGTCTGTGGCTGTCGCCGAGCGTGGCCGACCACCTCACGGCCGACCGCATCGAGCTCGTCCGGCTGCGCCGTTCCCTGGAGGAGCGCGGCCTGGAGGTCGTGAGCCTGAACGGAACGGGCGGCCGCAACCAGGAGGTCCCCGGCCCTGACTGGGCCAAGCCCGAGCGCTACCGCTACACGATGGCGCTGGCAAAGATCCTCGCCTTTCTGCTGCCGGAGGACGTCCGGTTCGGCAGCATCTCCACCATCCCGATCGGCTGGCGGCGCGACTGGCCGGCCGACCTGCACTCCATCGCCACGCGCCGCCTGGAGCGGCTGGCCCGCGAGCTGCGCGGCATCTACAGCGTCACCGGCAAGACCATCCGCGTCGGCTTCGAGCCGTGGCCGGGCTGCGTCCTGGAGACGACCGAGCAGGCGCTGGAGCGGGTGTGCGGCATCGACTCCGAGCACCTGGGAGTCTGCCTCGACGCCTGCCACCTGGCCTGCGGCTCCGAGGAGGCCGGGGCGGCGCTGCGCGGCCTGGCCGCCGCCGGGGCGCCGGTGGTCAAGCTCGGGCACGTGCACAACCACACGGGTGAGACGCCCAGCACGGGCGCGGTCCTGCACGACACGCTCACGGCCATGCTGTCGGGCGCGGTCAGCGGCAGCGCCCACATCGAGGTGGAGACCCACAACCTCGCGGTCCCCGGCCGCGCCAAGGGCCCGGGCGCGCTGGTGTCGATGCTGGCGCAGGAGCTCGACTGGGCCCGCACGAACCTCACGGGCCTGGGCCTCCAGCTCGCCGCCTGACGTCGCGGCTCGCGGCTCGCCGCGAGGACGTCAGAGGGAGCCGAACCAGCCCGGCATGTCCAGGCGGAACATGTCGGGCGGCGTGACCTTCCGCAGGTCCGCCTCCAGCGCCCGCAGGCGCTCCTCTCCCAGCTCCGCGGCCCATCGCGCCCGCAGGTCGGCGAAGATGCGCGCCGAGCGGGCGAGGACGTCCACCCCGTACGGCGTGAGGCGGATGATCTTACGCCGGGTGTCGTCCGGGTCCACGGTGCGCTCCACGTAGCCGATGCGTTCGAGCGTCTCGACGGTCTTGCCCGCGGCCTGCTTGGAGACGCCGAGGAGACGGCCGAGCTCCACGGCGGTGGTGCCGCCGGCGCCGATGGCCTGCAGGACGAACCCGTGCAGGGGCCGGGCATGCGGATGCCCCTGCCTGGCCAGCTCGGCGTGCAGCTCGTCGATGAGCACCCTGAAGCCCAACAGCAGGCGCAGGGGAAGCTCGAAGCCCGGGACATCACTTGACACGATAGACAACCTGGTTAACTATATGGACAACGACATTGTCTATCTTAGTGGAGTGACCGATGGCTGTCATTCGTGACGCGCAGGCCCGCCGATCCGAGACGCCGGGCGGCGTGATGACCACGCTGGCCTCGCCCACGCAGGGGGACGCCACGCGGTCGGTCTGGCGCGTGGACGCCAAGCCGGGCGCCGAGGGACCGGTGCACGACTTCGACGTCGAGCAGGTGTGGACGTGGCTGTCCGGGGCGGCGACGGTGGAGCTGGGGGAGGAGACGTTCGGCGTGGAGGCCGGGGACACGGTGGTGATGCCCCCGCACACGCGTCGGCGGGTCCTGGCCGGCGCCGCCGAGGGCTATGCCGCGATCGTCACGGCGGCGGCCGGCGCCCGCGCCATCACAGCCGACGGCGCCGACTTCGGCGTCCCCCCGTGGATCGCCTGAGCCCCGGCCCGTTCCGTACGCGTGAGCCCCGGCCCTTTCCGTCCGCCTGAGCGCCGGGCCTTCCCGTACGCCTGGGCCCCTGTGCCTGGCCGCCTGGGACGCCCGATTCGCCGGCGGGACGGGGAGGTCAGGTGTGGGGGAGGCGGTAGGTGCCGTCGTCGAGGTGCTCGGCCAGGCCGTCGGCGATGAGGCCGTCCAGGGCGCGTTCGCGCTGCACCGCGTCGTCCCACACCGCGTCCAGCGCCTCCTTCGGCACCGGGCCGTGCGCCGCGCGCAGCACCGCGAGCAGGCGGCCCCGGCACTGCCGGTCCGTGCCCGCGTACGTCTGCCCCTTGCGGGGCGGCCCCGCGTGCGGCGGCTTGCCGGTCAGCCGCCAGGCGCAGACCTGTGTGATCGGGCAGTCGGCGCAGCGGGGGCCGCGGGCCGTGCACACCAGCGCCCCCAGCTCCATGACCGCCACCCCCCACCGGGCCGCCCCCAGCTCGGGCAGGAGCGCCTCGGCCAGCCGCCGCTCGGCCGCCGACGTGGCCACCGGCGGGTACTCCTCGCCCCGCACGGCCCGGGCGAACACGCGGCGTACGTTGGTGTCCAGGACCGCGTGGCGGCCCCCGTACGCGAAGCTGGCGACCGCGGCGGCGGTGTACTCGCCGATGCCCGGCAGTGACAGCAGCGTGGCGTGGTCGGACGGCACCTCGCCGCCGTGCTCCTCGGTGATGGCGCGGGCGCAGGCGTGCAGCCGCAGCGCACGGCGTGGATAGCCCAGCCTGCCCCAGTGGCGCACGGCCTCGCCCGGTGGCTCGGCGGCCAGGGCCTCGGGGGTGGGCCAGCGCTCCATCCACTCGTGCCATATCGGCAGCACGCGTACGACCGGGGTCTGCTGGAGCATGATCTCGCTGACGAGCACGCCCCAGGGGGTGGCGTCGGCGGCGCGCCACGGGAGATCCCGGGCGTTGGACTCGTACCATTCCAGAATGGGTACGTGCAGGAGGTTCGGCTCAACCACGCGCCCCAGCGTATGCCGAGACTGAACCCATCGGCGTGTCGTCACGCTTCGTAGCCGTACCATTACCATGCTGTGTGCATGGACCCGGAAACGATGCGTGGCGACGGCGGCGACGGTGGCGGTGACGTCTACTGGCGGCGGCGGATGAGCGTGCTCATCGCGGTGCTGGTGGTCGTCGCCGTGGTGGCATGGGCGTGCTCCAGCGGCTCCAGCGGGCCGCAGCGCACTTCCAGCGCCGAGTCCTCCGCGAGCGCCTCGCCTTCAGTCGACCCCCTGCTGGCCGGATTGCGCACCCTCGCGCTCGGCACGGCCACCCCGACACCCCAGCCGAGTCCCGGCATGACCACCCCGTCGGCGTCAGCGGCGGCGGGGGCGGGGGCGAACAAGCCGGACCGGCCGGGACAGCTGTGCGCCGAGGGCGACCTGGTGCTGAGCCTGCAGGGCAAGCAGGACGTCTACACCGGTAGCGCGTGGCCCAACTTCCTGGTCACGCTGGTCAACACCGGCCCCGCCATGTGCCGCGCCGACGTGGGGCCGCGCGCCCTGGAGATCCGCATCACCTCGGGCGAGGACCGCATCTGGTCCACGGCCGACTGCGTGAGCGGGCCCGCCGCCGAGGTGCGGGAGCTGGAGCGCGGCATCCCGTACGTCCGCACCCTCGACTGGGACCGGCGCCGCTCCAGCGAGGACTGCCGGACCACGCCGGCCGCGGCCTTGCCGGGCACGTACGTGGCGGTGGCGCGCATGGGGAAGCTGCGAAGCCCCAAGGGGGTCTTCCACCTCAGGTGACCGAAGGCGGGGTAGCGAAGGCGGGATCTCGCAGGTGGGTGGGCGAACGCTGGAGGGGGCCGGGCGTGTCAGACGTAGCGTTCGAGGATGGACGACTCGGCCAGGCGGGACAGGCCCTCGCGGACGCTGCGGGCCCGTGACTCGCCGACGCCTCCGACGGCCTGCAGGTCGTCGATGCTGGCCGCGAGCAGCTTCTGCAGCCCGCCGAAGTGGTTGACCAGGCGGTCGACCACCGTGGCCGGCAGCCGGGGGACCTTGGCCAGCAGGCGGAAGCCGCGCGGGCTGACCGGCGTGTCGAGCGTCTCGCCGCCGTCGTGGCCGAGGATGCGGGACACCGCCGGCAGGTCGAGCAGCGCGCTGCCGGACAGCTCGTCGAGGTCGTGCATGGCCTCCGACAGGTGCCGGGTGCGCCGCCCCGACGGGGCCGGGAGGTAGTCGCGCACGACCAGCTCCCGCTCGGAGTCGACGCCGGCCACCAGCTCGTCGAGCTGGAGCGACAGCAGCCGGCCGTCGGTGCCCAGCTCGACCACGTAGCCCTTGATCTCGTCGGAGATGCGCCGGACCATCTCCAGCCGCTGGGCGACGGCGGCCACGTCGCGAACGGTCACCAGGTCCTCGATCTCCAGGGCCGACAGCGTGCCGGACACCTCGTCGAGGCGGTGCTTGTAGCGCTCCAGGGTGGCCAGGGCCTGATTGGCCTTGGACAGGATCGCCGCCGACTCCTCCAGGACGTAGCGGATGCCGTCGAGGTAGAGGGCGATGATCCGCATCGACTTGCTGATCGCGATGATCGGCAGGCCGGTCTGCCGGGCCACGCGCTGGGCGGTGCGGTGGCGGGTGCCGGACTCGTCGGTGGGGATGGCCGGGTCGGGGACGAGGTGGACCGCGGCGCGCACGATCTTCTGGTCGCCGCTCACCACGATCGCGCCGTCCATCTTGGCCAGCTCGCGCAGGCGGGTGGCGGAGAACTCAACGTCGAGCTCGAAGCCGCCGCTGCAGAGCTGATCGACCTCGCGGTTGTAGCCGAGCACGATCAACCCGCCGGTCTGCCCGCGCAGGATCCGCTCCAAGCCGTCGCGCAGCGGTGTGCCCGGGGCCACCGCGGCCAGGGCTTCGCGACGGCGGTCGTCCAGACTCCTGTCGTTTGGCACCAGACCCCCGTGTCGAAATAGTCAAGTCCAGCTTAGCGGCGCTATGTGACGTGTGTGAGAGCGTCCCAGACGTTCTCCGCCTCCACCACCTCGAATCCGGGGGCGAACGTGACCGGCCCGACGGGCACGAGAGAGCGCTGCCCGTCGCGCTTCCGCCCGCCTTCTTCGAGGGAGCCCGCGGGTACCAGGCCCCGGCGGAAGCCCAGCCTGGCGGCCTCGCTGAGCCGCCGCCGCACGTCCTTGACCGGCCGCAGCTCGCCCGCGAGACCCACCTCGCCCATGGCGACGAGCCCCGCCGGGAGCGGCTTGTCGCCGGCGGCGCTGGCCACGGCGAGCATCACGGACAGATCGACGGCCGGGTCGGCCAGCTTGATGCCGCCCACGGTGGCGGTGAACACGTCGCAGCCGCCGAGCTTGGCGTTGAGGCGGCGCTCCAGCACGGCGAGGACCATCTGCACGCGGTAGGTGTCGAGGCCGGAGGAGGTGCGCCGGGGCTGCTGCGCCTCGGTGCGGGCGACCAGGGCCTGCACCTCGGCCGGCAGCGGGCGGGTGCCCTCGACGGTCACGGTCACGCAGGTGCCCGGCACCGGCCTGCTGCGCCGGGAGACGAACAGCCCGCTGGGGTCGGTGATGCCCTCGATGCCGCGCTCGTGCAGGTCGAAGCAGCCGACCTCGTCGGTCGGGCCGAACCGGTTCTTGATCGCGCGGACCATGCGCAGCCTGGAGTGGCGGTCGCCCTCGAAGTTGAGGACGACGTCGACCAGGTGCTCCAGGGTGCGGGGGCCGGCAATGGAGCCGTCCTTGGTGACGTGGCCCACGAGGACGGTCGCCATGTTGCGCTCCTTGGCCAGGCGCACGAGGTTGGCGGCGACCTCGCGGACCTGGGTGACCCCGCCGGGCACGCCCGTGGTCTGGGCGGAGCCGACGGTCTGCACCGAGTCGACCACGAGCAGCCTGGGCTGGACCTTCTCGACGTGGGCCACCAGGGCCGACAGCTCGGTCTCGGCGGCGAGGTAGAGCTGGTCGCGGATGGCGCCGATGCGGTCGCCGCGCAGGCGGACCTGCGCGGCCGACTCCTCGCCGGTGACGTAGAGGACGGTGTCGCGCTCGGCCATCCGGGCGGCGGCCTCCAGCAGCAGCGTGGACTTGCCGATGCCCGGCTCGCCGGCCAGCAGGATCACCGCGCCGGGCACCAGGCCGCCGCCGAGCACCCGGTCGAGCTCGCTCACCCCGGTGGTGCGGGCGGCCGCCACCTCGGCCTTGACGTGGCCGATCGGCATCGCGGGGGCGGTGGTGGCGCCGGCTTGGACGACGTGGACGCCGGCGCGGGCGCCCTCCTCGTCGACCGTGCCCCACGCCTGGCACTCGCCGCACCGGCCCACCCACTTGGTGGTGCGCCAGCCGCATTCGGCGCAGCGGTATCCGGGCTTGGGGGCAGTCTTGGCCATGCGGAGCAGGCTAGCGGCCCCCACCGACATTCGCGGGCAGGCGGACCGTCACGCCAGGCCGAGGTCGTTGACCAGCATGCGCTTGGGGCGGGCGCCGATGACCTGCCGCACCGGCTCGCCGTTCTCGAACAGCAGCAGCGTGGGCAGGCTGAGCACGCCGTACCGGTTCATGATGTCGGGGTTCTCGTCGGTGTTGAGCTTGCCGATGGTCAGGCCGTACTCGGCCTCGATCTGCTCCAGCACCGGCGCGACCATGCGGCACGGCCCGCACCACTCGGCCCAGAAGTCGACCAGGACGGGCTTGTCGCTGCTCAGTACCTGCTCGTCGAAGTTCTCGGTGGTCAGGGTGATCATTTCTCTCCTCGGGTGATGCAGCCGGAGCAGGACTCGCCGAGCTGGGCCGCGACCTCGGCGCGGCGGGCGAGCAGGGTGCGGATGTCGTCGTCGATCTGGGCCAGTTTGCGGCGGTAGACCTCGGCGGACTCCTGGCAGGAGCCGCCCGTGGCGTGGCCGGCGCGCAGACAGTCGACGAACGGCCGGGTGTCCTCCAGCGTGAAGCCGACCGACAGCAGCGTGCGGATCTCCGACACCAGGCGGACGTCGTCCTCGGCGTACTCGCGGTAGCCGTTGACGCTCCGCCGGGAGGTGATCAGCCCGTTCTGCTCGTAGTAGCGGAGCGAGCGGGTGCTCGCACCGGTACGTCCGGCCAGCTCTCCGATGCGCATGATGACACGGTAAACGTTGACGCCGGTGTCAAGGTCAAGGGGTCGAGGTCGAGAGGTCGAGGCCAGGGGTCAGAACAGGCGCCAGCGCAGCACGTTGGGGTAGGCCAGCTCCACGCCGGGCGTCTCCGCGATCGCCTGCTCGGCCACGGCCGGGGCGAACTCGATGCGCAGCACCGCCTCCAGGTCCGCCCGCCGCTGGAACACCATGCGCAGGTCGAGCTCCTGCCGCTGCCAGCCGTGCCGCGTCCAGAACGCCTCCACCTCCCGCGCCGAGTACGCCGGAACCGTGCGCGAGAACCAGCGGCCGAACGCCCCGCGGCCCGCGTCGAGGTCGATGACGAAGGCCGCGCCGCCGCGCCGCACCACCCGGGAGAGCTCCCGCAGCCCCGGCTCGCAGCCCGGGCCGAAGAAGTACGCCCACCGCGCGATGGCCACGTCCACCGACATGTCCGGCAGCGGCAGGTCCTGCGCGGTGGCGGCGTGCACCTCCACGCCGGGCAGCCCGGCGCAGCGGCGGCGGGCCAGCGTCACCAGGTCGCCGTGCGGCTCGACCCCGATCACCCGGGCCGCCGCGGCCGACAGGCCGGGCAGGTGGTAGCCGGTGCCGCAGCCGATGTCGAGCACGGTCGCGCCGTCCCACGGCCGGATCGCCCGCATGGCCGTCTCGGCCGCGCCGTCGGGGTCCACGGCGCGGTTCTCCAGCTCGTACAGGTGCGGGGTGTTCCAGATGTTGGGGCTGGGAATGGCTCCTTTTGCGATCCGGGGCATGACCCAACCGTAGGGGGCGCGCGCCAGAATCCCGTCACCGGCTTAGGCTGGCAACGTGGCTGATGTCATCCGCGTGCCCAATGCGAAGATCGCATTGTCCACCGCCTCGGTATATCCGGAACGCACTCCTGACGCGTTCGAGCTCGCCGCGCGCCTGGGCTACGACGGCGTCGAGATCATGGTCGGCGCCGATCCCGTGAGCCAGGACATCGACGTGATCGAGCGGCTGTCGGACCACTATCACGTGCCCGTGCTGGCCATCCACGCCCCGTGCCTGCTGGTCACGCAGCGCGTGTGGGGGCGCGACCCGTGGGCCAAGCTGGTCAGGGCCCGGCAGGCGGCCGAGCGGCTCGGCGCGTCGGCGGTCGTGGTGCATCCGCCGTTCCGCTGGCAGCGCGAGTACGCCCGCGACTTCGAGACCGGGCTCGCCCGCATGCGCGACGAGACCGACGTGGTCTTCGCGGTGGAGAACATGTTCCCGCTGCGCGCCAGGAACAACGACGTCGTCCCGTACTCCCCGGACTGGAACCCGATCGACTACGACTTCCCGCACGTCACGCTGGACCTGTCGCACACGGCCGTGTCGGGCTCCGACGCGATGGAGATGGCCACGAAGCTCGGCGACCGCCTGGCGCACCTGCACCTGGCCGACGGCCTGGGCGTGACGAACAAGGACGAGCACCTGGTGCCGGGGCGCGGCAGCCAGCCGTGCGCGCCGATCCTGGAGCGGCTGGCGGGCAACGGCTACACCGGGCTGGTGGTGCTGGAGATCAACACGCGCAAGGCGTCCAGCCGCACGGAGCGGATCGACGACCTCGCCGAGGCACTGGCGTTCGCCCGCCTCCATCTCGCGGCCTCGGCATGACGGTCAGGAGGGGCCCCGGTCGCAGACCGGGCTCGGCCGACACCCGGGGCGAGATCCTGGCGGCGGCCCGGCGGGTGTTCGCCGAGAAGGGGTTCGACAAGGCGACCGTGCGCGGCATCGCCCGCGAGGCGGAGGTCGATCCCGCGCTCGTGCACCACTACTTCGACACCAAGGAGGGCATGTTCGCGGCGGCGATGCGGCTGCCGCTGACACCCGAGCAGGTGGTGCCGTTGCTGCTCGAAGGCCCTCGCGAGGAGATCGGGGAGCGGCTGGTCCGGTTGATCCTCACGGTGACCGCCACGCCGGAGACCCGGGAGCCGCTGATCGCCATCATCCGCTCGGCGATGACGCACGAGCACGCCGTGACGATGTTCCGGGAGTTCGTCACGAACGCGCTGCTGTTCAAGGTGGCCGACACGCTGGGGGTTCCGCACCTGCGGATCGAGGCGGCGTTCGCGCAGATGTTCGGCGTGCTGATGGCCCGTTACGTGCTCAAGCTGGAGCCGATGGCCGGGGCCGACCCGGAGGAGCTGGTGGAGCTGTTGGCGCCGACGATCCAGCGTTACTTCACAGCGTAGAGCATTGTTCTGTAACGGCCCGTGGCCGTAGGGTGGGTCGCGTTACCCCAGAAATGTTACCGATGGGTAGGATTCTGGGGACAGCCTGGTCGTCGCGTGCTCGACCGGCGCTCGTACGCTGGCAGCCAACGTCGTCTGTGGGAGGACCCGTGCTCTGGGTAGCCATCATCGGACTCGTCATGACCGTCCTGGCGGTGGCCGTGGCGGGCCGTCGGGCGCTGTTCCTCTACAAGCTCGCCACCGTGGGTCCGCCCGCCCCCGAACGCGTCGAGTACGCCAAGGCGCACGCGGGCGAGGAGATCAAGGCGCAGCTCGTCGAGGTGTTCGGTCAGAAGAAGCTGCTGAAGTGGACGCCGTCCGGCGTCGCGCACTTCTTCGTGATGTGGGCGTTCTTCATCCTGCTGACCGTCTACATCGAGGCGTACGGCGCGATCGTGCAGGGCGCGATCACCGGCCGCCCCGACTTCCACATCCCGCTCATCGGCCAGTGGGCGGTGCTCGGGTTCCTGCAGGACTTCATCGCGGTGGCGTGTCTCCTGGGCCTGGTGGCGTTCGCCGTCATCCGGATCAAGAACTCGCCCAAGGCACTGGGACGCGGCTCGCGCTTCTCCGGCTCGCACCTGAGCGGGGCGTGGCTCGTCCTGTTCATGATCTTCAACATCATCTGGACGCTGTTCCTGGCCCGCGGCGCGTCGGCGGCCAACGGCAACTTCCCCTACTCCTCGGGCGCCTTCGTCTCGCTGGGCCTGGGGAACGTGCTGCCGGACAGCGCGCTGCTGGAGGAGATCGCGCTGCTCCTGCACATCGGCTTCATGCTGGTGTTCCTGGTGATCGTGGTCAACTCCAAGCACCTGCACATCTTCACCGCGCCGCTCAACGTGCTGTTCTCCCGCCGCCCCGACGGCCTGGGCGGCGCGCCGGAGCTGCGCGTGGACGGCAAGCCGGTGGACTTCGAGGACGAGGACCTCGACCCCGAACGGCTGGGCCGCGGCAAGATCGACGACACCACCTGGAAGGGCTTCCTCGACTTCTACTCCTGCACCGAGTGCGGGCGCTGCCAGTCGCAGTGCCCGGCGTGGAACACCGACAAGCCGCTGTCGCCGAAGATGCTCATCCTGGACCAGCGTGACCACGCCTTCAAGGTGGCCCCGTACCTGCTGGCCGGGGCCTCCACCGAGCACGCCGACACCGACGTGCTCGCGCTGCTGGAGAAGCCGCTGGTCGGCGAGGACGGCGTCATCCACCCCGACGTGCTGTGGTCGTGCACCAACTGCGGCGCCTGCGTCGAGCAGTGCCCGGTGGACATCGAGCACATCGACCACATCCTCGACATGCGCCGCTACCAGGTGATGGTGGAGTCGTCGTTCCCGTCCGAGGCGGGCGTGATGGTGAAGAACCTGGAGAACAAGGGCAACCCGTGGGGCATGTCCGAGATGAAGCGGGCCGACTGGATCGGGGAGCTGGACTTCGAGGTCGAGGTCGTCGACGAGAAGATGCCCGAGGACGCCGAGTACCTGTTCTGGGTGGGCTGCGCCGGAGCCCTGGAGGACCGGGCCAAGAAGACCACCAAGGCGGTCGCGGAGCTGCTGCACATCGCGGGCGTCAAGTTCGCCGTGCTCGGCCCCATGGAGGCGTGCAGCGGCGACCCGGCCCGGCGCCTCGGCATGGAGTACCTGTTCAACATGCTGGCCCAGCAGAACATCGAGACGCTCAACGAGGCCGGCGTCAAGAAGATCGTCGCCACCTGCCCGCACTGCTTCAACACCCTGGCCAACGAGTACCCGCAGCTCGGCGGCACGTACGAGGTCGTGCACCACACGCAGCTGCTGGCCAAGCTCGTGGACGAGGGCAAGCTGACCCCGATCACCCCGATCGAGGAGAAGATCACCTACCACGACCCGTGCTTCCTCGGCCGCCACAACAAGGTCTACTCCCAGCCCCGCGACATCATGTCCAAGGTGCCCGGCGTGCAGACCCAGGAGATGCACCGCCACAAGGACCGCGGCTTCTGCTGCGGCGCCGGCGGCGCGCGCATGTGGATGGAGGAGCGCATCGGCAAGCGCATCAACACCGAGCGCGTGGACGAGGCGCTGACCACGAATCCCGACACCGTCTCCACCGCGTGCCCGTTCTGCATGGTGATGCTCGGTGACGCGATCAACGAGAAGAAGAACAACGGAGAGGCCAAGGAGTCGCTGGAAGTCGTGGACGTCGCCCAGCTCTTGATCAAATCCGTGAAAACCCCTACCTGACACCGGAAAGTCGGACTCCTTCACAGGTAATGTGGAGGAGTTCCGCATGTCAGGGGACACCCCCGGAAGAAATCCGCCATCCACATAACGGGAAAATCACGGTAACCTCAACGTCGCATGGCTTCATTCGACGGGGAGGGGGCTCGCGATGCGCGTCGTGGTCACAGACGCGGAAGTCACGCTCGCCGATGTGCTCTCCCTCCGCCTGGCCATGGAGGAGTCCCTGAGCGACGGGACGGAGCTCGTCCTCAGGCACCGGACGACGGGGGTCGAACGTGAGGTCCTGCTCGGCACGCCGGGGGCGCGCGCCGGGGAGGCCAGCCTGGCGGTCTCGCTGGCGCCGCTCATGCTGACGGCCGGGCGCTGGGACGCCTACCTGCGGCGCGACGGCAAGCGCGTGCGGCTGCGCAGCGTCGATCCGGGCTTCTCGCTGGACCACCTCGACACGTACGCGCTGTGCAAACGGACCCTCGCCTACCGCTCCTACCGGACGCGCAACGGTTACCTCGCGCTGAAGATCGCCGACGCCGAGCCGATCGCGGAGGTGCGCTCGATCTGGTTCAGGGAGGGCCGCTTCGAGGTGATGGGCCTGCTGGCCTTCACCGGGCTGGAGGACGACGACGCCCGCCACGAGGCCAGGCTCGCCCTTCAGCGCAGGCAGTCCGGCGATCAGATGCGGCGCACCTCGGCGACCGTGCAGGGCGTGCGTTTCCACGCCGCGTTCTCCCTGGTGGACGTGCTCGCGGCCGATCCCGACGGGGCCGGCACCTGGGAGCCCTCGCTGGAGGTGGAGGGCGTGGCCACGCCGCTGAAGCTCGGCTCGCGGCTCGACGACGTCGACGGCAAACGCCGCCGCCTGCACTACCCGTCGGCCCGGATCGACGGGGTCCCCATCCGCCCCTGCTACACCGCCGACGACGAGCTGCGGATCGAGGTGGGCGGGTGAGGATCACCCTGCTGGTCTCCTCCGCGTACGGCATGCGCGGCGACGTGCGCTCCACCCTCAACCTCGCCACCGCGCTGTCCGAACGCCACGACGTCGAGGTGATCAGCGTCAGGCGGCACAAGGACCGGCCGTTCTTCCCCGTCGGGCCGGACGTGGTCATGCGCTCGGTGATCGACGCCAGGCCGGGCGGCAGGCGTCTCCTGCCGCGCGGGCAGGTGCGCGCGGAGGTCGCGCTCTGGCGGCTGCTGCGCAGCATCAAGTCCGACGTGCTGATCACGACGCGGCCGGCGCTCGGCGTCCAGGCCGCCCGGCACGCCCCGCGCGAGCTGCTCAAGATCGCCCGCGAGTGGGGCCGGCCGGCCGTTCCGGGACCGGTCAAGCGGTTCTACCCCCGGCTGCACGCGGTCGCCACCGCCACCGACACGGCCGGTGAGGAGTGGACCCGGCTGCTCGAAGGGTCTCCCGCCGTCCACACCGTGCCCGACGCGCTGCCGGCCGGCCCGTGGCCGCGCTCGCGCATGGACAACCGCATCGTCGCCGCCGGCGGGCGGTGGGTCCCGGTCAAGGGGTACGACCGGCTGATCAGGGCGTTCGCCACCGTGGCGGACAAGCGGCCCGACTGGCGGCTGCGGCTGTACGGCGGCGGCCCCGAGGAGCGGCGGCTGCGCGCGCTGGTGCGCGACCTCGACCTGCACAACCACGTCTACTTCATGGGCGTCACCCCTGACCTCGCGGGGGAGTTCGCCAAGGCGTCGATCGTGGCCAACACCTCCCGCAACGGCGACCTCGGGATGACCGTGCTGGAGGCCATGGGCTGCGGGGTGCCCGTGGTGGCCTTCGAGGGCTCGCGGGGGCCGATGGAGTTCGTGGCGACCGGCTACAACGGGGTGCTGGTGCCGGCGGACGACGGCGACGCCGGGCTGGAGATGTTCGCGGCCGCGCTGCTCGCCCTCATCGACGAGGAACGCAGGCGCCGGTCGCTGGCCGCCGGGGCGCTGGACACCGCCCTGCGCCACTCGGCCGCCGAGGTGGCCGTGCAGTGGGAGAAGTTGATCGCGGACCTCAGATGACCGACAGGGATACGGATATCGTGGTGACCATGCACGGCTACACCGGTGACAAGCAGGCATATCTGACGCGGCTCAGGCGCATCGAGGGACAGATCAGGGGCCTGCAGCGGATGGTCGACGACGACGCGTACTGCATCGACGTGCTCACGCAGGTCTCGGCGGCGACCCGGGCGCTCCAGGCGGTGGCGCTGGGTCTGCTGGAGGACCACCTCGCTCACTGTGTGGCCGA
Organism: Nonomuraea sp. 3-1Str; assembly: GCF_031570565.1. Classification (NCBI taxonomy): domain Bacteria; kingdom Bacillati; phylum Actinomycetota; class Actinomycetes; order Streptosporangiales; family Streptosporangiaceae; genus Nonomuraea; species Nonomuraea sp. 3-1Str. The sequence continues at coordinate 570,145 of NZ_JALHBK010000002.1, forward strand.
CGCCATCAACAGCGGCGGTCCCGAGGCCGAGGCGAAGGTCAAGGAGGCGTCGGCGGCGATCGCGCGACTCGTCCGTTCGTAGGAGGGTGGCCGGCGCGACTGACTAGTCATGTCGTGGGAGGTGAGCCACCCTCCGCATCACCGTCCCGGACCCCTCAGGAGTCCGGGACCATGTCATGGTGATCGTTCGTCAATGACTCGCTGAAGTCCGCAATCCGAGCGCGTCGTCGAGCTCATCCAAGGTCAGCCGCCGCTCGCTGATGGCAACAGCGGTGAGTACCTCGGCGTAGAGCGCAATCTCGTCCAACGCGACACGGTCGTGGACCCGAGAGTCCAGGTCGTCGTGCCCCACCGCGTCGTCCTTCCTTCCGCAGCCCACACCCTCTACGAGGTTACGGCCGGGGCCCTTCGGGCGACATGGCCCATCGGAGTCATTCCTTTGCGCGCCGCCGGGGCCCCACGAGGGTCATTTCCCCAATCAGAGATCACAATTCAGCGAATGGCTGGTGCTTGGCGTCTTAGAACGATATAGGCGAGGTAAGAGAGAAATATCGGTATTAGTGGGTTTAGGAAGGAAGATCATCGCGTTCGTGGACGATCCTGCGCACCAGCGCGGCCTGTCCGGCGAACCCGCGCTCCGGCACTCTTGCCCCCGACACGGCCTGCCATGCCAGCCCCGCCGCGTAGGCCGCCCCCAGCACGCCCGCCGCGGTGGCCCGATCGGGCGGCTCGATCTCGAAGCCCGACGTGACGCGCTGGCGCGGCATCCGTGACAGCACCCGCCTCGCCACCGCCGCCGCCAGCCGCCCGGAGCGCGTCCCCTCTCCGCCGTTCGTCATGGGGCCGCTCCGATCGCCCGCTCCCGTGTCACCGGTCCTGCGCGCGTCCTGCCCACCGGTTCTGCGCGCGTCCTGCCCACCGGTCCTGTGCGGGTCCTGCGCGCCTGATCTGCGCGGGTCCTGCGCGCCGGATCCGGGCGTGTCCTCGCCGCCGGTACGGCTGAGGCGGCCGGACCGGCTGAAGCGGCCCGAGCCGGTGCTCGCCGGCCCGCCCGGCGTCCACGCGCCGGTTTCGTCGGCGGGGGTCCAGGCGCCGGTGGGGTCCCCGGCTTCGTCCGGTCCGTCCCGCCTCCCGCCGGGGCCGCCCGGGGACCATGCTCCCGTGGTGTCCGGCGGGTGCGGCGGGGCCCAGGCGCCCGTGGGGGTGCCCAGGGCGCCGGGAGGGCCCGGGAGCGGCTGGGAGGGGCCCAGGACCGCGAAGCCGTCCGGATGCGTCGTCTCCGCCGCCGACGTGCCCGTGAGCCCCGCGCCGGCCAGCTCCTCGTACGCGTGCCGCAGCCGATGGTCCAGCCGCCCCGGCAGCAGTCCCCGGGAGTCGGACAGGTCGGCCAGCAGCGTGGCGGCCGCGCGGGCCGGGTCGCGGGTGAAGGACAGCGCCTCCATCAGGTCGTACACCGTGTGCGCGAAGTGCGCCTCCGGGTCCGTCTCCGGCAGGATCGCCCGCGCCAGCCGGGCCGGGCAGCGGTCGAGCCACGCCAGCCGTACCGACTCGTCGGAGCGCAGCGCGGCGCGGTCGTCGAGGCCGGGCCGTGACAGCGCCGGCTCCACCATCGTGAGCAGTGCCAGAGCGCGCGGCCGGAAGCGCGTGTCGGACAGCAGGATCTGCGCCGTGTCGGCCATGATCGCCGTCAGCCGGAGCGCCTCGCGCGAGCGGCCCGCCCGCAGCCGCTCGGCCACGAGCCGGATCAGGTGCAGCAGCGGCGGCGCCGGCAGCCAGCGCACCCACTCGTCGCCGGGCAGGGGCCGGCGCAGGTACTCGCCGAAGATGGTCAGCAGCCGCTCGTTGCCGTCGAAGGCCGGCGCGTACGCGCACCACATCACCGTGCCCCAGACGGCCGCGACCGTGCTCGGCACGTCACCGGCGAGGATCTCGTCGAACGCCGTCAGCGGGAAGTCCTTCTCCGACCGGCGCCCGGCCGCCCGTACGAGCACCCGGACCTGCTCCGTGAGATGGTCGGGCACGTCCGGTCCGACGAAGGCCTGCGTGGAGCCCGGCTCGGCGGCGAAGTCCGGCCCGCGGGGGATCACCCGGGCGGGCAGCACCGCGGCGGCGTGCCCGGCCGGCCGCACCCGCGCTCCCCGCGGCGGCGGAGCCGGGTGCCAGCGGCCGTCGGCCGGGTCGTGCAGGTGCCAGCGCGCGTGCGCCCCGAACAGCCACCGGTCGCCGTCGGGCGTCACCAGCGTCCGCGAGGCGATCGCCTCCGCGCGCACGGGTACGGGAAGGTCCTGCCAGCGGGGGTCCGCGACCATCGCGCGGACGTCCGCTTCCGTGGCGGCGAACGCATCCCAGGGGCGCACGGCGGCCATCGTACTTGCCGTCCGGGGATCATCGACCGCCCATACACGGCAGAATGTCCCCCTATGAGGTTGAAGAGGACTGTGATAGTGGTGGTGGCGATGGGACTCGCGGGATGCGGGTCGACCACCGCGGCGCAGCCCTCCCCGACCGGCCCCGGCGTGCTCGACGTGGCCAGGGCCGCTCCGCCCGAGCCCGGAGGCGAGGTGGGCGGTGCGTCCACCGAGTTCGCCGCGGCCGCCGACCTGGCCGCCTGGGCCAAGCTGAGCGACACCGAGAAGGACGTCGACCGCATCGCCAAGCTCGACGTGAACACCACGGCCAAGGGCTCGCTTTACCTGGAGCCCAAGACCTCGACGTGGTTCGACGGCTTCCGCGGCCCGTTCGTGTACCAGGAGCTGGCCGGCGACATCGTCATGTACGCCCGGGTCAAGGTCGAGGGCAAGAAGGGCGCCAAGCCGAAGCGGAAGTTCTCGCTCGGCGGGCTGATGGCCCGGGTGCCCGGCACGTACGACAAGCCGACCTGGGTGTCGGTGACCACGGGCACCGCCGAGAAGAGCGGCCAGGTCGAGGCGAAGTACACGCTGAACGGCGGATCCAAGCCGCTGGAGGTCCCCGTCAAGGCGGGCTGGGTCGATCTCGTCCTGGCCAGGGCCGGCCGGCTCGCCGCGGCGTTGTACCGGGAGGAGGGCGGTGCCTGGAAGGTCGCCCGGCGCTGGCCGTCGGAGCTGCCCGAGGTGCTCCAGTGGGGCCTCACCGCGTACACCGACTGGGACAGCTACGCGGCGCTCAAGAAGGACGTGGCGAAGGGCAACGCCAAGCAGATCGACGGCCTGCCCGACCTGAAGCTGACCGTCGACTTCGTCCACTTCCTGCGCCCCGAGCTGCCGGAGTACGCCGACCCGCTCAACACCGCGTCGGTGTCGGACGCGGCGCTGATCAAGACGTTGACGCCTGCCGGTGCCTGACCGCCTTGGCCATGTAGTTGTCGGGCGTGCGGGCGAAGGAGGCACGGTCGTCGTCGGTGAGCTCGCGGACCACGCGGCCCGGCACTCCCGCGACGAGCACGCCGGCCGGGATGCGCTTGCCCGGGCCGATCACGGCCCCGGCCGCGACGAGGGTGCCGGCGCCGATGCGGGCGCCGCCGAGCACGATCGCGCCGATGCCGACGAGCGCGCCGCTCTCCACGTGGGCGCCGTGGACCATGGCCTTGTGACCCAGGCTCACGCGCGGCTCCAGGATCGCCGGCTGGCCCGCGTCGGCGTGCAGGCAGCACAGGTCCTGGACGTTGCACTCCTCGGCGATCTCGATCCGCTCGTCGTCCCCGCGCAGGACCGAGCCGTACCAGATGCTGGACGCGCGTCCGACGCGCACCCGTCCGACGACGACGGCACCAGGCGCTATGTACGCCTCGGGGTGAATGTCGGGGACGGCCCCGCCGTCCAGCGCTGCGATGTACACCCGGCCCATCGTAATTCCCGCTCCACGTCAGGCGTTCCGCTTGCGGACGTGGGCAGATGGCAGGAGAGTCGTTTCCTGACGTCTCGCTGCCAGACCCTCACAACCCGCAGTTTTCCCCCGGCTCACGCAAACCTTTAGGTAACCCCCATGACAAACCAGCACGAGAGCATTCCCGATCTGATGCAAGAGGACACCTTCGAGGTCGTGATGCGCGGCTACAACCGCCGTCAGGTCCACGACTACATGACGCGCACCCGCAACCAGATACGGGATCTCGAGGAACGGCTGGCCAGGGCGATCGAGCAGGCCGAGCAGGGCCGTGTCGAGCTGGCCGAGGCCAGGCGGCGCATGGTCGAGGCGCCGCAGAGCTACGAGGACCTCAGCCCCCGGCTCGCGCAGATCCTCAAGCTGGGCGAGGAGGAGGCCGCCGCCAAGCGGGCCGACGCCGAGGCCGAGTCCACCCGGCTGCGTGAGCAGGCCGCGGAGGAGGCCGAGCGGCTCGTGTCGTCGGCCCGCGCGACCGCCGACGAGATCCTGACCTCCGCCCAGGCCGAGGCCGAGCGGCGGGTGACCGACGCCACGGCGGCGGCCGAGGGCATGCTGGCGCAGGCCGGCTCCGACGCCGAGGAGCAGCTCACCCCCGCCCGCACGGAGGCCGACGAGACCCTGCGGTCCGCGCGGGCCGAGGCCGAGCGGCTGGTCACGGGCGCCGAGCAGGAGGCGGCCCGGCTGCTGGAGTCGGCGAGCGCCGAGGCCGACCGGACCCTGGCCGCCGCCCGCGGCGAGGCCGAGTCGACGCTCGCGGACGCCAACCGGCGCGTGGCCGCGCTGGACGAGCACGCGGGCCGGCGCGTCGAGTACCTCACCAACACGCACTCCGAGGTCGTGCGCCGGCTCAGCGAGATCGGCTCGGTGCTGGGGGACCTGATGCGGACCGAGAGCGCGGCCGGAGCGCTGGTTCTGGAGCAGGCGGGCCCGGCGCGCGAGCCGGCCCCGGCGCCGGAGGAGCCGCGCGAGCCCGCGCCGGTCGAGTCCGCGCCGGTCGGGCAGGCGCCGGTCGAGCACGCGCCGGTCGGGCAGGCGCCGGCCCAGCAGGAGCCGGAGGCGGTCGGTCCGCTGCTCGGCGCCCCGCGGGAGCCCGTGGACCAGGACGACGTCCGCGTCATCGTGCAGGATGACGAGCCGCGACCGGGAACGCCGAACGCGCCCCGGGTCTCCGACGACACCGACGTGAACCTGGGCCGTTTGTCCGACCTGCGCCAGTAAGACAGAGGCCGGTAAGACAGACGCCGGTAAGCCGTGCGCGGCCCTGAGGTCGCGGCCATGAAGAGCGGAAGCCTCCGCCCCCGATCGGGTCGGAGGCTTCCGCGCACATGGCCCCGTTGGTGGCCCGGTGCCGGGGCCGCCGAGACGCTGGACCCGGCACCGGGCTGCTCGTGTGCGCCCCCCGGCCGGTGTGCGGCCGGGGCGCGCGTCAGAAGGTCGCGGGCCCGGCGCGCCGCCCCGGGTCCCCGGCCGCGCCCTGCGGGTCACCGGCCCTGATCTCCTGCTCCCGGATCCGCTCGCGCAGGTCGTCCGGGTCGTCCGCGTCGATGGTCATCGCGCATCCGGCGTCGCGCTGCGCGTCGCTGAGTGGCTGGTGGCGTGTCGCCCACCAGCGGCCCGCGTCGCTCCGCCAGATGGTCCAGTGGGAGAACTCCCGGGCGATGTCGGCGAGGTGCCGGTCAAAGGACATGCGCGTCATCCCTCCGGGGCCTCCTGCGAGGTTCCATCTCCTTGAAGGGTGCGCGTGTTCTCTAGAGAAGTAAATGATCGCAAAGGACAGGTGAACCTATCGCTCGACAACCTGGTTCGCCCTAGGCGTCGAAGTCGTACTGGAGTACGTAGGCGGCGGAGTCCAGGACCATCTCGTTGTACTCGACCGGCACGCCGCTCGACGTGTACGCCGTGCGGGCGATCACGATCACGGGTGTGCCGGCCGGCAGGCCCAGCAGCTCGCTCTCCCTCGGCGCGGGCATGCGGGCCCGGATCTCCTCGGTGAAGTGCGCCGGCGCGAGCCCGAGGTCGCGCAGCCTGGCGTAGACGCCGCCCGCCCCGGTGTCGGCCAGCGTGATGGCGCTGCCCTCGACCGCCCGCGCGGGGAAGTACGAGGTGGCGAGCTGCACCGGCCGCCCGTCGACCGAGTAGCGCCGCCGCCTGATCCACGTCTGGCGGCTGTCCAGCACCTCGGCCACGTCCTCGGGCGCCTCCTCGTTGAGCACCTCCACCTCGTCCACGGTGAACGGCCGGCCGCGCACGTCGGCGTCCCAGATGGAGTGCCCCTCACCCCACTGGTCACGCGCCAGGCGGCGCGAGCCGTGCCTGCGTATCGGCTTGAACAGGCGCACATAGACCCCCGACCCTCGTTTGGGGACGGCCAGACCTTCGTTGATGAGGACGGCCAGCGCCTGCCTCGCGGTGGCACGGGCGATCGAGTAGTCGGCCATCAGCGCGTTCTCGCCCGGTAGCCGGTCCCCGTCTCTCAGCTCGCCGGCGAGGATCCGGGAGCGGAGGCCGTCGGCGATGCGGCGGTAGATGGGGAGATCGTGGGGTACCGGGGATTCAGACACGTTTGATACCACCCTCTGTCACCAACCGGGTTTGGCGTCTCCAGAGAACTTGCCCCGTCTTGTCCACGATCGCACAGATACGCAGGTTGGTCGCGTGCTTCTTTTGAGCGGATCGTGCCCATGTGGCGAGCCGAAACCGGTTTCCGCCGCCCTTTATCGGGGAACCGTGCGCGTCGTTATCCGGGTGGCCCACCAGCGGCGAGTAACCAGCGCGGCCAGCACGGCGCCCGTGGTGTTGAGGAGAACGTCGTCGATCGACGAGTAGCGGCCGAGCCGCAGAACGTACTGGAGGGCCTCGACCGTGACCGAGGCGGCGGCCCCGGCGGCGGCCACCCGCGCCGTGGAGGCGAAGCGCGGCCCGCGCACGGGCAGCAGCGCGCCCAGCGCGGCGAAGACCAGCAGGTTGCCTCCGACCTGCGTCAACACCGCGCCCGGCGGCGCGCCGGCGAGAGTGACGAGGTCGGTGAACGGGACGAGACTGACTCCTTCCTGACCGGTGGCCGGGGTGAGGACCATCCACAGCCAGGGAAGCGTGCCGGTCAGGATGCCGACGTCGGCGAGGGCGGTGCGGGCGGGCGCGGGGTGGCCGGCGCGGGCGCGGCGCCGGGCCAGGAGGTACGTCAGGGCCGCTGCCAGCGGAAGCGCCAGAACCCCAGCGATGACGATATTTCCCCACAGCTCCCAAGTCCGCCCCACCAGCCCATCATGAGGGCCGGACCGGGGGTACGAGAACCTGTCCTCCAGGACAGCCCCGGCACGGCGTCAGGAGACGGGCAGATGGGTGCCGAGGAAGTCGAGGGCGATGCGCCACGCGCGCTCGGCCGCCTCCGGGTGGTGGAACATCGGCGACTCGCTGTTGTGGAAGGCGTGCCCCGCCTCCTCGTCCACGTACACCCGCACGTTCGGCCGCCCCTGCGCCGCCTCCTCGACCTTCGCCACCTGCTCGCGCGGGATGTACGGGTCGCTGCCGCCGAAGACCAGCAGCAGCGGCGAGGAGATCCGCTCCATCAGCCCGGTCGCCTCCGGCACGGCGGAGCCGTAGAAGGACAGGACGGCGTCGAGCTCCGTCTGCGTGGCGAGCATGAAGTCCACCGACCCGCCCAGGCAGAACCCGAGTGCCCCGAGCCCGCCCGTCACCTCGGGCAGCCCGCGCAGGTGGACGAGTGTCAGCGCGCAGTCGGCGACACCCTGCGGCAGGTCGAAGCCGGAGGCCAGCTCGATCGACGCCGCGGTCCCCTCCGGGGTGTGCTCGCCGACCCAGCCGGGCCGCAGGCGCCAGAACAGGTCGGGCGCCGCCACCACGTAGCCGCGCCCGGCGAGCTCCTCGGCGACCTTGGCGATGTACGGTCCGACGCCGTAGATCTCCTGGACCAGGAGGATCCCCGGCCCGCTGCCGCCCTCGGGCAGCCAGACGTGGACGTCGAACGAGCCGTCGTGGGCGGTCACCTGGTCGATGCGCTTGTCCATGCTCCCCAGGATGGCGCATCACGGACGAGAGCCGCGTGAAATGACCGCTGCCGCGCGGCCCCCGGCGGTGCGAAGCTGGCAGATGGCAGTCGACGCGGACAGGACGGTGCGGCATGCAGGACGAATGGTCGGACGCGGTGGACACCCGGTCGGACGCGGTGGACCCCTGGTCGGCGGCGGACCCCTGGTCGGACGCGGTGGACATCCGGGCGCAGGCGGCCGAGCGGCTGGCCGAGGCCGCCCGCTCGGGCAAGCCGTGCCCGCCGGTCAGGGATCTCATCGGCACAGTGGACGACGCCTACGCCGTCCAGGAGATCGGCACCCGGCGGGCGCTGGGGGAGGGCCGGCGGCTCGTCGGACGGAAGGCGGGGCTGACCAACGCGCTCATGCGGGAGCGGTTCGGCGCTCGCGAGTGCTCCCACGGCGCCCTGTTCGCCGACATGGCCCTCCCCGAGGGGGTGCCGGTGCCGGTGGAGCGGTTCCTCCAGCCGATGGCGGAGGCCGAGGTCGCCCTGGTGCTGGGCCATGACCTGGTGGGCGGGCCGTTCACGGTGGCGGAGGTGATCCGGGCGGTGGACTTCGCGCTGCCCGCGATCGAGATCGCCGACTCGCGCGTGGCCGGCTGGGACATCACGCCGGTCGACACGATCGCGGACAACGCCTCCGGTGGCGCGTTCGTACTGGGCGGCGCCCCCGTGCCGCTGTCCGGGCTCGACCTGCGGACGGCGGCGATGACGATGACCCGGGCGGGCACGCAGGTGTCGGCCGGCTCGGGCGCGGACTGCCTGGGCCACCCGCTCAACGCGGCCGCCTGGGTCGCCGGGGCGCTGGGCCGCACCGACCGGCCGCTGCGCGCCGGCGACGTCGTGCTGACCGGCGCGCTGGGGCCGGTGGTCCCGGTGGCGCCCGGCGACGTGTTCGAGGCGTGGATCGAGGGCCTGGGGTCCGTGTGCGCGGTGTTCGCCGCGTGAGAGCGGCCGCCGCGGCGGCGGTGGTGCTGCTGCTGGCCGGGTGCGGCGCCTCGCCGGCCATGCAGGTGCGGCACGACCCCGTGGTCAAGGTGGGCGCGATCGTCTCCCGGACCGGTGTGTACGCGAAGCTGGGCAAGGACATGGAGACCGCCATGCGCCTCTACCTGGACGCCCATGACGGCATGCTGGGCGGCCGGCCGGCGCGGCTGCTGGTCGCCGATGACTCGGGCAGCCCCGACCAGGGGCGGCAGCAGGCCCGGCGGCTGGTGTCGGGCGAGGGCGTGAGCGTGGTGACCGGCCTGGTCGCCTCCCCGGTGGCGGTCGAGGTGGTGCGCGAGGTGGCGGGCACCCCGGTGGTGATCGCCAACGCGGGCGCGGACGAGCTGGGCGGCCCGGGGGTGTTCCGGGTGTCGTTCACCAACCGGGAGCAGGGCGAGGCGGCCGGCAGGTACGCGGCCCGCAGCCACGGCCGGGTGCGGGTGGTGGCGATGGCGTCCGACTACTCCGGGGGCGTCCAGACCCTCGACGGCTTCGCCGAGGGATACGGGGCCGAGCCGCTCAAGCGCGTGCTCACGCCGTTCGGCGGGGCCACCGATCTCGGGCCGTACCTGGGGCGGATCCCGGCGGACGCCCAGCTGCTGTACGCCTTCTACGCCGGGGCCGAGGCCGTCTCCTTCGCCAGGACGTACAAGCAGCTCGGCTACGACCGGAAGGTGGAGCTGCTGGCCTGCCAGCAGCTCACCGACGAGGACGTGATGGCGGCCGTCGGCGCCGACGGCGAGGGGACGACCAGCGTGGGCCTCTACTCACCGGCGCTGGCCAACCCGGCCAACACCGCGTTCGTGGCCAGGTGGCGGGCGGCGACCCGGCGTGACCCCTCGACGGTGGCCGTGCAGGGCTGGGACGCCATGCGGCTGATCGACCTGGCCGTGTCGGAGGGCGGGGCGGAGAGCGGCGACCTGACGCGAGCGCTCGGCCGGGTGCGGGAGGTGGACAGCCCGCGGGGCACGTTCCGGCTCGATCCGGTGACGCACAGCCCGGTGCAGACGTGGTACGCCCTGCGGTACGAGAACGGGGTCAACCGGGTCATCGCCACCATTCCGCCCACGGGCTGACGGGAGGGGTCGCTCGCCCGAGGGGGCGAGGCCGGTTCCCTCGTGAGAGGGAGCCGGAAGATCGCCGGTCTCGGCGATCCGGTGGGAGCGCGTGATCGACAGGATGGAGCCATCAAGGAGAACCCCTTCCGACCTGGAGATACGCCTTCATGAACCGCACCCGCCTCGCCGCCGCCGCACTCGCCGTCGCCGCCCTCACGACCGTCGCCGCCGGCCCGGCCGCACTGGCCGCCCCCACCGCGGTGACCGCGACGGCCACGGCCGCGGGGCTGCCGCCGATCAACGAGGCGGCGCTCAAGGCGAGCATCGCCGGCCTTCCCGCGGCCGACGCCACCGCCGCCGAGGTCCGCGTCAGCGGCTCCCGGGGCTCCTGGAAGGGCGTCACCGGCGTGACTGACCTGCGTACCAAGCGGCCCGCCCGCGAGGGCGCGCGGTTCCGCGCCGGGAGCGTCACGAAGATCTTCACCACGGCGGTCGTGCTCCAGCTCGTCGCCGAGGGGAAGCTCTCGCTCGACGGCACCGTCCAGGAGTACCTGCCCGGCCTCCTCCCGGCGGCCTACCCGGCGATCAGCGTCGCCGAGCTCCTGAACCACACCAGCGGGCTGCCGTCGCCGAAGGTGCCGGGCGACCTGGCGTGGGTCTACAAGACCCGGTTCCAGCAGTGGACCCCGGAGGAGTACGTCGCCAAGGCCGTGGAGAACCCGATCGAGTTCGCTCCCGGCACCCGGCAGCACTACCTGAACACCAACACGTTCGTCGCCGGCATGCTCATCGAGAAGGTCACGGGCCGCTCGTACGAGCACGAGGTCACCACGAGAATCCTGCGCCCGGTCGGCATGCGCGACAGCTACCTGCCCGGCGACTCGGTCAAGATCAAGGGCCGGCACAACCACGGCTACCAGGCGGTGCCCAAGGGCTTCCCCGACTCTTTCGCGTACGGCGACGCGTACCTGGTGGACATGACCGACATGAGCGTCACCTCCACCTGGGCCTCGGGCGACCTCATCTCCACGACCGCCGACCTGGAGAAGTTCGTCAAGGCCCTGTTCTCCGGCAAGGTCGTGCCGGCGGCGCAGCTGGAGCCGATGTTCACGGTCCCCGACGTCAAGCTGTACGGCACGGACAAGCCCGCCGTCTACACCTCCGGCCTGTCGCGGATCGAGCTGCCGGGCGGCATCGTGGCCTTCGGCAAGACCGGCGCGCGCTACGGCTCCTCCACCGGCGTGGGCGCCACCCGCGACCTGAGCCGCACCCTGGTCTACTCGGTCAACTCCACCGACGCCAAGGCGCAGGGCCAGAACGAGCGCGGGCTGGGCGTCGCGCTGGCCGCCTTCGCCAAGTAGGACCCGCACCCGCGCACCAGGCCGGTCCCGGACGGGACCGGCCTCGCCGCTATGCCCGCTCGTCCAGGGCCTTGATCGCCCGCTTGGTGGCGATGGCCCGGTAGCTCTCCTCGACCCAGTCGAGGAGGACCTCGGTCTCCGGCAGCTCGGCCATGAACGGGACCGTCACCCAGCCGGCCTTGCCCAGCCCGTAGCCGCTGGGCCTGGCGCCCTCGACGGTCAGCGCATGGCCGTGCGCCTCCGACAGCAGCTTCACCCCGAAGGTCGGCGCCCACTTCTCCGTCGCCTCGTCCAGGCCGAGGAAGAGGAAGACCTTCTTGCCGACCTTGACGACGGTCTCGCCCCACGGGTGGTCCTCGCGGGTCTCGGGCAGGCCGAGCGCGAAGTCCCGCAGCTCGTCGCGCACCCGGGACCACGCAGCCGGGTCGTTCATGTCGTCCTCCTCCTGAAGTCGGCCAGCCTGGCGTCGATGGCGTCGCGGATCCGGTCGCGTGCCTCGGTCCGGGGGACGCCCGTCATCAGCAGCTTGTCGTAGTCGGTGTCGAGGTGGCGGATCGACGCGACCACGGCGAGCGTGATCGCGTTCGCGTCGAGTGCCCTGGCCGCCGCCGTGCGGCCCACCCGCCCGCTGCCGCGCAGGGCGGCGTGCGCGGCGATCTCCTCGGCCCGCTCGGCGGGGCAGCCCGGGAACAGGGTCCGGATCTCGGCCGCCATCCGGGCCCGGAAGTCGTCGTCCTGCTCGGCCCGGCGCTCCCTGTCGCGCTCGCGGCGGCGCAGCCGGGCCTCCTCGTCGGCCAGGCAGCGCTCCTCGGCCAGCGTCAGCGCCCGCTCCTCCACCAGCAGGCCCCTGCGCTGGTAGACCTTGCGCCGGCGGTTGTACTCGACGACCACGGCCGCCAGGCCGCTCTCCTGCTTGGCCCGCCGGCTGAGCGCCGCGTCACCCGACGGCAGGAACACCAGATGGTCCATGTCCGCGCACGTCAGGCAGTGCGGCCGGTCGTCCTCCATGATCAGGTACGGCCCGGTGTCGCCGCACGAGGCGCACGTCCACGGCTGCTGCGGCACGACGACCGTCAGGTCGGGCGCCTTGCTCTGGCGCTCGGCGAGCCGCCGCACCCGGGCCTCGCTCAGCTCCGGCGACACCCAGTGGACGCGGAACGCCTCCTGCGGATGGTCGCCGGCCGTGAACCGCAGCTCGCGCCGGTCACGGCTGCCGGACACGTACGACGCCTCCACCGGGCGCAGCCCCTGCCCCTCGGCCCAGTCGCGCAGCAGCGCGGCGGCGGCGAGCAGCCGGTCGTCGTCGACCGCCGCCAGCTCGGCCAGCGTGGCGGCCCGGCCCTGCCGCCAGGTGTCGACGTGCCGCGAGTGCAGCCACCGCAGTCCGGTGACCACGTCCACGAACGTCACGTACTTCCGGTTGGTCAGGGCGATCCCGGCCGCCTCGGCGACCCGGCGGGACAGGTTCGGCTTGCTCACGCACCCAGTGTGCCGCCTCTTTGACCTCCGATCGGCTTCGCTTGGGCCGATCCCGGCAAGGATGCAGGCGGATCCGGCGCGCCGGATCGGCCATCTCCGGAGACTCTTCGCGCCTCCGGTAAGTTCTGGCATCGCGGAGGGGATCGTGCGCCTGTTCTGGCCGGCCGTTCTCGTGCTCGCCACGTCGTGCGGAGTCGCCGACAGCGGGCTGCCGGTGGTGACCGGCGCGTTCGGGGCCGAGCCGGCCGTCGCCATCCCGGACGGCGCGCCGGGGCGCCTGCCGCGCGTGGCCGTGCTCTCCGCCGGGCAGGGCCGCCGCACGGCCCCTGGCGACGTCGTGCTCGCGGACGTGTCCGTACGCCTGTGGTCGGACGGCAGCAGGCAGGCCGGCACGTACGAGGCCCGGCAGCCCGTCTCGGTCGTCTTCGACGGCCGCACGGTTCCCCCGACCTGGCATGAGGCGCTCATGGACCGGCCGGCCGGCAGCCGCGTCGTGCTCGTCAGCCCCGCGGCCGAGGCCGCCGGGCCGGGCGTGCCGCTCGACGGCGTCGATCCGGAGGCGGTGGTGGTCGTGGTCTTCGACGTCCTCGGCGGCTACCCGCCGGACGCGCGCCGGGTGGGCCGGCCGCTGCCGACCGTGCCCGCCGGCCTGCCGCTGGACAGGGCCAGCACGCTCATCGACGGCTCCGGCCCGGAGATCCGCGAGGGGGCGAGGCTGGTGGTGCAGTACCTGGCGATGCGGGTGCCCGGGCGCCGGATCGTCGACTCGTCCTTCCGGCGCGGCGGGCCGAGCGCCGTCACGCTCGCGCCCGGGTCGGCGCCTTCCGCCTGGCTGGCCGGGCTCGTGGGCGGGCACGTGGGCGCCCGCATGGCCGTGCCCGAGCCCGGACCCGGCGGGGCGGACGGAGGCCGGACCGTGTACGTCATCGACATCATCGACGCCCTCCAGCCGCTCTGACCCGTACCGCTGAGGGGGGACGAAGGGCGGCGGCCCGGTGTCCAAGAGGACGCCGGGCCGCCGGGAGGGGGGAAGGAAATGGCTTGGATCAGCCGCAGTGCTCGAACGAGCTCGTGTACGTGGAGGTGCCCACCGAGCCGCCCCACTTGACGCACTTGTCCGCCGCGGCGGCCGCGACCGGACCCGCGTAGTAGGTGAACTGGCCCGTGTCGGTCTTCCGCGCGGCGCCCTGCACCTCCAGGAAGGCGCTGGTCGCGCTGGCCTTGCCGATCGAGGTCTTCTTGATCGTGGCCACGCAGTTCTTGCCGGCCGAGGTGCTGTAGAGCAGGTAGACCGTGCCGTTGGTGCCCAGGGCCTGCGAGTCGATGACCTTGTAGCCGGTGCCGCAGACCTCCTCGGCGGTGTGCGGGTTGGTGGTCCCGCCGCCGCCGGTGCCGCCGGTCACGTAGCTCATGTACTTGGTCCAGTTCCAGTGCGAGCCCGGGTCGGTGTGGTCGGAGCCGGGCACCTCGACGTGGCCGATGATGTGGGTGCGGTCCTTGGGGATGCCGTACCGGTCGGCGATGTTGCGGGTCAGCGCGGCCGAGCCCCGGTACATCTGGTCGGTGAACCAGGACGCGTCGCTGATGTAGCCCTCGTGCTCGATGCCGATGGAGCGCTGGTTGTAGCTGCTGTTCCCCGCGTGCCACGCGCGGTTCTTCTCCCGCACCATCTGCGTGACCTGGCCGTCGGACGAGCGCACCACGTAGTGGGCCGACACCTTGGCCGCCGGGTTCTGGAACCACGAGATGGAGCCGGCGTAGGAGCCCTGCGTCACGTGGATGATGATGCGGTCGATCTTGTTGCTGGTCGGCCGGTTGGAGACCGCGTAGTTGGAGGTGCTGGCCGCCTTCCACACCGCGCCGGGGTAGTCGGTGGCCGAGGCGAGCGTGCGGGGCGCGTCGTCGGCGTACTTCCCGCGCTCCGGCGTCACCTGGGCGGCCTCGGTCTGCACGCCCGCCGCGTCGATGCCGGAGGCGAGGGCCTCGTAGACGGCGTCGGCGTAGATGCGCGCCGTGGTGTCGTCGGCCAGGTTGCCGTACGCGGCCACCGCGCCGTACCACTTGGCGGGGTCCTTGCGGGCGGTGGCGTCCAGCCCGAGCGCGTCGGCCTTGGCGCGCAGCACGGCGGCGCCGCCCAGGACGTTGGACGCGTCGTCGGTCTTCAGCTTGGCGACGGGGATGGAGGTGAGCTTGGCCGCCTCCTCCAGAGCCTTGGTCTGGGGGTTGCTGACCAGGTGCATCACGCCGTAGCCGCCGCTGGCGCTCGGCTCGCCGTCGTGGCCGTCGAGGTGGGTCTCGGCGTAGCCCAGGGCGACCAGCAGGTCACGGGGTATCTCGTAGGCGCCGGCGGCCTTGGTGAAGGCATCGCCGAGGGGAGTGGCCGCGACGGAGGCGGTCGCGGAGTTGGTCGCGGTGGCGGCGTAGGCCACCTGCTGGCCGGACAGGGCGATAAGTCCGGCGATCACAAAAGTTGTAGTTTTCATCATCCGCAATGTTCAGAGGGACTGTTGTAAGTCGTGCTTCCGGCCTTGCCGCCCCACTTGACGCACTGGGGGCGGCCGTCGCCGGGTACGCAAAGTCGCTGGAGTCACCCATCCGGCTCCGGCCGCACGGGAACGGCGGTTGGAAACCCGGTGCCGTCCCACGCTGACTGAGCGCGAGAAACACGTGATCAGCGCTCCGTCAGGCTTCATCGGGTGATCCTTTCTGCTGGGATCTCTGAGACAAGCGTCGGCATATGGCGCACAAGAAACGTCCAGACCCGGTACAAAGAGCTGTCACGCCTCCATAAGGAGCAGATGCGGTCATGACGGTCACTTTCCATGTGCTAGGACCGCTGGAGCTCCGGACATCGGGTCTGCCGGTCCGGATCTCCGGCAAGAAGCCACGCCTGCTGCTGGCCACGTTGTTGCTGGAAGCGGGCGGGGTCGTCGGCGCCGACCAGCTGGTCGAGGTGCTCTGGCCGGAGCGCCCGCCCCGCTCCGCGCAGGCCAACCTGCGCACCTACGTCAGCTCTCTCCGGACCGACTTGGGCGAGGCCGGCGGATGCCTGCGGGGCAACGGCTCCGGCTACGCCATCGACGTGCCGGACGACGCGCTGGACCTCCTGGTGTTCGAGGAGCTGGTGGGCCAGACCCGCTACGAGGAGGCGCTGTCCCTGTGGCGCGGCGCCCCGCTCGCCGACCTGCCGGGCAGCCCGCTCTGGGACCGCCGCCTCGACCCCCTCCACGAGCTGCGCCTGCGCGCCGCCGAAGAGCTGATCAGCCGGAGGATGGATCAGGGCGACCACACCGGCGCGGTCACCGAGCTGCGCGGCCTGCTCGCCGAGCACCCGTACCGGGAGGATCTGTGGGGGCGATTACTGCTCGCCCTGCACCGGGGCGGCAGGAAGGCCGAGGCGCTGCGCGCCTACGCCACGGTGCGGCAGCTCCTCGTCGACGAGCTCGGCGTCGAGCCCGGCACCGGTCTGCGGTCCGCGTACGAGTCGATCCTCGCCGACGAGCCGCCGCCCGCCGCGCCCCGCCAGCTCCCGCCCGACGTCCCCGACTTCACCGGCCGGGCCGACGCCCTCGCCGCGCTGGCCGAGCCGTTCCAGGTCGCCGTGGTCTCCGGGCCGCCCGGAGCGGGCAAGACCGCGCTGGCCGTGCACGCCGCGCACACCCTGCGCGAGGGTTTCCCCGCAGGACAGCTCTACCTCGCCCTCGACGGCCGGGAGCCGGCCGACCTCCTCGCCGAGGCGCTGCGGGCGCTCGGCACCGACACGCCCCCGCCCACGCTGCACGAGCGCTCCGCGCTCTTCCGCTCGCTGCTCGCCGATCGGCCCATGCTCGTCCTGCTGGACGACGCCCTCGACGCCTCACAGGTACGGCCGCTGCTGCCGGGCAACGACTCCACGGTCATCGTCACCAGCAGGCGGCGCATCACCGAGCTGCCCGGCACCCGGCACGTGGACCTCGGCGAGCTGCCGGCCGACGAGGCGTTCGAGCTCCTCGCCCGGATCGTCGGCGGCGACAGGGTGGCCCGCGAGCAGGAGGACGCCCGCGCCATCGTCGAGGCGTGCGGCCGGCTGCCCCTGGCCGTGCGCAGCGCCGGCGCCAGGCTCGCCGGCCGGCCCGGCTGGTCCCTCGCCGTGCTGCGGCAGCGGCTGGAGGACGACCGGCTCAACGAGCTGCAGGAGGTCCGCGTCCGCCTCGACCGCAGCTACCGCGACCTGCCCGACGAGGCCGCGCGCACGCTCGGCACGTTCGGCCGGCTCGGCGCCCTCGCGCAGCCCGGCTGGGTGGTCGACGCGGCGCTCGACCGGCATCGCGCCGACGATGTGACCGATCTCCTCGTCGACGTGAACCTGCTGGAGCTCGTCGGCACCGACCCCGTCGGCCAGCCGCGCTACCGCGTGCCCGACCTCATCCGCCGCCACGCCCTCGAACGGACCCCCGATCGCGACGCCCTGGCCCGCGTGCTCGCCGCCTGGACCGCGACCACCGAGCACGCCATGGCCCGGCTGCCCACCACCGTCTTCAGCCTCATCGCGCCCCGGACCCCGCGCTGGCGCCTGCCCGAGCAGACCCTGAACCGGCTGACGTCCAACCCGCTGGGCTGGTTCGAGGCCGAGCACGACTCGCTCGTCGCCGCCGTCGGCGTGGCCGCCGAGGCCGGGCTCGCCGAGTCGGCGTGGGGCCTGGCCGCCGCCATGGTCCCGTACCTGGACCTGCACTGCCGGCTCGACACCTGGCAACGCACCCACGGCGTCGCCCTGGAGGCCGCCCGCGCCAACGGCGACACGTACGGAGAGGCCGCCATGCTGCGCGGGCTCGCCCAGGTCGCCCTCTACCAGGACCGCTACGAGGAGGCGGTCGACGGGTTCGTCCGCTCCCGGCAGCTCTTCCACGAGGTCGGTGACGTGCGGGCCGAGGCCACCACGATCTGCGGGCTCGGCGCGGTCAGCCAGTTCCGCGGCCTGCCGGCGCAGTCGCTCGGCCACTTCAAGCGCGCCCTGGCCATGTTCCTGGCCGCCGGCGACCCCCAGGGCGAGGCGCTCGCCCGGCAGGCCATCGGCCGGGTCTGCCTCAAGTCCGGCGACCTGACCCAGGCGTCCGAGTCGCTGAACCAGGCCATGCGGCTGGCCCAGGAGCTGGGCGACTCCCACCGCGAGGGCTGCGTGTGCCTCCAGATGGGGCAGCTGCACGAGGCCGTGTCCTTCCACCACCACGCGCTGGACATCTTCGAGTCGCTCGGCGACCGGCACTGCGGGGCGTACGCCCTGCAGAGCCTGGCCCGGCTCCAGGTGCGCCGCGGCGAGCTCGCCCCCGCCTCCGCCGGCCTCGAACGCTCCCTCGGGGTCTTCCAGGAGCTGGGGGACCGCAGCGGCGAGGCGTCGACCACGCAGCTCCTGGGCGAGCTGCACCGCACGGCCGGCCGTACGGGGCTGGCGCTCGACTACCTCAAGCACGCCAGCGACCTGCGCCGCCGGCTGCCCGTCTAGCCGTCCCGCGCTTCCGCCGCCGCGCGCCTGACTGAACTCGGCCGTTTCGGCGCCTCCGGGGCGGCCGGCTCCTAGGTGATCGTCATGAACCGGGAACGATGCGGCGGACCAGTCGTCTGAGGCGGGATCGCTGCGGGATCCCGCGGAGGGCGTCGAGCGCCTCGGCCGCCGAGGGGCGCTTGGCCGGCGAGTGGTCGAGCATCCGCCGCACCACGTCCGGCACCTCCGGGCCCAGGGCGTCGGGACCCGCCGGCAGCCCGCCCGTGAGGAGCTGGTAGGCGATCACGCCGGCCGCGTAGACGTCGGAGGCGGCCGTCATGCGGTCGGGCTGGTCCTGGCACTCGGGCGCCACGTAGTGGCCGTCGAGCACGTTGGTCAGCTCGTGCGCCACCGTGAAGTTGCGCGGGCCGGGCTTGGAGTAGTCGAAGCCGGTCAGCACGGCGTGACCGTCGTCGGTGACGAGCACGCACGCGGGGCTCAGCGCGCGGTGGATGACGCCGTGGGCGTGCGCGTGCGCCAGGCCGCTCAGCAGGTCCTGGATCACGAACGGCGACCCGGCGCCCCGGCCCGGGCTCAGGTGCAGCGCCTCGCCGTGGACGTCGTCGAGCACCAGCACGAACCGGCTCTCGTCGTCGATGGCGAAGAAGTCGCGCGAGCGGACCACGCAGGGGTGGGGCGGGATCCGGGCCAGCGACTGGTAGGCGTTGGCGATGCGCTGCCGCTCGGCGGCCCGCGCGGCCTCGTCGGCGAGGGGATCGGCCTGGTAGACGCGCAGCAGCACGGTCTCGCTGCCGGGCAACGTCGCGTTGAACGCGCGGTACTCGGTGACCCTGGTGTCGCCGCCGAGCTGCTCCTCGACCTCCCAGTTGCCGTACCTGGGGGGCGCGGTGCTCCGCCGTACGGTCTGGTGGAGCGCGTCGAGGATCGCGCTCAGGTACGGCCGGGCGTCGGGGCTGCACCCGCGCTTGACCCGCGACGCGTCGGCCAGCATCGGCACCAGGCCGTTCAGGTCGGTGACGTGGGCCGCGTCGCGCCCGGTGGGATCGATCAGCTCAGCGTCGGGCGAGGTGAGCACCACGAGGCTGTCGACGTAGACACGTTCGAGCTGGGTGGCGCGGGAGACCAGCAGGCCCTTGAGCGCTCGCGCGGTGCCCCTCAGCTTCGTCACCGGCGAGCCGTACGCCTCCCGGCGCGGCGGGAACCACCGCGGGCCCGACACCTGGATGCGGCCACGGGTGCCCTTGACGTCGACGACCACCAGGGAGTGGCCGGTCAGGACCAGCAGGTCCACCTCGAACACGTCCTCGCCGCGGGGCACCTCGACGTTGTGGAGCAGCAGCCAGTCGGCCGGGCCCTGGTCGCGCAGATAGGCGATCACGCGCCGCTCCGCGTCGTTGACCGGACGTCCCCCGCCGACGATCTGTGCCATGCACATATCCTCGCACGCATACGGATTGACAGGCTGTTGTCCGGCCCGAGCCGCTGCCCGTGGCCGGCGTCGCCCGTGTGCTGGGCATGACCCGGCAGGGGAGTGCAGCGGATCGCGGACCTGCTGGTGGAGAAGGGCCTCGCGAGCGCCTGGCGGCTCGACTGGGCGAAGCGGACACGCCGGACTGCCCGCGGACATTGCGCCACCTGTCCGCCGTTCTCGACGAGTTGTCCTCCTGAGCGAATGGTGCGCTCAAGTTTTGGATGATCGTGCTTAAACAACGATGTCCCGGAGCCGTGCCATTCTGTATATGCCGGTGATTCGCGCGTGCCGCGGAAAGCGTGTGTGCCAAGAAAACGAGGCGGCTCCTTGACCGCCAGGAGGCGTTCTTGGGTTGCGGCACCCGCCCGGTGCCGGGATCGTTATTGACGGCACCTTCACCGCCCTGCACAAACGACTATGGCGCTGGTGATTTCCGCGCCGATCAATGGAGGAAACAAACATGATCCGTCGTATTCTCGCCGGTGCTGCCATCGCGGGCATCGCGCTCGGTTTCTCCGCCGCCGCCGCCTCGGCCGACTCCAACCCGTACAACAGCGGCCAGAGCTGGCTGAGCCAGTGGAGCGCCCTGAACAACGCCACCGTGCTGAACGGCGTGCTCAACGACTCCGTCAAGGACGTGAACGTGCTCAACATCGGCCAGCTCGACCAGGTCGACGTCGCGGTCCTCAACAACGGCTGACGCACTGTCGCGAGGCGCCGGCCCGCGGTTCCCTCGCCAGCCCTCCGGCTCCGCGCCGGTCGGCCGGCGGCCGCCATCCCCGCGCGACCCAGCGCCCTCGACAACGCCCGTGGCTCCCCACGGGACCACACGATCCAACCGATACACGGGATCCACCCGGCCCACCGAACCAGCCAGGCCGGTCGAGCCGGTCAGTCCGGTCGAGCCCGCCGCGCCTGACGCGCCGGCTGGGCCTGATGTGCCGACGGCCCGGGACGTACGCTTCCAAGCGGCACGCCCCGGGCCGCCGCCGCCCGCTACGCCACACCTACCCCCCATCCGCATTCCCCCGCGACCACTCTCCCCGCGCCGGTCCTCCCCGCACCGACCACCCTCCCCGCGCCGGGCTCCTCCCTGCGCCGGTCCCTCCCCGCACCGGTCCCTTCCACTTCAGGGCTCCCACCCCTGCGCCTCATGGGCCGCTTGCTGCAGGTCTGGTTCGTCCGTCCTTCTGCGCCTTCGGCCGCGCCCTTCGGTCTGCGCGTCTCTGGTCTGCGCCACCTCGCCTGGGCTCCTCAGGTCTGCACGCCATACGTCTGTGCGCCCTCGGACGCGCGTCTCCCGGGCAAACTCCGCTTCTCCCGAGTCGTGACGCCCCTTGCTTCCGGCCGCCCTCGGGCCCGGCGTCATCCCGGTCCGTCGGCGTCATCCCGGTCCGCTCGGCTGTGTCCTGGAGCGCCGCTTCCTGCAGCGCTGCGTTCCGTTTCGCGCCGTCGCGTCGCATGCCTTCCGACCCTTCGTGGCGGCCCGCATCCTCATGCCACGCGCCGTGACGCTTCCCGGGCCACCCCTTGCCCACCGCCTCCTCCGAGCCGGCCCGAAACGGCCGGCGGGTGTCGCCGAGGTGGTGGCGGCCGGCCGAGGTGACCAAGGTGGCTGGTCGAGGTCGCTGAGGACCGGGCGCACGGCCGGCGCCGCACCAGTACCCCGAGAGACGGATCGCGCCGGCCTGGGCGTCAGGACAAATCGGTTGGGGCATATCAAGATAAGCCCGTCAATAACGCCTCATAGCAATCCGTTGAACCCCGAATATCGGGGCATATCCGGGCGACGCATAATCAAGCGCCAAGCAATTGAGGGTTGCATTTGACTTGGGCTTAGCGAATTCGAGTTGCGGTGAACCGCCATGGCGCGGGATCGTTATCCGGCCTCTTCCAGTCCTGTGAGAGAGCGATTCAGATGAAGCGCATCCCCTTCCGCGCTGATTCCCACGAAGGAGAACTCGAAATGATGCGTCGCATTCTCGTCGGTGCAGCCCTCGCCGGTGCCGTCTTCGGCCTCTCAACCGTGAGCGCCTACGCGGACAGCGGCACCAGCACGTACTGCACCCCCAAGCCGACCGTCGCGACCGACTGCGCCCCCAAGCCGGTCATCGCGCTTCCCTGCGCCACGAAGGTCGTCACGACCACCACCACCACGCAGTGCACCAGCTGCACGACGCAGTGCACCACCAACCACACCACGAGCTCCACGGCCACGAGCTCCACGGCCACGAGCTCCACCGCCACCAGCTCGACCAGCTACGTGCCGGCCGGCGTGGCGAACACCGGCACCCAGGTCGCCAGCCAGTGGGCCGCGGCCAACGACCTCGTTCTGCTGAACGACGTGGCCAACGACTCGGTCAAGAACATCAACGTTCTGAACGTCGGCCAGCTGCACAAGGTCAACGTCGGCGTGCTGAACAACCACCAGGCGTCGTCCACCTCCGTGCTCGCCCCCTGCTGAACCACGGGGAACCAGGGGTAAGCACGGGTAAGCACGGCTGGGCACGGTAAGGCCCGTCCCCTCCGGCCGGATGTATGTGCTTCGTGCTCGCATGATCGGGGGCCCGCGTTCTCAGACGGCCTGGGGCCGGCCGGCGCCCGTGTGGGGCCACCCCGAGTGGCTCGTACGCGAAGAGACTCGAAGGCGGGGAGCGCCGGCCGGATGGCGGCGGTGCTCGCCGGGATCGAGACGACGGGTGCCGGTGGGACAGTGCACTCCCAGGTGAACCCGGGCCGGTAGCTGCGCGGTCACGAGCACGAAGCCGTTGACGACCGACGGTCGTAGGAGCCGGGATTCGCGAGCCAGCAGGGCGACGGCGACGACGACCGACAGGGTCGGGCCTGCGTGATTCGCTGAGGAGGCCGTCATGAAGCCGTCCTCAGAAGAGTCGGTGCTCAGAGAAATGGCGTGATCCGCCGGCAGGCGTGGGCGGGAGATGGCGACCTGGTACAGGGAGCCCACGCCCCAGCCGGCGGACATCGCCGTGAAACGGCACAGGTCACTCGCCGTGAAACGGCACAGGTCACTCGCCGTGAAACGGCACAGGTCACTCGCCGTGAGACAGGCACAGGTGACTCGCCGTGAGACGGGAACACTTCAGGCGCCGTGGAACGGGTAGACAGCAGAGGACGGACCCGCAGAGCTCCGGGTCCGCTCATACCCCACAGGCATACCGCCTCTTTATCATGGATATCACTTAACGAAAGACATTTCGTGTAATCTGGTTCCGGATCGGCGGAGACGCGACGCCGGTCCGTCCCCCTGTGCGCAGGGGCCGGACACGACCCCCACGCTCAAGGAGATGGGGGTGCGCGGCCGATGAGCGGTGACACGGACATGAGCGAGCGGTTGCTGTACGCGGACCGGCTCGTCCGGATCTCCCTGCGAGGACCCGCACGGGATCCGCGGAAGACACCCCACCATCTCGGCTTCCCGCTCGGGACAGCGGACCCTCTGCTCGCCGTCGTCGGCGAGATCGACGTGAGCAACTGCGAGGCGCTGTCCCGGGTGCTGGCCGGCTGCCGCGTCGCCGGCGGGCACGTGACCGTCGACACCAGCCGCATCACCTTCATCGACCTGGCGGGCCTGCGGGCGCTGCTCATGCCGGCGCTGCCCGCGTCGCAGCGCTGGGTGCGCCTGCGCAACGTCACGCCGTACCAGCAGCGGCTGCTGCGCCTGATCGGCTGGTTCTACGAGCTGAACCCCGAGCCGGACAGCGCCACGCCGCAGACCGCGCCCTGAGCGCACTAGACCGCCGAGCCCCACATCATCGCGGCCGAGGTGCCGAGGCCCGTGGGCCCGGCCAGCCGCCACCGGGGCGGCTGGTGGTGGCGGCGCAGGGAGCCCTCGTCGTAGCGGCGGCAGTCGCGATGCCACACGAGGATGCCCGACATCCAGTTCTCCAGGTCCCTCACATACCCGCGCAGCACCTCACGCGCCTCCTCGCCCAGCTCGGCGTCGTCGTACAGCACCGGCAGCTCGTGCTCGGCGACGTGCTGGAACTGCCGCATCCGGGAATTGACGAGGTCGGCGGCGATGCCGAGCGCCTCGGGGTAGCCGCAGCCGAAGAAGGTCTCCGTGACCAGGACGACGTTGTGCGTCTCGCCCTCGAACTCGATCTCCTTCTGGTACGAGAACACGTCGTTGAGCAGCGCCGCGTAGTCCATGGCGGAGTTCTCCAGCGACCGCATCGGCCCGCTCGTGTAGATCTCCGGCGGCACCCGGTCGCCGTGGGCCAGGCGGCACAGGCTCATCGTGAGCTCCGAGCCGAACGTCATCCGCCGCATCTCCACGTAGTCGACGGGGTCGGGCACCCGGTTGGCGATCTGGTTGGCCAGCTCCCACAGCCAGCTCTGGACCATGTCCTCGATGGCCCCGCGGAACCTGCGGCGCGCCGGCGGCCGCATCGGCCCGGCCGTGCGGGCCCACAGGTCGGCCAGGCTGCGTTCGAGCGCGTTCACCGGCTCCGTGAGCGGCGGCCCGTCGAGCGGCATGAACGCCGACAGCCGCTCGACGCACACCTTGGCGGCGGGCAGGTTGCGGGTGCGGCCGAACACGACGGGGAAGTAGTCGTCGCCGTAGGTGCCCCAGGCCAGCCAGGCCGACGACAGGTCGAGCTGCTCGGGTGAGGCGTCGGGGTGGATGCCCGCCGCGCACAGCGGCAGGTCGTAGTCGACCAGCTTGTCCGCGTCCCACACGGCCGAGCCGACCACGCCCGGCTGCGCTTCGAGGATGCCCATCTCGCGCGCCCAGGTCACGACGTTGACCCGGGCGGAGCCGAGGTGGGGCGACAGGCGGGGCTCGAACGGCATGGCGAGCTCGGGGATCACCGACGGCCCGACCCGCCGGTGGGGGACATGCGCGTGCGAGCGGAACCGTTTGGCGCCGAGGATGTCGACGACCGAGCGCATGCCGAGCCCGGCGCCGCGGGAGGCACGCTGGTTCATGTAGCGGCTGGAGCGCATGTGCCACTCGTGGCCGCCCGACTGCCAGTCCTGCAGTCCCTTGACGTACGCGAGCACGCCGGCGCAGGACAACGGGTCGAGGCCGTGCTCCACGAACATCGGGCCCAGCTCGGTGGCGACCGTGTGCTCGAACTGCTGGAGCCGCGAGGTGAGCAGGTCGTTGACCGCGTCGGCGGCCTCCTGGGTGGTGCAGCCGAGGAACGTCTCCAGCACCAGCACGCCGTTGCTCAGCTCGCCCTCCTCCTCGACCTCCCGCTGGTAGGAGAACAGGTCGTTGCGCAGGTGGACGCCGTCCGAGAACGCGTCGCGCAGCACCCTCATGGGCCGGGAGGCCGCGACGACCGCCGGGACCTCGGCCCCCACCGCGTGCTCGACCAGGCCGGCCGACCAGGGCGCGCCGCCGACCTTGCGGCGCATCTCGATGTACTCGACCGGGTTGGGCACCCGCCCGATGTTGATGTTGGACAGCTCCCAGAGCGACTCGTTCAGCAGGTTGCGGGTGCTCTCGGCGAACCGCTCGCGCCACTGCGGCGAGCGGCTGGGCACCGTGCGGGCCCACAGGTCGGCCAGGCCGGCCTCCACCGGGTTGGCCGGCTCGGGCAGGCCGTCGGAGAGGTCCAGCGGCATGAACGCGGCCAGCCGGTCGAGGTGCTCCTTGCCGGCCCGGCGGTCGCCGGTGCGCTTGAACAGCTCCAGGAAGTGGTCGTCGAAGAAGAACACCCACACGTACCAGTCGGTGATCAGGCTGAGCTCGGGCCCGTCGCAGTCAGGATGGGTGTAGGCGCACAGCAGGGCGTAGTCGTGGGCGTCGAGGTCGCGCTGCTCCCAGACGCCGGATCCCTCCAGCATGCCCATGGAGCGCGCCCACTGCCGGGAGTGGTGACGGGCCTCCTCCAGGTGCGGGTTGAGCCGGGCGGGATACGGCAGGTAGAAGTCCGGCAGCTCGAACGGCTGGTCGGTCATGGGGTCACTCCGTTCTGGCTCGTGAACCTCTGCTCGTGAACCTCGACGTCGGTGAGCATGCCGAGCGCGTCGGGCACCAGGACGGCGGCCGAGTAATGGGCGCTGACCAGATAGGAGGAGATGGCCCGGTCGTCGATGCCGGTGCACCGGACGCTCAGCCCGGGCAGGCGCTCGCCCGGCAGGCCGGTCTGCCGCAGCCCCACCACGCCCTGGTCGTCCTCCCCGGTGCGGAAGGCGAGGATCGCGGTCGTGCCCGCCTGGCTGACGGGCAGCTTGTCGCAGGGCAGGATCGGCACCCCGCGCCAGGCCGGCAGCGTCCGCCCCTCGACGGTGACCGGCTCGGGGTGGACACCGAGGTGGTTGCACTGCCGCCCGAACGCGGCGATCGCCCGGGGGTGGGCGAGGAGGTAACGCGTCTTCTTGCGGCGGCTGAGCAGCTCGTCGAGGTCGCCGGGGGTGGGCGGGCCGCCGCGCGTGGGGATCCGCTGGCGGGGGTCCACGTTGTGCAGCAGCCCGAAGCCCGGGTCGTTGACCAGCGCGCGCTCCTGCGCCTCCAGGACCGTCTCGATGGTCAGCCGGAGCTGCTGCTCGGTCTGGTCCATCGGCTCGCTGTACAGGTCGGCGACCCGGG
Source organism: Nonomuraea sp. 3-1Str (assembly GCF_031570565.1). Lineage (NCBI taxonomy): Bacteria > Bacillati > Actinomycetota > Actinomycetes > Streptosporangiales > Streptosporangiaceae > Nonomuraea > Nonomuraea sp. 3-1Str. Next base: position 596,460 of record NZ_JALHBK010000002.1, read on the forward strand.
TGTGGACCCGGAGCACGGCCTGGGAGACGCTCAGCTCGTACTCGCGCGGGCCGGGGTCGTAGTCGGCGAACGTGCCCGGCAGGACCGGCTCACCCCGATGACCGGCGGCCACGGCGATGGCCGCCTCGCCGTGCTTGTTGTGCGGCCTGGCCAGGTCGGCGCGGTGCCGGTCGAGCCGCTCCCGCAGCGACGGCGACCGGGCGGCCAGCGCCTCGAACGCCTCCCACGGCAGGTACAGCACCGTGCACGGCGTGCGGGCCGTCAGCGTGTACGGCCAGCGGGCGTCGGGCCCGGACCGCTCGAACCCGGCGTGGTCGCCGGCCGCCAGCGTCGCCCGGACGAGGTCGTCGCCGTACGGGCCGGGCTGGAGCCGGGCGGCCTTGCCGGACGCGAGCAGCACCAGGCCGCCGGCGGGCTCGCCGGCCCGCGCGATCGACTCGCCCGGCGCGTACTCGCGCTGCTCGAACAGGCCGGCGAGCCTCTCCAGGACGGAGGCGTCGCCGAGCCCGCTCAGCGGCGGCAGCTCGGCCAGGCTCGGCGGGATCACCCTGACCCGCGCCCCCTCGTGGGTGAAGCCCACCCGGCCGCCGCCCACGGGATAGGTGAGCCGGCGGTTGACCCGGTAGACGGCGCCGGCCACCTCCACCCAGGGCAGGACCCGCGTCAGCCAGCGAGGTGTGATCTCGCGGGTCTGCGGCGGTGTCTTGGTCGTCGTGGCCAGCAGCCGCGCCGCCTGCGTGTCGAGGCTCTGGCGCTCTGCTTCCCGATGCTGCTCCGTCAAACCGGCACCCATCCCTCGACCTGCCTGATGACCTGACTGATGACCTGACTGATGACCCGACCGATGACCTGCTAGTGCTCGTGCCCGAGCTCGACGTCCTCCAGGACGGCGAGCGAGTCGGGCACCAGGACGGCGGCGGAGTAGTAGGCGGTGACGAGGTAGGAGATGACGGCCTTCTCGTTGATGTTCATGAAGCGGACCGACAGGCCCGGCTGGTACTCGTCCGGGATGCCGGTCTGGTGCAGGCCGACGACCCCCTGGCTCTCCTGGCCGGTGCGCATGAGCATGATCGAGGTGGTGCGGGTGTCGGTCACCGGGATCTTGTTGCACGGGAAGATGGGAACGCCGCGCCAGGCCGGCACCCGGTGCCCGCCGACCTCGGCGGCCTGCGGGTACAGGCCGCGCTTGGAGCACTCCCTGCCGAACGCGGCGATGGCCTGCGGATGGGCGAGGAAGAAGGCCGGCTCCTTCCACACCTTGGCGAGCAGCTCGTCGAGGTCGTCGGGGGTGGGCGCGCCGGCGCGGGTGCGGATGCGCTGGGAGAAGTCGGCGTTGTGCAGCAGGCCGAAGCCGCGGTTGTTGACCAGCTCGTGCTCCTGGCGCTCGCGCAGCGCCTCGATGGTGAGCCGCAGCTGCTGGTCGAGCTGGCTCATCGGCTGGTTGTACAGGTCGGAGACGCGGGTGTGGACGCGCAGGATGGTCTGGGCCACGCTCAGCTCGTACTCGCGCGGGGCGAGGTCGTAGTCGACGAACGTGCCGGGCAGCGTCGGCTCGCCGGTGTGGCCGGACGACATGTCGATCGCGGCCTCGCCGTAGTCGTTGCGGGAGCGGCTCTCGACGTCGCGGATGGCCGCGAGGTGCTCGCGCAGCTCGGGCGACTGGTCGTAGATCTGCTGGAAGTCGTGCTGGGAGAGCACGAGCACGGTGCAGGTGGTGGCGGCCTTGGCGGTGAAGGGGAAGCGGCCCGCCTCGGTCAGCAGCTGCTCGCCGAGGTGGTCGCCGTCGGCCAGCACGCCGAGGGCCTGCTCGTCGCCGTAGGCGCCGTGGCCGCTCTTGGTGACCCGGCCGTGGGCGATCAGCACGAGCTGGTCGACGGGGCTGCCCTCGGTGACGATCGCCTGGCCGGTTTCGTACTCGCGCTGGCTGAACCGGGCGGCCAGCGCCTCCAGCACCTCCATGTCGCCGAAGCCGCGCAGCGGCGCCAGCTCGGTGAGCTCGGCCGGGATGACCCGCACCTCGGCGCCCGTCGTCGTGAAGGTGATGCGCCCGTCGCCCAAGGTGTAGGTGAGCCGGCGGTTCACCCGGAAGACGCCGCCGGAGGTCTGCACCCAGGGGAGCAGCTTCAGCAGCCAGCGGGAGGTGATCTCCTGCATCTGGGGGACGGTCTTGGTGGTCGTCGCCAGATTACGGGCGGCCTCGGTGCTGAGGCTGAGCTGCTGGTTCTGCCCGTTGGGAGCGGCCGACTCGGGTGATTCGGTCATACTGCACCACCAATCTTCATGGGTGACGACGCCGGAGAACCGGCTTCGGGGGGATGGAACGTTCCAGATCCGGGCGGGGCGGCCCCGCGAGGCCGCCGGACGCTACCGGTCGCGGTGCGCGAGCTGCCCGGCCAGGACGGCCAGGGCCTCGCGCGCCTCAATGGTCATGGGGGCGGCCCGCAGCTCGGCGTCGGCCTCCCGGACCCGCTCGACGATCATGTCCTCGACCTCGGCGAGCGCGCCGGTGGCGACGATGATCTGCCGCAGCTCGTCGGCCTGCTCCTCGGTCAGCTCAGGGTGGCCGTGCCAGGTGCGCAGGTAGGCGCGCTGGGCCGGCGTGGCCCGCTGCACGGCGTGCGCGAACAGCACGGTGTGCTTGCCGTCGCGCAGGTCGTCGAGCGCCGACTTGCCCGTCTCCGCGGAGGAGCCGAACGTGCCGAGCACGTCGTCGCGGAGCTGGAACGCCTCGCCGAGCGGCAGGCCGAAGCGGGAGTAGGACTCCAGCAGCTCGGGCGGCGCGCCCGCGAGCGCGCCGCCGATCTGCATCGGGCGCTCCACGGTGTACTTGGCCGTCTTGTAGCGGATCACGGTGAGGGTCTCGGGGACGGTGGCGCCGGAGCGCAGCTGGGCCAGGATGTCGAGGTACTGGCCGCTGATGACCTCGCTGCGCATGGCGTCGAACAGGTGGTGGGCCACGCGCAGCCGGCCGGGCTCCACCCCGCACGACGACAGCAGCGCGTCGGCCCAGGCCAGGCTGAGCGTGCCGAGCAGGATGCCGCCCGCCTGGCCGAAGGTCTCGGCGCCGGGACCGGAGTGGAGCTGGGACAGGCGCCGGTGGACGGTCGCGTGGCCGCGGCGCAGCTCGCTGCCGTCCATGATGTCGTCGTGGATGAGCAGGCCGGCGTGGCACAGCTCCAGCGCCGCCGCGGCGCTGATGATCTCGTCGCAGTCGTCGCCGCCGGCCCCGCGCCAGCCCCAGTAGCACAGCTGGGGTCGCACCCTCTTGCCGCCGCTGAGGATGAAGTCGGTCAGCAGCTCGTACGCCGCGACCACGTCGGGGTCGGACACCGGTGCCCGCCACGCTTCGAGGAAGCCGGTCAAGCGCTGGTCAACGCGTGGTCCGACAAGGTTGTGAGTGAAGCCGACTGTCATTACTGAAGGCCCCTTCCGCCAAGGCCACACTACATGTAGTTATTCATCGAACACGGAGTGTGTAAAGGGACTCCTGCGGCTCCAGGTGGGCCGCAACTCGGCCGTGAACCCGTCAGAGCGCTCTGAGCTGGGAGAACTCGGGCGACACGCTGCGCGCATGACTACAGAGCGCGACCGAAAGGTGTCTACTTGTAATTACACGCAGTGCGTTTCCAAACAAGTGGGGATTCCATGTCCATGCGCCGCTCACATCTGAGCCTGCTCCTCGCCGCTTTGGCCGTAACCGCATCCGCCGGTTGCGGTGGCGGCGCCACCGATTCCGCGGCCTCCAGCGAGGCGTCGTCGTCCGCGTCAGCTCCGGCCGCGCAGGCCTCCGGCCAGGACCGGGCCTGGATGCGGAAGATCCACATGGGCGGTCTGGCCGAGATCCACGCGGCCAGGCTGGCCCAGGACAAGGGCTCGACGGAGGTGGTCAAGTCGCTCGGCGGCACGTTCGTCAAGGACTACGACAGCCTGGACGACCAGCTCGTGCACGCCGCCGAGAGGCACGGCGTCCACCTGCCCGCCGAGCTGTCCACCGCCGAGCAGAAGAAGGCCGCCGCGCTGGAGGAGGCCGCGCGCGCCCGGTTCGACAGCCGCTTCCTCAAGGCGACGGCCCAGGCGCACAAGCAGGCCATCACCGCCACCAAGCGGGAGATCAAGAAGGGCTCCGCCCCCGAGATCGTCTCGCTGGCCAGGACCACGCTCCCGTCCCTGGAGAGCCACATGGCCATGCTGCGCGAGGTCGACGGCTCCTGACCCCGGGGCCGTCGCACGGCGGCTTCCGGCCGGAGCACGGGCCGCGTCCGGCCGGAGCCGTTTGGCGCCGGTGGTGAGGGTATGAGGCGCCGGTCGGCATCGTCGGCGGCGCGGAGCCGCCCGGCCGCCGGGCCGGTCCGGCGGCGCCGGCCGCCACGAGCACGACACCGGCGGGAGGAGCAGCCATGAAGGCCGTCACCTGGCACGGCAAGCGGGACGTGCGGGTCGAGGAGGTCGCCGATCCGGCGATCAAGGAGCCGACCGACGCGGTGATCAAGATCACCACCACCGCCATCTGCGGTTCCGACCTGCACCTGTACGAGGTCCTCGGGCCGTTCATGACCCAGGGCGACATTCTCGGGCACGAGCCGATGGGCGTGGTCGAGGAGGTGGGCGCCGACGTCGAGCACATCAGGCCGGGCGACCGCGTGGTCGTGCCGTTCAACATCTCCTGCGGCCGCTGCCAGATGTGCGGCCTGAAGCTGTACGCCCAGTGCGAGACGACCCAGGTACGCGAGCACGGCATGGGCGCGGCGCTGTTCGGCTACACCAAGCTGTACGGGCAGGTGCCCGGCGGGCAGGCGGAGTACCTCCGGGTGCCGCAGGCCCACTTCGGCCCGATCAAGGTGCCGGAGGGCCCCGCCGACGAGCGGTTCGTCTACCTGTCGGACGTGCTGCCCACCGCCTGGCAGGCCGTGGAGTACGCGGAGGTGCCCGAGGGCGGCAGCGTCACCGTCTTCGGCCTCGGGCCGATCGGGCAGATGTGCGCCCGCATCGCGCGCCACCGGGGCTACCGGGTGATCGCGGTGGACGGGGTGCCGGAGCGGCTGGAGATGGCGCGCCGCCACGGCGTCGAGGTGATCGACTCGCGCCATGCGGACGACGTGCCCGACGCGGTGCGCGGGCTGACGGCCGGGCGCGGCACCGACTCCGTCATCGACGCCGTCGGCATGGAGGCGCACGGCTCGCCCGGCGCCAAGCTGGCGCAGACGCTCACCGGTCTCCTGCCGGACAAGGTGGCCGCGCCGCTCATGACGCAGGCGGGCGTCGATCGCCTGGCCGCGCTCAACCAGGCCATCGACTCCGTGCGGCGCTGCGGGGTCATCTCGATCATCGGCGTCTACGGCGGCATGGCCGATCCGCTGCCCATGCTCCGCCTGTTCGACAAGGGCGTCACGCTACGGATGGGGCAGGCCCACGTCAGGCGCTGGATCGACGACCTGATGCCGCTGGTCACCGACGACGCCGACCCCCTCGGCGTGATGGACCTGGCCACCCACCGGCTGCCGCTGGAGCAGGCGCCGCACGCCTACGAGATCTTCCAGAAGAAGCAGGACGGCGCCATCAAGGTGCTGCTCCAGCCGTAGGGTTTCGGCCCCTGGCCGGGGGGCAGCCGGAGCGGCATGAGAGTGGTGGTGGTAGGGGCGACCGGCAATGTGGGCACCAGCGTGGTGGAGGCGCTGCGGGCCGACGACCGGGTGAGGTCGATCGTGGGCGTGGCCCGCAGGGCGCCCGGGTGGCGTCCCGAGGGTGTCGAGTGGCGGCGGGCCGACGTGGTGACCGACGACCTGGCGCCGGTCTTCGAGGGCGCCGACGCGGTCGTCCACCTGGAGTGGCTGTTCCAGCCGACCAGGGACGCCACCGTGACGTGGCGGGCCAACGTGCTGGGCAGCATGCGGATCTTCCGCGCCGTGGCCGAGGCGGGGGTCCCCGCCCTGGTGTACGCCTCCTCGGTGGGCGCCTACTCGCCGGGGCCCAAGGACCGGCCGGTGGACGAGAGCTGGCCCACGCACGGCTGGCCGGGCGCCGCGTACGGGCGGGAGAAGGCGTATGTCGAGCGGGTGCTGGACGTCTTCGAGCACGACCATCCCGACATCCGCGTGGTGCGGATGCGGCCCGGCTTCATCTTCAAGCGGGAGTCCGCCACGGAGCAGCGCCGCCTGTTCGGCGGGCCGTTCGTGCCGCGTCGGCTGGTACGGCCGGGGCTGATCCCGTTCGTGCCCGACATGCCGGGGCTGCGGCTGCAGGCCCTGCACGCGGACGACGCCGCGCAGGCGTACCGGCTGGCCGTCACCCGGGAGGTCAGCGGCCCGTTCAACCTGGCCGCCGAGCCGGTGCTCGACCCGCAGGACCTGGCCCGGCTGCTCGGCACCCGGACGATGACGGTCGCGCCGTGGCTGGCCCGGACGGCGATGGCGGCGGGCTGGCACCTGCGGCTGCTGCCGGCCGCGCCGGGACTGTTCGAGATGCTGCTGCAGATCCCACTCATGGACGTGACCCGGGCGCGGGAGGTGCTCGGCTGGACGCCCGCGCGCTCGTCGGCCGAGGCGGTGCGGGAGGTCGTCGAGGGCATGCACGAGGGCGCCGGGATGGACACCGCGCCCCTGGCGCCGGACGAGGGACCGGCCGGGCGGCTCAAGGAGACCACGACCGGGGTCGGCGGACGCCCCTAGCCGGGGAGGCGGACGGCTCAGGCCGCGCCGGTGCTCGTGCCGTCGCCGCTGACCGGGCGGTACGGGGGCTCCGGCGGGGTGAGGACGGCGGTCAGCGCGTCCTCGACCGTCGCGTGGACGGGCAGATGGTCGCCGACGCGGGTGATCGCGATCAGCCGGGCCGGCATGGACTGCAACGCCGCCAGGCGGACGCCGCCGCCGTGGTCCTCCGCGTACAGGTAGGCGTTGAGCAGGGTGCGCAGGCCCGCGCTGTCCATGAAGCGCACCTCGGCCAGGTCGAACACGAGATGCTCGCCGGGCCCCCGGCGCGAGGCGGCGATGAACGACTCCAGGCGGGCGGCGTTGGTGGAGTCGATCTCACCGCCCACGGAGATGACGGTGGCGCCGGGAAGGTGCTCGCAGGCGAGGTCGAGCCGGGACATCAGGGAATCCGCCGACCGGAGGGCCGTCCGAGGGAGGTCACCATGAGTGAACGATATCCCCTCCGCCCGCTCCGAGATGTTCGCGCTCCGGCCTCCCGGCCGGAGCGTGTCAGGCGCCGGCCGTGATGGCGGCCTTGGCCTGGTCGGCGTCGGGGTAGAGGTGGAAGGCCTGCGACAGCCCGGTCATGTGGAAGACGCGTTCCAGCCGGCTGGTCAGGCCGGCCAGCGCGATCGACCCGCCGCGCTCCAGGGTGAGCTTGCGGAAGACCAGGAAGAGGCGGATGCCGGTCGAGTCGCAGAAGTCCAGCCCGCTCAGGTCGAGCACGAGGTGGCGGTCCTCGGGCCGGAGGGTGCTCTCCATGTCGGCCCGTAGCTGAGCCGCGCTGATGTAGTCGAGCTCACCGACCAGAGCCAGGACGCACGTGCCCGTGGTGGGGTCGGCCGAGATCTGCGTCAACTGAACGGGTGTGGTCACCGTGAGTGCCTTTTCACGCTCGGAGGAACGGTCATGGACAGGATGGCCGTGTCGTCGGTCAGGCCGGGCCCGAACGCGGACAGAGTCTCCTCCAGCCGCGTCACCACGGCCTGGGCGGGCTGTCCGGCCAGGGTCGCGGCCAGGTTTCGCAGGCGGTCCTCACCGTACATGTGCCCGGCCGGTGTGCGGGCCTCGGTGAGGCCGTCGGTGTAGAGGAGCAGGCCGTCGCCGGGGCCGAGGGCGGTGCCGGCCACGGCGAAGCGGGCCTCCGGCAGCAGCCCGACGAGCATGCCGCCGTGGGTGTGCAGGGCCTCCACGGAGCCGTCGGCGCGGACGACCAGCGCCGGGGGATGGCCGCCCCCCGCGACGTTGACGGTCACGCCCTCGCCGGTGGGAGTGAGCACCCCGTACAGGACCGTGCAGTAGCACGGGTCGGCGCCCAGGAACTCGTCCATCAGCACCATGTTGAGGTTGGCCAGCACCGCCTCCGGGTCGCCCGCGTAGACGGCGGCGGCGCGCAGGGTATGTCGGGCCAGGGCCGTGACCACGGCGGCGTCGGCGCCCTTGCCGCACACGTCGCCGAGGAAGAACGCCCAGTTGTCCTCGTCCAGGCGGAAGACGTCGAAGAAGTCGCCGCCCACCTGGTCGGCGGAGGCCACGTGGTAGTGCGTGGCGATGTCCAGCCCCGGCACCTTCGGAGGGGAGGGCGGGAGCAGCACCTTGCGCAGCGTGGAGGTCAGCAGCTCCAGCCGCCCGCGCTCCGCCTCGGCCTGCTGGCGCAGCCGGCGTTCGAGCGTGACCGCGGAGCGGGCGGACAGGCGCGTCTCCAGCTGGCTCGCCACCAGAGCGGCCAGGTCGGCCAGGGAGCTCAGTGCGGCCTCGGTGACCTCGCGCGGCTTGACGTCCATCACGTTGACGGTACCCAGGCGGTGGCCGTCGGTCGTCACGATCGGCGCGGCGGCGTAGAACCGCACGCCCGGCTCGCCCCGTACCAGCGGGTGGTCGCCCGCGAGCGGGTCGTCGAGAGTGTCGCTCACCACGTACGGGTCCGAGCGCAGGATCGCCGACGTGCACAGGCCGGGATCGCGCCCCAGCTCGTGGAGGCCGTCCGGCAGGCCGGTCTGGGCCTTGACCCAGACGCGGTCCGTGTCCACGAACGTCACCGAGGCGATCGGCGTGTCCAGGACGCGGGCCGCGAGCGCGACGACACGATCGAACGCCCCCTCAGGCTGCGTGTCGAGAATCTGGCAGCGGCGCAGAGCTTCGAGCCGCGTGGTCTCGACATCGGGGTCGGTCAACGTTGCCGTCATGTACTCGCGTCACCGTTTTCTCTTTCGAGGACGCACGAAGTTTACTTGTCAACCTGCGCTACTTCCGCCCTATCGATAACAAACCCCCCAAGGAGTCACGCTCCCCAAAAGATCGGGCGTGAAGACGGATCGCCGTTTCGACGGAGTACCGGTGTAACCCCGATGAAGGGACACCAGCCGGATGACCGCTCCCTCCGGAGTGCCCGTGAGAATCGACGACGCCGCGCTCATCGAGCAGTCGCGGCGGCGCCCCGACGCCTTCGCGGTGCTCTACGACCGCTACTTCGGAGATGTCTACCGGTACGTCGCCGGGCGGGTCGGCCCGCAGGTCGCCGACGATCTCGCCGCGGAGACCTTCCTCGTGGCCTACGGCAAGCGCCGCTCGTACGACCCGGGGCGCGGGGTCGTGCGCGCCTGGCTCTTCGGGATCGCCACCAACCTCGTGGCCGAGCACCGCAGGAAGGAGATGCGCAGGCTGGAGGCGTTGCAGCGGGTGCCGGTCGAGGGCGGTGCGGACGGCGGACACGAGGACCGGGTGGCCGCGCGCCTCCTCGCGGCGGGCTCGCGGGGGCGGCTCGCGGCGGAGCTGGGGCGGCTGCCCGACCGCGACCGGGACGTGCTGCTCCTCGTCGCACTCGCGGACCTCAGCTACGAGGAGGTCGCGCAAACCCTGGACATCCCGCCCGGCACCGTCGGCTCCAGGCTGAACCGGGTGCGCAAGAGACTGCGCGCGGCCCTCGGCGGTGCCGCCCCCGCGATCGGAGAAACCGATGCCTGATCTGAACGGCCACCCGTTCCCCGGCCTGCCGGACGACCGGGACGATCTCGACGCGGTGCGCGCGCTGCTCGGCACGCCCGAGCCGTCGCTGGACACCGTCATGGAGGGGCGGACGCGCCTGCTCGCCGCCCTGGCGCGCGATTCCGCCGACGCCGACGCCGACGCCGGGACGGACGCCTCCGCCGCCGGGGCGCAGGACAGGGGGCCCGCCGAGCCGCGGATCGTCCACGACGGGCTCGTTCCGAGGGCCCCGGGACGCACCGCCGGCCGCCGGTCCCGTACGGCCGGACGCGTCGGAGGACGGCTGGCCGCCGCGGGGGCGGGGCTCGCCGTGGCGGCGACGATCCTGGTGGCGGCGACCGTGGCCGCACCCGGCGGCCCGGTCATCGGGGCCCGTCCGGGCACGCCCCCCTCGGCCGCGAGCACGGCGAGGGACACGCCGGTCGCGTCTCCGGCGGGTACGGCGGATGCGCGCGAGGTGCTGCTCGCCGCCGCCGACGCGGTGGCCGGGGCGCCCGCCGCGGGCGCCTACTGGCGGACGACGACGGTGACCTGGTGGCGGCTGCCCGACAAGACGAGGGGCTACGTCTTCGAACTGGGCCTTGAGGAGGACCAGTGGCTGGCGCGGCGCCCGGGCGACAAGAGCTGGAAGGTCAGCCGGTATCTCGGCGCCAAGCCGGTCACCCCCGCCGACGAGGCCGCCTGGCGCGCGGCGGGATCACCCGGCTCGTGGCGCGCCACGACCGGTGAGGCGGTCGAGGCGGCTCCCGGACAACCGCACGTCTCCGAGCTGCGCGGCAAGTGGAAGGGGTCGGGCGGCGACCTGGTGAAAGGCCTCGCGACCTGGGAGGAGCTGGCCGCGATCCCCGCCGGACCGGCGAAGCTGCGTGAGTACCTGGAGGCGGGCATCCGCGAGCGGACGGCCTCGCCCACCGAGTCGGGCGATCAGCTGCGCGACGGCGTCGTGCGGATCGTGTGCGCCCGGGTGGCGACGTCGCCCGAGGTGCGCGCGTCGGCCTACCGGCTGCTCGCGTCCATGCCGGGGCTGCGGGCCGAGGGGGAGGTCACCGATGTGCTGGGGCGCAGGGGCCAGGCGGTCGTCTACCGCATGGGGGCAGGGGAGGAGCGGCTGGTGGTGGACACGAGGACCGGCCTCCCCCTGGGGAGGGACTGGACGCCTGACGCCCCTGCGGACGGCGATCCGACCGTGCTCCGGCAGAGAACCGCGTACCGGAACCTCGGCTGGACCGGCGAGCGCCCCGACCTGCCCGCCGCCAAGGGCTGACGAGGGAGGTTTCCGGAGCCGGGCCCGGGATAGTTGCCTGGCCATGAGCACTCTGGAGTCGCCTTCGCGCGAGCAGGAGCCGCCGACGCGGTGCCCCCGGACAGGCGCCGAGGTGTCGGCGTCTCCTGTCCTGGGTGTGGACGACACCCCGGCACTCCGGCTCAACCCGTACACGTTCATCGCCGAGCGGGCCGGGGAGCTCGGCACCGACGTCTTCGACACGCGGCTGCTGCTGCGGCCGACCACATGCATGACCGGAGCCGAGGCGGCGAAGGTCTTCTACGACGAGCGGCGCTTCGTCCGGCACGGTGCGGCGCCGCGGCGGCTGCTGCTGACGCTGTTCGGCCGGGGCGGGGTGCAGTCGCTGGACGGCGGGGCGCACCGCTCGCGCAAGGCGATGTTCATGTCGCTCATGACGCCGGAGGCCCGGGAGCGGCTGCGCGGGCTGGCCGAGGCGGCCTGGGGCGAGCGGATCGAGCATTGGGCGCGCAGGCCGAGCGTCACGCTGTTCGACGAGGTCAGTGAGCTGTTGTGCGAGGTGGCGTGCGCGTGGACGGGTGTCCGGCTCGACCGCCGGAGCATCCCGCACGCGACCGCGCGGCTCCTTGCGATGATCGACGCGCCCGCCGCCGCGGGCCCGCGTTACCTGCGGGGCCGCACGGCCCGGATCAGGGCCGAGAAGGCCATCGCCGAGCTGGTCAAGCGGGTGCGCGAGCGGCCCGAGCGGTTCGCGGGGACCGCGCTGGAGACGGTCGCGCTGCACCGCGACCCGGACGGCGCGCTGCTCGACCCGCGTGTCGCCGCCGTGGAGGTGCTGAACCTGCTGCGGCCGATCGTGGCCGTCGGCCGGTTCGTCACGTTCGCCGCCCTGGCCCTGCACGCCAACCCGGACTGCCGGGAACGGCTGCGGTCCGGCGACGACGCCTACCTGGAGTACTTCGTCCAGGAGGTGCGCAGGTTCTACCCGTTCTTCCCGATGGTCGCCGCGAAGGTGGCCGAGCCGTTCGAGTGGCGCGGCCACCGCTTCCCGAAGGGCCGGCGCGTCCTGCTCGACCTGCACGGCATCGACCACGACCCGCGGCTGTGGGACCGGCCGGAGGAGTTCCATCCCGAGCGGTTCGCCGAGTGGGACGGCGGCGCCTTCGACTTCGTGCCGCAGGGCGGCGGCGACCCGTACGGCGGCCACCGCTGTCCCGGCGAGTGGATCACCATCGACCTGATGAAGGTGGCGGTGACCGCGCTCACCCGCCGCATGTCGTACGGCGTCGTGCCGGAGCAGGACCTGAGCATCCCGCGCTGGCGCGCGCCCGCGCTGCCCGTCAGCGGCTTCGTCATCGACCGCGTGATACCAGGGGAGCCGGCCGAGTGATGCCCGGCGAGCCGGGTCAGCGGGTCCAGTAGGTGTCGTTGATGGGCTCGTGCGCCATCAGCTCGCTGAACAGGTCCTCCCACAGCGGCATGACCGCCTCGGGCGCGTAGCCGCGGGCGGTGCGGGCCGCGCGCTCGCCGATCCGCAGCCGCAGCTCACGGTCGCCCATGAGGCGGTCGAGCGCCGCGGCCAGCGCGCCGGTGTCCTCCGGCGGCACGAGCAGCCCGTCCACGCCGGGCGTGACCACGTCGCCCGGACCGGTCGGGCAGTCGAACGCCGCGACCGGCAGCGCGTGCCCCATGGCCTCGATCATCACCATCGGCAGCCCCTCGAAGCGGGAGGACAGCGCGTAGATCGAGGCGTCGGCCAGCTCCTCGTCCATCCGGCTGGTGCGGCCCATGAGCCTGACCCGCCCGGACAGGCCCTCGCTCTCGATGAGCTGCGCGAGCCGCTCCTTCTTCGGCCCGGAGCCGAAGATCCGCAGCCGCCACTCCGGGTGCCGTCGCGCCGCCTGCCCGAACGCGGGGATGAGCAGGTCGAACCCCTTCTGCCGGACCAGCCGGCCGGCCGCGACCACGACAGGGTGCTCCTGCGACGACGTCCGGCCCGCCGGGTGGACCGCGTTGGGGATGCGCACGATCGGCGTGCGCGGCAGCAGCTCCCGGTAGGCGAGCTGGTTGCTCCGGGTCAGCACCACCACGGCGTCGAAACGGTCGTAGTGGCGGGCGATGTCGGCGCGCACCGGCTCCGGGTAGGCGCGGAGGTTCATGTGGTCCTGCGCCACGAGGACGACGCCCTTGGGCGCGCGGCGGGCGGCGATGAGGTTCAACGCGGGACGCGTGGTGACGAGGATGCCGTCGTGGAGCCCGGAGACGTGGTCGATGACCGCCTTCTCCACCCGCTCCGTGAAGTACTCGGCGGCGAACTCGCCGCGCGGCACCAGCTTGCCGCGCAGCCGCCGCCACACCTTGCGGCCCAGCGAGTCGGCCGGCACCTCCGCCCGCTGGTCCACCAGCGGGACCAGCCGGACCCGGGGGTCGAGGGCGAACTGGGGGTTGTCGCGGCGGCGCACCACGCTGACGATCTCCACCTCGTGACCGAGGGCGGCCATCGCGCCGGCCTGGTTGAACACCGTCCGGATGGTCCCGCCCACCCCGTAGGCGTGCAGCAGCATGTAGCGGATCTTCACAGGTATCCCCAGTCGCGGCACATGGGTCTCAACGGCTCGGGGACGTCCTCGGGGGCGGGCAGGTTGCGGCCCGGCTGGACGGTGCCCGAGCGGATCTTGTCCTGCCAGTCGCCCAGGCCCTTGCTGATCACGCCGGGCGTGCCGTACGAGAGCATCTCGGGCGCCCACGGCACGTCCAGGAACGCGCAGATCGCCCTGGTCTCCCGCTCCGGGTCGGCGGTCAGGTCCTCGTAACGGACGGTCAGGCCGGCGAGCCCCTTGCGGGCCCGGCGGACCGCCTTCATGTAGCGCAGCGCGTCGGCCGCGGCCTCCTCCGGGGTGCGTTTCCCGGCGCCCGCCTCGTACCAGGAGGAGGCGATGGAGGCGGGGTGACGCAGCAGGAAGACGAAGCGCGCGTCCGGCCAGCAGGTGGCGATCCGCTGGTAGGCGAAGGCGTTGGCGGGAGTCTTGTCCACGATGTACCGCTTGCCGCTGCGGGCCAGCTCCCGGTGCAGCACCCGGTCCCACAGCAGGTGCTCCAGGTCGGCCTGGTTGTGGCCGAGCTCCTCCATCGCCCTGCGCGCCAGCGAGGTGCCGTAGCCGACGCTCAGCCGCCGCACGTGCAGCTCGTGCGGCGCGCGCAGCAGGGGGTGCGCGTCGAGCATCGCGCGCAGCAGGGTGGAGCCCGACCTGACGGGGGACAGAATGAACACGGGCGCCGTCAGCAACCGGTCGTGCGCGGGGTCCGCGGGGGGCCGGGGAGTCTCCGGGGACGTCTCCGCCGCACCGTCGGACGGGCCGTCCGACGGGCCGTCCGGTCGTGCGGCACTGACGCGTTCGAACCGGACGCCGGCATACCTCCTGAGCGCCTCGTTGAGCCTTCGCTGCCATGTCATGCCGTTGAAGGCTACCCAGCGTTCCTGGCAATTCCCTGGCAACGCCCCTAGTCAACGGCATGACGGCGGTGGCGGAAGGCATGGGGAGAACCCGGCGGGCCGGTTCGGGTGAGTAGGGATGACGACCCTCACCGTGCAAGGGCCTCACCTTGCACAGGCGAGGCTTGAACCGAGCGGAGCCACGTTTGACCCCCGACACGGAGAGCCGCCAGATGGCCGACCATCTCGACGACGCGGAGCTCGTCCGGCGCTCCCGCGACGATCCGGAGGCGTTCGCGGCGCTGTTCGACCGCCACGCGCCGGAGTTGCACCGCTACGTCCTGCGCCGGTTGGGCGACGCCCTGGCCGACGACATCGTCGCCGACACGTTCCTGGACGCCTTCCGGCAGCGCGCCCGCTACGACCTGACCCGCCTGGACGCCCGGCCCTGGCTGTACGGCATCGCGGCCAACCTCATCGGCAAGCACCGCCGTAGCGAGGTCAGGTTCTACCGGGCGCTGGCCCGGTCGGGCGTGGACGAGGTCGCCGAGTCGTACGCCGACCGGGTGGAGGCCCGGGTCACGGCCTCGGCCGCGCAGCGTGAGCTGGCGGGGGCGCTCGCGGCGCTGCCGGCGGCCGAGCGGGACGTGCTGCTGCTGGTCGCCTGGGCCGACCTCAGCTACGACGAGACCGCCGCCGCGCTGGGCGTCCCCGTGGGGACGGTGCGCTCGCGGCTGCACCGGGCCAGGAAGAGGACGCGGGCCGCGCTCGGCGGCGACCCCACCGCCATCGAGGAGGAGCTGGACCGTGGATGACCTGGACACACTGCGCGAGCTGCGCTCCGACGCCCCGGCGGGAGACGCGGGACGTCTCGCGCCCGCCCGCGCCCGCCTGCTCGCTGAGGCGCGTGGCGAGCCGGAGTCCGCGTCCCGCCGGGCCTTCCGGCCACGGCTGGGCTTGCGATCACGGTCCGTGCCGAGGGTGCGGCCCATGCTGGTCGCCGCGGTCGCGTGCATGGTGGCGGCCGTGGCCGTCGTCGTCGTGCAACGCCAGGGACCCTCCCGCCCGGCGGAGCCGCCGAGGTACGAGAGCCCGTCGGTGGTGCTCGAACAGGCGGCGCTCGTCGCCTCTACCCGTTCCACCCGCTCCACCGGCTCGTTGCCGCGGCCCGACCAGTGGCAGTACCGCAGAACCATGTCCACCGGCCACGGCGAGGAGCCCGGCAAGGGCACGGTCATGGAGAGCTGGACCCGCTACGACGGAACCCAGACGGCGGGCTTCGACCCGTGGGGACGGCTGCGCGTCGAGAACCAGGAGCCCGACCCCGGCGACGACGACCTGACGCCGCAGGAGTACCACCGCAAGCTGCGCGCGCTCCCGACAGACCCGGCCGAGCTGCTGGCCCGGGTCCGGGGCGACGAGCACTGGCAGCGGCTGCCCACGGAGGAGGCGGGGCAGGAGGACCCGGACGCGCGGGCGTTCCGGGTGCTGTCGCTCTACCTGCAGCAGCAGGCGTTCATGCCGCCGAAGCTGGAGGCCGCGATGTACCGGGCGCTGGCCCTGATCCCCGGCGTCGGGGTGCAGGCGGACGTCCTGGACGGCGCCGGGCGCAAGGGGCTGGGCGTCTTCCGGGACGACCCGCACTGGGCCGCCCGGCAGTACCTGATCCTGCAGCCCGGCACGTACCGGTACCTGGGCGACCGGATGCTGTGGCTGCGGGACGAGCGGGCGGGCGGAGACCTGATCCGCTCCGCCGGGCAGTCGGACGCCTGGGCCGAGCTGGTGTCCGGCATCGTGGACCGCCCGGGTGAGCGTCCGTAGACGCGGAACTGGCTCTCGGGTTCGGACCGTGACTGGATCTACAGGACGGTCACGGCCTGCCGGTAGCGTCCTGTGCATCCCTGTGAAAGGAAACCGGTCATGATCGTGATCGCGCATCTCAGTGACACCCATCTCGACGGGACCGCGCGTGCCGCCGAGCGCACCCGCAAGGTCGCCGAGTTCGTGGACCGCCTGCCGTACGAGCTGGACGCGGTGCTGGTCACCGGCGACATCGCCGACCACGGGCGGGCGGAGGAGTACGAGGAGGCGCGCAAGCTGCTGGACCTGCGTCACCCCACGTTCCTCTGCCCGGGCAACCACGACGACCGGGCCGAGTTCCGCCGGGTGCTGCTCGGCGAGCCGCCCACGACCGGCCCCGTGAACCAGGTGCACCGGACCGCGGGGGCCGTCTACGCGCTGTGCGACTCGACCATCCCCGGGGAGGACGGCGGCCTGCTGGCCGGAGAGACACTCGACTGGCTCGAAGGCGTGCTCGACGAGGCCGACGCGCCGGTGTTCGTCGCCTTCCACCACCAGCCGATCCCGCTGCGCCACGCCGTGGCCGACACCATGGGCCTGGCCGAGCCGGACCGGCTGGCCGCCCTGGTGTCCCGGCATCCCAGGGTCGCGGCCGTCCTGTGCGGGCACTGCCACATGGCGGTCGCCTCGACCTTCGCGGGGCGCCCCCTGCGGGCCGCGCCGGGCGTCGCCTCCGCCCTCGTGCTGCCGTGGGAGGAGGGCGCGGACGCCATGGCGACCTGCGTCGACTACGACGCCCCCGTGTCGCTGGCCTTCCACGTGCTCGACGACGACGGAGTGCTCACCACCCACTACCGCGCCCTCGCCTGACTCGCCCGGTCCTGACGGGCCCGGTCCTGATGAGCCCTGTCCTTACGGGTAGGTCTTTGGCGCGATCACGTGTATGTACGGTGCGCGACGGCGCCCCTACGTTCGAGTCATGTGCGATCTGAACCCACGGGAAAGCCGTGACGTCCTGGAGTCCCTGAGCGAGATCCGCGCACTGGCCGACCAGCTGGCCGCGCACTCCACGGCCATCCAGGAGACCGCCTACATGGACCACGCCAACCTCGCCACGCTGCTGACGGCGCTGCGCGACCGCGCCGACACGGCCAGGGAGTGGGTGGAGGCCAAGCCCCGTCAGCACGCCGGGCACCAGGGCCACTGAGTCACGACCGGAGTCTCCAGGCGTGCCGGTTCCGGCTGGGCGGCGGGGCCCGGCCGGAACCGGCCCTTCTCCCGAGGCCCGTGATCCAACCCCTGGTCCAGCCGTGGTTCAGCAGCTCCTCATGGCGCGCGTGTGCGAGTGGACTTTCCTCGCCTTTCCCGTTCTCATGATCTCACCGGTCGATTCGGTGCGTGTTCGCGGGAGCGAGGGGAAAGCCCATGGGACCTCGGCGTCCGGCGAGGCTCAGGCCTCGGTGGGCCGGTCGTAGCCTTCGGACCCGCCGTAGACCTTGCGGTGCGGGTCCTGCTCCGGCTGGTTGGCCGGGTCGGTGGGGGACGGGTCGAACTCCTCGGCGAAGTCCGCGTCGTCGTACACCTCGGGATTCTCCCGCCGGTCGGCGAGCGGCCGCTCGTCGGGCTGCGACATGGCTCCTCCTGCGATCGGATGGACCGCCCCTGGCCGGGGACCGGCGGGCGGCGGACATCGGGTCCCTGCCCGCGATGGGCGCGCTCATGTCGGCGAACGAGCCGGAAGCCACACGGGACGGCCGGTTACGGCCCTTCCTCGTTCGTGAATCCGGTCATTCATCTCGCTGTGGGGGAGCCATATGCGCGTATCCATCATCACCAGAGTCACCGCCGTCGTCGCGGCCCTCGCCCTGCCCGTGGCCGCGACCGGCCCGGCGCAGGCCAAGGGGCTGGACGACTCCTTCGCCGGACTGCTGACCAGGCAGGTCACGGGGGCGAACGTGCGCAAGCACCTGGACGCGCTCCAGGCCATCGCCGACGCCAACGGCGGCACCCGGGCCGCGGGCACGCCCGGCTACGCCGCCTCCCGCGACTACGTGGCGGGCAAGCTGCGCAAGGCCGGCTACCGGGTCACGCTCGACCCCGTCCACTTCGTCGAGAGCTGGACCCAGAACGGCCCGCCGACCCTGGAGCTGACCGCTCCCGACCCGCGGACGTACACCCCGGACGAGGACTTCTTCACCTTCCAGCCGTCACCCGCCGGCGAGGTCACCGCGCAGGTCCAGGGGGTGGACCTGACGCTGCCGCCGACGCCCGCGCCCACCTCCACCAGCGGCTGTGAGTCCTCCGACTTCGACGGGTTCGTGGCCGGCCGGATCGCGCTCATCCAGCGCGGCACGTGCGCGTTCGCCACCAAGATCCGCAACGCCGGGTCCGCCGGGGCGTCCGGCGTCATCGTCTTCAACGAGGGCCAGCCGGGTCGCACCGACGCGTTCCCGCTGGACATCGGCGAGTGGCGGGCCGGCGTGCCCATGGTCTTCGCCGACTTCGCGGTCGGCCAGGCGCTGGCCGCCGCTCCCGGCGCGACCGTCCACCTCAAGGTGGACGCCACGCTCAAGCTCGGCACCGACCACAACGTGATCGCGGAGACGCGCCTCGGCGACCCGCGGAACGTCGTCATGGCCGGCGCCCACCTCGACAGCGTGACGGCCGGGCCGGGCATCAACGACAACGGCTCCGGCAGCGCGGCCATCCTGGAGACCGCTCTGCGGATGGCCCACTACCCGGTCCGCAACAAGGTGCGCTTCGGGTTCTGGGCGGCCGAGGAGATCGGCCTGCTCGGCTCCGAGCAGTACGTGGAGGGACTGACGGACGAGCAGCGCGACCGGATCCGGCTGTACCTGAACTTCGACATGGTCGCCTCGCCCAACTACGCCTACAAGCTGTACGACGGCGACGACTCCGACGCCGAGGGCTCGCCGGCGGGCCCGCCCGGCTCGGCGCAGATCGAGCAGCAGCTCGAAGCCTTCTACGACGCCCGGAGTCTCGGTCACGTGGGCACCGACTTCGACGGGCGCTCCGACTACGGGCCGTTCATCGCGGCGGGTATCCCGTCGGGTGGGATCTTCACGGGCGCCGAGGACATCAAGACGGCCGAGGAGGCCGCCGTGTTCGGCGGCACGGCCGGGGTCGCCTACGACGCCTGCTACCACCAGGCGTGCGACAGCACGGCCAACATCGACGCGACCGCGCTCGACGTCAACGCCGACGCGATCGCCGACTCGACCATCAGGTACGCCTTCAACCTGAGCTCGATCCCGGAGCGCGGCGACACCGCGGGGGCGTCCCGCCTCGCCGCGCGCACCACGCACTGATCGCGGGCCCACCCACCACGGGCCGGAGGGCGGTCGCCGGGAGGGCGGCCGCCCTCCGTTCGCGTGCAAGCGGGGGTCCCACGCATAGCGGGGCGGGGGACGTGGCGTCTGAGAGGGTGACATCCACATCTCTTGGAGGTGACCGTGGACCCCGCAGACGAGCGAGGTTTCCGCGAGTTCGTTTCCGCCCGCTCGCCCGCGCTCATGCGCCTCGGCTACCTGATCACCGGCGGTGACCAGTACGCGGCCGAGGACCTGGTGCAGAGCGCGCTGGCGAAGCTGGCGTCCCGGTGGCGGCGGGTCGAGGCGCCCGAGGCGTACGTCAGGCAGATCATGTACCGCCAGCACATCAGCTGGTGGCGCACGACGGCCCGCCGCGGCGAGGTCGTCCAGGCCGTGCCGCCCGAGCTGCCCGGCGAGGACCGCACCCACCAGAGCGAGCTGCGCATGGTGCTGCGCGGCGCGCTGGCCCGGCTGACCGCGCGGCAACGCACCGTGCTCGTGCTCCGCTACTTCGAGGACCTGCCGGACCATCAGGTCGCCCGGGAGCTCGGCTGCTCCGTCGGCACGGTCCGCAGCACCGCCCACCGATCCCTCGCCCGGCTGCGCGAGATCGCCCCCGAGCTCGCCGAGGAACTGGAGGCCGTCCGATGACCCGACTGCTGCGCGACACCCTGGAGGACTGGGCCGGCGAGGCCCGGGTGCCGCACGACCTGGCCGACCGGGCGCTCGGAGGCCGGCGCAGGAGGTGGGTACTCCCGGCCGGCGTGGGCGTGCTGGCCGCGGGGGTGGCGGTCGCCGTCACCGTCGCCGTGTCCGGGCTGGGCGTGGACCACCGGCAGGCCCCTGTACGACCGGCGACGGGCGTCACGCTCCCGGCGCGGCCGTCGCCCGCGCCCACGGACGTGCGGACGGACATCGGGAACCGGCCGCCACGCAAGCTCATCGCGGCCGGGAGCGTGGCGGTCTCCGCCTACTGGACCTCCGTGATGGAGAAGCTGCCCGGGAACGAGGAGCGGCTGCGGCGCACCTGGTGGCTGTACGACCCCAAGACGGACGGCTACGAGAAGACCTCCTGGGCCTGGGTCGACGTCGCTCCTGGACTCCAGACCGCCGCCGCGATCCAGGGTGACGGGCTCGGCAGGCGGATCGTCGTCCTCGACACGAACACACGCGAGGTTTTGTCCTCCATCGGCCTGGAGCACGACGCCGGCTCGGTCGTCTGGTCACCCGATGGCACGAAGCTGCTGGTCACGACGTACTCGGCCTATCCCGACCTGTGGCAGAAAACTGAGGACTCCCTGGTACAGAAGCGCAACCAGGGCCTCCGTACCGGTTACTACGTCATCGACGTCGCCACGGGCGAGAAGGAGTACCACGAGCTGCCCTCCCTGAACGATCTCGAGCGTGGCGAACCCGGCAACGCCAACCCCCGCCAGGACTTCGGCTGGAGCCTGGACGGCTCGCTGGTCTGGGGGCCCACCACCACCACGCCGGACCGCGTCTTCTACACCCAGGACGGCGAGCGCCACGAGCCCCCGCACAGCGACCGGTACATCCGCCAGACCGGCAGGTCCGCCGTGTCTCCCGACGGGAGGCTGGTGCTCGGCCGCGACGGGCTGCCCACGAAGATCACCGAGGTCGCGACCGGGGCCGTCGCCGGCCGGCAGAAGGTGCTCCGGCTTCTCGCCTGGGCCGATGACGACAACGTGATCGCGCTGGGCTGCGCCGGGGAGTGCGACGACGAGTTCGACAACGGGCTCGTGCTCGTCAGCGTGGACGGCAGCAGGACCACGCAGCTCGCCGCCACCGGCAAGAGCGAGGGTGCGGGCTCCTGGCGCTGGGTTCTCACACCCCGCTGACCTGGCCACACGTTCTCCACAGGCTTGGACGCCGCGTTCCAGGGCACTCGGAAGGTCGTCTTCGGGCGATGTGAGGAGGATCCGGTGACCACTGTGGAGAACGCCGGGCGTCAGGCCCAGGCGATGGCGCGGCGGGCGGCCGACCATCCGATGCTCGACCGGCTCGCCAGGATCGGCCTGGCCTGCCGCGGCATCCTGTACGCCCTGATCGGAGTGCTGGCGGTGCAGATCGCCCTCGGCCATGGAGGCAAGCAGGCCGACAAGGGCGGCGCGATGACCACGATCGCGAGCCTGCCGTTCGGCGCGGTGCTGCTGTGGGTGATGGTCGTCGGCTTCGCCGGACTGGCCCTGTGGCAGGCGTCGGAGGCGCTGTTCGGCGGGCTCAAGGCGAAGGACCGCGTCGAGGCGGCGTTCCGCACCGCCGTGTACGTGCTGATCGTCGGCTCCCTGCTGACCCTGCTGCTGGCCGGGCGGGCCTCGTCGGACGACAAGAAGTCGCAGGACGTGACCGGCAAGCTGCTCGACCTGCCGGGCGGGCAGTTCATCGTGGGGCTGATCGGGCTCGGCATCATCGGGCTCGGCGTCTACTGGATGTACCAGGGATGGAAGAAGAAGTTCCGCAAGGAGCTGGACCAGAGCCGCATGTCACCCACGGCCCGCAAGGCGATGGACCGGCTCGGCACCGCCGGCTACCTGGCGCGCGGCGCCATCGCCGCCCTCGCGGGCGTCTTCGTGGTGCAGGCGGCCATCACCTACGACCCCGACAAGGCCGGCGGCATCGACGCCACCCTGCGGGCCTTCGCCGACACCCCGGTGGGGCCGTGGCTGCTGATGGTGGTGGCCGTCGGGCTGCTGCTGTTCGCGGGCTACTGCTTCGGCGAGTCGCGCTGGCGCCGCACCTGACGCGCCGTCCGCCGTTCGGGACCCCCGGCCGGGCCGGGGGTCCCGGCCGTACGCGGATCTCTCCCGGTGAAACGGTCAATCGACGGCCGGGACCGGCCGCGTCGCCGTGCTCCCTGTCAGCCGGTGGATCCGCCGGTCGCCGCCCCAGCGGGTGATCGCCTCCTCGTCGGCGAAGGCCAGCGCGCGCATCATGTTGCCGGCGTAGGAGGTCAGGATCGTGCGCCGCAACCGCCGCCGCTGCGGCGCCGTCAGCCGGTCGGTGCCGGCCTCAACCGGGTCGCCGTAGTGCGGCGCGTAGGACACGCCCCGAAGCCGGTACGGCTCAGCAGCGTCCGCAGCGTCTCGGGCGCGTAGAACATCAGGTGGTTCTTGGTGAAGCCGCTCCACGCCGGGCCGTGCGTCTTCAGCAGCAGCGACCGGGCGTTGACCGTCAGCACGAGCAGCACGCCCCCCGGCGCCAGCAGCCGCCTGAACTCCGTGAAGTCCGACAACGGCCTCGGCAGGTGCGCGAGCACCGACCAGAGTGTGATCACGTCGAAGCCGCCCTCCGCGACCTCCGGCACGTCCCGCGGCGCACCGAAGTACGCCCGCGCCCGGGTCAGCCGCGCGTTCGCCTGCTCCACCGAGTCGGGCGACAGGTCCACGCCGTACGCCTCGAAGCCGCGCTGCTCGGCCAGTTCGAGGAACAGCCCGGCGCCGCAGCCGAAGTCGAGCAGCCGCCGGCCGCGCCCGTCGCTGAACACCGGGGCGAACGTGTCCATGGTCAGCCGGTAGCGGCGCTGCCGGTTGGCCGCGTACGCGCCGCTCAGGAAGCCGCTGTAGCCGGTGGCGTACAGGTCGCCCAGGTGCTCGGGGCGGATGTTCGGGTTGCGGTAGAGGAAGCCGCACGAGGGGCAGCGGACCACGTGGTAGCTCCACCCGTCGCCGTTGGCCGGCTCGAACAGCGGCTGCTGGCGCGACTCCCCGCACATCGTGCAGGTGACGAACTCCTCGATGTCGCCGAGCGGCATGCCCGCCGCGTAGTCCGCGAGCGGCACCACCGGGGCGCGCCGCAGCCGCCACTGCCATCGGGCCTCGCGCACCAGGCGTTCGCCGGGACGGACGTAGGCACGCTGGGGCAAGGGCACGCGATCGTAGCGGGAACCGTAGACCATCCGGCTGATCAGCCGACGCGCGGAAACCATGGCAACACCTCTGATAAAGAGCGGAATGCCGGGGATTTGCCCCTGTCTGTGAGCGGCTATTCCCTCGCGCTGGTCAAGAGGGCGCCCCGACGGCCGCGGGTGGTGCGCGGGGCTCTCAGGCCGATGGAAGGGAGGTGGCGCCGTGGGCGAGGCCCTGCCGCTCGGCCCAGGCGTCGAGCGTCCTGATGGCGGCGTGGTCGGGGCCGCCGGCGGGGGCGCTCATGAGCACGATCGCCTGGGCGCCGTCGTCCACGCAGGTGAGGACCTGCCAGTCCACGCTGAACCGGCCCGCCACCGGGTGGTCCAGCCGGCTGCTCCCCGAGGTGCGCGTGGTCACCAGGTGCTGGGTCCACCAGGTGCGGAAGTCCTGGTCGCGCAGGGACAGCTCGCCCACCAGCTCCCGCAGACGGGGCGCGTCGCAGGCCACCCCCGCCGCCAGCCGCAGCGCGGACACGGCCTCCTGGGCGCGTTCGCGCCAGTCGACGAGCATCGCCCGGACGTGGGGGTCGAGGAACGTCATCCGCACGTAGTTGCGGTGCCGGGGCTCCATGGCGGCCAGGTCGCCGAGCAGCGCGGCG
Organism: Nonomuraea sp. 3-1Str; assembly: GCF_031570565.1. NCBI lineage: Bacteria > Bacillati > Actinomycetota > Actinomycetes > Streptosporangiales > Streptosporangiaceae > Nonomuraea > Nonomuraea sp. 3-1Str. The sequence continues at coordinate 620,463 of NZ_JALHBK010000002.1, forward strand.
GCCAGCCGGTTCCAGGCGAGGATGTCGAAGTAGCGGCCCATGACCAGGGCCGGGGTGTCGGCGAGGTTGGCGAGCAGGCGCTCCACCTGGGGGCTCACCCGGGCCGTCGGGCCGCCGCGCCGCTCGACGGCGTCGTCGGGGTGCGCGAGCTGGATGAGGTGGCGCTGCTGGTCGTCGTTGAGCAGCAGGGCGCGGCCGATGGCGTGCAGCACCGGGCGGGAGGCGGTGCGCACGCGGCCCTGCTCCAGGCGCGTGTAGTAGTCGATGCTGATGCCGGCGAGCTGGGCCACCTCTTCCCGGCGCAGACCCGGCACGCGTCGCGGGTGGCCGGTCTCCGGCAGGCCCACGTCCGCCGCGGTGATCAGGGATCGCCGCGTGCTCAGGAAGTCGCCCAGCTGCCCTCTCGGGCTCGCGTCCGGTGCTTGCATCACCGGGATTATGGCATCTATACGGAGCTTTCACCGGGGAAAACCGTTCCTCGGAACGCCGCATCCTTCCTGGTCAGCGCGGTAACCGTCAAGCTTTGACATGGAGGGGGGAGGGGGCCGGCCGCCGCTGACCGGGAGGGATTCTGTGGCGGCCGGCCCCTTTCGTTCTGCCTTGCCCCGGTTCGCGGCCGCTCGGGTTCACAGGTGGGCGGTGGCGCGGAAGGCCGGCTGCGAGGGCCCGTACGCGGCCGCCTCGTACGGGCCGTCCGTGACGGGGCGGCCCAGCAGGATCTGCGCGGGCACCGCCCTGAACAGCGCGGCCCCCCGCACCGCGGGCGCGAGCGTCAGCGCGAACAGCGCGCCCACGGCGGTGTTGAACAGCACGAACGTCGTCGTGCCGCTGCCCAGGCCGAGGAGCTGCGGCAGCCCGCCGTCGAAGCCGGGGATCCCCGCGATGATCCACCCGTAGAGCGGGAACGTCAGACCGGCGATCGCCCCCGCCCACCAGACGGTGGTGACGACGAAGGAGACGATGGCGAACGGCAGCGCCAGGATGCCGTACAGCAGGTCCATCCAGGTCTGGGCGCTCGTCAACGGGTTCAGCGTCCGCCGCCACCAGCCGGCCCCCACCGGCGGCCGGGCGTACACGGGACGGGTGACGGGCCGGCGCAGGACGTCGGCGAGGGCCGCGCGCTCGCTGTCGGCGACGTTGCGCGCCAGGAGGGCGGTGGCGGCGAGCACCAGCAGGCCGACGACGGCGACCGCGCTGCCCAGCCCGGCCGCGACACCGGTCACGACCAGGGCGAACGAGGCGAGAGCGGTCGGCAGGCCCAGGAGCGTGTAGCGGGTGTCGGAGGCGATGCGATGCCGGAGGGTCGTCATGAGGAGAACGCTACGGACGCGGACGGCCCGGAACGATGCCGCCCGCAGGCCGGTCCGGGGTAGGGACAGCCCTACCGTCGCCGCTCGGACGGCGCGCGCCTCACCTCCGTTCGACGCGTGGCCGCGGGCGGCGCCGCCAGGCGAGGAGCCAGAAGCCCTCCGCGGCCGCGTCCAGCAGGTACGTGGGCGAAATGCGACCCTTCGGCACGTACACCAGGTCGACGGCCAGCAGCGTGGCAGCCGTGGCCCGGCCGACGCGGCGCGCCTGCTCGGCCCCCGCCACGGTCGAGGCGCCCCGGAGCTGGGTCCAGCCGACGCCGACCAGCAGCCCGGCCACCGTACGGACCAGCCAGCGGTCGGTCTTCGGCCCGAAGACCCGCTCGAAGCTCGGCATGTGCAGCAGCGGCCAGAGCCCGCCCACCACGTTGAACAGCCCGTGCGCCCGGGCCAGCGCCACCGTGCCCCGGTCGGGGACGGCGGCGGCCCCGAGCACCACGGGCCCGGTCTCGGCCCCGAGGGCGGGCCCGCTCGCCCCGGGTGCCTCACCGCGGGCCGGGGCGCGCGTACCGGGCGGGAAGGTCATTTCTTCGCCTGCCGGATGACGTCGCGGATGCGGTCCATCATCGCGGTGGGCGTCCCGACCAGGAGGTTCTTGGTGGCCGACTCGACGCCCGGATGCGGATGGGTGGGCGCCATCGCCTCGGCGGCCTTGACCCCGGCGGACATCGCGCGGCGCTCGGCGGGGCTGGTCTCGGCCCGCAGCTTGGCGAACTCGTAGCGCTCCTCGCTGCGGGCGTGCGCGGTGACGGCGGCGCGCAGCACCGCGAGCCTCTCCAGGAAGTCGGGGGCGTCGGGCCCGTCCTTGTCCATCTGCTGGAGCAGCTCCTTGGCCTCGCGCTCCTCGGCCAGCCGCTCGTCGACGACGCCCTCGCCCCCGTCGATGACCTTGCGGGCGTACGGGTGGACGATCTCCTCCTCGGCCGTCTCGTGCACGGCGAGGAGGCGCACCAGGCGGGTGAAGGCCTCGCCCCGCTCCTGCGGGCCCGCCGCCTCGACCTCGTCGAACATGTCCCTGATCATGGCGTGCTGGGCCAGCAGCAGATCGATGACGTCCGTCTCCTCCATCGTCTCCGGCCGGTGCGAGCTGTCGGGCATGACGGTCTCCTCTCGACTACGCCGCCGCCTACCCCGGGCGGCGCGCGTCACGCGCGTCATGACCCTTTCCGGGAGCTTCGCCGACCTCCGTGAAAGTTTCACGGACAGATCCAGGTGGGGCGGGAAGTCTCGCCGTTCGTGGCCGCTTTTCGTTGACATCTGGCCGCCGGCTCCCACAATCCTGCTTGGGAGCGCTCCCACATCGGGCTCCATATCCGGCTCCCATACCGCGCTCCCGTCGAAGCCAGGAGGTGAGGCCGTCCCGCTGAACCGTGTGACCGTTCCATGACACCATCCCGCCCGGATGGCAGGGACGCGGCCGGCCTTGAGACCTCCCCCCTCTCCGCCGGCCGCGTTCTCCACGTCATGACCCGCCCCGTGGTCAGCGAGCCCGTGGTCAGCCGGCCCGTGGTCAGCGAGCGGTCTCCCGCTCGAACCGGTCGCGCGCCGCGTCGATCACCCCCTCGTCCGCGAACTCCTCGAACGCCTCCTCGTGCCAGCGCTCCGGGATGATCTCCCTGACCCGGTCCGGATAGCCCGGGCCCGGCTCGGGGACCCTGACCCATGGCGCGTCACCCAGCCGTACCGCGATCGGGCCCGAGGCGCGGACCGACATGGCCCAGTTCGTGCCCGCACCGGTGATCGCGCACATGTGCCGGGCGTAGACCCACCGCACCTCGGCCACCGTCCGGGCGGCCGGCGGGTCGAAGCCGAACGGCTCCACCGCGCACACCACCCGACCGGCGTTCTCACCGAAGTCGTGGCCGTGCTCGTGATGCTCGGCGGGTGTCGCCTGTTCGAGCAGGGCCGTCACCCGGGCCGCGAGCCGCCGCTCCAGGTCGTGCCGGTCAGCCTGCTGCACGCCCAGGACCACGGCCACCCCGGCCAGCAGGAGGAGGGCCGCGGCGATCGCCGCCACGACCCCCTTCCGCCGGGACAGGGTCACGGTCCCCGCCCCGGGCCGGTCGTCGCCTAGGGGCTCGTGCACGTCAGCGCGGGAGCCGGATCGGGGGCGGTGCCGGTCGCGTTGAACCCGAACGTGGTGCTGGCGTTCGCCGCGAGCTGCGCGTTGTGGGGCGCGTTCTTGACCGTCACGTTGGGCGGCTGCGAGGAGAGCACGCCGTTCCATGGTGATCCGTCGAAGCCCTGGCCTCCGCTGTACGCCCACCGGACCGTCCAGCCGTTCAGCGGCGTGGAGCCCGGGTTGCGCACGGTCACCTCGCCCTGGAAGTGGCCCGCCCAGCCGGGCGTGGCGATGGTGCGCCAGGTGGCGGAGCAGCTTCCGGAGGAGGTCGGGGTCACGGTCGGGGTGGCCGTGGAGGTGACGGTCGGGGTCGTGCCGGGCGACTGGCCGTTCGGGCCGACGCCGGTGACCTCGCCCTTGCCGCCGTCGAAGACCACGTCGGAGCAGCTGTAGAAGTTCTCCTGGCTGTCGGAGCGGATCCAGTGGATGTACAGGATGTGCCGGCCGCTCTTGCCCGACGGGAGCTGGACGTTCCAGTAGTAGTAGTTGAGCGCGCCCGTCCCGCCGGACTGCGGCGGGTTGGCGGCGCTGCCGAACGACTCCAGGTCGGACCACTTGAGCGGCCCGTCGGGGTTCCAGCCGTTCTTGGTGATGTAGTAGACGAACGAGCCGGGGTGCGCCGCCCAGTTGCTGTGCCGGATCTGGATGGTCGCGCCCGAGGTCAGGTGGGTGACGGGCCAGTCGGAGCGGACCGCGTTGTAGGCGGTGAAGTCGTACGGGCCGCCCGTGCCGCCGCTGCAGAGCTGGCCGTCGGGGATGAACCCCGTCGTGCGGCCGGCGCCGTCGGAGCGCAGCACCGCGAACCAGTTGTAGAGCGGGGTCGAGCCGCTCTGCGCGACCGCCGCCGCGCAGGCCGGGTTGTAGGGGATGATCTGCCCGTTGTCGCGCAGGCCGTCCTGCCAGCACAGGAACGTGCGCGCGCCGGGGAACATCGTGACGCCGTGGGCCTGTGCCTGCTGCGGCGACAACGCCACCAGCAGGCTCGTCACCAGGGCCACGGCCATCGCGGCCACCAGGGCCGCCGACCGGATCGGTCTCATGGAGGAGTCCCTTGTTCGAGCGAAAGGGGAATCCGTCCACGACCCGCCCCGCCCGGCAGCACCCGTGTGCAGGCATTGAAACACGGCGCCCGGAGCCCGGCAACGCGCGATGAAACTTTCAGCCGGCTCGGCGCCTCATGCCCGGCTGTAGCGGGCGTCGCGGGCGGCGGCGGCCAGCGCGGCGGCGCGGGCCGCCTCCGTCGGCGTGAACGGCAGGCCGGGACGCCGCAGCAGCAGGGCGCGCTCCGGGTGGACGGAGACCACCATCGTGCTGTTCAGCTCGCCGTCCTCGTCCACGGTCTCGCCCGGACGGCGCCACTCGACGTCGGGCGCGCGCAGCAGCTCGCCCATCGCCTGGGGGAGCTGCTCGGGGTCGTCGTGGACGCGGCGGGCCAGCAGCAGGCCCTGGATGCCCGGGTCGGTCAGGTCCTTGACGTGGGCGGGCACGACCAGCACGTCCAGGCCGCCGGCCTCCGACAGCGCGGCGCGCACGGCGTCCGGCTCCAGGCCCGTGGGCGCCTCGACGACGAACTCGTCCAGGGCGTCGCAGCCCGCCGGCGTGATGGCGCTGCTGCCCGTGGGGGCGATGTGCAGGGAGAGGATGTTGCAGCCCAGGCGACCGAACGCGCCCGCGACCTCCGCGAGGCGGCCGGGCCGCTCGACCACGCGCATCCGGACCCGCCACAGCGTCATGGTCGTCCCGGCACCGCCCGGAGGCGGTGTGACCGGCCGCCCTCCGCCGCCGGGCCGGCCTCCGCCCCTTCCGCCGGTCCCCGGGCGCCCGCCTCCGGAGGGCGGGCCGCCGTGGAGTCTCCTGTGGATGGCCGAGCCGAGGACCAGCGCGGCGCCGAGCCCGACCAGCACGACCGGCCCGGGGTCGGTGTGCCCCAGGAGCGTGGCGAGCAGGTGGGCCAGGCCGACCGCCAGGAACAGCACGGCGACCTCGACGGCCTCCCGCCGCCAGGAGCGCGCGTGGTGCCGGCGGCCGGGTTCGGGACGCGGGTGGATCGCCTTCGGTGCATCGCTCATGGCCGCCAGTCTCACCACCGGCTGTTACGCGGCCACGATCCGTGGCATTGCGGCGGCATTAAACCGGGCGCACGAGGTGTCCCCCGTGTGACGGCTCGCGTTTCCCGCGCGTCCGTCAGGCCGCCGCCGGCGGGTCGCCGGGGCGCCACATCGGCCAGAACGTCGAGCCGTCCGGCAGCGCGAACGGCTCGCGTGGCCGGTACCCGTGCCGCAGGTACAGGGCGCGGCTGCGCGGGCTGCTCGCCTCCAGGTACGTGGGCAGCCCGCCGAGCTCGGCGTGGTGGTGGCGCAGCAGGGCGGTGCCGAGCCCCTGGCCCTGCCGTGACGGATGGACCGCCAGGAACGCCAGGTGGTGGTGCGGCTCGTCCGGGTGGTGCTTGTCGAACAGCGAGTCCAGCAGCCGGAACCGGGGCAGCCACGGCCCGGTGGCCTCCGCCAGCCGGCGCTCGTACCCGGGCGGCTCGGGCACCGGGCCCGTGCGCGGGAACCAGACGGCGGCGGCCGGCGCGTCGTCGATCACGTCGATCCGGCCGTGCCGGGCGGCGTGCTCGACGAGGATCAGGAAGTCGGCGGTCATGATCTCGTGCCGGCCGGCGGGCTCGGGCACGAGGTACGCCACGGCGTCGAGAGGGGCGAACGCCGTCGCGATCAGCTCCGCGACGCGCGGCACGTCGGCGGCGCCGGCGCGGCGGATGACGCGGGACCAGGGTCGTGCGGGCATGGCAGGGGTCTCCTCGCGGATCAGCGGGCGATGTCGTGGAGGGTCGCGGCCTTGGCTCCCAGCCCGACCCGGGAGTAGACGGCCGGCTGTCCGCTGCGCAGCACCAGGGCCCACAGCAGGCCCACCACGGCCGCGCCCGCGTACACGCCGGGCAGGATCCAGGCCAGCGGGTCGCCGTCCGGCACGCCGAGGACCGTCGAGAAGTTGGTGACCGCCAGGTACACCATGACGGCCAGCGCCGCGGCGGCCGGGACGGGCGCGACCAGCCGGCGCCAGACGTCCTCGCCGCTCGGCTGCCGGGAGAAGAAGGCGATGACGGCGACGGAGGTGGCGAAGACCAGGAGGAGCACCCCGAAGCCGCCGAAGGAGCCGCCGTAGAAGAAGAGCTGGACCAGCGGGTCCAGGCCCAGTGCCGCGTACCCGACGATCACGAGGAAGCCCAGCGTGCTCTGCGCGATCGAGCCGGCCTTGGGCGCCCCGGTGCGCGGCCGGGTGCGGCCGAACACGGCGGGCAGCACGCGCTCGCGGCCGAGGGCGAAGAAGTAACGGGCCGTGGTGTTGTGGAAGGAGATCATCGCCGCGAACAGGCTGGTGACGAAGAGCACCCGGGCGAGGTCCACCACGGTGGCGCCGAGGTGCGTCGCGGCGATGGTGAAGATCGTCTCGGCGCCGTCGCGGCGGGCGACCGCGACGATGGCGGAAGGGCCGGTGGCGACCGTCATCGCCCAGGCGGACAGGGCGTAGATGCCGGCGATGACGGCGACCGAGGTGTACGTGGCGGTCGGCACCGTCCGGCGGGGATCGCGGCTCTCCTCGGAGAAGACCACGGCCGACTCGAACCCGACGAAGCCCAGCGTGGCCGTGATCAGCAGCGCGCCCACCCCGGGCACGAACAGCGCGCCCGGCGACAGGGTCTCCAGCGAGAGCCCGGCCGGGGCCGGCCCGGCGAGGTCGGCCACGTCGAACAGCAGGATCACCGCGACCTCGGCGGTGAGCAGGACGGCGAGCAGCCGGCCGTTGATGTCGATCCGCATCACCCCGAGGACCGCGACCAGCGCCCACGCCACCAGCGACAGCACCCACCAGGGCGGCGAGACGCCCGTCCACCGCTCGACGAGGGGGGTGGCCGCCGCGCCGAACGCCCCGTACAGGCCCACCTGGAGCGCGTTGTAGGCGATCAGCGCGACCCAGGCCGCGGCGATGCCGGCCGGACGGCCGAGGCCCCGGCTGATGTAGGTGTAGAAGGCTCCGGCGTTGGCCATGTGCCGGGCCATGGCGACGTACCCGACGGCGAAGACGGCGAGCACGGCTCCCACGGCGAGGAAGGCGACGGGCAGGCCGGTGATGCCGGTGACGGCGTAGGCGGTGGTGACCACGCCGGCGACCACGGTCAGCGGAGCGGCGGCCGACAGCACGAAGTACACGACGGACGGGGCGCCGAGCCGGTCGGCGGCCAGGGCGCCGGCGATGGGGTCCGGGCGGGTGGTCGAGGGGGCGACGGGCATCCGATACCTCTCTGGGGGTTCAGCGGGGGGTCAGGTGCGGTAGGTGAGGACGGCGTCGCCGACGGCCGCGCTGACGTGGCGGCTGAGGTCGCTCAGGGGCTGCGGCATGGCCGCGAGGACGGCGGTCAGGTGGCGGTGCGCTTCGGGCCGGTGGCCGGTGTCCTCGACGACGGTGTCGGTCATGCCGCAGGCGTCCACGAGTGCGGCCAGCAGCATGTCGTACGGATTCAGCGGCCGGCGGCGGACCAGTGAGAGGCGCAGCCGGGTGGACGGCCAGACGGCCGGCCCGAACTCCGTGGCGAAATACCGATTCTGTTTGTGTTTCAACAATTTAGGAGTCACGCATTCCAGCAGCCCGATACCCAGCAGCCGGCCGGTCACGTCGGGGAGGGAACGCTGCGCGAGGTACGCCAGCCAGGTACGCACATCGGTGTGCTGGGGCGAATTAGCGATATCGGCGAGGATGCCGTCGGCGACGCGTTCGCGGAGCGGCAGGCGGTCGAGAAGCTGGAGCCGCGCGCCGCGCACCGTGACCCGGTTCTCCAGCACCAGCTCCCCGAGCAGGGCTCCGGCCAGGCCCAATGTCAGCCCCTGGAGGTAGAGGCGCGGCTTGCCTGTGCCCGTCGTGTCCCACACGATGAGGAAGAAATCATCCGCCAGCAACCGGGTTCTCCCGCCGAGAGAGCATTGACGGGGGGCGAACAGAGTGCGTTCCCAGGAGGGACGGCTGGATCGGTTCGCTCACTATCGCCCTTAATGGATGGCCGGTTTAGGAAAGCGCCCGCGGGTGGCGCGGAAATGTTTATCAAGAACGCCATCTCCGCGGCTAGGCCCCGCTAACCGACACACCCGCGTAGCGGATGCATTAATGCTCTATATGACGATTTATCCGCCTTAATCAAGATCGTCACCTTGGCCTCTGGCGTCCCAGGAGCCCCCGGGCTCAGCCCTTGAGGAACGCGGTCAGGGCGGCGGCCAGCTCGGCGGGGGCCTCCTCGGCCATGTGGTGACCGGAGTCGACGCCGTGGCCGCGCAGGTCGTCCGCCCAGTCACGCCACAGGGCGAGCGGGTCGCCGTAGAGGTCCTCCAGGTCGTCGCGGACGGACCACAGGACCAGGGCGGGGCAGCGCAGCCGGGCGCCGGCGGCCCGGTCGGCCTCCTCGTCACGCCGGTCGACGGTCAGGCCGGCGCGGTAGTCCTCCAGCATGCCCCGCACGACGCGGGGGTCGCGGGTGGCCCGGCGGAACTCCGCGTGGTTGGCGTGTCCCATGGCATCGGGGTCGCCGTCGTACCAGGCGTCGGGGTCGGCGTTGATGACGCGTTCGGGGATGCCGGGCTGGGCGAAGAAGAACCAGTGCCAGTAGAGGGCGGCGAACCTCGCCGTCATGCGGGACAGGTGCTCGGTGATCGGTACGCAGTCGAGCAGGGCCACGCGCGTGACCGCCGCGGGGTGTCGGGGCAGGCGACCGTGAATCCCGCCCCGACCAGGCGAGGGGCGACGCGGTGCCACGTGGCGGAGGTGCGGGGATGGCCGTGCAGCAGCACCACGGGTGGCCCCTGGCCCGCGTGCCGGAAGAAGACGGGCACCTCGCCGTCGAGCCGCACCTCGTCGTCACGGAATCCTTCGATCATCAGCGGCACCTGTCCGCCGCGCCACCGGCCGAACCCGCCCCACGGCCGCGTCAGAGGGCGGCGCCGCCGTCCACCACCAGGTCGTGGCCGACCGCGAAGCCGGCCTCCGGCGAGGCGATCCAGAGGATCGCGCCCGCCGCCTCCTCCAGAGTGCCGACCCGTCCGGCGGGGAGCGCGTCGCGCATCCGCTCCGCGCGGTCCGCCTCCGTCTCACCCGGGCGCATCGACATCGTCGTGTCGTGCGCTCCCGGGCTGACGACGTTGATCCGGATCCCCTGCCGGATGTACTCCAGGGCCGCCGTGCGCGTCAGCGCGGCCACGGCCGCCTTGCTCGCCCCGTACGCCCCCAGGCCGGGGAGGCGCTGGTGGGCGCCGATCTGCGAGGCGATGTTGACGATGACCCCGCCGCCGGCCGTGAGCATGTGGGCGATCTCGTACTTCATGGACAGCATGACGCCCGTGGTGTTGACCGCGAAGGTGAAGGCCCAGTCGTCCTCGTCGATCTCGGCTGCCTGCCCCGCCGTGAAGACCCCGGCGTTGTTGACGGCGACGTCCAGCGACCCGTACGTCGCGACGGTCCCGGCCACCAGCCGCTGCACGTCCGCGGCGCGGGTCACGTCGGCCGTGATCGCGGCGGCCCGGCCGCCGGCCTCCTCGGCCAGCTTCACGGTCTGCTCCAGCGGCTCCCTGCTCCGGCCGGCGACCACGACGCGTGCTCCCTCGCGGGCGAAGGCGAGCGCGGTGGCCCGGCCGATGCCGGAGCCGCCGCCGGTGACGAGCGCGACCTTATCTGCGAACCTCATGACGATCCTCTCGGTTGTGGGTGTTCTCGTCGCGCGGGCTGCGGCCGGCGAAGCCGGTCAGCGCCGCGGTCAGGATGAAGAGCAGTGCGGTGGCGGCCAGCGCGAAGCCGTATCCGTGGGTGACGGCGGCCGGATCCCGATGCGGGCCGGTGCGTGCCGCGGCGAGGGCCGCCAGCGCCGCCAGCCCGACGGTCGGCCCCACCTCCATCGCGGTGTTGACCAGCCCGGCCCCGAGCCCGTCCTGGCGGGCGGGCACGCCGTCGAGCGCCGTCACGGTCGCCCCCGACAGCGCCAGCCCGGAGGCGACCGGGAAGAGCAGCAGCCCGGCGAGCACCACTCCGGCGTACGGGGTGCCCGGCTCGATCAGGCTGAGCAGCCCCATGGAGAGCGCCCCGAGTCCGAGCCCGCACACGGTCACCGCGCGGGCGCCGAGGCGCCCGATGAGCCGTCCCGACACCGGCCCCATGGCCAGCACCAGCAGGTACGGGGCGAACGCGGCGCTGGTCTGCAACGGTGTCAGGCCGCGTATCTGCTGGAGCCAGAGCGTCAGGAAGAACGTGGTGGTCGCGCTGGCGGCGGCCGTGACGAGGACGGCGACCAGCGCCGCGGACCGGCGGGGCGAGGCCAGGAAGCCCAGGGGGAGCAGCGGTTCGGCCGCGCGGAGCTCCACGGCGGCGAACGCCGCCAGCAGCAGCCCGCCGGCGCCCGCCACGATCGGCGCGGCGTACAGCAGTCCGAAGCTCAGCGTCACCATGCCCGCGGTCGCCAGGACCGCTCCGGGCACGTCGAGCCGCGGCGCCCGGCCGGAGGTCCCGCCGGCAGCCCGGTCCGGGAGCAGCCGGGCGGCGGCCATGACGGCGGCCGAGGCCGCGATCGGGATGGCGAACGCCCATCGCCATGACACCAGGGCGGCGATCACACCGGACAGCAGGCTGCCCGCCGTCGCGCCGGTCACCGACAGCGTCCCCCACACGGCCATCGCCCGTGGCCGGCGCTCCTCCTGCACCACCTGCCGGACCAGCGCCATGGCCGCCGGAGCCGTGATCGCGGCCCCCACGCCCTGGGCGAACCGCGCCAGGAGCAGGACGAGGTGCCCGGGCGCCAGCGCGGCCGCGGCCGAGGCGACCCCGAACACGGCCACGCCGGTCAGGAACGCGCGGCGGTGCCCGTACAGGTCGCCAAGCCTTCCCCCGAGCAGGAGCAGGCCGCTGAACGACAGCCCGTAGGCCGAGTTGAGCAGCGCCAGGTCGGCCGGATCCAGGCCGAGCTCACGCTGGATGGACGGGAGCGGGACGACGAGGAGCGTGATCGACGCGATGAGGACGACTTGAGAGCCGGCGAGCACGATGAACGCCGGACCAACCGAACTAGACCGTTCGTTCCAGATAGAGGGCATGGCAAGGTCTTCCTCGTCTTCCAGAGGGGAGGCTTCAGAGCAGGCTGAGGGCGTGGGCCGCCGCGTCGCGCATCCGCGCCGGGTCGGCCGACGCCTTGCCCATGACGCGCATCCCCTGCAGCAGCACCATGAGGAACCTGGCCAGCGCCCGCGGGTCCCGGTCCGGGGCGAGCTCGCCCTGCGCCCTGGCCCGGATGAGCGCCGAGGTCAGGGCCGTCTCCAGGCCCTCCCAGTTGCGGTCGACGAACCGGGACACCTCCTCGTCGCGCGGCATCAGCTCGGCCGCCGCGTTGACGATCATGCAGCCGCGTTTGCCCTCGTCGCTGGACGACTGCCGGGCGTACATCTCGACCAGCTGCCGGACGGCCGGCAGCGCCGGGCCGGGTTGGGACAGCATCTCGATCGGCGACGGGCTCTGCGCGTCCAGGTAGCGCTGGAGCGCCTTCATGTAGAGCTCGTGCTTGCCGCCGAACGTCGCGTACAGGCTGGCCCGGCCGATGCCCAGCCGCTCGACCAGGTCGGCCATCGAGGTGCTCTCGTAGCCCCGCTCCCAGAACAGCTCCAGTGCCGCGTCGAGCGCCGCGCTGGGGTCGAACTCCTTGCTCCTGGCCATGCTCGAACCCTAGCCCTTACTGGAACGATCGGTCAATTCAGGTGATGTCAACGCGCGGACCGCCCTTGTCCCGGACGAAGAAGAACGTTTTAATACACCCTGGCGCGGCCACGCGTCCCCGAACGCCGTCCCCGCGAGGAGCCCCCCTGTGATCGTCTACGGCGGCGACTGGAACCCCGAGCAGTGGTCCGAGGAGACCTGGGCCGAGGACGTCGCCCTCATGCGCGAGGCCGGGGTGAACCGGGTCAGCGTCGGCATCTTCTCGTGGGCGTTCCTGGAGCCGGAGGAGGGCAGGTTCGACTTCGGCCTGCTCGACAAGGTCATGGACCTGCTCCACGCCAACGGCGTGCAGGCGTGCCTGGCCACCCCGACGGCCGCCCCGCCCCCGTGGTTCGGCCACACCTATCCCGAGGCGCTGCCCGTCGACGCCGACGGCCGCAGGCTGTACCACGGCAGCAGGCAGGGCTTCTGCCCCAGCTCGCCGATCTACAAGGAGCGGGCGCTGCGCATCGCCGAGCAGGTGGCCCGGCGCTACCGCGACCACCCGGCGCTGGCCATGTGGCACATCCACAACGAGTACGGCTGCCACAACGCCCGCTGCCACTGCGACGCCTCCGCCGCCGCCTTCCGCGTCTGGCTGCGCGGGCGCTACGGCACCCTCGACGCGCTCAACGACGCCTGGGGCACCGCCTTCTGGTCGCAGCGCTACAGCGACTGGGAGCAGATCCTGCCGCCCCGGGCGACCCCCACGTTCACCAACCCCGGCCAGCAGCTCGACTTCCGCCGGTTCAGCTCCGACGCGCTGCTCGACCTCTTCCGGGCCGAGCGCGACCTGCTCGCCGGCATCACCCCCGGCGTCCCCGCCACCACCAACCTCATGGCCGGGATGCACTGGGAGATGGACTACTGGTCGTTCGCCCCCGAGGTGGACCCCGTCGCCACGGACCACTACCTCATCGGCGAGGACCCCCACATCCACCTCGCGTTCTCCGCCGACTTCGCCCGCTCGCTGAGCGGCGGCCGCCCGTGGCTGCTCATGGAGCACTCCACCAGCGGCGTCAACTGGCAGGGATACAACCGCGCCAAGCGGCCCGGCGAGATGCTGCGCAACTCCGTCCAGCACCTCGCCAGGGGAGCGGACGCCATCATGTTCTTCCAGTGGCGGGCCTCCCGGGCCGGCGCCGAGAAGTGGCACTCGGGGATGGTCCCGCACACGGGCACCGACACGAAGATCTGGCGCGAGGTGACCGCCCTCGGCGCGCTGCTCAAGGACCTGGCCGAGGTGGAGGGCAGCACGGTCACCGCCGACGCCGCCGTCCTGCTCGACTACGCCAGCGTCTGGGCGGAGGACCACCCGGCCCAGCCGACCGCCGACCACGACCCGGTCGAGGTGATCCGCCAGTGGTACGGCGCACTCTGGAAGGCCGGCGTCACCTGCGACGTCGCCCACCCGGAGGGCGACCTGTCCGCGTACAAACTGCTCGTCGTGCCCGCCCTCTACCTGATCAGCGACCGGGGCGCGGCCAACATCGAGCGGTTCGCGGCGGCCGGCGGCACCGTCCTCGTCGGCCCGTACAGCGGGATCGTGGACGAGCACGACCGGGTGCGGCTGGGCGGCTACCCGGGGGCGTTCCGCGACCTGCTCGGGGTGACGGTCGAGGAGTTCTTCCCGCTCGCCGCCGGCGAGTCGGTGACGCTCGCGGGCGGAGGCGCCGGCACGGTGTGGAGCGAGCTCGCGCGCGCCACCACCGCGAAGGTCCTCGACGTCCACACCAGCGGGGAGCCCGCCTGGACCCGCAACGCGTGGGGCGACGGCACGGCCCACTACCTGACCACGCTGCCCGACGGCGACCTGCTGGGCCGCGTGGTGGCCGAGGTCTGCGCGGACGCCGGGGTCGGCACCACGTCCCATCCGGGTGTCGAGCTCGTACGGCGGGCGCACCCGGACGGCCGGTCGTACCTGTTCGCCATCAACCACACGGAGGCCGGCGCGACGGTGCCGGCCACCGGCGTCACGCTCCCCGGCGGCCTGCCGGTGGACGGCGCGCTCACGGTCCCCGCGGGGGAAGTGCGCGTCGTCCGCGAGGCTCCGCCCGCCTGACCGTGCGGTGCCTCCCGCTCGACCGTTTCCTGACCTGACTACGTAGGTACTGGCGTCTAGGTACCGAAATAGGGATTTATCCCGTGGCTCTGTTGCCGTGCGCCGGGCAAGCTGAGTGCTTAGACATTGGCTCAACCGAAGGAGAGAGGTACGAGCCATGTGCCAGCACCAGCCGCCGTGTCCACCGGCGGACGACCCGAGTCACGACGCGGCCCGCCTGGTCGCCTTCCATCCCGAGCAGGGATGGGGCCTCCTCTGCAACGGCGTGGTGATCTTCGAGGACACGGGGGAGCTGCTGCCGGACGGCCGGAGCATCTCCACGGGCCCCGTGTGCTGTGGAACGGCCGCCTGAGGCGGCGCGTGGAACGGCCGCCTCAGGCGGCGGAGCGCGAAAGGAACAGGTATCCCGTGCGCAGGATCCAGATCCGCAAGTCCAAGAAGCCGAGCACCGGAGACCCCGGCCCCGACCTGCGGACTCCATCCGGACGCCGCCTGCCGTACTGACCGGGCGCGCCGCCCCGCGGATGAGCGCCGTGGGGGACGCCTCAGCCCGAGCCGCCGTCGTGCTCGTTCATCCAGACCGCCACCTGGGCCCGCGAGCGGAAACCGAGCTTGCTCATGATGTGCTCGATGTGACTTTCCGCGGTGCGCTGCGAGATCACCAAAGCCGAGGCGATCTCCTTGTTGGTCAGGCCCCGGGTGACGAGCCGGGCGATCTCCATCTCCCTCCGGGTGAGGGGTGCGGACCCTCCCTTGGAGGCGGGGCGCTCGCCGCCGCCGCCGGTGGGCTCGCCGACGCGTTCGTCCCTCTGGAGCGCGTAGTCGAGCGCGTCGTCGTACGACAGCCGGGCGCCCTCCTCGAAGGCCGCCTCGAAGGCGGACCGGCCGAGCGCCTCCCGGGCGAGGCGCTCGCAGTCGTCGTGGTAGCGGGCCAGGTGGCCGTAGCCGGACAGCGGCGCGCCGATCGCCTCCCACACCGCCCGTAGGGCGCCCAGCAGCCGCGCCGCCCGCTCGTGGTGCTGCTCGGTGGCGGCGATCCAGGCCAGCACCTCCAGGTTCATCCCGGCGCCGAGCGGGTCGCCGACCGCGCGGTTGAAGGTCAGGCTCTGCGTCTCCAGCTCGAAGGCCCGCCGCGGGTCGCCCTGCCGCCACACGTCCACGCCGAGCGCCATCATCATGTACGCCTTGTGCCAGCCCTCCCCGTGCGCGTCGGCCAGGGCGAGGCACTCGTCGCCCATCGCGATGGCACGCGCGGAGTCGCCGCGGAAGGAGTGCGCCAGGGAGAGCCGGATGAGGGCCAGCGTGGTGCCCACCGGGTCACCCGTGGCGCGGTGCCGGGCCAGGGCCTGCTCGTAGAGCTCGATGGCCGTGTCCGTGTCGCCCTCGTACATGGCGACCATCCCGGAGTACAGCGAGACGTAGGCGAGCACGCCCTCCAGCTCCAGCCGCTCGCCCAGCGTCTGGCTCTCCTTCAGCAGCGCCGCGGCGGCCGGGACGTCGGCCTGGATGATGGCCAGCCAGCTTCCGGCCCACAGCGCCCGCGCCCGCGTCTCGGGGCTCCCGGCGCCGGCGGCGAGCGCGCGGTCCAGCCAGCGGCGGCCCTCGCCCAGGTAGTAGCCGGTGATCCAGTGGTAGAGGAGGTCGGCGGCCATCTCCAGGCAGGCCCCGGCCTCCTCGGCGTTGTCGAGGCAGCCTTGGAGCGCGGCGTGCAGGTTGGCGTGCTCGTGGCGCAGCCGGGTGAACCACGACACCTGCGACGGCCCGAACAGCTCCGCCCGTGCCTGGGCGGCGAGCTCCCGGTAGTAGGCGCGGTGCCGCCGCTGCAGCTCGGCGTCCTCTCCCTGGGCGGCGAGCCGTTCGAGACCGTACTGGCGGATGATCTCCAGCAGCCGGTAGCGGACCCGCGAGCCGTTCTCCTCCCTGATCAGGATCGACTTGGCGACCAGCCCGCACACGAGGTCCAGCACCTCCTCGCGGTCGATGCCGGCGCCGGAGCAGACGGCCTCGGCGCCCTCCAGGTCGAGGCCGCCCGCGAAGACCGACGCGCGCGCCCACAGCAGCCGCTCCTTCTCCGAGCACAGCGCGTAGCTCCAGTCGATGAGGGCGCGCAGCGTCTGGTGGCGTGGCGCCTCGGCCGGCGACCCGGCGGTGAGCAGCCGGAACCGGTCGTCCAGCCGGTCGAGGAGCTGCCGGACCGACAGGGCGCGCAGCCGGACGGCGGCCAGCTCGATGCCGAGCGGCAGGCCGTCGAGCCGGTGGCAGATCTGCAGGACGACGTCGCGGTTGTCCTCGGTGAGGGCGAACGACGGCAGGACGGCCATGGCCCGCTCGGTGAACAGGCGCACGGCGTCGGAGCGCGCCAGCGACTCGATGGACAGCTCCGACCCGTCGGTGTCCGGCACGGACAGCGTCGGGACCGGCATGATCCGCTCACCCGCGAAGCCCATCGCCTCGCGGCTGGTGGCCAGGATGTGCAGCCGGGGCGCGGCGCGCAGCAGCTCCTCGGCGAGGACGGCGCACGCGCGGACCAGGTGCTCGCAGTTGTCCAGGATGATCAGCGCGTGCTTGTCGCGCAGGTGGTCGGCGAGAATCCGCAGCGGGGGATCGGCGCTCTGGCGGCGGATCTCCAGCGCCTCGACCACGACCTGCGCCAGCAGGTCGGGGTTCTCCAGGGAGCCCAGCTCCACGAACCACACGCCGCCGCGGAAGTCGCGGGCCACGTCGAGCCCGACCCGCAGGGCGAGCCGGGTCTTGCCGACGCCGCCCACCCCGGTGAGCGTCACGGTCCGTGACGTGGACAGGAGTCGCTTGACCTCGGCCACCTCGTGCCGACGCCCTACGAAGCTGGTCACCTCGGCGGGCAGCCTGACGTACTGCTGCCGCCTGGACTCGTTCATCGCCAGCATCATGAATGCCCCGCCGGCCCGGGCCACCGGGTATCACCCGGGCCTTCACTTCAGGTTATGCGCTGGTCACCGCCGGTGGGAAGCCGGGGAGGGCCCGCCCGGGGGCGGGCCCGCTCATCCCTTGAGGCCGCTGGCGAAGCCCTTGATGACGTACCGCTGGAGCAGCAGGAACGCGACGACGATCGGCAGCGCCCCGAGCACCAGGCCGGCGAAGACCAGGCCGTGGTCGGAGACGTACTGGCCGACGAAGGCGAAGACGCTCACCGGGATCGTCTCGAATCCCGACCCGCCCAGGTACAGCAGCGGGGTGAAGAAGTCGTTCCAGATGAACACGGCGTTGAGGATCAGCACCGTGCCCGTGATGGGCCGCAGCAGCGGGAAGACCACCTTGGTGAAGGCGGTGAAGTGGGAGGCGCCGTCGATCTGGGCGGCGTGGGCGTAGTCGCGCGGCAGAGCCCGGATGAAGCCCGTGTAGAGGAACACGGTGAACGGGAGCTGGATCCCCGTGTAGAAGATGATCATCCCGGTGTGGGAGCCGATCAGCCCGAGGTCGGTCACGAGCTGGTAGAGCGGGATCATGCCGAGCTGGAACGGCAGCACGATGCCGAGCAGGAACAGCACGTACAAGCCGTAGCCCATCCGGCTCTTGGCGCGGGCCAGGTAGTAGGCCGCGAACGAGCCGAGCGCCACCAGCGCGACGAGGCTGACCACGGTGATCACCGTGCTGTTGACCAGCGACGGGCCGAGCGCGGCGGCGGTCCACGCCTTGCCGAAGTTGTCCAGTGTGGGCGGCGAGGGCAGCGACAGCGGGGTGTGCGAGATCTGCGCCGGGTCCTTCAGCGACAGCGTGATCAGCGCGTACACCGGGAAGAGGAACGCCACGGCCACCGCGACCATGACGATCTCCAGGAGAAACGTCCGCTTCACTGGGCCACCTCACGGTTGCGGAGATAGTAGAGCTGCACCATCGACACGGCCGCCACGAACAGCGCCAGCACCAGCGCGATCGCCGTGCTGTAGCCGAACTTGCCGAAGACGAACGCCTGCTTGTACAGGACCGTCGAGAGCGTCTCGGTGGCGTAGCCGGGGCCGCCGTTCGTGGCCGCGAAGACCTGGTCGAACAGCTTGAGCCCGCCGATCGTCGACAGCATCAGGTTGATGGTCAGCGACGGCGCCAGCAGCGGCCAGGTGACGTAGCGGAAGCGCTGCCACGTCCCCGCGCCGTCGATCATCGCCGCCTCGTGCAGCTCCGGCGGGATCCCCTCCAGCCCCGCCAGGAAGATGACCATCGAGTAGCCGGCGTACTGCCACACCACGGTGCCGGCGATGGACCACAGCGCCAGCGACGGGTTGCCGAGCCAGTCGATGTGGGTGCCGAGCAGGCCGTTGAGGCCCGCCGTCGGATCCGGGTTGTAGATGTACTTCCACAGGAAGGCCACCATGACCGGGCTGACCACGACGGGGGCGAAGAACACCACCCGCAGGACGGCACGGCTCTTCAGCTTGACGTGCACGCCGAGCGCGAGGAGCAGCCCCACGCCGTTCTGCACCGCGACGATGGTCACGGTCAGCAGCAGCGTGTTGCCGATCGAGCCCATGGCCTGGTCGTCGTGGAACATGGCCGTCAGGTTGGCCAGCCCGACGAAGGACTTCTCCTCGCCGATGCCGCTCCAGTCGGTGAAGGCGTAGAACATGCCGGCCAGGCTCGGGTACAGCACGACGGCGGCGTACACGAGCAGGGCCGGCAGGGCGAAGATCCACGAAGGGGTGAGCGAGCTGAACCTCCCCCACGGCCGGCGGGCCGTGGAGGGGAGGCTCCGGGCGACGTCCGTGGTCACTTGGCGTACGCCTCGTCCATCTTCTTGAGAGCGTCGTCGATCTTCGTCTTGCCGGCCAGCAGCTCCTGGACGACCGCGAAGTGCACGGGCTGCACCTCGGCGTTCGGCCAGCGCTGGTCCATGAACGGCACCGCGCGGTCCTTGGTGAACGGCAGGAACGACTGCACGGCCGGGTCGATGGTGGAGCTGGAGTCCTGGGTGAGCGGGATGGCGGAGATGGCCTTGGCCCAGCGGTTGATGCTCTCCTGCTTGCCGAGGAAGTCGATGAACGCCTTGGCCTCGGCCGCGTTCTTGCCCTTGGCGGCGGCGCCCAGGCCGACCACCACGCCGGCGGGGATCCACACCTGGTCGGCGGAGTCGGCGCCCGGCACGGGGAACATCGACAGGTCGTCGGGCGTGGCGGCGGCCTTGCGGAAGTCGGGCAGCACGGCGGAGACCTGGATGGCCATGGCCGCCTTGCCGGTGGCCACCATCGAGGTCTGCTGCTCGAACGTGGTGCCGTTGGGGTTGTCGTTGAAGAAGCCGCGCTTCTGCAGCTCCAGGTACATCTCCATGGCGTCGCGCCAGCCCGACTGGGCGAAGCTGGCCTGCCCGGCGAGCTGCTTGTCGTCGAAGGTGGGGTCCTTGGCGTACACGGTGGAGGGCACCAGCGCGTACGTGATGAGCTGGGTGACCCACGGCGTCTGGGCGCCGAGCGCGATCGGGGTGATCCCGGCCTTCTTCAGCTTGTCGCACACGGAGAGGAACTCGGTCCACGTGGTGGGCGGCGCCTCGATGCCGGCCTTCGCGAACGCCTTCTTGTTGTAGACGGCGCCGATGACCGAGGAGCCGGCCGAGTACATGTAGGTCTTGCCGTCCATCTGGAAGGCCGGCTTGAACCCGGTCGGGATGGTCTGGGTCCACGCCTGGTCGGACAGGTCGGCGAGCAGGCCGGCCTTGGCGATCTGGCTCATCGACATGGCGCTGCCGTTGCCCGGGTAGACGACGTGCAGGTCGGGGGCGTTGCCGGCGCCGAGCTGCGTACGGACCGAGGTCTGCACCTGGTCGGTCGGCGCGAAGGAGGTGGACAGGGAGACGCTGGGCTTGGCCTGCTTGTAGGCGGCGACCAGCTCGTCCATGGGCGCCTTCTGGTCGGCGACGCCGACGAACCTGAGCTGGGTGGCGGCGGGCCGGCCGCCCTGCGCGGTGGTGGCCTCCGGCTTGGTGGAGCAGGCGGTGGCCGCGGCGGCCGCTGCGAGCCCGCCCATCATGCGGAAGAACTGGGCGCGGCTCATGCGGGCTTCGCGTAGGTCGGTCATGGGGTCTCCTCCGTACAACTCCCACGCGGCGGGGGGTGGGGTGGCATGCGAACGTTTTAATTGGGAGGGTCGTTGATGCGCTGCGGTTACGGGCGGCATCGGGGGGTGGCGTTAAATCTAACGCTAAAACGTGTGAACTTGTGATGTTGCGTGGAGACTATGAGGCACTCCCCGAGGTGTCAAGGGTGTGAGAGATTGAGTCGCCGTAACAAACAGACATGGGCATCGAGGCATGGGAGCGCAGCAGGTGAAGTCGCGTCCACGCGCGGCCAGCGGGGCCAGCAGACGCCAGGCGATGGCCGAGCATGTCATGCGCCAGGGCTCGGTCTCGATGGCGGAGCTCGCCGAGACCTTCGAGGTGAGCGTGATGACCGTCCACCGTGACCTGGACGTGCTGGAGACCCAGGGCATGGTGCGCAAGTTCCGGGGCGGGGCCAGCGCCCAGGCGACCAGCGTGTTCGAGAGCAACATCGCCTACCGCAAGACCGCCCAGACCGCGGAGAAGGAGGCGATCGCCCGGCATGTCGTGGGACTGATCGAGCCGGGCAGCTCCGTCATGTTCGACGACTCCACGACCGCGCTGGCCGTCGCCCGGCACCTGAGCGAGGTCACCCCGCTGACCGTGGTGACCAACTTCCTGGAGGCCATCCGGCTGCTGGCGCCCGTGCCCGGCATCCGGCTGATGGCGCTCGGCGGCGAGTACTACCCGACGCACGACTCGTTCCTCGGGGTGGCCTGCGTCGACGCGGTCGAGGCGATGAACACCGACACTGTCGTGGTCTCCACCTCGGCCGTGTCCGACCGGCACGCCTTCCACCAGGAGCAGGAGATCGTGCTGGTCAAGCGGGCCATGCTGGCCTCCGGCACGCGCTGCGTCCTCGCGGTGGACCACACCAAGCTCGACCGGGTGGCCCTGCACCGGGTGGCCCCGCTGGAGGCGTTCGACGTCATCGTGGTCGACTCCCGCGCCCCCGCCGAGGCGATCCAGCGGCTGCGCGACCAGCACCACCGGGTGGACGTCGCCGAGGTCACCGAGCCGTAGCGCCCCCGTGCGCCCGCGTCACCAGGCGACGGGCAGCGCGGTCAGCCCGTACACGACGTGGAAGGAGCGGAAGGAGGGCCCCGGCTCGGCCAGGCGCAGGCCGGGGAACCGGCGCAGCAGCGCCGGGAACGCGATCCGCATCTCCATGCGGGCCAGCGGCGCGCCCAGGCAGTGGTGGACGCCGTGGCCGAAGGCCACGTGGCCGGGCGCCCCGCGCGTGATGTCCAGCGCGTCCGGGTCGGGCAGCAGCTCCGGATCGCGGTTGGCGGTCGGCAGCGCGCAGATCACCATCTCCCCGGCCCGGATCGCGTGGCCGGCGATCTCGGTGTCCACGGCCGCCACCTTGCTGGTGCCGGAGTGGACGATGCTGAGCCAGCGCAGCAGCTCCTCCACCGCGGCATCGGCCCGCTCGGGGTCCTCGCGCAGCATGCGGAGCTGGTCCGGGTGGCGCAGCAGCGCCAGCGTGCCGAGGGAGAGCATGTTGGAGGTCGTCTCGTGGCCGGCGAACAGCAGCAGGCTGCCGATGCCGGTCAGTTCGGCCGCCGTCACCTCGCCGCCGTGCTCGCGCACCAGCATGCCCAGCAGCTCCTCGCCGGGGTCGGCCATGATCCGCGCGACCAGCTCGGACATGTAGGCGCGTGACTCCAGCTGGAGCTCGATGCGCTTCTCGACGGGCACCGACACGTCCAGCATCCGGCTGGTGCGGTGCTGGAAGCCCTCGCGGTCGGCGTAGGGGACGCCCAGCAGCTCGCAGATCACCAGTGACGGGATCGGCAGCGCGAACGCCTGCACCAGGTCGGCCGGCGGTCCGGCCTTCTCCATCGCGTCCAGATGCTCCTCGACGATGCTCGTCACGCGTGGCTCCAGGCGGCGCATCCGGCGGAGCGTGAACTCGGGCGTCAGGAGCCGCCGCAGCCGCGTGTGCTCCGGAGGGTCGTGGGCGAGCAGGTTGCCCGCCCGCAGGACGGCCAGCTCCTCGTCGCTGACCGGCGGCGCGCCGGGCAGCCGGGCCAGGCCGAGCTGGGACAGCGGGAAGCGCTCGGCGTCGCCCAGGACCGCGCGCACGTCGGCGTGGCGGGTGACCAGCCACGCCTCGACGCCGAACGGCGTGGTGACCCGCCTGACGCCCTCGTCGTCGCGCAGCGCGCCCAGCTCGGGGATGGGGTCGAACCCGTCCCGACGCATGTGCAGCGGCATCATCGAGGTGTCCGTCATGTGTCCCCCCGGGTGACCGGTGATCCTGACCGCTCCTGACCGCTCCTGACCATGACGGTACCAACGCCTCGCCCACTTGCAAGATCCACGCGCGAACCCGATTCTCGCGATGCCTCTGACCTGCGACGATCTTGCCGGATGGGGGTATGGGGATGGGCGTACGCTGAGTTCTGTCGGCCGGTGACGAGGAAGGGGACCCCGCCGCCGGATTGTGGAGCAGTCATGACGTCACGGGGAACGGACGGCTGGACCGCCGGCGGATTGCCGGCCGAGTTGACCAGCTTCGTGGGCCGCCGGCAGGACATCGCCGAGGTCAAGCGCCTACTGGCCGGCTCCAGGCTGGTGACCCTCGCCGGCGTGGGCGGGGTCGGCAAGAGCCGGCTGGCCCTGCGGGTCGCCGCCGAGGTGCGGCGCGCGTTCCGCGACGGTGTGTGCCTGGTCGAGCTGGCCGCGCTGGAGAGCTCCGGGGTGCTGGTCCAGGCGGTGATCGAGAACCTGCGGATCGTGGACCACTCCTCCCGGGAGCCGATGGACGTGCTCGCCGACCATCTGCGCGACCGTCAGATCCTCATGGTCCTGGACAACTGCGAGCACCTGCTGCACGAGTGCGCGGTGCTCGCCGCCACACTCGTACGCGCCGCGCCCGGCCTGCGCATCCTCGCCACCAGCAGGCAGGCGCTCGGCGCCCCCGGCGAGCAGACCATGGTGGTCCCGGCGCTGCCGGTGCCCGGGATGAACGGGCAGCGGCCCGGCGGGGAGCCGCCCGAGCGGTCCGACGCGATGCGGCTGTTCGCCGAGCGCGCCCGGGCCGTCGTGCCCGACTTCGAGATCACCGACGCGAACCGGGAGACCGTCACCCGCATCTGCCGGGGCCTGGACGGAATCCCGCTGGCCATCGAGCTGGCGGCCGTGCGGCTGCGCGTCATCTCCGCCGAGCAGCTCCTCTCCCGGCTGGAGGACCGCTTCGGGCTGCTCACGACGGGCTCGCGGGCGCGGCTGCCGCGGCAGCAGACGCTGAGGGCGCTCATCGACTGGAGCCACGCCCTGTGCACCGAGCAGGAGAGGCTGCTGTGGGCGCGTCTGTCGGTCTTCTCCGGCAGCCTCGACCTGGAGGCCGCGGAGTACGTCTGCGCCGGTGACGGCATCGCCGCCGAGGAGATCGTCGACGTGGTCATCGGCCTGGTGGAGAAGTCCATCCTGCTGCGCGAGGAGCACGGCTCCATGGTGCGCTTCCGGCTGATGGAGACGATCCGCCAGTACGGCCGCGACCAGCTGCGCGAGTCCGGCGAGGAGGGGGAGCTGCGACGCCGGCACCGCGTCTGGTACCACGACCTCGCGACGCGGATGCACCAGGCGTGGTTCGGCCCCGACCAGGTGACCTGGTATCGGCTCATGCGCCTGGAGCACGACAACGTCCGCTCCGCGCTGGACTACTGCGTGTCCACGCCGGGGGAGGCCGAGGCGGGCATGACCCTGGCCGCCGCGCTGCGCTACTACTGGATCGCCGCCGACTCGCCGCGCGAGGGGCGCGGCTGGCTCGACCGGCTGCTCGCCGTCGACGCCGCCCCGGTGCGGGCGCGCGCACGGGCGCTGTGCGTCGACGCGCGGCTCGCGGTGCTGCAGAGCGACTTCGGCGTGGCTGTCGGCCTGCTGGCCGAATGCCGCGAGCTGAACCGCGAGCTCGGCGACGACGGGATCACGGGAGCCGCCGCCTACGTCGGGGGACTCGCGGCGGTCCTCCAGAGCGAGCTGCCCGAGGCCCTGGACCTGCTCGGTGAGGCGCTGGAATGCGGCCGGGCCACCGGTGACCAGATGCTCGTGGCCAACTCGCTCATCTACCTCGGGACGGCCCGGTCGCTGCTGGGCCGCGCGGACGAGGCGGTGGACAGCTTCGAGGAGTGCCTGCGCCTGTGCGAGACGCGCCGGGAGCGCTGGTTCCGCTCCTACACCCTGTGGACGTACGGGATAGAGGTGTGGAAGCAGGGCGACACGCGGCGCGCGGTGGAGATGGAGCGCGAGGCCATCAGGCTCAAGGAGCCGTTCAAGGACCCTCTGGGCATCGCGCTGTGCGCCGAGGCCCTGGCCTGGATGGCGGCCGGAGAGGGCGACGGGCGGCGGGCCGCGACGCTGCTCGGCGCGCTGGAGGAGATGCGGCGGGCGTTCGGCGGGCCGCTGTTCGGTCACCTGTCCGACTACCACGACGCGTGCGTGAAGGCGGCGCGGGCGGCCATCGGCGACCGCAGGTTCGAGACGGCCTTCCGCAAGGGAGCCACGATGACCCCCGCCCAGGTGATCGCCTACGCGCTGCGGGCCGACAGGAGCACCGGCGAGCGCCCGCGCGACTCCTCGCCGCTGACCAGGCGCGAGATGGAGATCGCCCGGCTCGTCGCCCGGGGCATGAGCAACAAGGCGATAGCGGCCTCCCTGGTGATCGCCCAGCGTACGGCCGAGGGACACGTCGAGAAGATCCTCAGCAAGCTCGGCTTCAGCTCGCGCGTGCAGATCGCGGCCTGGATCGGCCAGCAGGACCTGTCCGTGGACGAGCCGTGGTCAGGAGGTGCGTCATGAGACCGTTCACGGACGGTGACCATGCCCGGCCAGGCCCCGTCAAGGAGGTGTCGAGCTTCGTCGGCCGCAGGAGCGAGCTGGCCGCCGCGCGCAGGATCCTGGTCAGGGCCCGGCTCCTGACGCTGACCGGCACGGGCGGGGTGGGCAAGACCCGGCTGGCTCGGCGGATCTGCGAGAGCCTGCGCGCCGCGTACAAGGACGGCGTCCAGGTGGTCGAGCTCGGCACCCTGGAGACCGGCGACCTGCTGGGGCCGACCGTCGCCGCCGCCCTGGGGCTGCGCGACCAGGGGCCCGACCCCACGGCGCTGCTGGTAGACTACCTGTCGGACAAGCGCATGCTGCTCATCCTCGACAACTGCGAGCACCTGCTGCCCGACTGCGCCGAGCTGGTGGACCGGATCCTGCGCGGCGCGCCCCGCATGCGGGTGCTGGTGACCAGCCGGCAGATCCTCGGCGTGTACGGCGAGCAGGTCCTCGCGGTGCCGTCGCTGCCCGTGCCCGACCCCGGCAGCCCGGCCCGGGAGATCGCCCGCCACGACTCGGTGCGGCTCTTCACGGACCGTGCCGCCAGCGTGCAGCCGGGGTTCGCCGTGGACGCGCGCAACGCGGCCACCGTGGCGCGGCTCGCCCAGCGCCTCGAAGGCATCCCGCTGGCCATCGAGCTGGCCGCCGTGCGGCTGCGCACGCTGCGGCTCGACGGGCTGATGCGGGAGCTGGACGACTTCCTGGAGGTCCCCGTCGCGGGGAGCGCCGTCACGCTCCCGCGCCACCGCACGCTCCGCGCGACCATGGACTGGAGCTACCGGCTGTGCTCGCCGCCGGAGCAGCGGCTCTGGGCCCGGCTGTCGATGTT
Organism: Nonomuraea sp. 3-1Str; assembly: GCF_031570565.1. Taxonomy (NCBI): domain Bacteria; kingdom Bacillati; phylum Actinomycetota; class Actinomycetes; order Streptosporangiales; family Streptosporangiaceae; genus Nonomuraea; species Nonomuraea sp. 3-1Str. The sequence continues at coordinate 646,512 of NZ_JALHBK010000002.1, forward strand.
CCCCGGAAGCGTCGACCTGGACACCGCCGAGGCGGTCTGCGCGGGCGACGGCATCGCCTCCGCCGAGGTGTTCGATTTGATCGCGGGGCTGGTGGACAAGTCCGTCCTGGTCAGCGAGTACTCCGAGGGTGGGACGCGGTACCGGATGCTGGAGTGCATCCGGGGCTACGGTGGCGAGCGGCTCCAGCCGGAAGAGAGCCGGGCGCTGCGGCTGCGCTACATCGGCCACTACCGCGACCTGGTGAGCGGCCACCGGGTCGACGAGCTCGTCCCCGAGCAGCTCGACCGCTACCTGCTGCTCCAGCGCGAGCAGCCCAACGTGCGCGCCGCCCTGGAGCTGTGCCTGGGCGAGCCGGACACGGCCGTCGTGGGCCTGGGGACGGCCTCGACGATGTGGTCGTTCAGCCTGCCCACGGGCTCGCTGACCGAGGGGCGGTACTGGCTGGAGCGCGGCCTGGACCTCGCGCCAGCCCCCAGCCACGCCCGCGCCACGGCGCTGTGGGTCGACGGCATGCTGGCCCTCCGCCAGGGCGACGTGGCCGGGGCCATGCCCCGGCTGGAGGAGAGCCACGCGTTCGCGCTGAGCACCGGGGACGAGCGGCTCCTGCCGTACGTCATCCGCATCTCGGGGCTCGCCGCGTACGTCGCCGGGGACGTACGGCGCGGGCTGGAGCTGCTGGAGGAGTCACTCGTCCTGCACCGCGCCATGGACGACGTGGCCGGAGTGGCGCTCGACCTCTACTTCGCGGCCACCTACGGCTCGGTCCACGACCCGGGACGGGCCGCCGCGCACGGGGAGGAACTGCTGGCGCTGTGCGAGGAGCGGCGGGCGGCCGTGTCCCGCGGCTACGCCCAGCTCTCCCTGGGCATTGCCGCCTGGAGCCTGGGCGACCGGGATCGCGCCGAGTCGCTGGTGCGGGAGTCCGCCGCGTTCACGGCGCACATCAACGACCGGTGGTGCCTGACCCAGTGCCTGGAGGTGCTGGCGTGGATCGCCGGGGCGGGCGGCGACCACGCGCGAGCCGCCTGGGTGCTGGGTGCCGCGCACGCGCTGTGGCAGGCGGTGGACTCCTCGCCGACCCGGCTCTGGTACCACGCCGTCTGGCACGAGAGCTGCGCGGACCAGGCCCGCCGGGCGCTCGGGGACCGGGACTTCACCGCCGCCTTCCGCGACGGCGCCCGGCACAGCCTCGACCACACCGTTCTCGACAGGATCGACTCCGGGTCCCGCGCCTGAGCATGCCGTCCGAACCGGGGGTGCGGAACGGCGCGCACCTCCCCATGGGACAGGACGGTCCGGCGAAGAGGCGCGGGGTCATTCGTCGGCTGGATCCGACGGCTCCACGGTCGGTGCGATCTGCAGTGGTGTCGCGGCCCCGCCGGCGATCTCCCGCCCCTGATTCAGGGTGTAGTCGAGCTGCCTGGCCAGGAGCGGGAGGGTCGCCGGTGGTAGATAACCATCAGCGCCGGCGTTGAGCAGCCGTCGGACGGGGCCGTAGTACTGAACTCCGAGTTCGTGGTCCTCGATCTCGGTGACGATGACGCGAGCTTTCGGGAACATCGATCGGAGCGCTGCGATCAACTGCGGGCTGCCTGGAGGTACCAGCAGCACATCGGTCGTCGCGGGAGCCGCGTGCATGTCGAGCACCACGTAGTCGGCCCCGAGCTGGGTGGAGAGCGCGACCCGAGCCGCGGTGGACAGCTCCATCGCGGTGGCCACGACTGTCACACTCTCGTAGTCGATCGGTGCTTCGTCGTCGGCCTCGTCCGGCGCGTCGCGATCGACGATGGCGCCCTGGACCACGTCGATGGTGCTGGAGATCGTCGCGATCGACGCCCCGTCACGCGTGAGGACCAGGTCCTCGCCAGGATCGAGGGCGTCGATGAGCGCCACGACGTCCTCGGGAAGGCGGGTCACGTCGATGCGCCGCGTGGAGCGCGGGGCGCGTTTGCGGGTCACCATGCCTGGGAGACGCTCACGGCTGCGAGGCGTCCTGCGTCATGCGGTCGCCTGCCCCCAAGGTGTCGCCCAACCAGATGATCACATGAGTCCCTTCCGACGCCGTGCTCCTGTTGGATGCCACCGCACGTTCGTTGGTTCGCGGCCGCGCCGGAGTTTCTCTCATCGGACGACGAGGTCGCGTCGGGAGCCTCCTCTCATCCGCCACCGCTCTGCGCACCTTCCAGGTCCGCGCCCATCGACGGCGGGGAGGCTCAGGCGTTCCGGGACGCGGTGACCGCCATCGTCGTGTACTGCATGGTGAAGCCGCCTCCGGCCGCGTCGACGGCGGCTCCGACGGCCTCCAGCACCTCGGCCAGCTTGTCCGGCGGGAGCCGGGTGAGTCCGCCGGTGGTGGGCAGCAGGTCGAGCCATTCGTGGCGGGTGTAGTGCCGCTCCCAGTCGAATCGCCACTGCTCCGGCTCGCCGAACGCGGCGGCCTGCCGGATGCCGTCGGCGAACGTGGCGAACATCTGCCGGTAGATCTCCCGGCCCGGTCTCGGCGGGCCGGCGCTGAACGGCGAGTCGGGCACCACCTGCCGCAGTACGGCGGCGAACGCCTCCGCGATCGGGGCCGGAGGGTCGTACGCGTGGGCGAACACCGCCAGCAGGCCGCCGGGGCGCAGCACCTGAGCCGCCTTGGCCACGCCCGCGACCGGGTCCACCCAGTGCCAGGACTGCCCGGCGACGACCGCGTCGAACGTGCGCCCGGCGGCATCCCAGTCCTCGAACGTCGCGACCTCGACCTCGACCCCGGTCCGGCGGGCGAACTCGGCCATCCGCGCGTCCGGCTCGATGCCCAGCACCTTGCAGCCGGCCGCCTGGAACTGCCGGGCTTCGATGCCGGTGCCGCAGCCGACGTCGGCGATGTCGGGACCGGGGCAGGCGGCGATGATCCGTTGCACGAGGGCGTCGGGATAGGGGGGCCGGGCCCGGTCGTAGCGTTCGGTGTCGGTCCCGAACGATTCGGCCATCTGCCTGGCCTGGTGGGAAGACTGCTTCGAAGGCAGGGAGGGCTCCCGCGGTAGAGTGGGCATGCGCCCACCATAGTGGGCGACCGCCCACTCGACAACCGGATAGCGTTTCGCGTAGAGCGAAGGTCGGATGTAGGGGAGAACAGGCGATGCCGACGGGAGTGGCCCTCCGAGACGTGCGGCAGCAGTTGTTCGCCGCCGCCGAGCGCGTCCTGCTCCGGGACGGGGCGAACGGGCTGACCAGCCGAGCCGTCACGGAGGAGGCGGGCGTCGCCAAAGGCGTCCTCCATCGGCACTTCGAGGACTTCGACGACTTCCTGGTCGAGCTGGTGCAGGAACGCATCGCCCGGCTCGACGGCCTGGCCGCGGACCTGCGCGGCTCGGCCGGGACCGGCACCGTCGCCGCCCACCTCACTGCGGCGCTGATCCAGCTGTTCGACCCGGTCACCGTGTCGGTCGTCAGTCTCATCATCTTCCGGGACGAACTGCGCGCCCGGTTGCGCCAGGTCCGGCCCGTGCCCGGTGTCCCGGTGCTGACGCAGGCCGCCGGTGTGATCGGCGCCTACCTCGGAGACGAGTGCGAGATGGGGCGCATCGCCGCGGACGCCGACGTGGACGCGCTCGCGCTCTGCCTGATCGGGAGCGCGCACATGCTGTTCGCCGACCGGGAGCAGGGTCCGCCGGACTCCGAGGCGGTGGGCAAGGTCGTGAACGCGGTCATCGCCGACGTCGTGCAGAGACGCCTGCTCTGACGTGCCGCTTGACCCCGACCGCGGTTGAGTTCCCAGACTCGCCGGCGGCGGACGGCGCGGCCGAGGCGCTGCACGCGAGGTGCCCTGCACGCCCGCGGTTCGGGCCGCACTACCCGGTTCTCGCGCTGTGAGCTGGGCGATCATTTTGGGTCTTGACGGCGCTTTTGATATCGCAAACACTCAGGGCGCCGCGCCCCAGCGCGTTGATCACCTGTATCGCGACAAGATCCCCTATGCACCGCTCAGAAATGTTAGCGCTAACCAATCAAAGGCTAGGTTCTACCCCCCAGGAGCCCTGCATGAGACGCCTGCGAACCACGATCCTCGGCGCGGTGGCCGCGCTGGGGCTGGTCGTCGCATCCGCGGCACCCGCCCCCGCCGCCGCACCCATCACCACCTCCATCTACACCGCAGACCCGGCCGCCCTGGTGGTCGGCGACACCATGTACCTCTACACCGGCCACGACGAGGCCCCCACGGGCGGCACGAACTTCGTCATGCGCGACTGGCACGTGTTCACCTCAGGGGACGCGACCACCTGGACCGACCAGGGCGCCAAGCTGAAACTTTCAGACTTCCCCTGGGCCGGCGCCGACGCGTGGGCCGGCGAGGTCGAGCCGAAGGGCGGCAAGTACTACTGGTACGCCCCCGTCAACGGCAACGGCGCCGGCTGGATGGACATCGGCGTCGCCGTCGGCGACAGCCCCCTCGGCCCGTTCCGCGACGCCAAGGGCGGCCCGCTGATCAGCGACAGCACCCCCAACTCCTCGCCGCTCAACATCGACCCCACCGTCTTCACCGACGACGACGGCCAGTCCTACATCTACTGGGGCTCCTACTACGGCCTGCGTGCCGCCAAGCTCAAGCCCGACATGATCAACCTGGACGGCTCGGTCATCACCCCGCAGGGCGTCTCGAACTTCTGGGAGGCGCCCTGGATGTTCAAGCGCAACGGCACCTACTACCTCGCCTACGCGGCCAACGACTCCGGCTGCGCCGCCTCCGGCTACGCCTGCATCCGCTACGCCACCGCGAGCAGCCCGCTCGGCCCGTGGACCCATCGCGGGGTGGTGCTCGACCAGGTCACCTCGACCACCAACCACCCGGCGATCATCGAGTTCAAGGGCCAGTGGTACATGGTCTACCACAACGCGAGCAGCCCGGGCGGCGGCAACTTCCGCCGCTCGGTGACGCTCGACAAGCTCTACTGGAACGCCGACGGCACCATGCAGAAGGTCGTCCAGACGACCGGGCCCGGCGGCGGTCCCGGCGGCCCGCCGACCGGCACCAACCTGGCCCTGAGCGCGACGCCGTCCACCTCGTACGTCTCCTCGTGGGAGACCCTCGGCGCCGTCAACGACGGGTACGTGCCGACCGGCTCGGCCGACCACAGCCACGGCGCCTACGGCAACTGGGACCACCAGGGCACCGAGTGGCTGGAGTACCGCTGGAACAGCGTGCAGTCGATCAGCAAGATCGCGACCTACTGGTTCGACGACGACCTCGGCATCGACCTGCCCGCCTCCTGCAAGGTGCAGTACTGGAACGGCACCGCGTACGTGGACGTACCGGGACAGTCGGCCTGCGGGACGGCCGCCAACACCTACAACGTGACGTCCTTCCCCGCCGTCTCGACGACGCGGCTGCGGCTGAGCATCACCTCGAAGTCCGGCTACTCGACCGGCGTCCTGGAATGGATGGCCCTGTGATGAACGGCTCTGTGATGAGGCGCGTCGTCCGGCGGGGCCTGACCGCCCTGCTGCTCGTCGCGGGCGTGCTCGTGGCCGGGGCCCCGGCCCGGGCGGCGCAGACGATCGGGTTCCCCACCTTCAGCGGCCCGGCCGTACCGGCGGCGCCGGTCTCGTACACGCCGGGCAACATGATGCAGTCCATCTACGACGCCGAGAGCTCCGGCACCGACTTCTGGATGGACCGGCTGCTCGCCCGGCCCGGCAACGACCCGGCCGGCACCTGGCTGATGTCGCGCGGCCGGGCCCTGTTCATGAAGACCCACACGCCGGGCACGCTCGGCTTCGCCGGCCAGGTCGCGTACTGGGAGAGCATCAGCGACAACAACGCCTACACCGTCGCCATCACCCCGGGCACCTTCACCGAGCAGGTCAACTCCCGCTGGCAGGCGCCGAGCCACTGGAAGAGCGTCCACACCAGCGGCTCGATCACGGTCAACCAGACGAAGTTCATCACCGAGAACAACGTCGCCGTGACCAACCTGTCGATCACGAACAACGGCTCCGGCTCGGCCACCCTCCAGCTCCGGGCCACCTCGCCGTACGCCACGTCCGGCAGCGGCAGCGAGCTGACCGGGCAGGTCAACGCCAAGAACAACCTGACCACGATCTACCCCAGGCTCACCGGTGACGGGTTCACCGTCTCCAGCGGCGGCCTGAACCGGTCCGTGACCGTCGCGGCCGGCGCCACCGTGACCGCCAAGCTGGTCATGGGCTTCGTCACCAACGAGATCCCCGAGTCGCGCACCGAGTACGACGCGTACGCCGGTTACTCGAACGCCACGGCCTTCGCCACCCACGTGCGGGCCTACAACCGGTGGTGGGCGCAGAACGTGCCCTACATCGACGTGCCGGAGCCGGCCATCAAGAAGAACATCTACTACCGCTGGTGGCTGATGCGCTTCAACAACCTCGACGCCGACATCCCGGGGCAGACGTTCCAGTTCCCCACCTCCACCGAGGGCGTGCTCGGCTACAACAACGCGATCGCGCTCACCCAGCCGATGCACATCGACGACCTCAAGTACCTGCGCGACCCGAAGTACTCCTACGGCGACTGGCTCAGCGTCGGCCAGGTGTCGAAGAACGGCCGCTTCGTCGACAACCCGGGCGACCCCGAGAACTGGTCCAACAGCTACACCCAGTACATCGCCGAGGCGGCGTGGCGCAGCTACCAGATCCACGGCGGTCAGCCCGCCATCGCGGCCAACCTGGCCCGCTACGCCGAAGGCGACGTCAAGGGACAGCTCGCCTACTACGACCACGACAACAACAAGCTCATCGAGTACGACTGGGGCGCCCTGACCGGCAACGACGCCGACGCCGTCTCCTTCCACTGGAAGAGCGGCAACATGGACCGGGCCGAGTCGGCCTACCAGTACAGCGGCGCGCTGGCCGCGGCCCAGGCGTACGAGGCGATCGGCAACACCGCCAAGGCCACCGAGATGCGGACCCTGGCCACGCAGATCCAGAACGCCATCGTCAACGTGCTGTGGAACCCGAACCGGCAGCTCTTCGAGCACCGGCTGAAGTCGACCAACGAATGGGTGCCGTGGAAGGAGATCAACAACTACTACCCGTTCGCGGTCGGCGCGATCCCCAACACCGCCACGTACAAGCAGGCCCTGCGCCTGTACGACGACCCGGCCCAGTACCCGATCTTCCCCTTCTACACGGCCAACCAGGTGGACAAGAAGGCAGCGGCCGACGCCGGCCAGCCGGGGTCGAACAACTTCTCCACCATCAACTCGACCGTGCAGTTCAGGCTGTACTCATCGGTGCTGCGCAACTATCCCAACTCGTGGATGACGGCGAACGACTACAAGAAGCTGCTCTACTGGAACGCCTGGGCGCAGTACGTCAACGGCAACACCCAGTGGCCGGACGCCAACGAGTTCTGGGCCGACTGGAACGGCTCCGCGATCACGTACCGGTCGTGGATCCACCACAACATCCTCGGCAGCAGCAACTGGACCGTGATCGAGGACGTGGCCGGCCTGCGGCCGCGCAACGACGCCAAGGTGGAGCTCTCGCCCATCAACATCGGCTGGTCCCACTTCACCGTCAACAACCTGCGCTACCGCAACGCCGACCTGACCATCGTCTGGGACGACCCGTCCGACGGCGTCGTGCGCTACCCGGGCGTGCCGGAGGGCTACTCGATCTACGTCAACGGCAACCGCGCCGCGACGGTCAACTCGCTGGTGCCCTTCACCTGGGACCCGGCCACCGGTGACGTGACCACCAGCGGCACCGTCTCCTACCACGTGGCGGTGGCGGGTCTGCAGTCGCCCACGCAGGTGACGCAGACCGGCGCCCGCATGGTGGACATGCTGGCCAAGGCGGGCGTGGACCTGACGGCCGACCTGACCAACCTGGCCACCGGCGCCACCGCGAGCGCCTCCTACACGGGCTCGGGCAGCACGGTCGCGGGCGCCGTCGACGGCTACCCGATCAACGAGCCGTTCTGGGGGGCGGGCGGCTCGCCCAACAGCCAGGACTGGTACGAGCTGAACTTCGGCGCGGCCCGCACCTTCAACGAGGTGCGCCTGTACTTCAAGGACAGCCGCCCCGCGAGCACCACCTACCGGGCGCCATCGGCGTACGACATCCAGTACTACAACGGCAGCGCGTGGGTCAGCGTGCCGAGCCAGGCCAAGAGCCCGGCGACGCCGCAGGCCAACTACAACGTGGTGAAGTTCGGCGCGGTCAACGCCCAGCGGGTGCGGGTGCTCGCCACCAACGCCTCCGGCGCGAAGACGGGCCTGACCGAGATCAAGGTGTTCAACCGGGGCGGCACACAGGAGCCGCCCGCGGGCAACCTGGCCGCCTCGGCGACCCCGACGGCCTCGTACACCTCGTCGTGGGAGAACGTCAACGCCGTGAACGACGGCGTGGACCCGCCCTCCTCCAACGACACCGTCAACCCCCGCTGGGGCTGCTGGCCGGAGACCGGGCAGCAGTGGGTGGACCTGACGTGGTCGTCGGCGAAGACCCTGAACAAGGCGCAGGTGTACTTCTTCGACGACGACGACGGCATCGACATGCCGGCGTCGTGGAAGCTGCAGTACTGGAACGGCAGCGCGTACGCGGACGTGCCCGGCGCGAGCGCGTACACGCTGACCAAGAACGCCTACAACACCGTCACGTTCACCGCCACGGGCACCACCAGGCTGCGGGTGCTGCTCACCGGCAACGGCTCCAGCTCGGTCGGCCTCCTTGAGGTCAAGGCGTTCGGACCGTGAGCCGTGCCCGCGGCTGACATGGTCACGTGACACCCCGCCCGGCACGGGCCGCCCCGCACGGCGGCGCGTGCCGGGCGGCCCCACATCCGGCGGCACCCAACCCCCGCCCTGGAGGCGCGATGAAACGCCTGGCCCTCTTACCGCTCCTGCTGGTGAGTGCCTTCCTCCTACCGGTCGAGGCCGCGTACGCGGAGACGAACCTCGCCACGTCCGCCACCCCGAGCGCGTCGTACACCTCGTCCTGGGAGAGCGTGGCCGCGCTCAACGACGGCATCGACCCGCCCCGCTCCAACGACACGGTCAACCGCCGCTGGGGCACCTGGCCCAACACCGGCTCCCAGTGGGCCGAGCTGACCTGGAGCGGGTCGCAGACCCTCCGGGCGGCCGAGATCTACTTCTTCGACGACGGCGGCGGCGTGCGCGTCCCCGCCTCCTGGAAGCTCCAGTACTGGACCGGCGGCGCCTACGCCGACGTCCCGAACGCGAGCGGCTACCCCGTCAGGACGGACGCCTACAACAAGGTCACCTTCGGCCAGGTCAGCACCACCCGGCTGCGCGTGGTGCTGCAGAGCGGCCAGGGCTCCGTCGGGCTGCTGGAGGTCAAGGCATACGCCAACGACCCGTCGGGCGGCGGCACCCCGAGCGCCTGGAACCCGCCGGCCAACCTGGTCACGCCGCTCAACGAGGTCTGGCAGCACCAGGAGAGCACGTACAACGACCTGTACGGCTTCCGTAACTACGGCTGGGACCAGGTGATGGCCAACAAGGGCTCCATCAACTACTGCGTCCGCTGGGACTCCACGGCGACGGTGACGGCGGCCCAGCGGGACCAGATCCATGCCGCGCTGGCCCGTCAGTTCAAGAAGTGGATGGACGTGATGGCCGGGCACAACGGCTGGCCGTACGGCACGGTGCCGGTGAAGGTCGTCGGCTGGGCGGTGCGCGACC